>NZ_JBGLYS010000001.1:0-543552 GCF_047304155.1 Rhizobium sp. Rhizsp42 | reverse complement strand
GATGCCGGCCGCGTCGATATCGGTCGTCAGTTGCGCCATGGTCGTTGCGCCGATGATGGCTGATGTCATGAAGCGGCGTGTCAGGCAGAATGCGATGGCCATGGCCGATGGGTCGAGGCCGTGGCGCTTGGCGATCTCGACGTAAGCCTTGGTCGGTGCTTCCTGCAGCGGCTGCAGGCGTCCGCCGATGTCGCCGTTGATCGAGCCGCGCGATCCCTCGGGCTTGCCGCCGCCGATGTATTTGCCGCTCAGGATGCCGCCGGCGAGCGGCGAGTAGGCGAGCAGGCCCACATCTTCATGGTGCGACATTTCCGCCATGTCGAGATCGTAGTGGCGATAGAGCAGGTTATACTCGTTCTGGATGCTGACGACGCGCGGCAGGCCGAGCTGCTCGGCGATCGTGAGATACTTCTGCGTGCCCCAGGTCGTCTCGTTGGAGAGGCCGATCGCGCGGATCTTGCCTTCCTTCACCAGTGCGCCCACCGTCTCGAGAATATCGGTGATGTTGGCGACAGCCTTGGCGCGGTCCTGCTTGAAGGGGTCGTAGTGCCAGTTCTGACGGAAGTGGAAGTGACCGCGAACCGGCCAATGGATCTGGTAGAGATCGATATAGTCGGTCTTCAGCCGCTTCAGGCTGGCTTCGATTGCCAGGCGGATATTCTTGGCATCAGCGCCTTCGCCGCCGCGAATATAGGCGCGGCCGGGGCCGGCGACCTTGGTGGCGAGCACGACATCCTTGCGCTTTCCGGTCTTTTCGAGCCAGGTGCCGATGTAGTCCTCGGTAAGACCCTGCGTTTCCGGGGAAAGCGGCGTGGTCGGATAGAGTTCGGCGGTGTCGAAGAAGTTGACGCCCTTTTCGAACGCATAGTCCATCTGGCCGTGCGCTTCGGCTTCGGAGTTCTGCGAACCCCAGGTCATCGTGCCCAAGCAGATTTCGGACACCGAGATATCGGTGCGACCAAGTTTCTTGTGTTTCATTCGGGAGCCTTAATCGTGATCTTAAAAGAATGAGGTCTTTGAAGGACGGCGCGAATTTAGGCCGGAATTGAGCAAGCGCAAGAGCAAATCTGCGGCTTTGTTGCAGTCGCGAAAGCCTTGGAACGCAGGCCTCCGGCACTTGACTCTCGGGGAAAGAATGTCAATTGGAGGCGAAATGACCGCGGGTCCATATAAAAAGGACATAGGATGACCATCGCTTTCACGTTCCCTGGCCAGGGCAGTCAGGCCGTCGGCATGGGCAAGGATCTTGCCGAGAATTTCGCCGAAGCGCGCGCCGTTTTTGAAGAGGTCGATGACGCTCTCGGCGAGAAGCTGTCCGAGACCATGTTCAACGGTCCGGAAGAGACACTGACGCTGACCGCCAATGCGCAGCCGGCGCTGATGGCCGTTTCGATGGCCGTCATCCGCGTGCTCGAAGCCAAGGGTGTCGATCTCAAGGCCAAGGTCTCCTACGTCGCCGGCCACTCGCTCGGCGAATACTCCGCTCTCTGTGCCGCCGGCATGTTCTCGATCGCCGATACCGCGCGCCTCCTGCGCATACGCGGCAACGCCATGCAGGCTGCCGTGCCCGTCGGCGTCGGCGCCATGGCCGCCATCATCGGCCTCGAACATGCCGACGTGATCGCCGTCTGCGAGGAAGCCTCGGCTCTCGGCGCCTGCCAGATCGCCAACGACAATGGCGGCGGCCAGATCGTGATTTCGGGTGAGAAGGCGCCGGTTGAAAAGGCTGCCGCCATCGCCACCGAAAAGGGCGCCAAGCGCGCGATCCTGCTGCCGGTCTCCGCACCTTTCCATTCCGCGCTGATGGCGCCGGCGGCTGACGCGATGCGCGAAGCGCTGGCAGGCGTCGCGAAGTCGAACCCGGTCGTGCCTGTCATCGCCAACGTTCGCGCCGCGCCCGTCACCGATGCCGAAGAAATCGCCAAGCTGCTGGTCGAACAGGTCACCGGCCAGGTTCGCTGGCGCGAAACGGTCGAGTGGTTCGCGGCAAACGGCGTGACGACGCTTTATGAACTCGGCGCCGGCAAGGTCCTGACCGGCCTCGCGCGTCGCATCGACAAGAACGTGACCGGCATCTCGGTCAACTCGCCGGCTGATATCGATGCGGCCGTTGCCGCTCTTCTGGCCTGATTGATTTAACGATTACAAGGAATTCTTCCATGCTCGATCTCTCCGGCCGCAAGGCTCTGGTAACCGGTGCCTCTGGCGGCATCGGCGAAGAAATCGCCCGCATCCTGCACAAGCAGGGCGCTATCGTCGGCCTGCACGGCACCCGCGTTGAAAAGCTCGAGGCGCTGGCCAATGAACTCGGCGACCGCGTCAAGATCTTCCCGGCGAACCTTGCCGATCGCGACGAAGTCAAGGCACTCGGCGTCAAGGCCGAAGCCGAACTCGACGGCGTCGACATTCTCGTCAACAACGCCGGCATCACCAAGGATGGCCTCTTCGTGCGCATGTCGGACGAGGACTGGGACAGCGTCATCGAAGTCAACCTGACCTCGATGTTCCGCCTGACCCGCGAACTCACGCATCCGATGATGCGCCGCCGCTACGGCCGCATCATCAACATCACCTCGATCGTCGGCGTCACCGGCAATCCGGGCCAGGCGAACTACTGCGCCTCCAAGGCCGGCATGATCGGCTTCACCAAGTCGCTGGCGCAGGAGATCGCGACCCGCAACGTGACCGTCAACTGCGTGGCGCCCGGCTTCATCGAAAGCGCGATGACGGGCAAGCTGAACGACAAGCAGAAGGACGCGATCATGGGCGCGATCCCGATGAAGCGCATGGGCACCGGTGCCGAAGTAGCCTCCGCCGTTGCTTACCTGGCTTCGTCGGAAGCGGCCTACATGACGGGCCAGACTTTGCATGTAAATGGCGGCATGGCCATGATCTGAAACGGAAAACTGGCTTTCGGGCCGTTTTTCCCCGCAATAGCCTGTTCACCAACGCTATGGGGTTGATTTTCTGGCTTTGCGGCAGACATAAACCGTGTTAATCGGGCCATGACTGTGAACAGTCTCCCGAGAAAGAAGACGGACCGGCAGGCTTTCCAAGCAAGCCTGGGACATCTCTGGTAGCCGGGTACAACGAGTTTGCCGAAGGTGGCTTTAGGGCGCCGCAGGCTGAAACAGGGTAGGGTGCCATAAAGGCTCTCTGATCAGGATTATAAGGTCGAGGAAACCGACATGAGCGATATCGCAGAACGCGTAAAGAAAATTGTTATTGATCATCTTGGCGTCGACGCCGACAAGGTTGTCGAAGGCGCAAGCTTCATCGACGATCTGGGCGCTGACTCGCTCGACACCGTCGAACTGGTCATGGCGTTCGAAGAAGAATTCGGCGTTGAAATTCCTGACGACGCTGCGGACTCGATCCTGACGGTCGGCGACGCTGTTAAGTTTATCGAAAAGGCCCAGGCTTAATCCTGAGCACTTTAGAAAGGGCGGACCCGGAGTCCGCCCTTTTTATTTCTGGCATGGTCTCCATAGAACACAAAAGGCGGGGGAATGCAGTCGATGAGACGGGTGGTTATTACGGGCACTGGCATGGTGTCTCCCTTGGGATGCGGCACGGAAGTGACCTGGGCTCGCCTGCTGGCGGGTGAAAACGGCGCACGCCTCGTGACCGAGTTCGAAGTCGATGACCTTCCGGCCAAGATCGCATGCCGTATCCCTGTCGGCGATGGCACCGGCGGCACCTTCAATCAGGATGATTGGATGGAGCCCAAGGAACAGCGCAAGGTTGATCCTTTCATCGTCTATGGTATGGCTGCGGCCGACATGGCGCTCAACGATGCCAACTGGCACCCCGAGAGCGACGAAGACCAGATTGCCACCGGCGTCCTCATCGGCTCCGGCATTGGCGGCATCGAAGGCATCGTCGAAGCGGGCTATACGCTGCGCGACAAGGGCCCGCGCCGCATTTCTCCTTTCTTCATTCCCGGCCGTCTGATCAACCTCGTATCCGGCCAGGTCTCGATCCGTCACAAGCTGCGCGGACCAAACCACTCCGTTGTCACCGCCTGCTCGACCGGCGCGCACGCCATTGGCGATGCTGCCCGTCTGATCGCCTTCGGCGATGCCGATGTCATGGTCGCCGGCGGCACCGAATCGCCGGTCAGCCGCATCTCGCTCGCCGGTTTCGCGGCCTGCAAGGCGCTGTCCACGCAGCATAACGAGGACCCCACCAAGGCCTCGCGCCCCTACGACAAGGACCGTGACGGCTTCGTCATGGGCGAGGGCGCCGGCATCGTCGTTCTCGAAGAGCTCGAGCATGCCCTGGCGCGCGGCGCGCGGATTTACGCCGAAGTCGTCGGCTATGGCCTGTCGGGCGACGCCTACCACATCACCGCGCCGTCGGAAGACGGCGAAGGCGCTGGCCGCTGCATGGCGATGGCGCTGAAGCGCGCTGGCCTGACGCCCGCCGATATCGATTACATCAACGCGCACGGCACATCGACCATGGCGGACACGATCGAGCTCGGCGCTGTCGAGCGCCTGGTCGGCGACGCCGCGTCGAAGATCTCCATGTCCTCGACCAAGTCCGCCACCGGCCACCTTCTGGGCGCTGCGGGCGCTATCGAGGCGATCTTCGCGACGCTCTCGATCCGCGACAACGTCGTGCCGCCGACGCTCAATCTCGACAACCCGGAGCGCGAGACGAAGATCGATCTCGTCCCGCACAAGGCGCGTCAACGGGAAGTGAACGTGGCGCTGTCGAATTCCTTCGGATTCGGCGGTACAAACGCATCGCTGGTGCTGCGCCGCTACGTCGCCTGAGACTGACCCACGACGTCCGTAACGGGCAGGGCAGTCCAATCCGATGGCTGCCCACCCGCATTTCGCCGCATTGCTTCGCAAGAAGCAGCTTTTGGGGCCAAATTTAGAGGATTGCCGGTGAGCGATACGAACCAGAGCAACGACACGACCGGCCAGCAGGGCCAGCAGTCGCAGAGTGGCCCGATCATTCCGAAATCGCCAACCGAAGCGCTGCGCCCTGAGCGCGTGCCGGAGCCGCCGAAGCGCTCCAAGAAGGCCAGAAGCCAGGTCGTCATTTTCCTGAACTTCCTGATGACGCTGGTCGTGCTCGGCTGCGCCGCCGCCGTCGTCGTCTTCTACTATGCGATTTCCACCTACCAGAGCCCCGGTCCGCTGGAGGCCAACACCAATTTCATCGTGCGCAACGGCGCAGGGATCACCGAGATCGCGTTCAATCTTGAGCGCAACAACATCATCTCCGATGGCCGCGTCTTCCGCTATCTCACCGCCACCCATCTGAATGATGGCGAAAGCCTCAAGGCCGGTGAATACGAGATCAAGGCGCACGCCTCGATGAACGAGATCATGGAACTGCTGAAATCCGGCAAGTCCATCCTCTATTCGATCTCCTTCCCCGAGGGCCTGAGCGTCCGCCAGATGTTCAACCGCATGAACGAGGACCAGGTGCTTGAGGGCGACCTGCCGACGGTCCTGCCGGCCGAGGGCAGCCTGCGCCCGGATACGTATAAGTTCTCGCGCGGTACCAAGCGCGCCGAGATCATCGAGCAAATGGCCGCGGCCCAGCAGAAGCTCGTGGACCAGATTTGGGACAAGCGCGATCCGTCGCTGCCCTTCAAGTCGAAGGACGAGATGATCGTTCTCGCCTCCATCGTCGAGAAGGAAACCGGCGTTCCAGACGAGCGCGCCCATGTGGCCTCGGTCTTCCTGAACCGTCTCGGCAAGGGCATGCGCCTGCAGTCGGACCCGACGATCATCTATGGATTGTTCGGTGGCGACGGCAAGCCGGCCGACCGGCCGATCTACCAGTCGGACCTCAAGAAAGAGACGCCCTTCAACACCTACGTGATCAAGGGCCTGCCGCCGACGCCGATCGCCAATCCCGGCCGCGATGCGCTTGAGGCCGTTGCCAATCCGTGGAAGACGCAGGACCTCTATTTCGTGGCCGACGGCACGGGTGGCCATGTCTTCGCCGCCACGCTTGAGGACCACAACGCCAATGTCCGGCGTTGGCGCAAGCTGGAAGCCGACAAGGGCGCCGATCCGAATATCGCGGTCGACGGACAGCCCGATGCCGCAACGCCCGCCGATGCGCCTGCAGCGCCCGCTCCGGCTCCGAAGAAAAAGAGAAACTAACATTATTGGAGGCTTCCATGGCTTTGCAGTCCATGACGGGTTTTGCGCGGCGCGAAGGCACGACCGATCGCTGGCGCTGGGCCTGGGAACTGCGCTCGGTAAACGGCAAGGGTCTTGATATTCGCCTGCGCCTGCCGCCTGGCCTCGAGCGGCTGGAAAATGACGTCAAGCGGCTTGCCGGCGAGCAGTTCAGCCGCGGCAATATGCAGGTGTCGCTGTCCGTCTCGTCGCCCGAAAGCCGCGTCGAAACCGTCCTCAACCAGGAAGCGCTTGCCGCCGTTCTGTCGCTGCGCGATCAGCTGGCTGATATAATCGATCCGGCGCCGTTGAAGCTCGACACGCTTCTCGGCATTCGCGGTATCGTCGATTTCCGCGAGACCGAGGATAGCCCGGAAGCGATCGCCGCGCGCGATGCCAAGATCATGAACGGCCTATGGCTGGCGCTGACCGACCTCAGGCATATGCGCGAGCAGGAAGGGGCGGCGCTGTCCCGCGTGCTCCTCGACCAGGTGGCGATCATCGAGCGCTTGACCCAGATCGTGGAAAACGACCCGTCGCGTTCGCCGCGCGAGATCGCGGCACGGCTTGCGGCCCAGGTCGCGATGCTGATGGATGCATCCGGCAAGTTCGATCAGGATAGGCTCCATGCCGAGGCGGCGATCCTGGCGACCAAGGCCGATCTGCGCGAAGAGATCGATCGCTTGAAGGCACACGTGGCCGCGGCGCGCGACCTGCTGGCCAAGGGCGGCCCTATCGGCCGCAAGCTCGATTTCCTTGCACAGGAATTTAACCGGGAATCGAATACAATATGCTCGAAGTCCAATGCGGCTGCCGTGACAGCAGCCGGTATTGAGTTGAAAGTGGTCATCGACCAGTTCCGCGAGCAAGTTCAGAATTTGGAGTGAACCATGAGCCCGACCCCGTCGAGCCCCCCAACGTCAAGCAGCCCAACCGTGATCCCCCGTCGCGGGCTGATGCTTGTCCTGTCCTCGCCTTCGGGCGCCGGCAAGTCGACCATCGCGCGCAACCTCCTGGAGCGCGACCGCAGCCTTGAAATCTCGGTGAGCGTCACGACGCGCCAGCGTCGCCCGAGCGAGATTGCCGGCACGCACTATCATTTCATCACCATTCCCCAATTCGAGCGCATGCGCGACAGCGGCGAGCTGCTCGAATGGGCGGAAGTGCATGGCAATTTCTACGGCACGCCGCGCGAGCCGGTGGAGGCCGCCATGGCCGATGGTCGCGACATGCTGTTCGACATCGACTGGCAGGGCGCCTTGCAGCTGCAGGAAAAGATGAAGGCCGATATCGTCTCGATCTTCGTGTTGCCGCCGACCATGACCGAGCTTCAGTCGCGCCTGCACCGCCGCGCCGAGGACTCCGAAGAGGTGATCGCAACGCGTCTGGCCAACTCCCGCGCCGAGATCGCCCACTGGCGCGAATATGATTATGTGATTGTCAACGACGACCTAAACACAGCCTTCGAGGCCGTGCAGTCGATCGTCCGCGCCGAACGCCTTCGCCGCGATCGCCGCCATGGCATGTTCGACTTCGTGACCGGCCTGATCGAAGAGACGCCGGTTCTCTGATGCATCCGCCGGCGCATTGGCGCCGGCGTCATTCCTTGAAATGATCAGCCGTAGCGACCGGTGATGTAGTCCTCGGTCCGCTTGTTCTTCGGCGCCTCGAATATCTGCGATGTCGGGCCATGCTCGACAAGCTCGCCCAGATACATGAAGGCGGTGTTGTCCGAGATACGGCCGGCCTGCTGCATGTTGTGGGTCACGATCACGATCGTGAAGTTCGCCTTCAGCTGCGCGATCAGTTCCTCGACCTTGGCGGTCGAGATCGGATCGAGCGCCGATGTCGGCTCGTCGAGCAGCAGAACCTCGGGCCTGAGCGCCACGCCACGCGCGATGCACAGACGCTGCTGCTGACCGCCGGAGAGGCCGAGACCGCTCTGCTTGAGCTTGTCCTTCACCTCGTCCCAAAGCGCCGCCTGCCGCAGTGCCTCTTCCACGCGCCCGTCCATCTCCGTCTTCGACAGCCGCTCATGATGGCGGATGCCATAGGCGACGTTGTCGTAGATCGACATAGGGAAGGGGACGGGCTTCTGGAACACCATGCCGACGCGGGCGCGCAGTTCGTTCATCGGATAGCGAGGGTCGAGAATGTTGTCGCCATCCAGCTTCACGGTACCCGTCGCCCGCATGCCTGGATAGAGCGCGTAGATGCGGTTGAGGATGCGCAGCAGCGTGGACTTGCCGCAGCCGGACGGGCCGATCAGGGCCGAGACCTGCCGCTCCGGGAAGCTGATGCTGACGTCGCGGATCGCCTGCGTCTTCCCGTAGAAGAAGTTGACGTTTTCGAGCGTGATCTTGTCGGTCTTCATTGTGGGTGCGGTCCTGCCGGTATCGAGTGCGCTGGAAGAGTGCAGCATTATTTCCCCCGTCTGCTCAGGATGATTCGTGATCCGACACTGAGCAGCAGCACGATGGCGGTCATGACGAAGGCGCCGGCCCAGGCGAGCGTATGCCACTCGTCATAGGGGCTCATCGCGTACTGGAAGATGACGACGGGAATGTTGGCCATCGGCCCGGACATGTCCGTGCTCCAATACTGGTTGTTGAGGGCGGTGAAGAGAAGCGGCGCGGTCTCGCCCGAGATGCGCGCCACGGCAAGCAGCACGCCGGTGAGGATGCCGGCCGATGCGGCGCGATAAAGCACATGCACCGTCACCTTCCAGCGAGGGATGCCGAGCGAAAGTGCGGCCTCGCGCATGACGTCGGGCACCAGCCGCAGCATCTCGTCTGTGGTGCGCACCACGACCGGCAAGAAGATGAAACCGAGCGCGATACCACCGGCATAGCCCGAGAAGCGCCCGGTCTGGCGCACCACAAGCTCGTAGATGAACAGGCCGATGATGATCGACGGCGCGCTGAGCAGGATATCGTTCACGAAACGAACGAGATCGCCGATCTTCTTTCCGCGGCTGTATTCCGAAAGATAGGTGCCGGCGAGGATCCCGATCGGCGTGCCGAGAACGACGGCCATGAGAACGATCAGAAGGCTGCCCATGAAGGCATTCGCCAGGCCGCCGTCCTCGCCGGGTGGCGGCGTCATTTCGGTCAGCAGGCGAGGGCTGAGTGCCGTGATGCCGTTGATCAGCGTGGTCCACAGGATCCAGATGAGGAAGATGAGGCCGATCACCGTCGCGACGGTCGCGAGCGAGAGTGCGATCGCGCTCTTGATCTGCCGATAACGGTAAAGGGAGTTGGATGTCGTCATGATTATTCTCCCTTCTGCCTGGCGATCCGGAGCAGCATCAGCTTGGCGGCCGCCAGAACGATGAAGGTGACCACGAAGAGGATGAAGCCGAGGCCGATTAGCGACGACAGATAGAGATCCGTGTCGGCCTCCGTGAACTCGTTGGCGATGGCCGCGGCGATCGAGTTGCCGGGTTCCATCAGCGAGATCGCGATATTGTGCGTATTCCCGAGCACGAAGGTGACGGCCATGGTCTCGCCGAGTGCGCGGCCGAGGCCGAGGAAGATGCCGCCGACGACGGCGGTGCGGGTATGCGGGATGACGATATCGCGCACGACCTCCCATTTGGTCGAGCCGAGCGCGTAGGCCGATTCTTTCAGCTGTGCCGGGACGACGAGGAAGACGTCGCGCATGACCGAAGCGATGTAAGGAATGATCATGATGGCGAGCACGATGCCCGACGTCAGCATGCCGATCCCCATGGGAGCGCCCGAAAACAGCGCGCCAATAACCGGCAGCGGACCGAGCCAGTCGATCAGAACGGGCTGGATATAATCGGCCATGAAGGGCGCGAAGGTGAAGAGGCCCCACATGCCGTAGATGATGCTCGGAATGCCGGCGAGCAATTCGATGGCGCCGCCGATCGGTCCGCGCGCCCAGCGTGGCGCCACTTCGGTGACGAACACCGCGATGCCAAGGCTGATGGGGACGCCGATGATCATCGCGAGCGCCGAGGTGACCAGCGTGCCGTAGATCGGCACGAGGCCGGCGAATTTCTGGGCAACGGGGTCCCATTCGGTGCCGTAGAGGAATTCCAGGCCGAAGGTGCGGAAGGCAAGGAGGCCGCCCCAACCCATGGAAAAGGTCGCGGCCAGAAGCGCGATCAGCACGAACATGCCGCAGCACAGCACGATCGCGGAAAATACCATGTCGCCGGTCGCGCCATGGCGACGCTTCACGCCGACACTCTCGGCGCGCTGCGATGCCAAAACTTGGCTCATTGTCTGTTCTCTAATCTTTGAGGGGCAATCAAAGTTAAGCCGGCCGGAAAGCAGAGCTCTCCGGCCGTTTCGACAGTATGGGGATCAACCCTTGAACTGGGCGGTCCAGTAGGCTTCGATCTGCTTCACGAGGCTATCGGGAAGCGGAACGTAGTCGAGCGAGGAAGCCTGCTTCTGGCCGTTCTCGAGCGCCCACTTGAAGAACTCGAAGGCAGCCTTGGAGCGAGCTTCGTCCTTGGCCTGCTTGTACATGATTGCCCAGGTCGTAGCCGTGACCGGCCAGGCCTTGTCGCCAGGAGCGTTGGTCATGATCAGGTTGAAGTCCTGAGCCTTGTCCCATTCGGCGCTTGCAGCGGCAGCAGCGAAGCTCTCGGCGTTCGGCTTCGGATACTTGCCGGCGGCGTTTTCGATGAGCACGTAGGGCAGCTTGTTCTGCAGCGCGTAGGCGTATTCGACGTAACCGATCGAGTCCTTCACGCGCGTAACGTAGGCTGCAACGCCTTCGTTACCCTTGCCACCGATACCGACAGGCCAGTTGACGGCGGTGCCTTCACCAACCTTGGACTTCCAGTCAGCATTGACCTTCGAGAAGTAGTTGGTCCAGTTGAAGCTGGTGCCCGAACCGTCCGAGCGGTGAACGACGGCGATCTGCGAATCCGGCAGCTTGACGCCCGGGTTCAGGTCGGCGATGGCCTTGTCGTTCCACTTGGTGACGTTGCCGAGGTAGATGTCGGCGAGAACCTTGCCGGTGAGCTTCAGCTCGCCCGACTTGATGCCCTTGACGTTGATAACGGGAACGATGCCGCCGACGACCAGCGGAAACTGACCGAAGCCGCCATCCGTCAGTTCCTTGGATTCGAGCGGCTTGTCGGAGGCGCCGAAATCGACCGTTGCGGCCTTGATCTGAGCGATACCACCGCCAGAACCGATCGACTGATAGTTCAGCTTGTCGCCGGTCTTCTTGTTGTAGTCAGCCGACCACTTGGAGAGAACGGGGTAGACGAAGGTCGAGCCGGCGCCGGTGATATCGGCGGCGGAAGCGGAGGCGGCCATGACGGCCGCAAGGCCGATGCCGAAACAGGTCGTCAAAAATCTGTTGGTACGCATAAGGGTTCGCTTTCCTGAAAGCTGAAAAGATGACGGCGAGATCAATAGGGGGCTACTTGTTTGCTTGCGCAACGAGTCTCGCCGGGAACGGGCTATTCCCCAGAGATAACAGTTTCATGACAGTCGATGAGCCAAACCGCATTCACACGATGTTAAAGCGCATCGTCGAGGAAAAGTTGGTTTTCGGTCGCGGAAATACTTGGTTTTCCCAAGTCAAGACGACTGGATTCGTAGTGTTTAACAAGCATAAAAGGCCGCCGCCTCCGCGCAAGCTAACATTTGATCTTGATGTGGCGTGGAGGGCTTAGAGGCTGTTTGCCAGACGGCAGAACTCTTCGACGGAAAGCGTCTCGGCGCGTCTCTGCGGATCGATGCCAGCCTTTTCGAGTAGCTTCTCCCCACCGATCGGCTTCAGACTCTGGCGCAGCATCTTGCGGCGCTGCCCGAAGGCTGCCTGGGTCACTTTTTCGAGATTGGCGACGGAGCAGGGGATCGGGTTCTCGTTCGGCGTCAGATGCACCACCGTCGAGGTTACCTTCGGCGGAGGCGTGAAGGCCTGCGGCGGGATGTCGAACGCCATATGCGCGTTCGTACGCCAGCCGCAGAGCACGCCCAGCCGTCCATAGTGATCGTCTTCCTCGTCGGCGACGATACGCAAGCCCACTTCCTTCTGGAACATCAGCGTCAGCGACTGCCAGAACGGCGGCCATTGCTTCGGCAGCAACCAGTTCACCAGAAGCTGGGTTCCGACATTATAGGGAAGGTTGGCGATGATCTTCACCGGCCCCTCGGGCGCCAGCGCCTCGAAGTCGGTAGTCAAAGCGTCGCCTTCGATAACCTCAAGCCGGCCAGGATAATGCGCCTGCACTTCGGCCAGCGCTGGCAGACAACGCGGATCGCGCTCGACGGCGATGACCTTCTTGGCGCCGAGTGCAAGGATCGCTCGCGTCAAGCCGCCGGGACCGGGGCCGACTTCGAACACCGTCGCGTCTTCGAGCGGGCCTGCGTTACGCGCGACCTTCTGCGTGAGGTTGAGGTCGAGGATGAAGTTCTGGCCGAGCGCCTTGCGCGCATCCAGGCCATGCCGCCTGATCACGTCGCTCAGCGGCGGCAATCCGTCCAGTGCGGCCATCAGGAATTGCTCTTGGAAACGCGACCGAGATGCCCGGCAAGTTTCAGGGCGGCAACCAGGCTGCTCTCGCGCGCCAGCCCCTTGCCGGCGATGCCGAAGGCGGTGCCATGGTCGGGCGATGTGCGGATGAAGGGCAGGCCGAGCGTCACGTTGACGGCATCGTCGAATCCGAGTGCCTTGGCCGGGATCAGAGCCTGGTCGTGATACATGCAGACCGCCACGTCATAGCGCGAACGCGCCTCGTCATGGAACATGGTGTCGGCGGGCAGGGGGCCGATCGCATCGATGCCTTCTGCGCGAAGGAACTGGATCGCTGGGTGGATGACGCTGGCGTCCTCCTTGCCGATCGCGCCGTCTTCGCCGGCATGCGGATTAAGCCCCGCGACCGCAAGGCGTGGATTGGCGATGCCAAAACGCTGGACGAGATCGGCATGCGCGATCCGGCAGGTCTCGACGATCAGCTCCGCCGTCAGCGCCTGCGGCACATCCTTGATCGGTATGTGGATCGTGACAGGGATCGTGCGAAGCTTCGGTCCGGCGAGCATCATGACGGGTGTCACGGGCGTGCCGGTCACGCGTTTCGCAAGCTCGGCCAGAAACTCGGTATGTCCGGGAAAACGAAAGCCACTTTCGTAGAGAACGGACTTGGCGATCGGGTTTGTGACGACGCCGAGTGCTTCGCCGCTAATCGTTAGTGACACAGCATGCTCGATCGCTGCAATCGTCCCTCGGGCCGTCGCGACATGCGCTTCGCCGGCGATGACTTCAATTCCTGCGGGGATCGGCAGAACGGGAACGGCGTCGGCGAAGACGTCGATCGCGCCGGCGCAATCCGTCTCGCGGATCGCGACGGTCAAATCCAGCATCCGCGCGCGAGTGGCAAGGACGTCAGGATCACCGATGAAAACAAAAGGCGGCAGGCCAAGCTCGCGGCGGCGCAGCCAGGCCATCAATGTGACGTCAGGGCCGATCCCGGCGGGATCGCCCTGGCTCAGTGCAAGCGGACGGGAAAACGCGAGCGTCATCGACATCAGCGGCGAACGATCTGCGCTTTCTTGCGCAGTTCGTCGAGATACTTGGTAGCGTTGGCGTTTTCCGGCGGCGCGTTCTTGTCCTTGGCCTTGTTCAGATCTTCTTCGCGGAAAACCATCTCGGCTGCCTGGTCATCAGAGACCTGGCGCTGGCTGCAGATTGCGAGATATTCGACGCCCTTTTCGGTCACGCGCGTTGCCGTGGTATTGCCCTTGGCCTGTTCGACCAGCGGCTTCCATTCAGGCGGCAGTTCCGGCGCCAGCATGCGGCCGAGGTCGCGAACGGAAACGTCACGCATCGTGGCGGCGAAAACCTTCGCCTGTTCGCAGCCCGGATACTTCGAGCGCGAGGCTTCCGCTTCGCTCTTGCGCTTGCCGACGATACCCTTCTTGCTGGCGGGCACGACGAAGATCATCTGCTGCAGGATATACTCGGTGGTCTCCGGCTTCTGCTTGTTGTTTTCCATCATGCGGGCAACGAGGTCGGCGTTCGACATCTTGTTGCTGTTGCCATAGCGTGCGTTGACGAGGCGCGGCCAGCTCATCTGTACGGCGATGAACGCCTTGAAGTGATCGACGCCGACACCGGCCTGATTGAGGATCTGCGTCATCTGCGCTGTCGTCAGCTTGTTGCCGGTGGCAAAGCGCGCGAACGATGCATCGACGTCGTCCTTCGACACCGACATGCGAACGCGCGAGATTTCCTGCTCCTTCAACGTCTGCTCGATAAGCTGGTCTTCAGCAGCCTTGGCGTCCGCCTTCTGGTGCTGCAGGCGCAAGAAGGCTTGGCGCTTGGCCACGTCACCACTGGTGAGAGCCGTGCCGTTGACAACCACTCGGACTTCGCTCGCGGCATAGGCCATATTGGCCTTCGGTAGTGCCAAGCCTGCGACAGTGGCGAACGCCAAGCCTGCGATCATCGTTCTTACGGTGTTCTTCGCGCCAATCATCTGTCGACCCTTCCCATTGACGCCGCGCTTTCGCGTCGCGGCGCGCCTATCTTACCGAGATAACGTCAGCGTTGCTGCCTTCGAGACGCAGCAGCATATGCCGCATATATCCAATGGCCACAATGTCCTGCATAGCGTTACGGCGAAAGAAAGGCCCCTTTCTCTCGCCGTGCTACAAAATCGATCAGTTGTTGTAGATGTTACCGTATCCGAGTTCGCTGGCATCACCGACATTGATGTCGCCAAGCGTACGGAATGTCAGCCTCGCGCCGATCGTCCAATCGCTTGCCGACTGGTCGCTGGTGTCGCGCTTGTCGGAGTAGGCGATCGTGAAGATCGTGCACTCGTCCTCGTATGTGAGGCCGATGGTCTGGCGCGTGAACGTGTTGTTGTTCAGATCATAGGCGATACCGCCGAAGATCGACCAGTAGTCCTTGAACTTGACCCGAGCACGCGTCTGCAGCTCATCATTATCCGTGTCGTAGCCATATTCCGGCTGCGCGGAGACGTGCGTGTAGAGAAGCTGGCTCTGGAACGCGTCCGTCTCGAAGCCAGCCGTCAGATCGCCGCGGCGAAGCTCGAAGCTCTTTTCGTCGAGGCGGTACGAAGCGGCGAATGCAAAGCCCTGCGGCGTCTCGATACCGCCGAGACCGACATAGTCGGACCGCGTGGTTTCAAGGCCGGAATCGGCTCCGACATTGACGAGATCGTCGGTGTCGAACGAGTTCTGGCCGCCCAGCTGGAAGGACTGGCCGAAGATGCCGTGCAGCTTGTAGCCGTTGTCGAAGGTGCCGGTGTATTGAAAGCCAACGTTAGCGCGTGTGCCGCCTTCAATACGGTCGTAACCGGAGAACTTGTCGCGTTCGAACAGATTGGTCGCATCGAAGACCAGGCTCTGCGCGTCTTCGTTCGGAAGTCTGCCAGCCAGCGATTCGTTCGGGCGCGCATAGATCTGCATGATCGGCTCGAACACATGCGTGCTGTTGTCGGTGGTGGCGAGGATCGGATAGCGAACTTCCAGGCCAGCCGTCACCATGCCACGCGTTGCAGCATCGCTCGTGTCGTAGTTGCCGCCATAGCCGACCGGGTCGTCCATGTTGAGCGCCAGCGCGTCGCCGCGAGCCGA
The DNA here is from genome assembly GCF_047304155.1 of Rhizobium sp. Rhizsp42. NCBI lineage: Bacteria > Pseudomonadati > Pseudomonadota > Alphaproteobacteria > Hyphomicrobiales > Rhizobiaceae > Rhizobium > Rhizobium sp. Rhizsp42. The sequence continues at coordinate 527,804 of NZ_JBGLYS010000001.1, read as the reverse complement.
AAGCAGCGGCGTGATCAGAACGCCGGCAGGCGTCACGAACGTACGCTTCCACGTCAGCTCGCCCGTCAGTCGCGACGTCTGGCCTTCAAGGCCACGGTAACGATCAAAGCCCGCGATGTCGTAAAAGTCGTCATGACCGCGCGAGATATTGGTGAAGTTCACGTCGGCCGAGACTTCGCCGCCGGCAAGCGGCTGCGGAGCCACGTAGTGATAGTCCATCACCGGATAGACGATCGCCTGCTTCTTCTCCGCCGTGTTCGAAGGATCGGCGTCCTGCACGTCGAAATAGAAGGAGCGCAGGTCGAAGTAGTTCCGCTTACCTAGACCGGTCAGGTAGACTTGGTTGGTTTGCGTCGAACTGTCGAAACCCTTGAGTTTGTAGGTGTAGGCGAAGTTGTTGTCGCTCTGCACCATCACATCCCAGCCGAAAGACCAGCGAGGATTGATTTTGAATGCCCCCTTCGAGGCGATCATGCCGCGAGCATCGTTCTGCGCGTCGCTGGTTCCTTCAGTGAACGTGCTGGAATTCATCTGGCTGATACCGGCCACGCGCAGAGTGTGCGTGCCGTTCTCGAAACGCTGACGGAATTCGGCGTCGGCCAGGAAGCCCTGCGTCGTGTATCCAGTACCCGTCACTGTCGCGTCCATGCTGGGCGAGATCACGTAATAGTATGGGACAGACAGGCCGAAGCCGAGATTCTGCGCGCTGACGAAGCTCGGGAACAGGAAGCCGGACTTGCGCTTGACGGTGTTGTCGGGAACGACGAGCCAAGGAACATAGGCGATGGGATGGCCGAGCAGTTCCATGCGGGCATGCTCGAGGCGAATCGTGTGCTTCTCGCCGTTCTGGATAACGCGTTCAGCCTTCACCTGCCAGAATGGCGGTTTCTCAGGCTTCTCCGCGCAGGGCAGACAGGCTGTGTAGACGCCCTTGTTGAGAATCATCTCCGTGCCACCGACCCGCTCGCCGGTTTCGGCGACGATGCGCGTGTTGTCGGGTGTCTCGATTCGAAGCGAATTGATGAAGCCGTTGGCGAAGTCATCGGTGACGTCGAGCTTGTCGGAATACATGCGCGTGCCGTCTGGGCTGACGAGCTCGACATTGCCAAGCGCCATCATCCGGCCGGTCTTCTGATTGTACTCGACTCGCTGCGAGACCATCTTGTAGCCGGCGTAATTGATCTGCACGCCACCTACGGCCGAAACGACCTCAGCGTCTTTGTTATAGACGAGCTCATTGGCCGAAAGAAGCATCTTGGCTTCCTTCGAGACATTGGGCTTCATGTTTTGCAAAGCGTCTTGCGCAATGGCAACGGGCACGTTGCCGGTATAGCTGCACAGGGCTACGCCTGCGAACAGGGCAACCAACTGCTTACGAACACTTTTGCGGTTGCCTGCCGCCACTAGCCATCCTCCTGATGAAGCAGAATTGTTGCACCCAAAGCCAAGGCGACGATGACCGGAATCCACGTCGCCACGAAAGGCGGGACAACCCCACTGCTTCCGAATGCTTTCACAAGCACGGTGACCACATAAAGCACGAAGCCTGCCAGGATGCCACCCAGAATCACGGACCTCGATTGGTTGAACCGGCTAAATTTTAGGGACACTGTTGCAGCAATGAGAGTCATCGCCACGAGCAACAGTGGTTGGGACAACAAAGAGTGGAATTGGGTCTCTAGAGCCTTGGTCGGAATCCCGAAGGATTTGGCAATGTTGATTCGGTTCGAGAGATCAAAAAACGCAATGGTTTCAGGGGCGGTAAGCCTCTGTTCGACGAAGTCCCGTTTCAAATTGGTACGGACCTGTACCTCATCCTTACGCTGAGCGATCTCGCCGGGGCGACGCTCGATAACGTTCTTAAGAAGCCAGTAACCATCTTCCAATTTTGCGGACGTCGCGTCCTGTCTGAGGATGATGTGATTGCTCGAATCGAAGTGCACGAGCACTGCGTCGACGAGCATCGTTCCATCCTCAAGAACGCTTCGCGCACCGATGATGACATCGTCCTGGCCGCTGATCTGGCGAATCCACGGCACCTGCGGGCCACCCTTCGAGGCTCCGGCGTCACCGCGCCAGTTGCTCTCGACGCTGGCTGCCTGCCGCTGTCCCCATGCCGCAAGCGGATTGAGGATCGTCATGACGCCGATGCCGAGCAGAAATGCGCCGGCGATGAAGGGTGACATGAATTGCCAGGCCGAAATACCGGCCGCGCGTGTCACGACCAACTCGTACTTGCGATTGAGGCCGATCAGTACGGTCATGCCGACGAAAAGTGCGATGAAGGGAACCGTTTGCTGCAGAATGAGCGGCAGACGCACGGCCGTCATCAGCAATCCGCCCGTCACCGTATAGCCTGGCAGGCCGGACATGCGGCTCGCGGTCTCGCTGAAGTCGACGAGGTAGACGATGCCGATGACACCGAGGAAGAACCACATCGCCGTCGTTGCATAACGACGGAAGAAGTAGCGGCCGAGCGTACCGAAAATCATGCGTCACCTCCGGCCGAGCGGGGGAACCGCTGCTGCAGCTTGCGCCAGCCGATGGCGATCCAGTTACCGATGAAGCCCAGCAGCGAGATTCGTTTGTGCGAAACCAGCGAGACAATCGCGAAAGCGCTGATTCCGATCGGCAGCGCGTAGAGGATGCCGATGAATATCGGCTTCGTTTCGATCTGGTTGGCGGCGTAGAATGTCGCCCATCGAACCGCAAACGCGAGCACCAGTGCCGATACCATCGGGTGCAGCCGTGCCTCGCGATGCGAGCGTGCGTCACCGGCAATCGCTAGCGAAATCAGCGAAAAGACAAGCGGCAGCATCCAGTCGGTCAGGCGCCTGTGAAGCTCCGCGACGTAGCTGCCGGGTTTGGCGATGTAATCCTTGTCCGTTGGGTCGGGATTGAGCAGGAACGGCAGTTCGCGGTCGGACGCGCGCAGCGTCGACTGGCCACGGTTCTGCGTGAGGTCGGACAGGTCGAAGGAATAGGAATCGAAGCGGATGATGGACACGTCGCCGGTCGTGGTTTTCCGGTGCACCTCGCCATCATGCATAATCAGCGACGTGCCCTTTTCGTCCACAGCGCCTTCGCGGGCATAGTAGATCAGCTGGAAGGCAGGGTCGCGCTCGTCGACGACGAACAGGCCCTTGAGCACGCGTCCGGCCAGGCGCTCGGAGATCTGTACATAGAGGCCGGTATCGATCTGGCGGAAGTTCTTCTCTTCAATCACGGTTGAGAGCAGATCGGCGTAAGCCGCTGCAATCATTTGCCTTGCGCCGGTCTTCGCCTTCGGTTCGACGACGTTGTCGACCAGGAACGAGAAGGCGCTGATGACGGCCGCGAGAATGATGATCGGGCGCCAGATGATGCTGCGGCGCGCGCCGGCTGCATCGATAACGGCAAGCTCCGAATCGTTGTTCATCGTCGTCAGCGTCTGCGTGACGCCGATAACCAGCGCGAAGGGCAGAACGACGGGAATGATCGAGGGCAGGATAAGTGTGGCGAGCTTGGCGAACGAACCGACCGATTGGCCGCTATCCGTCACCAGATTGATGCGCTGCAGCACCTGCGTCGTCCAGATGATCGCGAGCACGGGCAATAGGGCGACGAGAAACATCTGGCCCACGCGCCGCAATATGTATGTTTCAAGCAGTTTCATGCACGCCCTTGAACGCTCTTCGCGAATTCTTGCCGCCACGCAGCGAAAACCATCTACGCTTTTTGGTTTGCTTTTGCGACAAGCTACCGTCGAAAATTCATTCAATTTTCAGTTTTTTTTCCCGCTGTGGCGAATCGGTCAGCGCCAGGATGCCGGCAAAAACAACGAAGGATGACAACCATCCAAGAATGACGTCGGACAGATAGTGCGCGCCGAAGGCCAGACGCAATGCCGGTGCCAGTAACGAAATCGTGGCCAGCGGCAGGAAGAGCGCGCGTCGCGACGCGCGCGGCATGATGAAGAGAAGACAGAGCAGCCAGCCGGCTCCAGCCGCTTCGCCTGACACGAAAGAACAGTTGGACAGGCACTTGCCCGCCGTCGACCCCGCCGGAACGAAGTCGAGCGCGCCGCCGAAATCGGTTGTGGAAAATGGACGAGGGCGCCCCCAATGGTCCTTCAGGATGAAGTTGACGAGAACGATCGGGCCGGCGATCAGCGAACCGAGGGCGATCTTCAGCTTGCGTGCGCGCTCGGCGTCGAAGGTGGCGCCGAACTGGCTGTAGCAATCGATGAACTTCCAAAGCAGTACAAAGGCGGCGATGTAGGGAAGGCGCAGGAAGAGCGTGCGAAGCATCTGCAGTGTGAATTCCTGGCGATAAGCAAAGTGTCCGCAAACCTCGCGAAGCGACGTGCCGGCGGTGCAGGCCTCCTTGGTGAAGAAATGCGCGGACACCTCCTGATCGATCTGTGGAAACAGATAGAAAATGGCGAGCAACACTAACCAGGTGATGAGAAGAAGCTTGAAGATATCGGCGGCGCTCAAGCCCGCCTCGCGTATGGCAACCGGCCTGAAAGCCTTCAGTATGGAGTTCAAGACCGATCCTCGCGCTGGCAATTGGCCCGGACCAATAGTCGTCGCGCATGACATTTTGTTGACGCGACTCCCGCGCTCGTTGCCGCGATGGGCGCGACAATGACTTGTCTTCAGTGGTGAAAACCTGAATGATCGGGCAAGAGGATTTAAAACGATCCCACTGGAGAAGACATGTCAGCCAAATTCGATATCTCGTTTGAAAAATCTGCCGAAATTGCCGGTGGATACGCCATTCTGTTGCAGGCCAAGGGGCAGGATCTCGCCGCTGGCGCAAGTGTCGCCGACCCATCGGGCGTGGTGGCCAAGGCCGCCAAGATCGCCGGCTTCTCAGCCAAGCTTGCCGGCGCGCTCGATATCGTGGCGCCCGAGGGATCGAAGGCTGAGCGCATCTTCGTCATCGGTCTCGGCAAGGTGGACGCTCTGGTTTCGTTCGATTGGCTGAAAGCTGGTGGTGCTGCCGCCTCAAAGATCAAGAACACGACGGATGTGACGATCTTTGTGGACGCGCCCGGCGTGGATGTCACCGCAAGCCAGGCCGCCGATTTCGCGCTCGGGATGATGTTGCGCGCCTATGGCTTCGATACCTACAAAACGAAGAAGTCGGAAGACGACAGCAACGCCAAGGACGGCGGCGCGTCCGTCAAGGTCCGCATCATAACCGCAAAGGCATCTGAGGCCGCCAAGGCTTTCGAGGTCTCGCAGGCGGTCGCCGATGGCGTCAATCTGGCGCGCGATCTCGTCAACGATCCGGCGAACGTGCTCGGCCCGGTCGAATTCGCAGCCAAGGCCAAGGAACTCGAAAAGCTCGGCGTCGAGGTCGAGATCCTGACGGAAAAGGAAATGAGCAAGCTCGGCATGGGCGCGCTTCTCGGCGTCGCTCAGGGCTCCGTACGCCCGCCGCGCCTGGCCGTCATGCAGTGGAAGGGCGGCAAGAGCGGTGATGCGCCGCTGGCCTTCATCGGCAAGGGCGTCGTCTTCGATACCGGCGGCATCTCCATCAAGCCGGCCGGCGGCATGGAAGACATGAAGGGCGACATGGGCGGTGCTGCCGCCGTCACCGGCCTCATGCATGTGCTGGCTGCCCGCAAGGCCAAGGCAAACGTCGTCGGCATCATCGGCCTGGTCGAGAACATGCCCGATGGCAACGCGCAGCGTCCCGGCGATATCGTCACCTCCATGTCCGGCCAGACCATAGAGGTCATCAACACCGATGCCGAAGGCCGCCTCGTTCTCTGCGACGCCGTCTGGTATTGCAACGATCGCTTCAAGCCCAAGTTCATGATTGATCTCGCGACGCTCACGGGCGCGATTCTCGTGGCGCTCGGCAACATCCAGGCCGGCCTGTTTTCCAACGACGACAAGCTGTCGGAGCAGTTGATCGCGGCTGGAACCGAAACCCACGAGCGTCTCTGGCGCATGCCGCTGGGTAAGGAATACGACAAGATGATCGACAGCAAGTTCGCCGACATGAAGAACACCGGCGGTCGCCACGCCGGCTCGATCACGGCCGCCCACTTCATCGGCCGATTCGTTGGCGAGACGCCCTGGGCGCATCTCGATATCGCCGGCACCGCCATCGGCTCGCCGCTGGACGAGATCAACCAGTCCTGGGGTTCCGGCTATGGCGTGCGGCTGCTCGACCAGCTGGTACGCGCCAACTACGAATCATGACCGAGGTCCTGTTCTACCATCTGACCGAATCCAAGCTGGAAGACGCGCTGCCGCCGTTGCTCGACAAAAGCGTCGAGCGCGGCTGGCGCGTCGCGGTTCAGATGAAGGAAGCGACTCACAGAGATGCGCTCGATGCGCATCTCTGGACCTTCCGCGAAGACAGCTTCCTGCCGCATGGCACGGATGAAGGGGAACTCGCCGGCAATCAGCCGGTTCTCCTGACCGTCGCCGACGACAACATCAACGGCGCCACCGTCCGCTTCATCGTGGCCGGCGCCGAGCCGCCGCCGCTCGATCTCTACGAACGGGTCGTGTTCATGTTCGATGGCTACGACCAGGAACAGCTCGAAGGCGCGCGCGCGCAGTGGAAAAAGCTGAAAGGTGAGGGACACAGCCTCACATACTGGCAGCAGACGCCCGAAGGGCGCTGGGAAAAGAAAGCCTAGCCCGGGCAGACCTGGCCGGGACAGGCGCTGGCGGGCTCAGCCGATCCCGGCATCCTTGACTACCTTCTGGATGAAATCGTGCTTCGCGCGGGTATACTCCGCCCGGCTTGCCGCATGCGTGCCGGCGAGGTCGATCTTTAGCTGCTCATAGGCACGGGCGAGATCGGGATCGGCGCGTAGCGCATCGCGAAAGGCCAGCATGCGGTTCCAGTTTTCGCCGCGATATTCCACGACATGCACGAGATGCGTCCGCGTCTCGCCCTTGATGCCGCGCCCGAAGATGTGATCGTCGGGAACAAGATCGGTGCCGGCATAATCGTAGCCGATACTCTCCATCGCGCCGACGCAGGCCGGGCCATCGGCGAAGTATCGGATGCCGACCATGATGTCGATGATCGGCTTGGCTTTGATGGCGGGAATTGAGGTACTGCCGACATGCTGGATGTCGATGACGGCGTCGCCGAGCGCCTGGCGGATCGCCTCGGCCTCTTCTTCATAGGCCTCATGCCATAAGGCATTTGCGTCGGAGAGCGATACCGTCAGGTTTTTCAAGCCTAGACCGAAAGCTTCATCGTCGCGCATGCCGAACCTCTGAGATACCCAAGATGACCTTACTGTATCACGAGGCTCGGCAATTTCGAATCAATCGTGGAAGGCTTCCACGAACTTGCGCCGGCCGAGCATGAAGGCATCAGCGACGTGGCGCAGCGGCGCCAGATCGACGTCCGACTTGCCAGCCTTGACGATTTCCGCGAAGCGGCGATAGAGCGAAGGATATTCTTCTTCGGGCGCCTCGAACTTCAGTTCGCCGTTGATCGACAGCTTCGAGCCGCCTTCGGCCAGAACCATCTTGCCGGCTGCCGTCTCGGCGAAGATATCCCAGCTCTGCTTGCCCGTCTGGCGCCAGTCGAATTCGACATGTGCGGGCACGTTGTCGGCGTTCTTGAAGTGCAGATCGGCTGCGATCGGCGCGTCGCGGTTCTCCGGGAATTCCAGCGTTGCGCTCGTCAGGAAGATCGCCTTCGGCAGGATATGCGTGACGATCGACAGCGCGTTGATGCCGGGGTCGAACACGCCAAGACCGCCGGCCTGCCAGATCCAATCCTGATTCGGATGCCACTGGCGCACGTCTTCCTTCCAGACGACGTGAACGCTTTCGATCGTCGTGGACGCGAGGAAGGACTTGGCTGCCTCGACGGCCGCCGCATAGCGCGAATGCCAGCTGGCAAACAGCGAGACACCCTTGGAGGCGGCGAGCGCCTCGAGGTCGGCTACTTCGCTCAGCGTCGCGCCCGGAGGCTTTTCGAGGAACACGTGCTTGCCGGCCGAAAGCGCCTTGTGCGCGGCCTCATAGCGGTACTGCGGCGGCATGCACAGCGACACCGCGTCGATCTCGGGCACGGCGCCGAGCATCGCGTCGATCGTCGTAAAGCTCTGGACGCCATCGACCGTGCCGTGACGGCTTGCCGTGGCGATCAGGTTGAAATCCGGGTTCTTGGCGATGGAGGGAAGGTGCTGGTCGCGGACGATCTTGCCGACGCCGACGATGGCGAGGTTGATGGGTGACATGCTGTTGGCTCGCTTCGGTGTTTCGCTCAAAAGTATGATTATTGGGCGCCTGTTTTAACAGAAAGACGCCGGCGGGCAAGCGCCGGCGTTTGCCGTGAAGCTCGAATTCCGCAGTCGGATTACAGCGACGCCAAGACGGTCGGCGCGGCCGGCTTCTTGAACTTCAGCGTCACCACCTTGTAGCCCTCGGCCTCCAGCTTGGAGAGCAGGGTGGGCAACATGGTTGCGGTGCGATTGTGGATGTCGTGCATCAGGATGATGCCGCGTCCGCGCTTGTGGAGCAGGTCGAGCGTCCGCTTGGTGACGGCGGCGGGCGTCGTGTTGAAATAGTCCTTGCTGTCGACATCCACGTCCATGACGACCATCTCCCGCATGGCGATCGCGGCGCGCAGCTTGTGGCTGTCGGCGAGATAGGGGAAGCGGAAGAAGTTGACGTCGACACCCGTGGCCTTCGTCACCGCCGCTTCGCCGCGCATGACTTCCGCCATCGCCATGTCGAAGGTCAGCGCCGCCAGATTGTCGTGCTTGTAGGTGTGGCTGCCGATCGCATTGCCGTCCATCGCAACCTTGCGGGCGAGTTCGGGGTGCAGCGCCGCCATCTCGCCGACCATCATGAAGGCGCCCTTGACGCCGAACTCGTCAAGCGTCGCCAGAACACGGTCGGTGCGGCCGGGGATAGGGCCGTCGTCGAAGCTGAGAATGACTTCCTTGTCCTGCAGCCGGATATCGTGGATCGACGAGACGGTCATGATGCGGCCGGCGAGGTGATGCTGCTTGGCAAATCCACGTGCGCGCGGCTGCTCGGCCGCATCGCCGCCGATCGTGTCCTGCTTGCCTTCAGGCGCCACGATCGACGAGGTCTTGATCGTCTTGTCGGGCGCGGGCTGCTTTGTTGTCTGGCAGCCGGCGAGGGCGGCGGCGCACAGAAGAAGGCCGGAGTAAAAAGCGAAGCGATGCATGAAGAGTGTCTCAACAAATCAGTAATGAATGTTGAGACAACCTTGATGATTATGGTTAACGATCGGTTTCTTTCGACCGTTCGCGCGCTAACAAATGTTAATTTCGAAGCGCTCGACTAACGACTGTGGCTATCCCGCCATAGCCTCTTCGTATTCGGATGAAAGCTCCAGCCATTGCTCTTCGGCCGCAGCCAGTTTGGCGGCCGCTTCGCCGCGCTGCTTTGCCTTCTCCGCGGCCTTCGCCGGCGCCTTCTCGTAAAGCACGGGGTCCGCAAGTTCCGCATCAAGCCCCTGAATCAGTTTCTCCAGCTTCCCCGTCAAGGATTCGATTTCGTTGATCTTTTTCTTGAGAGGGGCGAGCGAGGCGCGCCGGTCGGCATTGAGCTTGCGCTGGTCCGCCTTGGTCGCGGTCTCCTCAGTCACTTGCGGCTTTTCGTCTTTTTTTTTGCCGGAGGCGACGATCAGATCGCGGTACTCGTCCATGTCGCCTTCGAAGGTGGTGACCGTGCCATTGTTGACCAGCCACAGCCGGTCGACGGTCGCCTCGATCAGGTAGCGATCGTGCGAGATCAGGATCACGGCGCCGTCATAGTCGTTCAGCGCCTCAATCAGCGCGCGGCGGCTGTCGATGTCGAGGTGGTTGGTCGGTTCGTCGAGAATGAGCAGGTTCGGCGCATGGAAGGCGGCAAGACCCATCAGCAGGCGCGCCTTTTCGCCACCGGACAGATCCTTGGCGGCCGTTGACATCTTTTCTGTCGCCAGGCCCATCTGCGCGACGCGGGCGCGCACCTTGGCCTCCGGCGCTTCCGGCATCAGCCGGCGCACATGTTCGACCGGTGACTGGTCTGGAATCAGGTCGTCGAGCTGATGCTGGGCGAAGAAGCCGATCTTCAGGCTCGGTGCCAGCTTCACTTCGCCGCTTTCGGCCGCAAGTCTGCCGGAGATGAACTTCGCGAAGGTCGACTTGCCGTTGCCGTTCGAGCCGAGAAGCGCGATGCGGTCGTCATTGTCGATGCGAAGGTTGAGCCCCTTGAGGATCGGCTTGCCCGGCTCGTAGCCGACAGCGCCGCCCGATATGGCGACGATCGGGGAGGCGGGCTGCTTTTCCGGTTCGGGGAATGTGATCGGCTGCACGTGATGCTCGATGACCGAGGCCACCGTGCCCATGCGCTCCAGCGCCTTGACGCGGCTCTGCGCCTGCCGGGCCTTGGAGGCCTTCGCCTTGAAGCGATCGATGAAGCTCTGCAGGTGCTTGCGCGCCGCATCGTTTTTGGCCTTCGCCTTGGTCTGCAACTCGTCGGCTTCCGCCTTCTGCCGCTCGAACTGATCGTAGCCACCGCGATAGAAGGTCAGCTTCTTCTGGTCGAGGTGCACGATCGAGTTGACGGCATTGTTCAGGAGGTCGCGATCGTGGCTGATGATCAGCACGGTGTGCGGATAGCGGCGAACGTAATCCTCAAGCCAGAGCGTGCCTTCGAGATCGAGATAGTTGGTCGGCTCGTCGAGCAGCAACAGGTCGGGCTCGGTAAACAGCACCGAGGCCAGCGCCACGCGCATCCGCCAACCGCCGGAGAAGGACGATGCCGGCCGCGCCTGCGCTTCCTGGCTGAAGCCGAGGCCGGACAGGATGCTGGCGGCGCGTGCTTCGGCCGAATGCGCGTCGATATCGACCAGCCGCATTTGAATCTCGGCGATGCGGTGCGGATCGCTGGCAGTCTCGGCTTCCGCCATTAGCGCGGCGCGTTCCTTGTCGGCGGAGAGCACGATTTCGATCAGCGAATCTTCCGTGCCCGGCGCCTCCTGGGCGACCTGGCCGATCCGTGCATTCTTGGGGATGGTGATCGAGCCCGTCTCGGCCCCGAGATCGCCGGTGATGATGCGAAAGAGGGTGGACTTGCCGGCGCCGTTGCGGCCGACGAGGCCAGCCTTCGTGCCCGCGGGCAGCGAAACGCTGGCATGGTCGAGGAGCAGGCGGCCGGCAATGCGGGCGGAGATATCGCTAATCGTGATCATGCCCGGCGTTTTGGCCGAAAGCCGCGATCAGCGCAAGAGCTTGAAGAGGCCTCTCAGCGCCCGAAGGCCTGCACCGGTAGGCGCCGGTTCGATTGTGCGGCATGCAGCGCGATGCGGGCATTGGCCTGCAGCTGCGAAGCCGTCGCGGCATCGGCGCTCAGGGCAACGCCGAGCGACACCGTCAGCTTGGCGTTCTGTCCGGCGTCCGAGGTCGCGAAGACTACGTTCTCTTCCACGGAATTGCGCAGGCGCTCGGCGATCGCCATCGCCTCCTGCATGCCGACATTGGCGAACAGGAAGGTGAATTCGTCGCCATCAGTGCGGGCCACGAAGTCGTGCTTCTTGATCGACTTGCGGAACAGGTCGGCGAGCTTCTTCAGAAGACGGCTGCCGGTCTGCGTGCCGTAGCGGCTGTTCAGCGCCTTGAAGTCGTCGATATCCATCATGATCAGCGCGCTGCCGGCCGAGCCTTCCTCGCGCTCATAGAGATCGAGCACGGTCTTGTTGAGCGCGGTGCGGTTGGGAAGGCCGGTGAGCCGGTCGGTCGAAGACGCGGTTTGAGCAGCCGCAACGCCGCGCTCAAGCGCTTCCATCCGATCGACGTCATGGCGAAGCTTGGTCTCAAGATCGGTCTCGGCGGTCAGGAGGCCGGCGAGCGAGGTCGACAGGAACTCCATCTCGCTCATGAAGGAGGAAAGGCTCTGGTCCGGGCTGCCGGTGATCGATTTCAGCGCGGTTTCCGCCGCCCGCATGAAGCTCTGCTTCTGCTTTACGCCTGATGTCAGGCGCTCGACGGCATCGCGCATCATCTTGCTCATCTCGGCCTGCGAGGTCTCTCCGACCAGCCCGCAATGGCTGACAAGACGATACTTGAGGCCGAGTTCATCGAGCGATGGCTGGCGCGGTGCCGCGCCGAGCGAGGCGATATCCTGGGCAAGGGCGGCGTTCTGGCCGACGATCGCCTCATGAAACAGCTCGTAATTGCGCGGCAGGCCTGAAACGCCAAGGCGCGTCATGTGCTGGCTGATGCGCTGGATATCCGTGACCGGTGCCGGACGGGATGTCTCGCGTTGCGCCTGCGGGCTCGATGCTGCACTTGCCATGTTGCACTCCTCGCTCGTTGGCCCTGTCCGGCCTCGTTCTCTCCCCTATGCACCGGACTATTTAAGATGCGCTGAATTTGCACCTTTTCCGAGTAAATCCGTTTCCGGGATTTCGCCAACGCGGTTAATGCCGCGTTTCTGTCATGCGCTCAGCCAGCGCTTGCCATCGCTGTGCAGGAAATAGCTGAGATCGAGCGACAGGCTGGGCTTGCCGAGCGAGGTCAGCGTCATGTGGCACTGGCCGCGATGATGCGTCTGGTGGTTGAACAAATGCGACAGCGCCGGCCACAGCGGCTGGGTGATCGCGCCGGGGCGGGTGACAGGGGTATAGGTGAACGTACCCGCAAGCGCCTCGGCATCAAGCGTATCGACCCAGTCGGCGATCCTGCGATCCTCTCGCTCACGCGCGGCACGCAGGCCAGCGAGGTCGTCATAGAGGATGCTGTCGAGCGTCGTCGGCGCGTCGCCCGATCCGGTGAAGCGCTTCATCCAGATACGGTCGGCCGACAGGATGTGGTTGAGCGTTGCGTTGAGCGAGCCGAAGAAGGCGCCGCGGTTTTCCCGGTATTCGGCATCCGTCAGTTCCGAGGCTGCCGCATAGACCTTCCCGTTGGCCCAGCGGTTGTAATCCGCAAACATCGCGTATTGTTTCTGCATTCTGCCCTCCATCTCGTGATCTGTTCTATCCTATGAGGCTTTGCCAGCAATGGCGCTGATGGCTGCATGAAATTCCGTCATCGTCTCGCGCCAAACTGTCCCGCTCTGTGACGGACGCGTGAAATTCGCGCAGCCCCCTTGTTTTCAGCCTATCGGACGGGTAAACACCGCCCACTTTTCCCCGATGAATGAGGATTATTACAATGGCGATTGAACGCACCTTCTCGATGATCAAGCCGGACGCAACGAAGCGCAACCTGACCGGCGCCATCACCAAGGTATTCGAAGACAACGGCCTGCGCATCATCGCCTCCAAGCGCGTATGGATGTCCAAGCGCGAAGCTGAAGGCTTCTACGCTGTTCACAAGGAACGCCCCTTCTTCGGCGAACTGGTTGAAGGCATGACCTCCGGCCCGACCATCGTTCAGGTTCTGGAGGGCGAGAACGCCATCCTGAAGAACCGCGAAATCATGGGCGCCACCAACCCTGCCAACGCTGACGAAGGCACGATCCGCAAGCAGTTCGCTCTGTCGATCGGCGAGAACTCGGTTCACGGCTCGGACGCTCCTGAGACCGCTGTCCAGGAAATCGCCTACTGGTTTGCAGAAACCGAAATCGTCGGCTGATTCAAAAGCTCAGCCCCACGGCTGAACCTTTTGAAATGACTCGAAAAGCCCGGCCACCGCGCCGGGCTTTTTCACGTCTTGGGGCAGGTATCGGCGCTGTCGTAATCGACGGTGCCATCCGATTTGAAGACTTCGGGGTTCTTGGTGTAGAGCGGCCCGACCACCAGCGGCTTGCCCGGCATGATCGACTGATCGACATCCGATGTGACCGTCGTCTTCAGGCTCTGCAGTTCCTTTCCGTCGGCATCGATCAGCCGGATGCTGACGGCGTAGGGCCGGTCCTTCTTGACGCAATGTATCGGCGGGCTTTGCAGGCTGATCTTCTCCCAGGCCGGAAAGATCTTCTCGTTGATCACCAACGGCGCTCCGCCCGCCGGGTTCTCGAACTCGGCGATCGCCACCGCGCCGTCTGGCAGCGGCGCTTTCTTGCTGAGCGTCACCAGATAGGTCGCGATCGCGACGCGATAGTTGAACACGAAGATATGGCCGGTGACCTGCACCAGCGTGTCGCTCTCGCTCTCGCGCTGGCAGCCGGCAAGCACCAGCATCGCCGACATCACGGCCGCTCCGAACGCTCTCATGACCCGTTCTCCTCTTTCCGTCGCCGATAGTGCTTGATCGCCTTGGCCCGGTTGCCGCAGACGGCCATGTCGCACCATGTCCGGCTCCGGTTCTTGCTGCGATCGAGAAAGAGCCAGCCGCAATTGCCGCAGATCTTCATCCGCTCCGGCTCCGGCGAGGCGATCAGCCTCAGCACCGAATGCGCGGTGGCCCGATCGATGCCGGCGGCACCCGAGCTACCACGCAGCACGGCCGCTACCGCATCCAACAGCTCCGCCAACAACTGGTCACTACCACCGGCAAGCACGCGGTCGCGAAAATAGCGATCGGTAGCCTCGCGCAAGGCGATGAACGCAGGCCTGCCATCCGGCGCAACCGGCGCGACGTCACCGAAGATCGCCCGCTCGGCGCAGAAATTCGCAGCCGCCTGCGGAAAGGCATGCAGTTGTGCATCGACGGCAAAGCGATCGATACGGCGCTGTTCGTCATGCCGCAGCACGACGCTGTTGGCGACATCGAATGCCAGTGCGCCGCCGGAAAAGCGGTGAGGGGTCCATGAGAAGGTCATCGTCAAAATATAACTGGTAAAAGCAATTTTGCCAGTTATGATTTCGGCGAAATAGGATATGTCGATGGCCTATCTCTTGCAGCAATTGGCGAATGCGGTGCCGCTGGCGGCCCTTTATGCCGCGCTGGCCTTCGGCTATGCGGTCGCCTTCGGCGTCACCAAGCGTCCCGACATCACCTATGGCGCGCTCTTCGCCTTCTCCGGCCAGATACTGCTGCTCTTCACAGATTTCGGCTACAACAAGCTTTGGCTGGTCTTGCCCGCGGCAATCGCGCTCGGCGCCGCGGCCTCGTTGGTTTACGCGATGGGAGCGGGGGTGTGGATCGGCCGCTCGGTCATGCTGCCGCTGGTGCGCCAGTCCTCGAACACGGTCATCGTCGCCGCGCTCGGCGTCACAATCGTGCTGATGGAGACCGCGCGCCTGGCATCCGACACCCGCAGCCTGTGGCTATCGCCGTTTCTGAATGGCCATGTCGTTTTCTGGCAGAGCGACGGCTTCGAGGTGGTGTTGACCGAGATGCAGTTGATCAACACGGCGCTGATGTGTGGTTTCGTGGCGATCGGCGCCGTGATCCTGAAACGAAGTTCCTGGGGCCGCGCCTGGCGCGCCGTCACCGATGATCCGAAAGCCGCCGAACTCTGCGGCGTCAGCGCCACCAGCGTCTTTCTGATGGCCTACGCCGCCGCCGTCCTGATGGCGACGCTGTGCGGCATCCTCTCCACCGCTTACTACGGCACGATGGATTTCGGCGCCGGGCTGATGTTCGGGCTCAAGGTTCTGATGGTGGCCGCCGTCGGCGGCTATTCGGACCCGCTGAAATCGGCGGGTGGTGCTGCCGGTCTCGGTCTGGTCGAGACGCTGTGGACCGCTTACGGCCCGTTCCTCTGGCGCGACTTCGTGGTCTTTTCGCTGCTTGTGCTTTTGCTGGTGCTCAGCCGGCGCGAACGGGTGATCCCGTGATCACTTCCATTTGTCGCGCGCGGCATCGTCGTGGCCCTTGGCCTCGACCCATTCCCGCGCGACGCCGTCCTTGCCGTGCTCCTTCTTCCAGAAGGGCGCCGACGTCTTCAGAAAATCCATCACGAAATTCGCGCCGTCGAAAGCCGCTTGGCGATGCGGGGCGGCGGCGATCACTAGCACGATATTCTCGCCCGCCGCGATCTTTCCGTAGCGGTGAATGGCGGTCAGGCCGTTGAGCTTGAAGCGCTCGATCGCCATCTCCGCGATCCGCGTCATCTCCGCCTCGGCCATGCCAGGATAGTGCTCAAGCTCGAGTGCATCCAGCGTCCCGCCTTCGTCGCGGCACAGGCCGGAGAAGGTGACCACGGCGCCGATACCCGGCTTTCCCTTGCTCAACAGATCGACTTCGGCCTTAAGGTCGAAATCCTCGCGCTGGACGCGGATGGTGGGGGAGGTCGTCATCCGCCCGTCATCGGCGGAAAGATACCGATCTCCCGGGCATCGCCGATCGGCTCGTCGTGCTCGACATGTTCCTGATCGAGCGCGACGCGGATCACGTCGGGAAACTGCAATGCGGTCTCGTATTCCTCGCCGAGCGTCTTCAGGTGATCGAGAAGATCGGTGACTGTGACGACGGAGGCGGGGAGCGCGATGTCTTCTTCGGCCTTGCCGATCCGCTCACGCACCCAGGCGAAATAGATGAGCTTGGTCATTCGTCGTTTTCCACGATGTGCTTGATGCCGGCGCGGAAGTAATCGTAGCCGGTATAGATCGTCAGGATGGCAGCGAGCCAGAGAAGTCCGATGCCGGTCATCGTGGTGTACGGGAAGATCTCGTCGCCGGCAGGACCCGCGAGCAGGAAGGCGATCGCTACCAGCTGCACCGTGGTCTTCCACTTGGCGATGCGCGTAACGGGAACGCTGACCTTCAGCGCCGCGAGATATTCGCGCAGGCCCGAGACCAGGATCTCGCGGCAAAGGATGGTGATGGCAGCCCAGATCGACCAGCCGGCGATTGTCTGGTCCGCGGCTACGAGCAGAAGGATCGAGGCGACCAGCAGCTTGTCGGCGATCGGGTCGAGCATGCGGCCGATGTTCGACGTCTGGTTCCAGATACGGGCGAGGTAGCCGTCAAGAAAGTCGGTGATCGACGCGATGACGAAGATCCACAGCGCAACCCAGCGGGCCGTATTGCTGATCGACAGTTTTCCTTCCACGAAGAAGCACAGGACGATGAGCGGAACCGCGAGAATGCGGCCGTAGGTCAGCAGGTTGGGGATATTGTATGCGCGCGATGCCATGAAAATCTGTCTCTGATTTGATACGTCCGTAGATGACGGCTTTGACCGCAAAGCGTCAACATTCTTTCTGTTTTTTCGCTGCCTTTGCGTGGAATTTGCGACCGACGCCACCTATTTCGCGGCGTCGTCGTGAAAATGATTGTAAACCTGCTTGGCGACCGTCTCCGAAATCCCCTCGACGGCCATAAGATCCGACAGTGCCGCCCGCGAAACCGCCTTCGCCGTTCCGAAATGCTGGAGCAAGGCACGTTTGCGTGATGGGCCGATTCCACCGATCTCGTCGAGCGGGTTCTTGACCATCTCCTTCTTGCGCCGTGCCCGGTGCGAGCCGATGGCGAAGCGGTGCGCCTCGTCGCGCATACGCTGGGTGAAGTAGAGCACCGGATCGCGCGGCGGCAGCGTGAAGCTCTCGCCGCCGGGCAGGAAGAAGCGCTCGCGCCCGGCGTCACGGTCGACACCCTTGGCGACGCCGATGGCGGTGACGCTATCGGTGATCCCGAGCTCTTCCAGGATCGCCCGCACCGCCGTCATCTGCCCCTGACCGCCGTCGATCAGGATCACGTCGGGCCATGCGGGGAAGGGCATGTCGGCGGCATCCGCTGGAGCTACCGGCTGGCTCCTGTCGGGGATACCTTCTTCCTTGAGCAGGCGTGTGAAGCGCCGGGTCATCACCTCGCGCATCATGCCGAAGTCGTCGCCAGGCGTGATGTCGGTCGATTTGATGTTGAACTTGCGATACTGGCTCTTCACGAAGCCTTCCGGCCCCGCGACCACCATGCCGCCGACGGCATTCGTTCCCATGATATGCGAGTTGTCGTAGATCTCGACGCGCTGCGGCACGTAGGAGAGCTTGAACGTATCCTTGAAGCCTTCGAGCAGCCGCGATTGCGATGCCGTTTCCGCGAGCTTTCGCCCATGCGCCTCGCGCGCATTGCCCATCACGTGATCGACCAGATCGCGCTTTTCGCCGCGCTGCGGCACCAGCACCGAAATCTTGTGCCCCGCCTTTTCGGCGAAGGCTGCGGCGAGCAGCTCCATCTCCTCCACCGTTTCCGAAAGCAGGATCTGCTTCGGCACCGGCTTGTCGTCGTAGAACTGCGCCAGGAAGGCGCTCAGCACTTCGGCGCCCGTCAGTTGCGGGTCGGCCTTGGGGAAGTAGGCGCGGTTGCCCCAGTTCTGCCCGGTGCGGAAGAAGAACACCTGGATGCAGGAAATCCCGCCCTCGTGATAGATCGCGAAGACATCGGCCTCCTCGACACCGGCAGGGTTGATGCCCTGGTGGCTGGAGACATGCGACAGCGAGGCGAGGCGGTCGCGATAAACGGCGGCCTGTTCGAAATCGAGATCCTCGGCCGCCTGGTTCATCGCCTCGGCCATATGCGCTTTCACCTTCTGGCTCTTGCCCGAAAGGAAGTCCTTCGCCTCCTGAACCAGTTCGCCATACCCCGCATCGCTGATCTCATGCGTGCAGGGCGCCGAACAGCGCTTGATCTGGTAGAGCAGGCAGGGGCGGGTGCGCGTCTCGAACACGCTGTCGGTGCAGGTGCGGATCAGGAAGGCGCGCTGCAGCGAATTGATCGTGCGGCCGACGGCGCCTGCCGAAGCGAAGGGACCGAAATAATCGCCCTTGCGGGCGCGCGCGCCGCGATGTTTCAGGATGGCGGGTGCGCGGTGGTCGCCTGATATCAGGATATAGGGAAACGACTTGTCGTCGCGCAGAAGCACGTTAAAGCGCGGCCGCAACCGCTTGATCAGATTCGCTTCGAGCAGAAGCGCCTCGATCTCGGTCCGCGTCGTCACGAACTCCATATGCGCGGTCTGCCGCACCATCTGCGCGATGCGATTGGAGTGCACGCGGCCGAGCGCGTAATTGCTCACGCGCTTCTTCAGGCTGCGCGCCTTGCCGACATAGAGAACGTCGCCGGCCTCGTTGAACATGCGGTAGACGCCGGGGCTGTTCGGCAGCCGCTTGACGAATTCCGCGATCAGGTCGGCGCCGACAAGCCCCGTCTCGTTGCTGCCGCCTTCGTTCCAGTCGATGGCAGAGGCAACCGGCGCGCCAACGGCCGAGGCAGAGCTTTCGCTTTCCAGCTCGATATCGTCGTCGGTCTCGTCATTTTCGTCGTAAAGAACGCCGCCATCCGGCAGCTTCCTTGAATTCATTCCGTAATCTCCGCCACATCGGGCGTCTGCCAGGCAAGATGCTGGCCGCCGTCGAGGGCAATCATTTGGCCGGTGATGGAGGGCGTATCATAGAGGAAGCGGATCGTCCGTCCGAATTCGCCGAATCCCGGCCCCGCCTTCATGATAAGGCCGTCGACCTGCTGCTGGAAGTCCTCTTCGCTCTGTCTAGCACTTCGAACCGTCGGTCCGGGGCCGAGCGCATTGACGCGAATGCGTGGCGCGAAGCTCTGCGCCATCGTCTGCGTTGCAGTCCAGAGCGCCGCCTTGGACAATGTATAGGAATAGAAGCCCGGATTGAGCGCCCAAACCCGCTGGTCGATGATGTTGACGATCAGCCCCGCGGCACCCTTGGGCAGCTGTTCGGCAAAGGCGGCAGACAATATGGACGGCGCGCGCACGTGCAGCGCGAAATGGTCGTCCCAGGCTGAAGCGTCAAAGTGGTGCGCCGAATCATTATGGAAGGCCGAGGCGTTGTTGACGAGCAAATCGAGCGGCCCAAGCGCCTCAAACGCCTTTTTTATCAGTCCGTTGGTGTCCTCGACATTCTTCAAATCGGCGTGAAGCGCTATCGCGTTTTTGCCCTCTCGCCGCAATTCCGCCGCAAAATTTTCCGCCTCGGCGATGGAACCATTCGCGTGGATCGCAACCGAGAAGCCGCTCGCTGCAAGATCTTCGACTATCGCACGACCTATTCTCTTGGCCGACCCTGTCACCAACGCTGTTCGAAGTCTTGTCTCGCTCAAAATCCTGCCTCTTCATCCCGCAAATCTCTGCGGTGCTTATATAGGCGGCCGATCAGATCTTATAAATAGGCGTCTTGATTGCGCACAGAACTTGGATATTGTGCGTATTATTTAAGAATATAATTCGATAAAATAAGTATTCATGATTTAACGCTTGGTTAGGGTTAATGAATTGTTTGTTGCGATAAAGCAACATCGAATTTCAGCCACCGCTAAGCCACAATCAAATCACATTTTGGCTCTTCCAAATCCTCATTTGCGCATCAATTTCCCTCTCGATCCGAAAGGGACATGCGTAATTGCTCGCGAATGCTTCACGTTAACACAGTTGATGAAGGGCGCGGGTTCGATAAGGAGATGAGTATGCGTACGTTTATTGCTAGCCTGTTGGTTTCGACCGTTGCCCTTGGTGGCTTTTCCGCTGCTTACGCGGCTGATGCCATTGATCAGATCCCGGAAGCTCCGGTCGCCCAGAACGATGTTGCACCGACCGGCAACTGGCAGGGCTTCTACCTCGGTGGCGCCGGCACCTACAACATGGGCGGCTTCGCTCACGACTACAACGCGCGCGCTTTCGGCGGTCAGATCTACAGCGGCTACAACTGGCAGCAGGGCCAGATCGTATACGGTGTCGAAGGTGACATCGGCTACTCCGGCGCTGACGGCGCTGTCGACGGCGGCACTGCCAAGAACGAAGTCAACGGCTCGATCCGCGGCCGTATCGGTTACGACCTGAACCCCTTCCTGCTCTATGGTACGGCTGGTCTGGCCGCCACCAAGAACAAGTTCAGCAACGCCGCTGGTTCTGACAGCGACAGCGCTCTGGGCTACACGGTCGGCGCCGGTGCCGAAGCCATGGTGACCAACAACATCACGGCTCGTATCGAATACCGCTACACCGACTACCAGAAGAACGACTTCAACGTCGGCGGCGCGAACATCTCGCGCGGCTATGACGAGCACAGCGTCAAGGTCGGTATCGGCATGAAGTTCTGATCAGCCGATCAGGGAAATGAAAAAAGCCGGAGCATCGCTCCGGCTTTTTTGTTGCGTTTCGTTTGTTGGGGGGCCGTCATTCCCCCTTGGGGAAGTCCGTCGACACCGCGAGTTCCCGCCATGCGGCCAGTTCCTCGGCAACGCTTGCGTTCTTCTTCTCGATCGCAGCCACCGTGTCGCTGCCGAAGGGCATGCGCAGCGGCGGATTGTCGGAATGCGCCAGCGTGATCATCGCCTTGGCGAAGCGGGCAGGGTCGCCTGGCTGCTGGTGGTTATGGATGGCGGCAAAATCGCGCATCGCTCCCACAGGTGTCTCGGCGTAGTCGGCGATCGAGCTTGGGCTGACCGACAGCGAGGTTTCGTCGAGGAAGTCGGTGCGGAAGAAGCCGGGCTCGACGACCGTCGCCTTGATGCCGAGCGGCGCGACCTCGGCGGCAAGCGCCTCCGTCAATCCTTCGACCGCGAACTTGGTCGAGCAATAGACGCCCCAGCCGGCATGCGAGACATAGCCGCCGATCGACGAGATGTTGAGGATATGGCCGGAACGCTGGCGGCGCATATGCGGCAGCACCGCGCGCGTCACCTTCAGCAGGCCGAAGACATTGGCCGCGTAGAGCTTCTCGATCTCGTCGTTGGTCGCCTCTTCGACGGCACCCAGCAGGCCGAAGCCGGCATTGTTGAGCAGGATATCGATCCGGCCGAAGCGCTTGACGGCCTGCTCGGCGGCGGCGTGCGCCGAGGCTTCATCCGTCACATCAAGCGCGACCGTCAACAGATTCGAATGATTCTGGAATTTCTCCTGCAGACCTTTCGGGTTGCGCGCCGTGGCGACGACCGCGTCACCGGCATTGAGAGCTTCCTGGGTGATAAGGGCGCCGAAACCGCGCGACGCACCAGTGATGAACCAAACACGCATGACCTTTTCCTTTCGGGTTGTGATTTGCTGACACCCCGAAACTAGCCTATGCACATAGGTGAGAGAATTTACCTTATACTCCATGAGCTAGTGAGAAATACTCATCAATGAAGCGTGTGCGCTCGACCGATCTCGCCATTTTTCTCGCCATCGCCAGTCACCGAAGCTTTCGCAAGGCCGCCGTCGAGCTCGCCGTTACGCCCTCGGCGCTGAGCCATGCGCTGAGAGCGATCGAGGAGCGGCTGGAAGTCCGCCTCGTCAACCGCACCACCCGTGGCGTGGCTCTGACGGAGGCAGGCGAGCGGCTTTTCGATCGCATTCGGCCGGCCTTTCTCGATATCGACGCCGCGCTGGATGATCTCGACACTTTCCGCGGCCAGCCCTACGGCAAGCTGCGCATCAACGCGCCGCGCGCTGCAGCCAAGCTGGTGCTGCTGCCGATCGTCTCGCGTTTCCTGAAAGCTCATCCATCCGTCGAGGTCGATATCGTCATCGATGATGCCCTTATCGACATGGTCTCCTCAGGCTTCGATGCGGGCATACGCTTCGGCGAAAGCATCGCGGCGGATATGATCGCGGTCCCCATCGGTCCGCGCCACAGCTTCGCCGTCGTCGGTACGCCGGGTTACTTCGAGGGCAGGGGCAGGCCGCAGACGCCGCATGATCTGAAAGACCACGTCTGCGTCCGGTTCCGCTTTGCCGGCGGCGCCTTCTATCATTGGGAATTCGAACGCGGCGGCATCGAGTTGGAAATCGAGGTGCGGGGCGCGCTCACGCTAGGCGATCAGGACATCATGCGCGACGCCGTGTTGCAGGGCGACGGGCTGGGCTACCTGTTCGAGGATCAGGTGCGTGACGAGATCGAGATTGGCAAATTGGTGCGGGTGCTTGAGGATTGGTGCCCCTATTATCCAGGCTTCTTCCTCTATTATCCGAGCCGCCGGCAGCTGCCGACGGCTTTGCGCGCCTTCATCGATTTCGTGAAAGCGGAGCGCGATCGCGCTCAGCCCTGAGGCTTGAGTTCCGCATAGGCAGGGAACTTCTTCTCGAAGGTCCGGAGCCAGCCGATCAGCTCGGAGTGCTCGGCTTCCCACTGGCCATGAAAGCGCAGGTCGAGATAGCCAAGCGTTGCCGCCAGCGCGAAATGGCCGCCATGCAGCTTCTTGCCGATCTTTGGCAGGTGGACGCTCAGGTGATTGAGGCCGCTCACGACCTTCTTCCACTGCCGGTCGATCCAAGGCTGGTGGATCTTCTCCTCGTCGCGGAAGCGGCGCTCGTAGACGATGGCGAGCAGGCAGTCGCAGATGCCGTCGCAAAGCGCTTCCAGCACCTCTGCTTCCGTCCGCTTGCCGTTCTTCGACGGATAGAGCTGCTTGCCCTTGAGGCGGCCGAAATAGTGCATGATCGCGACGCTGTCGAAGACAGACACACCGTCATCCGTCAGCACGGTCGGGATCTTGCCCAGAGGATTGTTATCGACGAGGATCGCCGGCCCGGCATTGGTGTCGACGCGGATCTCGGTCGCGTCGAGTTCGAGATAGCGCGCGGCCATCCTGACCTTGCTGGAATAGGGGGAGGCGGGCGCGCAAAGGATCTTCATCGTCGGTCTCTTTCAAAATGCCTGGCAACGGACTTGGAATGTGGCCGGACTATTTCGCGCGGGAAAGAGTCGGTCAATCCTCTTTCACGGCCTTGTTTTCACCGCGCAGCCAGAACGCCCGGTGCGAGGCATAGCGGTCCTGCGCCATATGATCTTTCAGCGCCGGCAGCAGCTGGTGCAGCTCGTCCTTCAGTGTGTAAGGCGGGTTGACGATGATCAGCCCCGAGCCGGTCAGTCCGGTCACCATCCCGCGGTCGCTGCGCACGGTGAGTTCGGCGCAGAGTGTCTTCGGAATATCCAGCGCCTGCAGCGCCTCGTGGAATTCCTTGATCGGCGCACCCTTCTTGATCGGATACCACAGGCAATAGGTGCCGCCGGGAAAGCGGCGATAGGCCTTGGCGAGACCATCGACCAGCCGCTCGTATTCGCCGCCTTCCTCGAAGGGTGGATCGACAAGCACGATGCCGCGCTTCTCCTTCGGCGGCAGATGTGCGCCGAGCGACAGCCAGCCGTCGAGTTCGGTGATGCGGGCATGATGGTCGCCCTCGAACAGGCGATGCAACCGCTGGAAATCCTCTGGATGCAACTCCATCGCCGACAGCCGGTCCTGCGGCCGGAAGAGCATGCGCGACAGCTTCGGCGAGCCGGGATAGTAACGCATGCCGCCGTCAGGATTGAGCTCGCGGATCGCGCTCAGATAGGGCTCGAGCAGTTCGGCCACCTGCGGCGAAAGCTCGGCTTCCATGATCTTGCCGATCCCGTCGCGCCATTCGCCTGTTTTCTGCGCCTCTTCCGAGGAGAGATCGTAGAGCCCGATGCCGGCATGCGTATCAAGCACGCGGAAGCCCGCATCCTTCTTCTGCATGTAGCGGACGAGACGCGCGAGGACCGCGTGCTTCAGGACATCGGCAAAATTGCCCGCATGGTAGATGTGGCGGTAGTTCATTTTCGCTGATGCCTACATGAATTCGCGTGGGGGACGTCGTTTCCGGCTTTTGGCCGGTTTCCGGTTGGAATATAGAAACTCCATGAACATTGCGACCCCCATCGAAGCCAAATCCCCGAAGTCCTCAGTCCGGATCGGCCACACTGCCTGTCCGCACGACTGTCCCTCCACCTGCGCGCTGGAGGTGGAGGTCACCGACGATGGCAGGATCGGCCGCGTGCGTGGGGCAAACGACCACAGCTACACCTCTGGCGTCATCTGCGCCAAGGTTGCCCGATATGCCGAGCGT
The DNA here is from genome assembly GCF_047304155.1 of Rhizobium sp. Rhizsp42. Taxonomy (NCBI): domain Bacteria; kingdom Pseudomonadati; phylum Pseudomonadota; class Alphaproteobacteria; order Hyphomicrobiales; family Rhizobiaceae; genus Rhizobium; species Rhizobium sp. Rhizsp42. The sequence continues at coordinate 503,167 of NZ_JBGLYS010000001.1, read as the reverse complement.
CTCTATCATCCCGACCGCCTGATGCACCCGCTGCGCCGCAAGGGCGCCAAGGGGGCGGGGGAGTGGCAGCAGATCTCCTGGGACGACGCGCTGGATGAGATCGCCGAAGCCTTCGTCAAGGCCGAGGCAAAGGATGGCAGCGAGGCGATCTGGCCCTATTACTATGCCGGCACCATGGGTTGGGTACAGCGCGACAGCATCGACCGCCTGCGCCACGCAAAGCGCTATTCCGGCTTCTTCTCGTCGATCTGCACCAACCCGGCTTGGACCGGCTTCACCATGGCGACAGGAGTCTTGAGAGGCCCGGATCCGCGCGAAATGGCACGCACTGATTGCGTGGTCATCTGGGGCACCAACGCGGTCGCCACGCAGGTCAACGTCATGACCCACGCGATCAAGGCGCGCAAGGAACGCGGCGCCAGGATCGTCGTGATCGATATCTACGACAGCCCGACGATGAAGCAGGCCGACCTGGCGCTCATCCTCAAGCCGGGCACCGATGCAGCGCTTGCCTGCGCCGCCATGCACATCGCCTTCCGCGACGGCTATGCCGACCGCGCCTACATGGCGAAATACGCCGACGATCCCGCCGGCCTCGAAGCGCATCTGAAGACCAGGACGCCCGAATGGGCCGCCGCCATCACCGGGCTTTCGGTCGAGGAAATCGAGGCCTTCGGCAGGCTCGTCGGCACCACCAAGAAGACCTTCTTCCGTCTCGGCTACGGCTTCACCCGCCAGCGCAACGGCGCGGTCGCCATGCATGCGGCGGCCTCGGTCGCCACCGTTCTCGGCTCCTGGCAATATGAAGGCGGCGGCGCCTTCCATTCGAACAGCGACATCTTCCGCATGAACAATGCGGAACTGACCGGCAAGTCGATGAAGGATGCCGATATCCGCATGATCGACCAGTCGCAGATCGGCCGCGCCTTGACGGGCGATGCCGTGGCGCTGCGCCATCGCGGCCCCGTCACCGCCATGCTGATCCAGAACACCAACCCTGTTAATATCGCGCCCGAGCAGCGGCTGGTGAAGCGCGGTTTCGCCCGCAACGATCTTTTCGTCGCCGTCCACGAGCAGTTCATGACCGATACCGCCGAGATGGCCGATATCGTCATCCCCGCCACCATGTTCGTCGAGCATGACGACATCTACCGCGCCGGCGGCCAGAACCACATCCTGCTTGGCCCGAAACTGGTCGAGCCGCCGGAGACGGTACGCACCAATCTCTTCGTCATCGAGGAACTCGCCAAGCGCCTCGGCGTCTCCGACCGGCCGGGCTTCGGCTTCACGGCGCGCGAGATGATCGACCGCGTTCTCCAATCGAGCGAACTGCCCGGCTATGATCATTTCCTCGAGCACAAGTGGTTCGATCGCCAGCCGGATTTCGATGACGCCCATTTCCTCAACGGCTTCGCCCACGCCGACGGCCGCTTCCATTTCCGCCCCGACTGGCGCAACCAGCCGGCGCCGAACCGCCCGCCGGAGGCCGTCGGCCTGCTCGGACCTTATCCGGAGCTGCCGGCGTTCCCGGATCAGGTCGACGTGATCGAAGTGGCCGATGCCGAGCACCCGTTCCGCCTCGCCACATCGCCCGCCCGCAACTTTCTGAACTCCAGCTTCGCCGAGACCAAGACCTCGCGTCAGAAGGAGGGGCGGCCGGAACTGATGATCAATCCCGTTGATGCGGAAGCCCAAGACATCGCCCACGGCGATCTCGTCCAGGTCGGCAACGTCAGAGGCGAGGTGCGCCTGCACGCCAAGCTGACGACAGAGGTCAAGCCGGGCGTACTGATCGCCGAGGGCCTGTGGCCGAACAAGGCGCATGTGGATGGCGAAGGTATCAACGTTCTGACCGGCGCAGACCCCGTCGCGCCCTATGGCGGCGCTGCCGTCCACGACAACAAGGTTTGGCTTCGCAAGGATGCGGCATGACGAAATTTGAAAAGGCGAAGGCCGAGATCATCCAGGAACGGACGCTCTCGGATGGCTGGACGCGGCTCAGCACCTACGAGGTCGATTACACCAACTCCGACGGCGAAACGCACCGCATCCACCGCGAGATCTACCACCGCACTCCCGCCGCCACGATCCTGCTGCATGACCCAAAGCGCGACACCGTCGTTCTCGTCCGCCAGTTCCGTATGCCCGTCTATCTCCACGGCGAGCCGGCCTGGATACTGGAGACGCCCGCCGGCCTGCTCGACGGCGATGAGCCGGAAGCCGCCATCCGCCGCGAAGCCATCGAGGAGACTGGCTTCCGCGTCCGCGATGTCCGCTTCTTGTTCAAGGCCTACAGCTCCCCCGGCGCCAACGCCGAGCTCGTCCACTTCTTCGCGGCCTCGATCGACACCGAAGACCGCGTCTCCGAAGGCGGCGGGTTGGCCGAGGAGCATGAGGACATCGAAGTCGTCGAAATCCCGCTGGAAGAAGCGATGAAGATGATCGCCACCGGCGAGATAATCGACTTCAAGACGATCATTCTGCTGCAATGGGCGGCCCTGAACAGGGCTGCCTTGAATAAGCCCTGAGACGTTCATTCGCATGTCATGAATCGGGGCTATCGGCTCCAGCCTGTCATAATTGCCTGATATGAGGAGTAAGCCGATGTGGCTCAGCAATTTCACGATCGTTCTGCCGGATGAGGTCGTGAACAACGGCTCGCTGCGCATCGAGGATGGCGTTATCGCCGAGATACGCCCGGATACGGTCGCCAATGCCGCAATCGATGGCGAAGGCCGCCTGCTGATGCCGGGGTTCGTCGATCTTCACGGCGACATGATCGAGCGCGAGATCGCGCCGCGCCCCAACGCCATGATGCCGATCGGCTTCTCCATCCACGAGCTCGACAAGAAGCTCGCGGCTCACGGCGTGACGACCGCCTATGCCGCCGTCTCCTTCGCTACCGAAAGCGTCTACGGCCATGTCCGCTCGCTGGAAACCACCTGCGCCGTCATCGAGGGCGTGAGCCGCTTCAAGGACAGCCTCCTGATCGATCACCGCGTTCACGCGCGCTATGAGATCACCAATGTCGGCGCGGCGCCTGCGCTCGAAAAGCTGCTGGATGCCGGCCATGTCGACATGGTGTCGCTGACCGATCACACACCGGGGCAGGGCCAGTATAACGACATCCAGAGCTATATTCTAAGCATGGCCGAACGCCGTGCCATCTCCGAGGAAATGGCAGCCGAGATGGTGGCCAAGCGCATCGCCATGCGTGACAATCCGGAGATCGAGACCAGGCTTCGCCACATCGTCGACTTGTCGCTACGCCACAAGCTGTCGCTCGCCTCGCATGACGACGACAGCGCCGAGAAGGTGGCTGAGATGCACGAGATGGGCGTCACGATCAGCGAATTCCCGGTAACGCTGCCGGCCGCCGAAGAGGCACGCCGCCGTGGCCTCTGGACGCTGATGGGTGCGCCGAACGCGCTGCGCGGCCAGTCGATGTCGGGTAATCTCAGCGCGCTCGATGCCGCCCGCGCCGGCGTCCTCTCCGTCATCGCCGCCGACTATCACCCGGCTGCCTTCGTTCCCGGCATCTTCAAGATCGCCGAGGCCACCAACCTGCCGACCGCCGTCGCCATGGCAACGAAAAACGCCGCCCGCTCCGCCGGTCTCACCGACCGCGGCGAAATCGCCATCGGCCAGCGTGCCGATCTGGTTGTCGTCGAAGCCGGCGACATCCACCGCATCCGCGCCACCTTCCGCGGCGGCCGCTTCGTCTACAGCGACGGCACGCTGCACCAGCCGCGGGCGATTGCGGCGTAAGGGTTGATACGATCAAGCGAGCAGCGGTACGTCTTCGCGTGCTGCTGCCTCGATCAGTTGCTTGTCCAAAGTGGCGAGCGGCAGCTTCGTTAGAATTGCCGATGATAGGTAAGCCGCGTCATAGCCGACCGGTCGCCTTCCACTCCGCAATTTCTTCCTGTGTGATGCTAGGGATGGTTTTCCGGAAGGCAAGGATTGCCTCGACCACTTGCCTGCGCTTCTCGTGATCCGCCACGACAGGGGCCAACCTCGCCACCGGTAAACCATCGCGCAGGATAACGACCTCCTCGCCGGCTTCGACCTTGGCAAGAAGTTCGGGAAGGCTCGCTTCATCGATATTGACGGTAACAGTCATGGCGTCGCTCCGTGGGCCACGCACATGATGATCTGCATCATCCCGCCGGTCAATCAGGCGGAGATCACGGCACCGGTTGCGGTAGTGTCGGACGCACCGGCAGTCCTGACAGCCTTGCCACCTTCCATCCGCACCTTGCCCTCGGCAAACAGCTTCAGCGCCTGCGGATAGATCTGATGCTCGACCGTTAGCACACGTGCTGCCAGCGCATCAGCGGTGTCGTCGGAGAGTACAGGCACCGCCGCCTGGCCGATGACCGGGCCTTCATCCATGCCCTCGGTGACGAAATGCACGGTGCAGCCGGCGATCCGCATGCCGGCGTCGATGGCGCGCTGGTGCGTGTGCAGGCCGGGGAATAGCGGCAGCAGGGAAGGGTGGATGTTGATCATCTTCCCCTCGTAGCGCTGGATGAACGTGCCGCTCAGCAGGCGCATGTAGCCCGCGAGGCAGAGAACGTCGGGCGACAGCGCGTCCAGCGCTGCGAAGATCGCCTCCTCGTGCGCTTCCTTGCTGGCGTAGTCCTTGCGCGCGAAGGCGAAGGTCGCGATGCCCTCGGCGGCCGCCTTGGCAAGTCCACCAGCATCCGGCTTGTCGGAGATCACGCCGACGATTTCGGCCGGGAAGTCCGGAGCCTTCGCGGCGGCGACCAGCGCCATCATGTTGGAGCCGCCGCCGGAGATGAAGACGACGACGCGTTTGCGCGGAGACGTCATATGGCGAGCGTGCCCTTGTAGAGCGTGCCGTGAGCGCCTTCAGCGCGCGCGATCATCCGGCCGAGCCGCACGACGCTTTCGCCCTGGGCTTCCAGCGCCGAAATGACGGTGTCGGCATTCTCGGCGGAGACGACGGCGATCATGCCGATGCCGCAGTTGAAGGTGCGCAGCATCTCGTTTGCTTCCACGCCACCGGTCTTCGACAGCCAGGAGAACACGGCCGGAACCTTGACGGCGGTGAGATCGATCTCGGCGGCAAGGTGCTTCGGCAGAACGCGCGGAATATTCTCGGGGAAGCCGCCGCCGGTGATGTGCGCCAGCGCCTTGATTGCGCTGGTCTCGCGGATGACGCTCAAGAGCTGCTTCACATAGATGCGGGTCGGCGTCAGCAGCGCTTCACCAAGCGTCTTGCCGTCTGCGAACGGTGCCGGCGCATCCCAGGCGAGGCCGGAAAGGCCGACGATCTTGCGCACCAGCGAGAACCCGTTGGAGTGAACGCCTGAGGAGGCGAGGCCGAGGATGACGTCGCCTTCGCCGATATCGCCCGAAGGCAGCAGCTTGCCGCGCTCGGCCGCACCCACGGCAAAGCCGGCCAGATCGTAGTCGCCGGAGGAGTACATGCCCGGCATCTCGGCGGTCTCGCCGCCGATCAGCGCGCAGCCCGCGTCGCGGCAGCCGGCGGCAATGCCTTCGACGATCGCCGCGCCCTGGTCCGGATCGAGCTTGCCGGTCGCGAAGTAGTCGAGGAAGAACAGCGGCTCGGCGCCCTGGACCACAAGATCGTTGACGCACATGGCGACGAGGTCGATGCCGACGGTGTCATGATAATCGGCGTCGATCGCGATCTTCAGCTTGGTGCCGACGCCGTCATTGGCGGCAACCAGAACCGGATCGGTGAAGCCTGCGGCCTTGAGATCGAACAGGCCGCCGAAGCCGCCGATTTCGCCGTCCGCGCCGGGGCGGCGGGTCGAGCGTACAGCGGGCTTGATCTTTTCGACGAGAAGGTTGCCAGCGTCGATATCCACGCCTGCATCGCTATAGGTGAGACCGTTTTTTCCGGACTGGCTCATACTGCTCTCCGATGGCTGTCGTCGGGCGGGAAATATCCCCGCGTCACATGCGGGTCGCAATTGCATGACAGGGGCCTTTATGCAAGGCGTTGCGTGGCAAAAGCCCCAATTTCCCGCTCTTTTGAACGGAGCTTCTGGGAAATTGGACGCTGGGGTTGACCATTCTCGCGGGTGCATCCTATGTGGCTCGCAGGCCGTATCGCTGCGATGCGGCAAATACCGACGTTCGATCAGCGGAGAACATGATGCCACACCAGGTTAGCGGCGCCGGTCTGAAGCGCCAGGTTATCTTCTGGCTGTTCGTGCTCGCCGCCTTCATCGCCTTCCTCTTGGTGTTCAGCTCCATCCTGCTGCCGTTCCTGGCCGGTATGGCGATCGCCTATTTCCTCGACCCGGTCGCCGACCGACTGGAGAGGCTCGGCCTCAGCCGTCTGATGGCGACCATCGTCATCCTGATCGCCTTCGTTATCCTGATCGTGCTGGCGCTGATGATCCTGATCCCGATCCTCGCCAGTCAGTTCGCCGATTTCGCCGGCCGTCTGCCGGGTTATATCGATCAGCTGCAGACCTTCATCGCCAAGCAGCAGAACTCGATGCTGCCGGATTGGATCAAGAACCAGCTCGGCACCATCAAGAACAATTTCTCAGAAATCCTGTCGCAGGGCTTCGGCCTGCTCACCGGGCTGTTCAGCCAGGTCTGGAGCTCCGGCCTTGCTGTCGTCAACGTGATCTCGCTGATGGTCGTGACACCAGTGGTCGCCTTCTACATGCTGCTGGATTGGGACCGGATGGTCGCCAATATCGACAAGTACGTTCCCCGCGATTATGTCGCCAACGTCCACCAGATCATGCGCGAGATCGACCAGGCGATCGCCGGCTTCATTCGCGGGCAGGGGTCTCTCTGCCTCATCCTCGGCATCTGGTATGCGGTCGGCCTGTCGCTGGTCGGGCTGAACTTCGGCCTGCTGATCGGCCTCTTCGCCGGCATGATCAGCTTCATTCCGTATGTCGGCTCCACGGTCGGCTTGATCGCTGCAGTCGGCGTGGCGCTCGTGCAGTTCTGGCCTAACTATATCTGGGTCGGCGCGGTTCTCGCGGTCTTCTTCAGCGGCCAGTTCATGGAAGGCAACATCCTGCAGCCGAAGCTCGTCGGCCACAGCGTTGGCCTGCATCCGGTCTGGCTGATGTTTGCGCTGTTTGCCTTCGGCGCGCTCTTCGGTTTCGTGGGGCTTCTGGTCGCGGTGCCGGCGGCGGCGGCTGTCGGCGTCCTTGTTCGCTTTGCGCTTTCACGGTATCTTGAGAGTGACCTGTATGCGGGCGAGGCGAAGGCCACCCCGGTACGGAAGACAAAAGCTGGCCCGAAATGACTGACGTGAAAAACGCTGACTCAAGGCGCAAGCCCGTGGAGCAGCTCCCCTTGGCCTTTTCTCATGATGCCGCGACCGGTCGTGACGATCTCCTGATCTCCGAGCGATTGGCGGCGGCTGTCGAGATCGTCGATGCCTGGCCGAACTGGCCGTCGCCCGTCGTCATCCTTGCCGGCCCGGTCGGATCGGGCAAGTCGCACCTCGCCAATATCTGGAGGGATCACAGCGGCGCCAAGCTCATCCACCCGAAGGCCGGCGCCAGCGCCGCCGTCGATGCGGCCAACGGCCCGGTCTTGTTTGAAGATGTCGATCGCCTCGGCTTCGACGACACCGAACTGTTTCATGTCATCAACAGCGTGCGCGAAAACGGCCACAGCCTGCTGATGACCAGCCGCCTCTGGCCAATGTCCTGGCCGGTCGAGCTGGCCGATCTGCGCTCCCGCCTGAAGGCCGCGACCGTCGTCGAGATCGGCGAGCCGGACGAGGAATTGCTGTCGCAGGTCATCGTCAAGCTGTTTGCCGATCGCCAGCTTTATATAGATGACAAACTGGTGCTCTATATTGTCGTCAGGATGGAGCGATCGCTGAACGCCGCGCAGACGATCGTCGAGCGGCTGGATCGGCTGGCCCTCTCCCGCGGCACCAAGATCACACGCGCGCTCGCCGCTGAAGTGTTGAATGAATTGGGCAATTCCGATCCGGCTGATTGACTGTCACAGTTCCGTCGTGAAACTGATATATTCGGCTTGGCGCAATCATGAGGGGACGTCGAACGATGGACAGTGCAGTCGCGGGAAACCAGGAAACGGCTCCCGAAGCCAAGGCGAACGTTCCTCCGCTTGAAGAACTGCTCTCCAGCCCCGAGCGCTTCATCAATCGCGAATTTTCCTGGCTGCAGTTCAATCGGCGCGTTCTTGAGGAAACGCTGAACACCGAGCATCCGCTGCTCGAGCGCGTTCGCTTCCTGTCGATCTCGGCTGCCAACCTCGATGAATTCTTCATGGTGCGCGTTGCCGGTCTCGAAGGCCAAGTGCGCCAGAACATCGTTGTGCGCACGCCCGATGGCAAGACGCCGGCCGAGCAGCTCGAATCCATCCTGCAGGAAATCGACAATCTGCAGATGGAGCAGCAGGCCTCGCTGGCCGTGCTGCAGCAATATCTCGCCAAGGAAGACATCCTGATCGTCCGCCCTGGCGCGCTCAGCGAGAGCGATCGCAACTGGCTCGCCACAGAGTTCGAGCAGGCGATCTTCCCGGTGCTGACGCCGCTCTCGATCGACCCGGCGCACCCGTTCCCCTTCATCCCCAATCTCGGCTTCTCGATCGGCCTGCAACTGGTCAGCAAGAATGGCCGCGAGCCGATGACGGCGCTGCTGCGCCTGCCGCCGGCGCTCGATCGTTTCGTGCGCCTGCCCGATGACGGCAACACGATCCGCTACATCACGCTCGAGGACGTCGCCAATATCTTCATCTACCGGCTCTACCCGGGCTATGAGGTGCAGGGTTCCGGTACGTTCCGCATCATCCGCGACAGCGATATCGAAGTCGAAGAAGAAGCCGAAGATCTCGTCCGCTTCTTCGAAACCGCGCTGAAGCGCCGCCGCCGCGGTTCGGTCATCCGCCTCGAAACCGATTCCGAAATGCCGGCCTCGCTGCGCCAGTTCGTGGTCCAAGCGACCAACGTGCCCGATAACCGCGTTGCCGTTCTGCCGGGCTTGCTGGCGCTGAACACGCTGTCCGAGATCACCAAGGCACCGCGTGACGACCTGCGCTTCCCCTCCTACAACGCGCGATTTCCCGAGCGCGTCCGCGAACACGCCGGCGATTGCTTCGCCGCCATCCGCGAAAAGGACATGGTGGTTCACCACCCCTACGAGTCCTTCGACGTGGTGGTCCAGTTTCTGCTCCAGGCTGCGCGCGATCCTGACGTCCTGGCGATAAAGCAGACGCTCTACCGCACCTCCAACGACAGCCCGATCGTCCGCGCGCTGATCGACGCGGCCGAATCCGGCAAGTCGGTCACCGCGCTGGTCGAGCTCAAGGCGCGTTTCGACGAGGAAGCCAACATCCGCTGGGCGCGCGACCTCGAACGCGCCGGCGTGCAGGTCGTCTTCGGCTTCATCGAATTGAAGACCCACTCGAAGATGTCGCTGGTCGTACGCCGCGAAGAGGGCAAGCTGCGCAGCTACTGCCATCTCGGCACCGGCAACTATCATCCGATCACCGCGAAGATCTATACCGACCTGTCGTTCTTCACCTGCAATCCGGTGATTGCCCACGACATGGCCAATATCTTCAACTTCATCACCGGCTATGGCGAGCCGGAAGAGAGCATGAAGCTCGCCGTCTCGCCCTATACGCTGCGCTCGCGCATCCTTCGTCACATCAACGAAGAGATCAAGCACGCCAAGAACGGCGCGCCGGCGGCCATCTGGATGAAGATGAACTCGCTCGTCGATCCCGAAATCATCGACGCGCTCTATACGGCAAGCCACGCCGGCGTCGAGATCGATCTCGTCATCCGCGGCATCTGCTGCCTGCGCCCGCAGGTCCCCGGCCTGTCGGAAAACATCCGCGTCAAGTCGATCGTCGGTCGCTTCCTCGAGCATAGCCGCATCTTCTGCTTCGGCAATGGTCACGGCCTGCCGTCGGACAAGGCGCTGGTCTATATCGGCTCAGCCGACATGATGCCGAGAAACCTCGATCGTCGCGTCGAAACGCTGGTTCCGCTGATCAATCCGACCGTGCACGAGCAGGTTTTGTCACAGATCATGCTGGGCAACCTCATTGACAATCAACAAAGCTACGAGATATTGGCCGACGGGACGTCAAGGCGCATGGAGGTGCGCAAGGGCGAGGAGCCGTTCAACGCGCAACAGTATTTCATGACCAATCCCAGCCTTTCGGGCCGTGGTGAAGCGTTGAAATCCAGTGCGCCAAAGCTGATCGCCGGCCTTCTTTCCGGCCGCACGAAACGATAAAACTGGACCTGCATGGTTGAATCAGAAGCCCAGGGGCGCCTTCCAGGGATTGCCCCGGTCTCCGTTGTCGATATCGGGTCGAACTCGATCCGTGTGGTCATCTATGAAGGCTTGTCGAGATCGCCCACGATCCTTTTCAACGAAAAGGTTCTCTGCGGTCTCGGTAAGGGCATAGCGCTCACAGGCAAGATGGACGAGGCCAGCGTCGAACGTGCGCTTTCCGCTCTGCATCGCTTCAAGGCGCTGTCCGATCAGGCACGTGCGGCCACGATGTACGTGCTGGCGACGGCTGCTGCCCGCGAGGCCTCGAATGGCCCGGATTTCATTCATCGCGCCGAAACCATCCTGCAGCGGAAGGTGCGCGTTCTCTCTGGCGAAGAAGAAGCCAAGTTCTCCGCGCTCGGCATCGTCAGCGGCTTCTACACGCCGGATGGTATCGCCGGCGACCTCGGCGGCGGCTCTCTGGAGCTGATCGACATCAAGGGCAAGGAACTCGGGCAGGGCGTGACGCTGCCGCTCGGCGGCCTGCGCCTGTCGGAATATGCCGGCGGCTCGATGGAAAAGGCCCGCACCTTCGCGCGCAAGCATGTGAAGACCATCTCCAAGCTTCTGGCCAAGGGCGAGGGGCGCACCTTCTACGCCGTCGGCGGCACCTGGCGAAACATCGCCAAGCTGCACATGGAGATGACCAACTATCCGCTGCACATGATGCAGGGCTACGAGATCTCGCTCGAACAGATGATGCTGTTTCTCGACCAGGTCGATGCAGCAAGGGATTCCAAGGACCCCGCCTGGATGGCGGTTTCGAAGTACCGCCGCGCATTGCTGCCCTTCGGCGCCATTGCGATGAAGGAAGTGCTGAGCGTCATGAAGCCCTCGGTCATCTCCTTCTCCGGCCAGGGTGTGCGCGAGGGCTATCTCTATTCGCTTCTCTCCGAAAGCGAACGCCGCGCCGATCCGCTGCTGGAAGCGGCTCGCGAACTGGCGATCCTGCGTGCCCGCTCGCCCGAGCATGCCCGCGAGCTCTCGGAATGGACCGGCCGGATGATGCCGTTCTTCGATATCTTGGAGACGCCCGAGGAGGCTCGCTATCGCCAGGCCGCCTGCCTGCTCGCCGATATCAGCTGGCGCGCCCATCCCGATTATCGCGGCCTGCAGGCGCTGAACATCATCGCTCACACGTCCTTCGTCGGCATCAGCCATCCCGGCCGAGCCTTCATCGCGCTTGCCAATTACTATCGCTTCGAAGGCCTGCACGACGACGGCGCGACCAGCCCGCTGGCAACAATCGCGACGCCGCAATATGTCGAGCGTGCCAAGCTGCTCGGCGGCATGCTGCGTGTCGTCTATCTGTTCTCGGCCTCGATGCCCGGCATCGTCCGCAACCTGACCTTCCGCAAGTCCAACGATCCCGATCTCGACCTCGAATTCGTCGTGCCCTCGGAGTATCGCGATTTCGCCGGCGAGCGTCTCGATGGCCGCCTGCAGCAGCTTGCGAAGCTCACCAACAAGCGCCTGGCCTTCCGCTTCGAATAGCGCTGCCACCGCTCAATTCCATCCAGACAAAACGGCCCCCGCTCTTTCGAACGGGGGCCGTTTTGATTTCGATCGCAGCTTACTTGGCGTTCAGCAGTTCGCCGACTTCGAGCAGGCTGAACTCGTTGTCGTCAGCCTTGTCGACGGCGCGGCCGGCCGAGAAGGGCAGGTTGTTGTCGTTGCCGACCACGATATGGGTGGCATCGACGCGGTCGACGTTCTCGATCGTCACGAACGGCATGTCGTAGACGCCATCCTTGGTGCCGGCCTTTTTCTTGTTGTCCGGATCCTTGATGTCGAGAAGGTCGATATAGCCGATCTTGCGAACGGCGCCGTTTGCGTTGGCGTCGTTGAACTCGATCTTGTAGATGCGCTTCAGCTCGGCGGGAGCCTCGAAGCAATCTGCCTTCGGCTGCTTCGGGTCGGCGCAAGCCTTGTCCTTGCTGCCGGCGCCGTTGTCACGCTCGATCACCAGCGCGGTGCTGTCGTCGAGCATGTTGAAGTCGCCGATCGCGATGCCTTTTTCTTCCAGCGGATAGAGCCAGCTGCGGCCGGTCCAGTTCTTGGCCGCCGTGTCGAACTCGACGATGCGGATGGCGGTCCGGCCATCGACCGTCTCGACCTTGCCGTCGTCCTGGAAGAGCGGGCCTTCGAGCAGACCGTAAAGCTTGGATCCGTCCTTGGACATGGCAAGGCCTTCGAAGCCGCCTGAGCGCTTCAGATTGAAGGCCGGCATCTTGGCGACCGGGTTTGCCGGAACCGAGAGCGTCGGGTTGTCGGGCGACAGCACCGGCTTGCCGTTGACGACGGTGGAAACGACGTCGGTCAGCTTGCCCTCGGTGTCGAACTTCAGGATGTAAGGCCCGAACTCCTCGCCGATCCAGAAACCGTCGGCGATCGGCTGGATGGATTCGATATCGAAATCGGCGCCTGTGAGGTAACGCTTCTCCGCACCTTCAAGCACGATCGGGAAGGGCGCCTTCTTGTCGGGATCGGACAGGAACAGGTTCTTGACGACCTCGACCTTGCCGGTTGCCCAATCGAACTTCACCTGATGCAGGAAAAGCATGGCGTCGCTGGAGTTGGCCTTTGAGCCGAAGCCGTTGTCAGACAGCGTCCAGAACGTGCCGTCTTCCATGGTCTTGATACCGGAGAAGCCCTGGATTGGCTGTCCGTCGAAGGGAAGCTTGAGGTCGGTCACGCGTGCACCGTCCTTGCCCGGAACGGTGCCGAGCGCCTCGGTGCGCTTGCGATCCGGCGTCGTGAACTTGCCGGAGTGCTTGAGGAATTCGGGCGCATCGGCGGGAGCCGGCACCATGGTGTTCGCCGGCAGAATAGCCTGGGCGGCGAGCTTCGCGGGAAACTGCTGCTGGTCGGCCATGGCCGAACCGGAGATCAAAAGAACAAATGAAACAGAAGCAAGGAGAGCATTTTTCATCGAAACCCCCATGTGATGGAATGCGGGCTTCGATTAGCAGGCCTCTTATGTCGGCGCTTTGACACCCGCGTGAAGCTTTGGTGACGCTATGCGGTCGTCCGCCTTGACGAGCGAGATCACGCCGAGGCTCTGTCCGCGCCCCTTGACGGCGTGTTGCCCGAGATCCTCCGCCACAACCTTGGCCGGGAGTTGGATCCGCTGGGCGAGGTCGGTCGATATCAGCACCGAGCGGTTCAGCGTCTTGCAGAGCGATTCAAGCCGCGACGCGGTGTTGATCGTATCGCCGAAATACGTGATCTTGTGATGGTCGACGCCGATTTCAGCGGTGATGATGCTGCCGCCATGGAGCGCCGCGCGCAACCTCGGCACCTGCCCATAGGTCGTCAGCCAGCTCTCGGCATCCGCTTCGATCGCATTGATGATGTCGAAGATGCAATTGACGCAGCGCGCGAATTTGACGCCACGGTCCAGCGGCCAGGTAATGATCGCGGCATCGCCGACATAGTCGACGATCGTTCCCTTGTATTTGCGCACCGGCTCGGCGAAGGCCGCGAATAGCGAGCTCAGCATCTGCTGTGCGCGCAAGTCGCCATGCTTCTCCGCGAAGGTCGTCGAATCGACGAGGTCGATGAAAAGAAACACCCGCTCTTCGCTGACCGGCTTGCGGTAGCGGCTGACGAGCATGCTGGTGAACACCTCGCGGCCCAGCAACTCGCGAACTCTGAGAACGAAGATCATCAGCGAGCAGACGGCCAGCGCATAAAGAAAGGCGTTGAACGGCAACACCACCATGTCGACCCAGTAATGCGGGATGACAATGCCCGTTCCCCACAAAGAGAGGCCGGCAGCTGCGAAGCCGACACTCATCAGCACTTCGTAGATGAAAAGCTCGGCGAGGAAGAAGGTGAGCGTCGGCAGCGCTTCAATCCGGTTGTGCAGCGCGCGAAAGATCACCTTTCGCTCAAAAGCGATGATCGGCATGCCCATGCACAGCGCGAAGACGGCGCCGATGAACGGGCGGCTGTCCTGGAAGAACATGACGCTGTAGAGCACGCCGCTTCCCGCCATGACGAGCATGATCAGAAGCCAGTTCTGGACTGGGGATACTTCTCTCATAAGGGTCTTTTCGTTCAGCCTTGGCCAGCGTGCGTCTGAAGCAATGTAGGCGCGCGTAAGCCCTTTCGGAAGGGGACCGGAAGTCCCTCCCGAAAAGATTTAGCTGAATGATTGGGCGCAGTTATGGCCTGAATCGAGGCAACGCAAAATTTGCGTCGCGACTTACAGAGCGACCGTCTCGACCTTCTTGCCGACGAAACGCAACGCGACGTCGCCCTTGATCAGCTGCAGGGCCGGATCGCCGAACAGCTCCCGGCGCCAGCCGCGCAGCGCGCCCACATCTGCGTTCTCACCTTCGGCGGCGATCTTGTCCAGATCCTCGCTGTTGGCGATCACCTTGGGCGCGACGCCGTGCTTTTCCGAGATCAGCTTCAACAGAACCTTCAGGAGCTCGGCTGCGGCAGCTGCTCCCTCCGGCGCCTGGGTTTGTTTCGGCGCATGCGGCATCTCGGCCTTGGGCAAGGCGAGTGCGATATTCACCGCCTCAACGACGGCGGCACCGGCCGACGACCGTTCCCAACCCTTCGGGATGGTGCGAAGGCGGCCAAGCGCCTCGGCGTCCTTCGGCTGCTGCTGGGCGATCTCATAGATCGCGTCGTCCTTGATGACGCGCGAACGCGGCACGTTGCGGCTGCGCGCTTCACGCTCGCGCCAAGCGGCCACGTATTTCAGCACGGCAAGTTCCTGCGGCTTGCGCAGGCGCATCTTCAGGCGCTGCCAGGCATCGTCGGGATGAATGTCGTAGGTCTCTTTCGCCTCGAGCACATCCATCTCCTCGGAGAGCCACAAGGAGCGGCCTTCGCGCTCGAGCTCTGCCTTGAGATAGAGGTAGACGTCGCGCAGATGCGTCACGTCGGCCAGCGCATAGTCGAGCTGCTTTTCGGAAAGCGGACGGCGGCTCCAGTCGGTGAAGCGCGAGGACTTGTCGATCTGCACGCCCTTGGTGCGGCTGACCAGCTGGTCGTACGAGACGGAATCGCCGAAGCCGCAGACCATCGCCGCAACCTGCGTGTCGAAGATCGGATGCGGAATGAGGCCGCCCCGGTTGTAGATGATTTCGATATCCTGGCGCGCGGCGTGGAACACCTTCAGCACGCTGGAATTGGCCATCAGCTCGAAGAAGGGTCTCAGGTCGAGACCCTTGGCCAGCGGATCGACAAGCACTTCCGTCGTCGGGCTCGCCATCTGGATCAAGCAAAGCTCCGGCCAGAACGTCGTCTCTCGCAGAAACTCGGTGTCGATAGTAATGAATTCTGACTTGGCCAGCTCGATGCAGGCCGCCTCCAAATCGGCGGTTGTTTCAATCATCTCAATTCATTCGCAGGATAGACATAGTTGAACCTTCCTTCTCCTTTCGGCCCAATATGTCAACCGCTACCGGCAAAGAGTGGTCAAACAACCCTGACATAACTCGTCATGCCGGTCTTCTGATGCTCAATGATGTGGCAATGCAACAGCCAATCGCCGAGATTGTCGGCGACAAAGGCTAGCTGCACCTTCTCGTCCGGCTGCACCAGATAGGTGTCGGTGACGAGCGGCATGACCTCCCGCGTGGACGATGAGAGTACCGTGAAGCTCATCCCGTGCAGGTGGATCGGATGCGTATGCGGCGTCACGTTCTCCAGCTGCAGGATATAGCTCTTGCCGAGCTTCAGTTCCGAAAGCGGTGCCGTCGGGTCATTCGTGTCGCCCGGCCACGGCACCTTGTTGATGGCCCAGAAGCTGTAGCCCAGCGTCCCGCAGATGCTATCGACCGGCGCATTCTCGGCGGTGGCGCTGAGCACGACGGAGATTTTCTCCGCCGAAGACAGGTCGGCCTTGGCGACGGGGTTCTCCGCGAGTGCCGCGAGGTCGCCGACATTGCGCTTGAGCGAGGTGCCCACCGAACGCAGCTTGGCGATCGTTTTCGGCGTGGTGCCGCGAATGTCCTCCAGCGTCGCAACCGCGCCTTCGGAATCTGGCATGCGAACGGCAAGATCGAGGCGCTGGCCTGGGCCGATCAGCAGCAGGCCGAGCGGGAAGCGCTTCGGCACGGGATTGCCGTCGATCGCGATCACGGTCGCCTCGGCGCCTTCCATCTTCAGCGAGAAGATGCGTGTTACGTCGGTGACGGCGATGCGCAGGCGTATCAGGCCGCCGGCCGGCGCGTCATATTGCGGCTCCTGGTGCCAGTTTGCTGTGCGGACAGTTCCGTAGGTGCCGGTCTTCGCCGCATCGCGCGGCCGGAATGCCGCAATGAACTGGCCATCGCCGCCAAGGCGCCAGTCGCGCAGGTTCAGCACCACTTCGGAATCGAATGTCGGGTCAGCCGGATCATCGACCACGATCACGCCGGTCATGCCCTGGCCCATCTGCGCCAGCGTATTGCAATGCGGATGATACCAGAAGGTTCCGGCATCGGGCGGTGTGAAGGCGTAGTCGAAGCTGTCGCCGGTATAGACATAGGGCTGCGTCATGAACGGCACGCCGTCCATCTTGTTGGGAATGCGCAGGCCATGCCAATGAATGGTGGTGGGTTCGTCGAGCGTGTTGGTCAGCCGCGCCGCATAGGGCTTGCCCTTGGTCATCCGCAGCACGGGCGGCATTCCCGCATCGTTCCCCGGATTACCCCAAGTCATGATGTTCTTGGTCACACCGGCGTCGGTGAGCGTTGCCTGCGTCTTCAGCGCTTTCAGTACCTGCGGCTTCGGTGCCGCTTCCGCCAGGCCGAACTTGCCGGCAATGCCGATGCCCACCCCGTAAGCGCCGGCGACGGCGGAAGCCTTCAGAAGGTTGCGGCGGGTGAGGAGGGGCATGGCAGGA
Source organism: Rhizobium sp. Rhizsp42 (assembly GCF_047304155.1). NCBI lineage: Bacteria > Pseudomonadati > Pseudomonadota > Alphaproteobacteria > Hyphomicrobiales > Rhizobiaceae > Rhizobium > Rhizobium sp. Rhizsp42. Next base: position 486,022 of record NZ_JBGLYS010000001.1, on the reverse strand, counting down.
CTCCGGAGAAGAATGATACGTCCTCTTTAAAGTTGACCGCGACCTTCAGCAATATGCCTTGTGCAGCCAAACTGCCGCAGAGCCTGGCATAAGATAAGGCCGCGACCGCGTCGAAAACCGCGCGCAAAGCACGTGCGAGCGGTGCCAAGTCTTGACAAATCAGGCCGCACATGCGCTTTTCCGCCCGATTTTCTTGTCGGCGCGAGAGAGCTTTTGGAGCCCCTGCTGCCGTCTTCAAGCCAAATACTGGAAATTGAGATGATGCATCGTTACCGCAGCCACACATGTGCAGCCCTCCGCAAGGCGGATGTCGGCGCCAATGTCCGGATTTCCGGCTGGGTCCACCGCGTTCGTGACCATGGCGGCGTTCTCTTCATCGACCTTCGCGACCACTACGGCATGACCCAGGTCGTCGCCGATCCGGATAGCCCGGCCTTCAAGATCGCCGAAACCGTTCGCGGCGAGTGGGTCATCCGCATCGACGGCGTCGTCAAGGCGCGTTCGGAAGACACCGTCAACAAGAACATGGCGACCGGCGAGATCGAACTCTACGCCCAGGAGATCGAAGTCCTCTCCGAAGCCAAGGAACTGCCGCTGCCGGTCTTCGGCGAGCCGGATTATCCTGAGGACATCCGCCTCAAGTACCGCTTCCTCGACCTGCGCCGCGAGACGCTGCACAAGAACATCGTCAAGCGCAGCCAGATCATTTCCGATATCCGCAACCGCATGACGTCGGCCGGCTTCGGCGAATACACGACCCCGATCCTGACGGCGTCCTCGCCCGAAGGCGCGCGCGACTTCCTTGTGCCGTCGCGTATCCACCCCGGCACGTTCTTCGCCCTGCCGCAGGCGCCGCAGCAGTACAAGCAGCTCCTGATGGTCGCCGGTTTCGACCGCTACTTCCAGATCGCGCCGTGCTTCCGCGATGAAGACCCGCGCGCCGATCGTCTGCCGGGCGAATTCTACCAGCTCGACCTGGAAATGAGCTTCGTCACCCAGGAAGACGTCTGGGACACGATGGCCCCGATCATGACGTCTGTCTTCGAGCAGTTCGCCGAAGGCAAGCCGGTCACCAAGGAATGGCCGCGCATCCCTTACGACGTCGCGATCCGCAAGTACGGCTCCGACAAGCCCGATCTGCGCAACCCGATCGAGATGCAGGCCGTCACCGAACACTTCGCAGGCTCCGGCTTCAAGGTCTTCGCCGGCATGATCGCCTCCAACCCGAAGGTCGAAGTCTGGGCGATCCCGGCCAAGACCGGCGGCAGCCGCGCGTTCTGCGACCGCATGAACGCCTGGGCCCAGTCCCTTGGCCAGCCGGGCCTCGGCTACATCTTCTGGAAGGAAGAAGACGGCAAGGTGGTCGGCTCCGGTCCGCTCGCCAAGAACATCGGCGAAGAGCGCACCGAAGCTCTCCGCGTCCAGCTTGGCCTTGAAGCAGGCGACGCCGCCTTCTTCGTCGCCGGTGAACCTGCGAAGTTCTACAAGTTCGCTGGCGAAGCGCGCACCAAGGCGGGTGAAGACCTGAACCTGGTCGATCGCGACCGTTTCGAACTGTGCTGGATCATCGACTTCCCGTTCTACGAATGGAGCGAGGAAGACAAGAAGATCGACTTCGCCCACAACCCCTTCTCGATGCCGCAGGGTGGTTTGGAAGCGCTGCAGAGCCAAGACCCGCTGTCGCTCAAGGCCTACCAGTACGACGCCGTCTGCAACGGCTTCGAAATCGCCTCGGGCTCGATCCGTAACCAGTCGCCGGAAGCCATGGTCAAGGCCTTCGAGCTGGTCGGCCTCAGCCAGACCGATGTCGAGGAGCGCTTCGGCGGCATGTATCGCGCCTTCCAGTACGGCGCGCCTCCGCACGGCGGCTGCGCCTTCGGTATCGACCGCGTCGTGATGCTCCTGCTCGGCGCCAAGAACCTGCGCGAAATCACGCTGTTCCCGATGAACCAGCAGGCGCAGGATCTCCTGATGAACGCCCCATCGCCGGCAACGCCGAAGCAGCTGATGGAACTGTCGCTGCGCGTCATGCCGCCGGTCAAGAAGGACTGAGCGAACATCGTTTGAATGAGAAAAGCCCGGCGCGAGTCGGGCTTTTTTCGTTTCTGGCCCCGATCGTTTGCGGGCAACAAAAAAGGCCCGGCGAGCAATGCGCGCCGGGCCTTCCTGATTTCATGTCAAGGCGATCAATCGTTCGCCGAAACCTTCACGCCGAGCACCTGCGGCAGCGTGTTCGGGGCGCCCATGGCGGCACCCATGATCATCGGGAACGGCACGGGCTTGGCCGGAGCGGCGTTGACGGTCAGGCTCTTCGGGTCGTCGAGGAAGGTGTTGAGGGCGGCCGATAGGGCGTTCTGCAGCTCGGGGATGTTGAGCTGCGCCAGCATGATCGGCGCCATCGCCTTCAGCGAGTCGGCCATCTGCTTGCCCGACATGCCCTGCTGGCTGCCGGCGTAATCAAGCGCGCGTTTGGTGATCGAGGCGTCGTCGAAGCGGATCTGGGCGCTTTCGAAGGACAGTTGCTGCAACAAGCCAAGCATGGCAAGGCCGAAGGCCTGCTGGGCCTGGTCCTTGTTCTGGTTGGCTTCGGCTTGCTGGGCGGCTTCCTGCAGCGACTTCACGAAGGCGAGCGTGTAGCCATTGACCTTGAAGGCGAGGTTGAGCTTGCCGACATTGCTGAAGTCGAAGGCGAACTCGGACACGTCGATCGTGCCCGGTGCCAGGTCCCAGGCGCCCTTCATGGTGATGTCGCCATTGACCTGCTGCAGCGCCAGCTTCTCGATCGCTTCCTTGTTCTGCGGATCGGCCGCCTTGCTCAAATCAGCCTTGAGGCTCTTGAAGGCGCCGTCGAAATCGAAGCCGGACTCGTCTTCGCGCAGCGTCAGGTTCACATCGCTGCCGCCGAGCGAGAACACTTCCGCGCCATCCTTGACGACCTTCAGCGGGCCGCTGTGGGCGCTCTCGTAGAGCAGCATGGAGGAGAGGCCTTCGCCCTTGGCGTCGGCAGGGATGGAGATGCCGCCGAGCGACAGCTCGGTCACGGTCAGCGTCGCGCCGTCATTGGTGGTGTTGATATCGGGGAAGGCTGCTTCCTCGATGTAGTAGCCGCCGTCCTCGTCTTCCTCGACGCCCGAAAGCGTGATTTCGCCGATCGGCAGAGCGCTGCCGTTGTTCGGCTTGAAGCTGGCGTTCTTCAGCGTCACGGTCTTGCCGTCGACATCGACGCCATCGGCCGCGAGCGTGCCGCCCTGCAGCGTGTAGGCAGCATTGATCTTCGTCAGCAGATCCTGGCCATCGAGCGCGAAAGCGGAGCCGGCGAGAGAAAGGAATGCCACGCCCGAAAGCATGAGCCGTGTCGTCCGGTAAAATGTCATGGGTGTTCCTCAGATCCAAGTGGGCGGTTGGCCATAATCTACGATGGATTTGTGCCGGTTTATATTTCGTGTTTTCTAAAATTATGTTGAAGGGATAAGCAAACAAAGTCCAAATTCGGGCAGAAAGGTTTTAGCGGTTGTTTTCTTTCTGTTCGGAGACTTCATCCACAGCCGCAATGCCCGGATTCCTTGCTCACATCAACCATCTCGGTTAGTCAGAAGGTATGGGACAAGAGATTTTGCCGCCCTCTGGCGGAGACGATGACAGCATTCTTCCGATCGACCTGAAGGCGGCGCTCGAAGAGCGTTATCTCGCCTACGCGCTGTCGACCATCATGCACCGCGCGCTCCCCGACGTTCGCGACGGCCTGAAGCCGGTTCATCGCCGCATCATCCACGCGATGAGCGAGATGGGCATCCGCCCGAACTCGGCCTTCAAGAAATGCGCCCGTATCGTCGGTGACGTCATCGGTAAATTCCACCCGCACGGCGACCAGTCGGTCTACGATGCGCTGGTCCGTCTCGCCCAGGATTTCTCGCAGCGTTATCCCGTCGTCGACGGGCAGGGGAACTTCGGCAACATCGATGGCGACAGCGCAGCCGCCTATCGATACACCGAAGCCCGCATGACCGATGTCGCCGGGCTTTTGCTCGAGGGTGTCGACCAGGACGCCGTCGATTTCCGGCTGACTTATAACGAGGAAGACCAGGAACCGACGGTTCTCCCCGGCGCCTTCCCGAACCTTCTCGCCAACGGCTCGTCGGGCATCGCCGTCGGCATGGCGACCTCGATCCCGTCGCACAACGCACATGAACTGTGCGACGCGGCGCTGCATCTGATCAAGCATCCGGATGCGACGGTCGAGACGCTTGTGGAGCAGTTCATTCCGGGCCCGGATTTCCCGACCGGCGGCATCATCATCGACGACCGCCAGACGATCATCGACGCCTACAAGACCGGCCGCGGCGGCTTCCGCACGCGCGCCAAGTGGGAGACCGAGGATCTCGGCCGCGGCGGCTATCAGATCGTCGTCACCGAGATTCCATTCCAGGTGCAGAAGTCGCGCCTGATCGAGAAGATCGCCGAGCTCTTGATCGCCCGCAAGCTGCCGCTGCTGGAAGATATCCGCGACGAGTCGGCTGAAGACGTCCGCGTCGTGCTGGTTCCGAAGAACCGCACCGTCGACCCGACCATCCTCATGGAATCCATGTTCAAGCTTACGGAACTCGAAAGCCGTTTCCCGTTGAACATGAACGTTCTCTCCATGGGCCGCATTCCGCGCGTCATGGCCCTGAACGAGGTTCTGAAGGAATGGCTGGACCATCGTCGCGACGTGCTTCAGCGTCGTTCGCGTTTCCGTCTTGCTGCGATCGAACGTCGCCTGGAAGTCCTGGGCGGTTTGCTGATCGCTTACCTCAACATCGACGAGGTGATCCGCATCATCCGCGAGGAGGATGAGCCCAAGCCCGTCATGGTCGCGCGCTGGTCGCTGACCGAGATCCAGGTCGAAGCCATCCTCAACATGCGCCTGCGCTCCTTGCGCAAGCTGGAAGAATTCGAGATCCGCACCGAGTTCGACGCGCTGAGCAAGGAAAAGGCCGAGATCGAAGCGCTGCTCGCCTCCGAGGACAAGCAGTGGCAGACCGTCGCCTGGGAAATCGGCGAGGTGAAGAAGAAGTTCGCCAAGGCGACCGAACTCGGCCGCCGCCGCACCCAGTTCGCCGAAGCGCCCGATGCCGACGAGCAGGCGATCCAGCAGGCGATGATCGAGAAGGAACCGATCACCGTCGTCGTTTCCGAAAAGGGCTGGATCCGCGCGTTGAAGGGCCACATCTCCGACACCGCGACGCTGACCTTCAAGGAAGGCGACGCGCTGAGGATCGCATTCCCGGCGCAGACGACGGACAAGATCCTTGTCATCACCACCGGCGGCAAGGCCTTCACGCTCGGCGGCGACAAGCTGCCGGGTGGCCGTGGCCATGGCGAGCCGTTGCGTATCATGATCGACATGGACAACGACCAGGACGTGCTGACGGCATTCGTCCACGATCCGCAGCGCAAGCAGATGATCGTCTCGACAGCAGGCAACGGCTTCGTCGTCGCCGAGACCGACATGGTCGCCAATACCCGCAAGGGCAAGCAGATCATGAACGTCTCCATGCCCGACGAGACCAAGCTGCTCGTGCCCGTCTCCGGTGACCACGTTGCTGTTGTCGGCGAAAACCGCAAGCTTCTCGTCTTCCCGCTCGATCAGGTTCCGGAGATGTCGCGCGGCAAGGGCGTTCGCCTGCAGCGCTACAAGGATGGCGGGATTTCCGACGTTCGCTGCTTCGCGATAGCGGATGGCCTCGTCTGGGAAGACAGCGCCGGCCGTACGTTCAGCAAGAACAAGGACGAGCTGGCCGAGTGGCTCGCCGACCGCGCTTCCGCCGGCCGCACGGTTCCCAAAGGCTTCCCCCGCAGCGGCAAGTTCGCCGGCTGAAATATATCAGCGTCCCGCTCTTGGCGAGCGGGGCATTTCCTCTAGTTCTGTCCTGTAATCACAACATGGACAAACATCATTCCGAAGGCGGACGGAATGATCGTATGTGGCGCCTTCGTGGGAAGGCGGCATGTCCGATCATGGAGGTCCGATCACGGAGGAATGTTGATGAGCGCTTGCAAGACCATTACGCTTTCAGTCGGCCACACCTACAATGCCTCGCCCTGCGAGGTTTATGACGCCTGGCTCAACCCCGAAATCGCCAAACGCTTCCTCTTCGCCACCGATGACGGCCGGGTCATCCGCGCCGATATCGAGCCGCGCGTTGGCGGCCATTTTCTCGTCATCGACAGACGGCCGACCGGTGACGCCGTTCATTATGGCGTATTTCTCGAAATGCGTCGGCCGCGCCTGATGGTGTTCTCGTTTTCGGTCGCCGAACACGATCACAATGCCGATCGCATCCGCGTCGAAATCGAGCCGCTGGGCGAGGGCACGCGCCTGACGCTGTCGCATGAAATGTGCGCTGAGTGGTCGGCTTTTGAAGAGCAGACCCATCGCGGCTGGACGCACGTGCTGAACGGGCTGGAGCGCGAGCTCGATGCGGCTCACACGGTCAAGCTGCCGGAGCTTGTTGCGTCGCAGGCTGTTTCCGAACCATCCAAAGCGAGTGCGCCATAATCGCGGTGACGAGGATGAAGCCGCCGATCAATGTCATGACCGGCGGCGTTTCCGCGAAGATCAGCCAGATCCAGATCGGCGCAAGAATGGTCTCGAGCAGATAGAACATGCCGACCTCGGGTGCCGACAGATAGCGCGGCCCGCTGGCAAGGCACCAGAACGACACTGGCATCAGCACCGCACCGTTGAAGATGATCCAGGCGGGATGCTCGATCACGAGGCCTGCCGGCAAAGCGTTCGCGAGGCCAAGCGCGGCGGGAAAGGCCGCAGCAAGCAACGGCACGAAGCCCATGGCGCGACGTGACGCGCGCCCGACGGTAATCGCACCCGCAAGCACCAGCGCCGTCAAGAGCGCCATCGCATCCCCGAAGCTGTGGCCGCCGGCCAGGCCGTCGCCGACGATCAGGCCGACGCCGACAATCATCACCGCCATGGTCACCAGCGTCGACACCGACGGGCGCTCCTTCAGGAACAGCCATGACAGCAGCGCGCCGAACATCGGATTGAAGGCGACGATGAAGACCACGTTAGCGGTGGTCGTGTTAAACACCGCAAGCAGGAATGTTATAGTCGATAGCCCGTAGAGAAGTCCGGCGAGCAGGCCCGGCTTGCCGGGCACCATCGCCGGCCAGCTTCCCTTAATCCACCGCATCGCGCAAAGGATCAGCAACGTCACGGCAACCGTTGTGATGCTGCGCATGCCGACAATCGACCACATGTCGCCATGGGCGAGACGCACGAGCGGAATGTCCATGGAGAGCGCAAGGCCGCCGATCGCCGTCAGCAGCAGGCCCTTCCGATGATCGGAAAGGGTGAGGAAACTCATTTAGGGCTGGCTACCTTCGGGAAGGGATGTTGGATCGAAACGCTCCCAGCCGCGCGCGGTCAGATGTTCCTGCGGCTGGTAGCGGGTCTTGTAGTCCATTTTCCGCGAGCCTTGAACCCAGTAGCCGAGATAGACATGCGGCAGGCCGAGCGCCTTTGTCCGTCTGATGTGATCGAGGATCATGAAGGTGCCGAGCGAGCGCTTGTCGAGATCGGGATTGAAGTAGGAGTAGACCATCGAGAGCCCGTCGCTCATCGTGTCGGTCAGGGCCGCCGCAATCAGTTCGCCGCTCGGCCGCGTTTCCAGTCCGGAGCCTTCCACACGCCGGCGATACTCGATGATCTTGGTGTTGACGTGCGTATCCTCGACCATGATCGCATAATCGAGCACCGTCATGTCCGACATGCCGCCCTGCTGGTGGCGATAGTCGAGATAGCGGCGAAACAGCGAATATTGCTCGCTCGATGGCTGCGCCGGAAATTCTGTCGAGATGATATCGGAATTGGTGGCGATGACCCGCTTCATCGACTTGGTCGGCTCGAACTCGTCGGCGAGGATGCGAACCGAGACACAGGCCCGGCAAGCTTCACAGGCCGGGCGGTAGGCGATGTTCTGCGAGCGGCGAAATCCGCCTTGCGTCAGGATGTCATTCATCTCGGCGGCGCGGGGGCCGACGAGATGCGTAAAAACCTTTCGTTCCATCTCATGCGCAAGGTAAGGGCAGGCAGCCGGGGCCGTCAGATAAAACTGCGGAGATGGCGTGGTCTGCGTATTCATCTGCTGCTGAGATGTCCTTAGGTTGCATGCTGAAATGACAGCATGACTTAAGAAAAGAAAACGTCAACAGCGCGGCAGTGCGCCGCGCTTTGTGACTGATTATACTTTCGGATATTGGCCAAAAATTTCCCCTCAAAAAGAGGGGAAATCCGCTTATTTCAGAGACTTGATCAATCTCAGGCGGTTCTGACCGTCACCGTGCCGACGAGAAAATCGTGCAGCAGGCGGCTGCGTTCGGTGAACAGGCCGACCAGCAGAATCAGCGGCGTCAGAACCGAGTTCAGGATCCAGAACAGCGCCAGGTGAACGATCGCCGTCAGGAAATCCATCTCCCGCCCATCGACGCGCACGATCGCAATCCCCATCGCGCGCATGCCAAGCGATGCCTGGCTCGAGCCGCCGACCGTGAAGCCGAAATAGAGGCCAGCGACGATCACGAACAGCGCCGGATAAAGAAAGAAACCGAGGCCGAGCGTGACGATCGACAGGAAGAACAGGATGACCGCCGCCGGAATGCAGAGCAGCAGAATGATCACATAGTCGAGGATGAACGCAAAAACGCGCCGGCTCAGCGTGCCGCTATAGGCGCGCCAATCGTCAGGTGCGGCATAGAGCGGGTTCGGGTTGAGCGACATCGTTACGGTCTCCTTTCGAGAGTGGCTACCGCTGATATGGTGACGCTCTCTGCGAATGCAATATTAGCGCGAAGCGATCAGCGCTTGGCGAGAATCTTGGCGACCTCGATGGAGAAGTAGGTGAGGATGCCGTCGCAGCCGGCGCGCTTGAAGGCTAGCAGGGTCTCGAGCATCGCCTTTTCGCCGTCAATCCAGCCGTTCATCGCCGCCGCCTTGATCTGCGAATATTCGCCCGACACCTGATAGGCGAAGGTCGGAAGGCCGAATGCTTCCTTCATCCGCCAGCAGATGTCGATATAGGGCAGGCCGGGCTTGACCATCAGCATGTCGGCGCCTTCCTCGACATCGAGCGCCGCGTCGCGGATCGCCTCGGTGCCGTTGGCCGGGTCGATATAGTAGCTCTTCTTGTCACCCTTCAGTAGCCCGCCGGTAGAGATCGCCTCGCGGTATGGGCCATAGAAGGCGGAAGCGAACTTCGTCGCATAGCTCATGATCCCGACATCCTGGTGCCCGGCGGCGTCAAGCGCCCGGCGGATCGCGCCGATGCGGCCGTCCATCATTTCGGACGGCGAGATGATGTCTGAGCCGGCATCGGCCTGCATCACGGCTGCGCGCGCAACCTGGTCGACCGTCTCGTCATTGACGATCTCGTTGCCGCGCAGGATGCCGTCATGGCCGTGGCTGGTGAAGGGGTCGAGCGCCACGTCGGTGATGACGCCGATATTCGGCACGGCCTTCTTGATGGCGATTGTTGCCTGGTTGATCAGGTTGTTCGCTTCCAGGCTGTTGGAGCCGGTCTCGTCGCGCAGCGACATCTCTATATTCGGGAAGGTCGCGATAGCGGGAATGCCGAGATCGGCCGCTTCCTTGGTGGCTTCCACCAGCTTGTCGACGCTCATGCGGTTGACGCCAGGCATGGCGGGGATCGGCTCGATGATGCCGGAGCCCGGAACCACGAAGACCGGCCAGATCAGATCGTCGACCGTCAGCCGGTTTTCCTGCACCATCCGGCGCGTCCAGTCGGCCTTGCGGTTACGCCGCATCCGGCGGTGGCCCGTGATTTCATCGACGAGGTGTGTCTTGTCCTGCATGATCGTTCCAGCTCTTGGCAGTTCGAATTGTTGCTGCGCTCATTATCATGCCATCCGACAAATCCAAACCGGGCGAATGGCCGCAACCAATCAACAGCTTGCGATCAACCGCTGGCGAAGACGCCGCAGCAATCCTATTGTCTGACGCATGAACGCTGATTCTCCGACCATACCGAAAAGCACGCTCACCGGCGTTCTCTTTGTCCTGTTCCTGCGCCTGATCGCGATCTCGTGTTTCTGGTTCGGATTGCAGTATTGGGCGATGCTTGTCGGCTACTCGCTGATCGGTGCGGGACGCTTCGATCTTCTGAGCCTGCCGTGGAAGGTGGCGAGCACCAGCCTTGCGGTTCTGTTTCCTGTGGCTGCCCTCGGGCTCTGGCTGGCCGTCTCCTGGGGACCCGTCATCTGGGTGCTCGCGGCCGGTGGCCAGATCATAATGTATGGCTTTCTTCCGGAGATTTTCGGAGCCAACAAACTCATCATTCTGCTGCATGCGGCGGTGGCCATTATATATGCCGTTTTCCGCTTTCTGCTGTGGCAGGAGAAGCGCCGGCGCCGGCAGCAGGTAAGCGTTGATTTACCCTGATACAACAGCGCGTTTTGGTAAGGCACTGTTAAGCCTGCAGTTTAAGTAGAATTTTATCTGTATTCGATAGGGTCTGTCTCAAGGCGGGAAGACAACCAACACCGCCAAACAAAACAGTGAGGCAGTCATCATGAATACGAAAATCAAGCCGCAGGCGGTATCGAACTTCCGTGAACAGCAGGACCTGGGTATCCGCGATCTTTACATGGAATCCCTTCATCTTGTTGAACGTCTTCACCGCCGTCTTCTGGATGTCATCAAGGATGAATTCGACCGTCAGGGTCGCAGCGACGTCAACGCCATCCAGGCTCTCCTCCTCTTCAACATCGGCAACTCGGAACTGACCGCTGGCGAACTTCGCTCTCGCGGTTACTACCTGGGCTCCAACGTTTCCTACAACGTCAAGAAGCTCGTCGACCTCGGCTTCATCAACCACCAGCGCTCGCGCATCGACCGTCGCTCGGTCCGCATCAGCCTGACGGAAACCGGTCAGGAAATCGCCGAGACGGTTGCCAAGCTCTATGAGCGCCACACGGCATCGATCGACAAGGTCGGCGGCATCGGCACCGATGAGTTCGCGCAGATGAACAAGCTGCTGACCCGTCTCGACCGCTTCTGGAACGACTCGATCATGTATCGTCTCTAAGCAACAAGACCCCTCCAAGGTCAAAGAAAGCCGGATGCGTTTCCCTGCGCGTCCGGCTTTGCCGTTTGCGCCGACGTGGCATCTTTGCAACGCATGGCCAGCCAACCGCGCTTCGAGCCTTAAACCCCTGTATTCAAGCCGCCTTTTAGCCGCTATTAGCCGGCAGAATCCTTGCAATGGTTTGGTTCATTCTTCGCTTCGATCGCTATCTAAAGTTGCACTTTTCGGCGGAGACACGAATTGGCCATATTAGCATGGCAGCGGAAATACACGGCAATCGGCGCTTTTCGAATCCGGGGTTTTGAGAACCTCGTCTTTCCTGCTCGCGATCATGTGATCGCCGGCAGCGAGAATTTGAGGTGCGCCGTGGCAACGGATGGGTAGTGACTGCGTTATTCGCGGTGACGAAGGGCAAAGCCACCGGTCTCTCAAGCGGCGGCATTATTGTGGTTGGGATGCATGTCTAAAAAAACAGGTACTGAAGCTCTTTCTCGGCGGGCATTTCTTGCTTCGGCCGCAGCCGTTGGCGCAAGCTCGGTAGCGGCGCCGGCACTGGCGCAATCGGCGATCGATTCGCTCATCAATGCACCGGAGCGCGGTGACTGGGATGACCAGTTCGATGCGAAAGCCGCTTCGCGTACGGCAAACGCCGTGGTGTCGAACACCCCGATCCTCGGACCGCAGTCCGTCCCCAGCATTCAGCAGGCGATTGCCCAGTATCAGCAGATCGCATCAGCAGGCGGTTGGCCGCAGGTCAATCCGGGCCAGCAGCGCCTGCAGATCGGCGTCACCGATCAGTCCGTCCAGGCCCTGCGCCAGCGCCTCTTCGTTACCGGCGACCTGCCGCAGGAAGCCGGCATGTCCTCGTCGTTTGATTCCTACGTCGATGGTGCGGTCAAGCGCTTCCAGGCACGTCATGGTCTTCCTGCCGACGGCGTGCTTGGTGAATTCACGCTGAAGGCGATGAACATCCCGGCCGACGTGCGCCTGCAGCAGCTGAACACCAACCTGATCCGCCTGCAGACCTTCCCGGAAGAGCTCGGCCGTCGCCACGTGATGGTCAACATCCCGGCCGCTTACGTTGAAGGCATTGAGGACGGCAGCGTCGTCACGCGTCACAACGCGGTTGTCGGCCGCCTCAGCCGCCCGACACACCTGGTCAACTCGAAGATCTACGAAGTCATCCTCAATCCTTACTGGACCGCGCCGCGCTCGATCGTCGAAAAGGACATCGTGCCGCTGATGCGCAAGGACCCGACTTATCTCACGAAGAACAACATTCGTCTGATCGACGGCAAGGGCACGGAAGTGGCGCCCGAGACGATCGACTGGAACGCCGAAAAGGCGCCGAACCTGATGTTCCGCCAGGATCCGGGCAAGATCAACGCCATGGCCTCGACGAAGATCAACTTCTACAACAAGAACGGCGAGTACATGCACGACACGCCGCAGCAGGGCCTGTTCAACAAGCTCATGCGCTTCGAATCCTCCGGCTGCGTCCGCGTTCAGAACGTTCGCGACCTGACCACCTGGCTGCTGCGCGACACGCCTCCGTGGTCTCGCCAGCAGATGGAGCAGGTGATCACCACCCGCGTGAACACGCCGATCAAGCTGGCCGAGGAAGTGCCTGTATACTTCGTCTACATCTCCGCCTGGGGCATGCCTGACGGTATCGTGCAGTTCCGCGACGACATCTACCAGATGGACGGCAATGCCGAACTGGCGCTCGACACGACCGCGGGCATGGAGCAGCCGGTTCAGTAAGAGCCGAAAGCTGCCTTAGAGTTATAAAAAACCGCGCCTTTCATGGCGCGGTTTTTTGTTGCGCGTAGATTGCCCAGCAAATGTCGCTCTCCGTATTGCCCTTGGCGGGGCAGGGCGCTAATAGCCTAGCGCATTCCAGTTAAGGAGCCCGCCGATGACCAATGCTTCTACCCAGACCTTCTTCAATCGCTCGCTTGCCGATACCGATCCGGAAATCTTCGGTTCGATCCAAAAGGAACTCGGTCGCCAGCGTCATGAGATCGAGTTGATCGCCTCGGAAAACATCGTTTCCCGCGCGGTTCTGGAAGCCCAGGGCTCCATCATGACCAACAAGTACGCCGAGGGATATCCGGGCAAGCGCTATTATGGCGGCTGCCAGTTCGTCGATATCGCGGAAGAGCTTGCGATCGAACGCGCCAAGAAGCTCTTCGGCGTCAACTTCGCCAACGTTCAGCCGAATTCCGGTTCGCAGATGAACCAGGCCGTCTTCCTCGCGCTGCTGCAGCCGGGCGACACCTTCATGGGCCTCGACCTCAATTCGGGCGGTCACCTGACGCATGGTTCGCCGGTCAACATGTCCGGCAAGTGGTTCAACGTCGTCTCCTACGGTGTTCGCGAAGGCGATAACCTGCTCGACATGGACGACGTCGCTGAAAAGGCACGCACCCACAAGCCGAAGCTCATCATCGCCGGCGGCACCGCCTATTCCCGCATCTGGGATTGGAAGCGCTTCCGCGAGATCGCCGATGAAGTCGGCGCCTATCTGATGGTCGACATGGCTCACATCGCCGGTCTCGTTGCCGGTGGCCAGCATCCGTCGCCGTTCCCGCACTGCCATGTTGCGACCACGACGACCCACAAGTCGCTGCGCGGCCCGCGCGGTGGTGTCATCCTGACCAACGACGAAGATCTGGCGAAGAAGTTCAACTCTGCCGTCTTCCCGGGTCTCCAGGGCGGCCCGCTCATGCACATCATCGCTGCCAAGGCCGTTGCCTTCGGCGAAGCGCTGCAGCCTGAGTTCAAGGATTACGCCGCCCAGATCGTCAAGAACGCCAAGGCGCTGTCGGAAACGCTCATCGCAGGCGGCCTCGACGTCGTCTCCGGCGGCACCGACAACCACCTGATGCTGGTCGACCTTCGCAAGAAGAACGCCACGGGCAAGCGCGCCGAAGCCGCACTCGGCCGCGCCTACATCACCTGCAACAAGAACGGCATCCCGTTTGACCCTGAAAAGCCCTTCGTCACCTCCGGCGTTCGCCTCGGCGCGCCTGCCGGCACGACGCGCGGCTTCAAGGAAGCGGAATTCAAGGAAATCGGCAATCTCATCGTCGAGGTTCTCGATGGCCTGAAGGCGGCCAACTCCGACGAAGGCAATGCCAGCGTCGAAGCAGCCGTACGCGACAAGGTGATGAACCTCACCGGCCGCTTCCCAATGTACGACTACATCGGCTAAGGATAGCGCATGCGCTGCCCATTCTGCGGATCGGAAGACACACAGGTCAAGGATTCACGCCCGGCGGAGGACAATACGTCCATCCGCCGCAGGCGTATTTGTCCTGATTGCGGCGGTCGTTTCACGACCTTCGAGCGCGTGCAGCTGCGCGAGCTCATGGTCTCGAAGAAGACCGGCCGCAAGGTGCCTTTCGATCGCGACAAGCTGGTGCGTTCCTTCGAGATCGCCCTGCGCAAGCGCCCCGTCGACCGCGACCGCATAGAGCGCGCGGTCTCGGGCATCGTGCGGCGCCTGGAAAGCTCCGGCGAAGTCGAGATCAGCTCCGAGCAGATCGGCCTGCAGGTTCTCGAAGCGCTGAAGAGCCTCGATGACGTCGGCTTCGTGCGCTATGCTTCGGTCTACCGCGACTTCTCTCATGCCGAGGATTTCGAGAAGGTGATCTCGGAGATCAACGCCAAGATCGCTCGCGATCCTTTGGATAGTTGAGCGATGAGCGCCTCGCCAGACGACGCGCAATTCATGCAGGAGGCGATCCGCCTGGGTCTCCTCCATCTCGGCCAGACATCCACAAACCCCTCCGTTGGTTGCGTCGTCGTGCGCGACGGCAAGATCGTTGGCCGCGGCACGACCGCCGTCGGCGGCCGTCCGCATGCCGAGCCGCAGGCGCTGGCCGAGGCCGGTGAACTGGCCCGCGGCGCCACCGCCTATGTCACGCTCGAGCCATGCTCCCACCACGGCAAGACGCCGCCATGCGCCGATGCGCTGATTGCATCCGGCGTGTCCCGCGTCGTCATCAGCGTCACCGATCCGGATGAACGGGTGTCGGGCAGGGGTATTGCCATGCTCCGCGATGCCGGCATCACAGTCGAGACCGGGTTGCTGGAAGAAGAAGGCCGCCACTCACTGGCCGCCTATCTCACCCGCCAGACGAAGAACCGTCCCTATGTGATTCTGAAGCTTGCCACTTCTCAAGACGGCATGATCGGCCGCATGGGCGAGGGGCAGATCGCCATTACCGGTCCCGCGGCGCGCGCCGAAGTGCAGCAGCTGCGCGCCGAGACGGATGCGATCCTTGTCGGTATCGGCACAGCTATTGCTGACGATCCGGAACTGACGGTGCGCATTCCGGGGCTTGAGGGACGCTCGCCGGTGCGTGTAGTGCTGGATCCGTTGCTGGAGCTGCCGTTGACATCGAAGCTGGTGCGGACGGCGCGGCAGGTTCCGGTCATCGTGGTGGGGCGTGAGGAGGTTTCAAAGGCGTGGGAGCAAGATTTACCCCCCTCTGTCCTGCCGGACATCTCCCCCACAAGGGGGGAGATCGACTCGTTGCGGGCGCCTTCGCAAAACGTAGATGTTGGAATGAGCGGCTCCGCCCAGCCAATCTCCCCACCTGTGGGAGAGATGCCCGGCAGGGCAGAGGGGGGTATCTCAATCGCCGACGCCTCGAACAATCAACTCGAAGCCCGCCGCCAAGCCCTCGAATCCACTGGCGTCGAAGTCGTCTATTGCCACCCCTACCACCCGGAACAGCTTCTCCCGGCACTCGCCTCCCGCGGCATTTCCTCGCTGTTGGTCGAAGGCGGTGCCAAGACGGCGCGGCTTTTCCTTGAGGCAGGCTATGTCGACCGCATCCTGCTCTACCAGGGGCCGGGCACCATTGGCGAAGGCGGTATTGAAACGCCGATCCGCAAAACCGATATTCCATCCGATTTCAAGCATGTGGGCACGCGCATCGTTGGCGCTGACAGCCTGGACGAATACGAAAGAGAAGTTTGATGTTTACAGGCATTGTCACCGACGTCGGCACGATCGAATCCGTTTCGCCTCTCAAGGAAGGCATCAAGCTTCGCGTCGCGACCAGCTATGATCCCGCGACCATCGACATGGGCGCCTCGATCTCGCATTCCGGCATCTGCCTGACAGTCACCGGCCTGCCCGAAGAGGGCAGCAATGGTCGTTGGTTCGAGGTGGAAGCCTGGGAAGAAGCGCTGCGCCTGACTACGATCGGCACCTGGACAGAGGGCAGCCCCGTCAATCTCGAGCGCTCGCTGAAGATCGGCGACGAACTGGGCGGCCACATCGTCTCCGGCCATGTCGACGGCAAGGCCGAGATCCTCTCCGTCACCGAAGAGGGTGACGCCACCCGTTTCCGCATCCGCGCGCCGGAGCATTTGGCAAAGTTCGTCGCGCCGAAGGGCTCGATCGCGCTCGACGGCACATCGCTGACGGTCAACGCCGTCGATGGCACCGACTTCGACGTGCTCCTTATTCGCCACACGCTCGAGGTCACGACCTGGGGCAAGCGCCAGGCTGGCGATTTCGTCAATTTCGAAGTCGACACCATGGCCCGTTATGCGGCTAGGTTGGCCGAGTTCCCGGTCGCGAAAGCAGAATAACCTCGCCATTGTAGTTCGTGCGCCTCGCATTGCCAAAGCCGAGCTTTTCGGCGAGGCGCAGCGAGGCGGCATTGTCGGGATCGATGATGCAGCTCATCGGCCGTGACGGAAAGTGATGTTCCGCCCAGCCGATCAAAGCCCGCAGTGCCTCGGTCGCATAACCCTTTCCTTGAGCCTCCGGCATCAACGCCCAGCCCGTTTCCAGCGTCCCCTCGGTGCTGACGGGCTGCATGTCGCGCTTCATCTCAAGAAAGCCCGCTTCGCCCACAAACCTCCCGCTCTCTTTTTCTTCGATGGCGAGGAAGCCGAAGCCCATATGGTGCCACATTCCGGCGACGCGCAACATGCGCCCCCAGCTCTGCTCCCGCGTCGATGCCACCCCGCTGATGAAGCGCACGAACTCATCGTTGCTCCACAGCGCATGATAGGCCTCGAAATCCTCAACTGTGTGCGGCCGCAGGATCAGCCGCTCGGTCTCGATCGTCGGTATCTCGGTCATTGCATCGCTTTCCTCGTCAGGCTCCTGGCTCGCCATCCCAGTAGTCGAGGCCGTCGCCGGCGCGTCCCATCACGCGAAACGACCGATCGGGCGATCCCTCGCGGCGCGTCTTCGCGAGAAACTTGCCAGAGTCAGGGTATTCAACGATATCGGTCGCGGCCTTCGTCGAGATGCCGAGATAGATGAGCGGGGTGGCACCTGTGTTGATGATCTGGTGCGCCGTCTCCGGCCCGCCCGCCGGCGCGCCGAGCACATCGCCCTTGCGGATCGGGTAGCGCTCCGTTCCAAAACGATATTCACCGGTCCCCTCGATCACGAAGAACATCTCGTCCTCGGCATGATGGTTGTGAAAGGGACAGCCCGACTTGCCCGCGGGTACCTCGTTATACCTGACGCCGAGCCCTTTCAGCCCGAGCATCGCGCCGAAAGATGTATCCGCGCTCTGGTAAAACTCTCCCTGCTTCCAGCGCTCAAGGCTGAGTGCATCCACGTTGATAACGAGTGTTTGCTGATCGGTCATTCTCGTCTCCCTTTACCTCAGGGAACTATGAGTTTGCGCGGGAAATCAACCCGTTATCGATCACGACCTGGCGTTTTCGCCCCGGCAGTCCGCCAGCACCTCGACACCCGCCGGGACGATTCGCGATTTTGCACCGCAGCCATGAGCCGAATTTGCTTGCCATTCTGCCGAAGGCATGTTTTGACCGCCGCCTGTCGAACGGCAAGTCCTCTAGGAAATGAAGGTGACCCATGGCGCGAGAAACCGCTCCTCATATCTTGATCGTTGAAGCACGTTTCTACGACGACATGGCTGATGCTCTCCTGGAAGGCGCAACCTTCGCATTGACCGAAGCCGGCGCGACCTATGACGTCGTCACCGTTCCCGGCGCGCTGGAAATTCCGGCTGCGATTGCAATGGCTCTCGATGGAGCGGATAATGACGGCACGAACTACGACGGCTACGTCGCGCTCGGCATGGTCATCCGCGGCGAGACCTACCACTTCGATATCGTGTCGAACGAATCCTCGCGCGCTCTGATGGACCTGTCCGTCAGCGAATCCATTGCCATCGGCAATGGCATCCTGACGGTCGAAAACGACGAGCAGGCTTGGTCGCGCGTACGCCGTTCGGATAAGGACAAGGGCGGCTTTGCCGCTCGCGCAGCTCTCACCATGATCGAGCTGAAGAAAAAGCTGGGTGCATAAGGCATGAGCAACGAAAACGTAGAGCGTCCGGTCAAGGCAGCGAACCAGCGTGGCGCCGCGCGTCTCGCCGCCGTTCAGGCGCTCTATCAGATGGATATCGGCGGCACCGGCGTTCTCGAAATCGTCGCCGAATATGAAGCCCACCGTCTCGGCCAGGAACTCGATGGCGAAACATATCTGAAGGCTGATCCTTCGTGGTTCCGTTCGATCGTCTCCGGCGTCGTGCGCGAACAGAAGCGGCTCGATCCGCTGGTTGCCTCGGCCTTGCAGGACGATTGGGCGCTGTCGCGTCTCGACAGCACTGTTCGCGCCATCCTTCGTGCCGGCGTTTTCGAACTTCTCGACCGCAAGGACGTGCCGGTCGCGGTCATCGTCACCGAATATGTCGAGATCGCCCAGGCGTTCTTCAGCGACGATGAGCCCAAGCTCGTCAACGCTGTTCTCGACCGCATCGCCAAGCAAGTTCGCGGCGATCAGAAAAAGTAGCGTTTCGCGCGCAAGAATCGGCCCCTTCCTCCGATTGGCTAATCTCCTCTTTCCCATTGCTCCGTAAGGGTTTTCAGCCCTTGCGGGCTTGACGTCCCGTTTTCCTCCCCGCAATCTCCACTCGGCGTTGCAGCATTTCTGTGGGAGGAAATGGAGACGGCGTGTTCGCAGCCGGAGAGGGAGTGAGCTCCGGCTCTTTTGGAGGAAAGAGCGAAATGACGATTCTTTTATGCGTAATAGCGTGCGGTTTGCTTTCGGTGGTCTATGCCATCTGGGCAATCCGGTCGGTGCTATCAGCCGATCAGGGGAACGCCCGCATGCAGGAAATTGCAGGATATATTCGCGAAGGCGCGCAGGCCTATCTGACGCGCCAGTATACGGCAATCGCCATTGTCGGCGTCGTCGTCTTCATCGCCGCCTGGCTGCTGCTCTCCGCCACGGCCGCGATCGGCTTTCTGGTTGGTGCCGTGCTATCGGGCGCTGCGGGCTTCATCGGCATGCACGTTTCGGTTCGCGCCAATGTGCGCACCGCGCAGGCTGCCTCGCATAGCCTGGCCGCCGGTCTCGGCATCGCCTTCAAATCGGGCGCCATCACCGGCATGCTGGTCGCCGGCCTGGCGCTGCTCGGCGTCTCCATCTACTATCTGATCCTCACCGGCGTGCTCGGCCACGATCCCGCCTCGCGTGAAGTCATCGATTCCCTGGTCGCTCTCGGCTTCGGCGCATCGCTGATTTCGATCTTCGCCCGTCTCGGTGGCGGTATTTTCACCAAGGGCGCCGACGTCGGCGGCGATCTCGTCGGCAAGGTCGAAGCCGGTATCCCGGAAGATGACCCACGCAACCCCGCGACCATCGCCGATAACGTCGGCGACAATGTCGGCGATTGCGCCGGCATGGCGGCCGACCTTTTCGAAACCTATGCGGTCTCCGTCGTCGCGACGATGGTTCTTGCCGCAATCTTCTTCGGTGGTACGCCCGTTCTTGCGTCGGCGATGATCTACCCGTTGGCCATCTGCGGCGCCTGCATCATCACCTCGATCATCGGCACTTTCTTCGTCAAGCTCGGCAGCAACGGTTCGATCATGGGCGCCCTCTACAAGGGGCTTATCGTCACCGGTCTGTTGTCGATCCTGGGTCTTGGGGCTGCAACGTCGCTGACAGTCGGTTGGGGCCCGATCGGCACGGTCGCCGG
This sequence comes from Rhizobium sp. Rhizsp42, assembly GCF_047304155.1. Taxonomy (NCBI): domain Bacteria; kingdom Pseudomonadati; phylum Pseudomonadota; class Alphaproteobacteria; order Hyphomicrobiales; family Rhizobiaceae; genus Rhizobium; species Rhizobium sp. Rhizsp42. The sequence continues at coordinate 465,927 of NZ_JBGLYS010000001.1, read as the reverse complement.
CCATGACATTACCGGCATGAACCTCTTCATCTGCGGTATCGTCGGGCTCATCGTCACCGCGCTGATCGTCGTCATCACCGAATACTACACCGGCACCAACAAGCGCCCGGTCAATTCGATCGCCCAGGCATCGGTCACCGGCCACGGCACCAACGTCATCCAGGGGCTCGCCGTATCGCTGGAATCGACAGCGCTTCCGGCGATCGTCATCGTTGGCGGCATTCTGGCGACCTTCCAGCTGGGCGGTCTGTTCGGCACCGGCATCGCCGTCACCGCCATGCTCGGCCTTGCCGGCATGATCGTGGCGCTCGACGCTTTCGGCCCTGTGACCGACAATGCCGGTGGCATCGCCGAAATGGCGCATCTGCCACCTGAAGTGCGCAAGTCCACGGATGCGCTCGATGCGGTGGGCAACACCACCAAGGCCGTCACCAAGGGCTATGCGATCGGCTCCGCCGGTCTCGGCGCCCTCGTGCTCTTTGCGGCCTATTCGAACGACCTGCAATATTTCGCCTCTCATGGTGATCAGTATCCGTACTTCGCCAATATCGGCGCGATCTCGTTCGATCTTTCCAATCCCTATGTCGTCGCCGGACTGCTTTTCGGCGGCCTCATCCCCTATCTCTTCGGCGGCATCGCCATGACGGCGGTGGGACGTGCGGCCGGATCGATCGTCGAGGAAGTGCGTAAGCAGTTTCGCGAAAAGCCCGGCATCATGCAGGGCACCGAAAAGCCGGATTACGGCAAGGCGGTCGATCTTCTGACCAAGGCCGCCATTCGCGAAATGATCATTCCGTCGCTTCTGCCCGTCCTGGCGCCCGTCGTCGTCTATTTCGGCGTGCTGTTGATCTCCGGCTCCAAGGCGTCGGCTTTCGCGGCGCTTGGCGCATCGCTGCTGGGCGTCATCATCAACGGTCTGTTCGTGGCGATCTCGATGACCTCGGGCGGTGGCGCATGGGACAACGCCAAGAAGTCCTTCGAAGACGGCTTCGTCGACAAGGACGGGACGCGCCACATGAAGGGTTCGGAAGCCCACAAGGCATCCGTGACGGGCGACACCGTCGGCGATCCCTACAAGGATACGGCGGGTCCAGCCGTCAATCCGGCGATCAAGATCACCAATATCGTGGCGCTGCTGCTGCTTGCCATCCTGGCGGGCTGATCGACCTTAGATCGATAACCAATAAAAAACCCGCCGGAGCGATCCGGCGGGTTTTGTGTGGGCGAATGACTTGGCGCTTAGCGCAAGCTGGCCGGATTCTGCGGCGAGGGACGATCGCCGGCTCCGAACAGGCCCTTGGCCATGTTCGCGGCGCTGCCGCCGGAAAGCAGCTGCTGCAGGAAGGTGAGGTCCTTGCCGCCAGTCGGCGTGACGCGCGTAATCGTGTCGAACGGCTTGCCGTCCTTGAGCGTGTAGTTGGCGCGGCGGGTCACGACGCCGTCCTTGTCGAAGTAGATGGCCAGAACGCTCTGGTCCACGACCTTCAGCTTCTGGAACGCCATGGAGCGCTCGCGACGCTGAGAGATGTAATAGAAGACTTCGCCATCGAAGGTAGCGGTCGTCGAAGGCGTGCCCAGCGAAAGCAGAACCTGCTCGCGGCTCGAACCCTCGGGAACCAGGTTGAGCGACTGCTCGTCGGCGACGTAACCGCCGTTGAGAACCGTACCTGTTTGGCAGCCGGTCAATCCGGCGGAGGCGATCATGATGGCAATGGCGGCATTGCTGAGGAATTTCTTGTCAGACTTGAAATACCGTTTCTTCAACGACATCTACTCCCTTAACGTATCGATACCAGCCATCGGCCATGCAATGTTACGCTGATGCAAAACCATTGTGGCCTTTCCGGGGTCGGACGTGAGCCATCTGCCGAGTGGCCATCGTCGAAGCGCTGTCCCGAAAGTGGCCACCTTCGCCATTGCAATTCGCGCATGCTTCGGTAAACCAGCTTTCGAAATCATGCAACAAGGCCGGACGCAGGTTGGCGCCAAGAACGAGGCCTTTCCGGAAAAAACAATGATATTCGGGCTCTTCGGCAAGAAAAACAACAACCAGGCGATCGTCGACCGGCAATATGAGGCGCTGACATCGGCCGCCCGCATGCCCGCGCTTTATGAGAGACTCGGTGTGCCGGATACGGTCATGGGTCGCTTCGAAATGCTGTCGGCTGTCATGATCCTGTTTTTTCGCCGCACGCGTGCATCCGAGACGAGTGGCCAGGAAATCGCGCAGGAAATCGTGGATGCATTCTTCCAGGATATCGATTATTCGATCCGCGAACTTGGCATTGGCGACAACACCGTGCCGAAGCGCATGAAGAAACTCGCCGGCATGTTCTACGGCCGGCTCGAAGCCTATTCCAAGGCGATGGACGCTGGCGACGCGGAGGCGCTCGCCGTGGCGCTTGGCCGCAACATTCATCCGAAAGAAACAGACCCGGTCGATATGCACGCGCTTGCCGATTGGATGTTTTCCGCTGAAAAACACCTGTCGGCACAGTCCGAAGATACGATCGCGACCGGCTCGGCAACGCTGCCCGCCGTCGCGTGAGGAGACAATGATGAAGAATTCAAACGAAGACACGCCTTTCTCTTATCTGGTCAAGGTCGGCAACGTCTCGGCCAACCCGGTCGACGTCCATCTCGAAGCCGACAAGGACGAGTTGCGGGCGCTCGCCGAAACCTGGGACGTGATCTCCGTCGATGATTTCCGCGCCGATCTGCAGATCGCGCGATGGAAAAAGGATGGCATCCGCGTGAAGGGCAGGGTGCGGGCGAGCATTGTGCAGAGCTGCGTCGTCACGCTGGAGCCGGTGCCGTCGAAGATCGATGAGCCCTTCGAGCAGATCTTCGTGCCCGAAAACTCCAAGCTTGCGCGTCGTCCGGCCAACGATACCGGCGAAATGATGCTGGATCCCGATGGTCCCGACCTGCCGGAAAGCTTTGTCGGTGACACGATCGATGCCGGCGAAGTCGCCACCGAGTTCGCCGCCATGGCGATCGATCCGTACCCCCGCAAAGAGGGCGTTGCCTTCGATGGTCACATAGAAGACACCGGAGAGAACGATAAGAAGCCTTCCGCCTTTGCTGTTCTGAAAGACTGGAAAAAGGACTGAAAGCCGCTCGCGGTTTGACATAATTCAGTTGTCAGCGACGGTAAAACCGGTATTTTGGCCAAAATTTCGCCCTCCTGGGACGAAAAAAAAGGATCAGGGACGCGTGATCAGAATTTCTCTCGACCTCATGGGTGGCGACTTTGGTCCCCAGGTAGTCATCCCCGGTGCCGCAAAGGCGCTGGAACGGCATCCGGACATTTCGTTTGTGATGTATGGCTTGAAGGAACAGTGCGAGCCTATTCTCGCCCAGTTTCCGAAGCTGAAGGAGAAATCCGTTCTCCACGATTGCGAACTTGCGGTGCGCATGGACGAGAAGCCGAGCCAGGCTTTGCGCCGCGGCCGCTATGTCTCTTCCATGTGGCGTTCGCTCGAGGCCGTGAAGACCAAGGACGCCGACGTCGCGGTGTCCGCCGGCAATACCGGCGCGCTGATGGCGATGGCCAAGTTCTGTCTGCGCACGATGGCCAATATCGAGCGCCCGGCGATCGCGGCGATCTGGCCGACCATGCGCGGCGAAAGCATCGTGCTCGATGTCGGTGCGACGATCGGCGCCGATAGCCAGCAGCTGATGGATTTCGCGCTGATGGGCGGCGCCATGGCGCGCGCGCTGTTCGAGATCGACCGTCCGACGATCGGCCTGCTCAATGTGGGCGTTGAAGAGATCAAGGGCCAGGAAGAGGTCAAGGAAGCCGGACGCTTGCTGCGCGAGGCTAATATCGACTCGCTCGATTATTTCGGTTTCGTCGAGGGCAATGACATCGGCAAGGGAACCGTCGATGTCGTGGTCACCGAAGGCTTCGCCGGCAACATCGCGTTGAAGGCCGCAGAAGGCACGGCGCGCCAGATCGGCGAATACCTGAAAGCTGCGATGTCGCGCACCCTGCTTGCCAAGATCGGCTATATCTTCGCCAAGAGCGCTTTCGACATGCTGCGCGAGAAGATGGACCCGAGCAAGGTCAATGGCGGCGTGTTTCTGGGCTTGAACGGCGTGGTCATCAAGAGCCACGGCGGCGCCAATGCCGAAGGGATCGCGTCTGCGATCGAGGTCGGCTACGACATGGCCAAGAATGGCCTCAATCAGAAAATAGAAAACGATTTGCAAAAGTATCATGCCAAGCGGCTGCCCCCAATCGGGCCGGAAGCGGCATGAGCGACGGGATTTGAAGAATATGATCCGTTCAGTGGTTCGCGGTTTCGGATCCGCGCTTCCGAAACGCGTTATGACCAATCGCGACATGGAAGATGTCGTGGACACCTCCGACGAATGGATTGTCCAGCGCACGGGCATTCGCCAGCGTTATCTCGCCGGAGAAGATGAGACGACGTCCTCGCTCGGCGCGGCGGCGGCTCTGGCCGCGCTCGAAAAGGCCGGCATGACGCCCGATGACATAGACATGATCATCTGCGCGACATCGACGCCAGACAACACCTTCCCGGCGACCGCCGTCAGCATCCAGAACCGTCTCGGCATGAGCCATGGCTTTGCCTTCGACGTACAGGCGGTCTGCACCGGCTTCGTCTATGCGGTCACCACCGCTGACGCCTATATCCGTGGCGGCCTTGCCAAGCGCGTGCTTGTTATCGGCGCCGAAACCTTCTCGCGCATTCTCGACTGGAACGACCGCACGACCTGCGTGCTCTTCGGCGATGGAGCGGGCGCGATCGTGCTGGAAGCGGCCGAAGGCGAGGGGACCACTGCTGATCGTGGCGTTCTCACGGCACATCTGCGCTCCGACGGCTCGCACAAGGAAAAGCTCTTCGTCGATGGTGGACCATCGACCACGGGCACCGTCGGCAAGCTGCGCATGGAAGGCCGCGAAGTCTTCAAATATGCGGTCGGCATGATCACCGACGTCATCCAGGCAGCCTTCGACAGCACCGGCACCACCTCGGACGATCTCGACTGGCTGGTGCCGCATCAGGCAAATCGTCGCATCATCGATGGCTCCGCCAAGAAGCTGAACATCGCGCCTGAAAAGGTCGTCGTCACCGTCGACCTGCACGGCAACACGTCGGCGGCTTCGATCCCGCTCGCGCTCGCGGTTGCAGCCGGTGACGGACGTATCAAGAAGGGCGATCTCGTCATGCTCGAGGCGATGGGCGGCGGCTTCACCTGGGGTGCAGTCCTGCTGCGCTGGTAACAGGCTAAAAACCCAAAAAGCTGACAACGAACAAGGGCTTGACCGTAAGGCGCAAGACAAATACTCTTCGCTCGTCCTCACAAAACAAAACCGATGGGCAGGGAAAAAGATGACCGGCAAAACAGTCACGCGCGCAGACTTGGCGGAATCCGTTTTTCGTAAAGTCGGTCTGTCCCGAACGGAATCGGCGGAGCTCGTGGAGACTGTTATCGACGAGATCTGCAACGCCATCGTTCGCGGTGAAACGGTCAAGCTTTCCTCCTTCGCGACCTTCCAGGTGCGTGACAAGAACGAGCGCATCGGCCGCAACCCGAAGACCGGAGAAGAAGTGCCGATCTCTCCGCGCCGCGTCATGACCTTCAAGGCATCGAACGTCTTGAAGACGCGTATCCTGAAGGCGCACACCCTGCGCAAGGTAAAGACCAAGCCGGCCAATCCGGCTGCCTGATCGCTTTCCGATCTCGTCGCGCGACGAGGCTGATCGACGCTTCCCGTGAATTTTCCGCAACGTTTTCTGTGCGAATTCGAGACGTGACTTGAATTAACGCAAGCAAACCGTTGAAATATGATGAGTCGCGGCTCGGACATATCAGGTGCGAGCCCCTTCGCCTTGCCGATAAACGGCAAGCGCGACGCGCTGAAGATCGCGTGCTGAAAATCGCGTAGGGAGTGAGAACCTTGGATAAGAGCCCGGATGCTTTTCGCACCATCAGCGAAGTAGCGGATGACCTCGATCTTCCGCAGCACGTGCTGCGCTTCTGGGAGACCCGCTTCCCGCAGATCAAGCCGATGAAGCGCGGCGGCGGCAGGCGATACTACCGGCCGGAGGATGTAGACCTGCTGAAGGGCATCCGGCACCTGCTCTATGATCACGGCTACACCATCAAGGGTGTGCAGAAGCTCCTCAAGACCAATGGCAACAAGTTCGTCATCGCCATCGGCCATGGCGATCTTGCAAGCGTCCAGGCGCTCACAGGCCAGAGCGAAGGCGAAGCCGGCGAGCCCCGAGTCGGCATGTCGGAAGAAGATCAGCTGGTCGGACGCGCCAAGGCGCCCGCTTCCCGCCGCTTCTTCAATTTCGGCGGTGGTGACGACGAGGCGGCCGAGGTGTCGCTTGGTAAGTCGAGCGTCGGCAAGGAAGATCGCGCGCTGTTGCAGGAGGCGCTGTACGATCTCCTGGAATGCAAGCGCCTTCTCGACCAGGTCCGCTAAGGCTGGCGTCATGCCGTCCGAGATCATCTGATATTGCCAGCCAGGAGAGCGTCGCGTGCCGGTTCCCACAAAGATGTATGACGCCTTCCTCTTCGACATGGATGGAACGCTGCTCAATTCAATCGCCGTGGTCGAGCGCGTCTGGACCGGCTGGGCGGTGCGCCATGGGTTCGAGCCCGAGGTTTTCCTGAAGACGATCCACGGCGTTCGCGCCAGCGACGTGATCCGCAATCTGGCGCTGCCGGGTGTCGATCCCGAGCACGAAGCAAAATTGTTGCTGGAGGAAGAGCTTGAGGACGTAAACGGGATCATCGAGATCCCGGGCGCCGTAAAATTCCTGAACAGCCTGCCGCCCGAGCGCTGGGCCATCGTCACATCGGCGCCGACAGAGCTTTTCAAGCTCCGAATGGCCGCAGCCGGCATCCCGATGCCGAAAGTGATTGTAACGGGTGAAGAGGTTTCATCCGGAAAGCCAAGCCCGGAAGGCTATCGCCTTGGCGCCGAGCGTCTGGGCGTCGATCCAGCCAGGTGCCTCGTGTTCGAGGACGCGGTCGCCGGCATTCTCGCGGGCGAGGCGGCGGGTGCGGATGTGGTCGTTGTGACCCAGACCCACGCCACGCCTTTTGAGACCCCGCATATGTCGATCGCCGATTATCTCGGCAGCAGTGTCACGATCGCCGAAGACGGGCGAATGGGTTTCGTACGCGGCTAAAGCTTACTGCTTCCGCGGCAGGCCTTGCTTCTGCATCCGCTCGAATGCCGCCATCATCTTCGCCTTGACGGAACCGAGCGTTCCGAGCTCATGGCCGCAGGTAAAGCATGTCAGCATGTCGCTATCCAGCGGCTGCGGGCGTTCGAACTTCATTCTGGTGTTCCTGCACTTCGGGCAGGGGATCTCGATTTCCATGCTATGTCTCCCTGAGCAATCTGACGTCCCAATAGTCAGATGATCGCGGCAGGGCAAGCGCTTTACGGCGGCGGAGAGCTTGGTCGTCTGGGATATGGCGAAAAGAACCGGTGAATTTCTGAGCGATGTCGATTTTTCGCTTGCGCCGAGAATCCCAAAAGACTAACAGGATCAGGCCGTAAAGGCAGGTCGGGGCGTAGCGCAGCCCGGTAGCGCACTTGACTGGGGGTCAAGGGGTCGCAGGTTCAAGTCCTGTCGCCCCGACCATTTAATCAGATTTTCGGCAGCCCCCAGGAGCCGAGATCATAATCAAAACTCTGATGAATAACTGGATTTTGCTGCATGTCATCGCGTGCAGCACTAGCTGATTCGGCGGTTGTCAATAATATTTGACGCCAATATTCAGTATTAAATCAACGCGAGATGTAATTTCTAATAAATATGCTGGTAAACCGCTGATGATCTCGAATATCGCTTCAATATGTGGCATAGATATACGCGAGATACATGAGGTTTTTCATGATTGATGTCGCTGGCAGCGAATCTCTTCGAGATAAAATGTCCGAATCACTGTCGAAGATGGTCGATAATGCTGTTCGATCCGGCTGGTCAGAGCATGATGTCGCACTCTTGCTGATGGAACTCGCGGAAGCACATCTGATGAAGGTCGCAGCTGGCGTCATCACCGACGGCGCGCTGCATTGCGAGCGCGCCGCCAGCTTTAAGAACTGAGCGCGATCACGTCGCGCCAGTCATCCGAAACCATCATTTCTGTTCGATGGACACGCCGTTTTGGCCGATGCTCATCTCGACGCCCTTAGGCTTTGTCTGTTCGTGATAGATATAGGCGCCAAGCCCTGCGACGACGACAATCAGAGCGCCGATAACAACATAAAGACCGTTCGAGTTTCTCAAGAAACATCCCCCAACATTTTGATAATGCGCGGGAATAACGCGAAACCTCGATTTTGGTTCCAGCGCTCAGTCGTCGTTTGCCGAGTTCAGGTTTTCCGGACGGATACCCTCGTCGCTGCCGGTGCGTGCCTTCAGCCGAACGCCCGGTCCGCCCTCGTCATGATTGCCGCTGGCAATGAACAGCACGCCGCCCGTCTCGAGCGCCTGCTTGACCGCCAGCAGCGCCTGCGGCTCGCCTTGCGTCTCGTCGCGCTCAAGAGTTTCGAGGGTTGCGACGGGCAGGCCGGATGCGGTTGCCAGTTGCTCTATGGAGATGCCCATCATGGCGCGGGCGGCGCGTATCTGCATGGCTGTGATCATAAGGAAAGACTAGCGCGCCGGCGGCGGTTCGCAAGGGCTCAGTGGCGGTCGCGAGCGTTTGGATCGCGCATATGCCTCGCCTCGAGCGCAGCGCAGCCCCATACGACGCCGAAGAGCAGATAGACATGGCGCCAGTGGTCGATGTCGATGACGTTGCCGATCGCGGCGTGGCCGAGCACACCGATCCAGGCGATCATCAGATAGGGCTGCCAGGGGCGGTTCTTCAGCAGGTTCTTGAAGCCGAGATAGAAGGTCCAGAAGAGCATGCCGACATAGCTGACGAAGCCAAGCCAGCCGTAGGTCGTTAGCGATTTCAGCCAGATATTGTGCTCGTCCTCGGGAAAGATGGTGCCGAATACCATCGGCCCGATGCCGAGCGGCCGCTCCATCATCATCGTGAAGCCGATCCGGTGGCGATCGAAGCGCCCGAGGTGTTCTCCGTCATATTGCTGCACCAGCTGCGCGCGGGTCGAGAACAGATCGCTGACCTGTGGAAACTGCAACGCGATGACAAGCGACGCCACCATCATCAGGATCGCGGCCAGCGACAGAACGAGAATGCGCAGCCGGAAGGCGCCGCTGCGTTCCTTGAGCAGCATCACGAAGATCAGGAGGATGATGGTGAGCAGGAACAAGCCCCATGCCGCGCGAGAGAACGACAGGAAGACGCCGAGCGCGAGGATCAGCAGCGCCCCAGCTTTGATCGGCGCGGCTCGCAGGTTTCCGGTCAGGATGCCGTGCACGAGATAGAGGGAAGGGGGCACGAGGAACGGTCCGAACACGTTCGGGTCCTGAAAGGCACCCTTGGCGCGGTCGTAAAGCGTGAAGACCTCGGAGCCCGGAAAGGCGTGGAAATACCCGAGAATGCCAAGCATCGAGGTGATGACGGCGGCAAACGTCCAGGCATTGAAGATGAGCGGCAGTCGGCGATGACTGTCCTCGATGATTGCCGCGTAGAAGACGGCGGTCAAGGCGAGGAAGGTCGAGACCGCCACATACATCGGACCATCGGCGAGGTCCTTCATCTGCGTCAGCGACAGCATGCCGCCGACGTTGAAGGTGATCAGCAGGGCCAGAAGGGGAAAGGTATAGCGCGAGATCCTGAGCCCCAGGATGAACCACAGCCCGACCAAACAGGCCATCCAGAGCTCATAAGGAGCGGGCTCGCTGATGACGAAGCCCGACAGGAACACGCCGACGGTCACGGCTGCCGAGCCGATCAGTCGCAGCGTTGCCCGTTGTGGGTGGGCGACGCGTGGGTATGTCGCCTCGATCGCGCTCAATATGCGTTTTCCGTGTTAAACAGGCGGAACGGCGTGAAGAACAGGATTTTCAGGTCGAACCAGAGCGACCAGTTCTCGATGTAATAGAGATCGTAGGCCGTGCGGAACTTGATCTTGTCGTCATTGTCGACTTCGCCGCGCCAGCCATTGATCTGTGCCCAGCCGGTCACGCCGGGCTTGACGCGGTGGCGCGCGAAATAGCCCTCGACGACATCGCCGAAGGCGCGGTCGCGGGCCTGGGCAAGCACGGCATGCGGGCGGGGACCGACGAGCGAGAGATTGCCGAGAAGCACGTTGAACAGCTGCGGCAGTTCGTCGATCGACGTCTTGCGGATGAAGCGACCGACGGGGGTGACGCGCGGGTCGCCCTTGGTCACCGCCGCCTTTCCGGTCGGATCGCTCATGTTCGTGTACATCGAGCGGAACTTGAAGACGTTGATGACCTCGTTGTTGAAGCCATGCCGCTTCTGCATGAAGAAGACGGGACCCTGAGACGTCGCCTTGATGGCAATGGCCGTTCCCAGCATGATCGGCCAGAGAACGAGAAGCGCAAGTAAAGCGAAGAAGATGTCGAAGCAGCGCTTGGCGACCGAGTCCCAGTCGCGAATGGGCTTGTTGAAGATATCGAGCATCGGCACCGAGCCGACATGCGAATAGGCGCGCGGACGAAAGCGTAGCCGGTTGGAGTGGGCGGCCAGGCGGATATCGACAGGCAGCACCCACAGCTTCTTCAGCAATTGCAGGATGCGTGCTTCGGCGCTGAGCGGCAGCGCGATGATCAGCATGTCGATGCGTGTCAGGCGCGCGAACTCGACAAGCTCGCCGATCGTCCCGAGCTTCGGGTAGCCCGCGACCATCGCCGGCGACCGTTTGTCGCCGCGGTCATCGAAGATGCCGCAGATGCGGATGTCGTTGTCTGGCTGTTGTTCGAGCAGGCGAATGAAATCCTTGGCCGGCTGGCCGCCGCCGACGAGAACCGCGCGGCGCTCCATGATGCCGTTTCTCGCCCAGTTGCGAATGCCGTAGGCGAGAAGGAAGCGCGATGCGAGCAGAAAGACACCGCCGAGGATGAACCACGAGAGATAGGACCGCAGCTGCGCCGCATCGACAGGGCTGACGATCGCGACAATGGCGACCATGGCACCAAACACCAGCGTCCATGTGAGCAGCACCTTCGGCAGCGGGCGTGTGCGGGCGCGCAGTGCCGGGATCGTGTAACAATCGGCCGTCTGCAGGGCGAGCACCAGCGCGGCGCCGACGCATATGGAGGCGACAGCGCGCATGGAGATCGTTTCCTCGGTATCCATCCACAGCAGGAAGGAGAGGAGGCCGATGCCGAACTGTGAGAGAAATTCGATCAGGCGGAACTGGCCGATCATGATCGCGGGCGTGCGCGTGCCATCGCTGAACTGTTCGGCGATCTGACGCGCGTAGTCGTTGAGCGGCTCCGAGGTGGTCTTCTCAGTGCCGCCGCCGCTGCGTCGATTGACGTCGGAAACTTGCTTGCGCAGGGTTTCCAGATCAAATTGATCGTTGTTCTCTGCCTTGTTCATGAGGCTACCGCCGCTGTTTCACCAGTCGGCAATAGCAGAAAGCCCCTAAGAAACGTTTTACGAAGTGGCTTTACTTGTCTTTGCGGCCCGGCGCTCAAGCAGTTCGCGATAGAGTTTCAGCACATCCTTGGCCATGACGGTGGCGGAAAAGACCGACCGTACCTGATCGATTGGAGGCATGGTTTTCTCATGCCATTCGGGAACGCGAATGGCGTCCGCCATCACCCGGGCGAGGTCGTCGGCATTGTCAGGGGCGACGAGCGCCTCGCTGTTCTTGCCGAGCGCTTCCGGAATGCCGCCGACGCGCGTCGCGATGATCGTCTTGCCGGCGCCAAGCCCCTCCAGCACGATATAGGGCATGGCTTCGGCCCGCGATGGGACGACGAGGTTCTGCGACATCGCGAATGCCTGCTGCACGCGCATCGCAGGCAGCATGCCAATACGTTTCCCAAGGCCGCGCTCGACCATCATCTCGCGGTAGCGATCCCGGTCCGGTCCGTCGCCGATCATCAGCGCCGATAGCGGCCGGCCGATCAGGCGCTCCGTCTTTGCAAACGCGTCCACAAAAAGGTCGGGACCCTTAAGGTCCCGCAGCATGCCAACATAGATGAAGTGGACGGCATCGGACCGGGTCGGGACGAGCTCGAAGTCTCGCTCGCTGATCCCGTTGTAGATCAGCCGGGTCTTCGTCCGGGGGCGGCCGACCCGCTTGGTGTAGGTGTCGCGCTCATACTCGCAGATGAACACCAGGGCGTCCGTGAGATATTCCTGCAGCCGCTCCATGCGGAGCACGAACTGCCCCAGAAGCGACGAGCGGGAATAATGCAGGCTTCCGCCATGGGCAGTGTAGAGGCGGGCTACGCAATACCTGTTCACCCGCAGGGCTGAGCCGGCTAGTCGCGCGAGCACGCCGCCTTTGGCGCCGTGTCCGTGCAGCACATCCGGCCGCAAACTTTTGATCTTCTTGTAGGCGTCCCAAAGCACGCCGATATCCGAAGGGCCGATCGAGCGCCGGATCGGCACGCGCGTCAGCCCCAACGCCAGATAGGGCCTGATGTCGTCAAACAGCGCATCCTCATGCTCCCCACCGGTCGAGCTGTCGCAAAGAATGCCCACTTCATGGCCGGCCTTGCTGTGCTCAATCACCAGATCGCGCACGTGGCGGAAGATGCCGCCGACCGGGGACCTGAAGCAGTGAATGATGCGAAGGGGCCGCTGTTCGCTCATCTATGATCAGAACAGCCGTTCGCGGACATAGAGCGTATCGCCGGCAATGATGGCGGACGAGATGTTGACGCGTCCGGTCATCACCTGGCCGTTGATCTTTCGGGTCACATCGACGGCGCTCTGGTTGGCGCGCGGCGTGAAGCCGCCGGCAACGGCAATCGCGTTCTGCGCGGTCATGCCAGGCACGTAGGCGTACTGGCCGGGCTGTCCGACTTCACCCATGATGAAGATGGAACGATAACGGTCGACATCGATGGTGACGTCGGGGTCGCGGAGGTAGCCCTGCTTGAGCTTCTGCGCGATCTGGCCGGAGAGCTGCTGCAGCGTGCGGCCGCGCGCCGGCACCTGGCCGACGAGCGGGAAGGCGATGTAGCCGGCTTGGTCGATCGTGTAGGTGTTGGTCATGCTCGGCTGGTCGAACACGGTAATACGAAGCCGGTCGCCGCTATCCAGCGAGTATGGTTGGATCGTTGCCTGGTTGAATGCGCGCGGCGCGGGCTGATAGCTGTTGCAGCCGCCCAGGACTGCTGTCATGGCGGCGAGGCTCAAAGCCATCAGAAACTTGGGCTGTGCAACAGGCATCTGCTTCTCACAGGAAACGAAACTCTTGCCCCGTTATCGATCCGTTAGGGTTAATGACCGGTAAAGACTGCCGTCAAATTCGCTCTTTCTTGAGTAGCGGAAGGCAGCCGGCCCCGCGCCCACAAGCATTAACCCTTGAGTTACTATAGTCATTTACCCTCGCGGCACCTTTGTTCTTGGAGTACGAGCATGTCCGGCGTGACGGGTAATCAGGATGTCGATATCGATCTTGCCCAGCTGGTTCGCGGCGTCTGGGCCCGTCGGCTCAAGGTCGTGGCGATCACCTTGCTCGGGGCAGGGGTGGCCTTTGCCGGCGCCAAGATGATCTCGCCGAAGTATCGCAGCGAGACCCGCATCCTGATCGAGCCGCGCGCCCCGGCCTTCGCCACCGCGCAGGCAACGGACGCGAATGCAGGCCAGCTCCTCGACGAACTGAACATCTCCAGCCAGGTGCAGCTCCTGCAATCGGCCGATCTGATCAAGCTGGTCATCAGCAGCCAGAAGCTCTACGATCTCCCCGAGTTCGACGCGGCCGCCAACAGCTCCGCGCTCGGCGACATTCTGATCGCGCTGCATTTGAAGAAGAGCCCGCTTGCGAACCCGCCGGAAGAGCGCGTCATCGACGCCTTCGTAGAGCGCCTGCAGGTTTATCAGGTTCCCGGCTCCCGCGTCATCGGCATCACCTTCACCTCCAAGGATCCGGCGCTCGCCGCAACGATCCCCAATGCCATGGCCGCCGCCTATCTCGCGAAGCAAAGCGGCGCCAAGCTTGATTCCAACTCTGAAGCCACGCGTTGGCTGGAGCCGGAAATCGAGAACCTCCGCACCAAGGTGAGCGACGCCGAGCAGAAGGTCGCCGAATACCGCGCCGCCCACGGCCTGCTGCCGACCACCGGCGGCGGGAATTTCCAGACGCAGCAGCTGAACGATATCTCCGCCGAACTCACACGTGTCCGCGGCGAGAGGGCGAATGCCGAGGCGCGCGCGCAGTCCGTGCGCAATGCGCTGTCGTCTGGCGAAGCATCCGATACGCTGCAGGACATCATGTCGTCGCAGTCGATCCAGCGGCTGAAGGGAACGGAATCCGGCCTGCAGTCGCAGATATCCGACCTTCAGACGTCGCTCCTCAACAACCATCCGCGCCTGAAAAGCCTCCGCGCCCAGCTCGCAGACATCAAGACGCAGATCCGTCAGGAAACGCAGAAGATCCTGGCCAGCATCGAAAACGAGGCAAAGGTCGCGACGCTTCGCGAGCAGGAGCTTGAGCAGCAGTCCAACAAGGTCAAGGCAAACAGCGCCCAGGCCGGTGAGGATGAGGTCGGCCTGAACGCGCTTGAGCGCGAGGCCGCTGCCCAGCGTCAGCTGCTCGAAACCTACCTGTCGCGCTTCCGCGAGGCCGCCTCGCGCGCCGACAAGAATTCCAGCCCGGCCGATGCCCGCATCGTCTCCACCGCCGTTCAGCCGGTCGATCCCTATTTCCCCAAGGTCATCCCGATCGTTGTCGTCGCGGCACTTGCGACCTTCATCATGACGTCGATCGCGATCATGCTGGCCGAGCTGTTCAGTGGCCGCGCGCTACGGCCGACGTCGAGCGCCGAGGTCGAGGAACGCATCGAACGGGAAACGGTTGAGGTCGTCGTTGCTGCGCCGCCGGCACGCGTTCCGGCGCAGAGCATGCTCGCCGTCCAGCAGGAAGAGAAAGACGAACAGGAAGACGAGGTGGCCGTAGACCTCGTCCCGGAACAGCCTGAGGAGGAGAACGAATTCTCCATCGCTTCCGTCGCGCACTATCTCATCGGCAGCCGTGCGCCGCTGGCGATCGCAATTTCACCGACCGGTGACAATGGATCGGCCGCGACCGTCGCCCTGGCGCGCACGCTTGCGTCCGCGGGCTCGCGTGTCGTCCTCGTCGACATGACCGGCTCCGGACACCCGACGGAACTGATGGCGCAGGGCCGCTCGCTGCCTGGGGTCACCGACCTTCTGTGCGGTGAGGCAGCCTTTGGCGACACCATCCATGGTGACTACCTCTCCGACGCCCACTTCATTCCGCAGGGTAGCAGCGACATGCGTCGCGCCATGCGCGGGGCCGATCGCCTCTCGCTGCTGCTCGACGCCCTGTCCTCCGCCTATGACTTGGTGCTGGTCGAATCCGGCGCCGCTGATGTGGCCGGCGTCTCCAAGCTCACGCAGAGCAAGACCGTCGAGATCATCCTCTCCATGCCCGAGATCGTAGAAGAAGAGTTCGTGGCTGCGATGACCAGCTTCGAGGAGGCGGGCTACGAGCGCGTCGTGCTGATGTCCGGCGGCAATGCGGATGGCAATGCGACGGTCGCCCAGCAGGCGGCCTGATCAGACGCGCGCGAACCGGCGCAGGCGCTGGGCGGCGCGATAGAGCCGCTGCTGCGATTTGACGTACGCCTTGGCCCGGGTGACGAGCCGGTGCACCGTGCCGGCGACCATGCCGCGAGCGGTGAGCGGCAGCACCACATCGTAATGATCGGTCTCGACCGGCGCCCAGGAGCGCTTGTAGCCTTGGTCGCCCAGGCCGAAATCGAACATGCTGACGCCCTTGCCGTGCAGCCCCGATATCATCTGCCAGAACAGAAACTCGCCCGGGCTGGCCTCGGCGCCGATGCTCTCGTCGATCGCGCTGAACTGGCAGATCACATGATCACCCTTGCGTGAGATGCCGGCGACAGCCGCCACGTGACCGGCATGCTCGCCCTTCAACTGGATCGCATGCATTTCGAGACCTGACAGCTCGTTCTGGGCATCGCGGATATCGATCGCGCCATGAAGAAAGGCCTTCGTCTCGGCGTCCGCGAAAACATCGGGCAGTCCCATCGCCTTGAAGCGTTCGCTTTTCAGCCGGAAGAACTGATCGAGAAGTGCGTGCTGGCTCTTGGCATCCGTGTCATGGACATAATCGAAGCCCCCGAGCTCCTCCAGCCGCTTCGACTGCACCCGGAACTTCTTCCGCCGGCTCTTGGCATTCAATTGCTTCAGCGTCGCTTCCATCGTGTCGAACAGCGGCAGCTGATAGGCGTGGTTCTGATTTTGGACCATCGGCAGCAGCGCCAGCGGATTACGGCGGCCGCGCCATGTCAGGGGAATGTTCTGCAGGAGCAGGAGATCGGCTTTCTCTTTGAGCGCGCCGGAGATGCGCGCGGCAAGGTCATGTGCATCGAGTGCCTCGAAGGCATCTGCGAGATCGGCGGCAAACAGACCGGTATTGATGTTGCTATGGTCCGCCCCGATGAACTTCGCAACACGCACGCCGCGCGAGCGGACGATCTCGACCGGGAGGATGAAGACGGTTCGCGCTCCTGACCGGCCACGGATGATGGCGGCCTTATTGCCGTAGGCCTTCATCCAGGATGCGCACCAGTCATAACCCTGGTGCAGGGAATTCAGATTGTCACGCTCGAGCGCGCGCCACTCCGGCTCGATCGCCGCGATGGAATCGACAATGTCGATCTCGATCTTATCGAAAGACAGCCGCGCATTGATCTCCCTGAGCTTCGCCAATCCGGCATCGGCGTCTGCGGCGATGTCACGCGGCGCGGATTCCAATGGAAGCTTTTGCGTCTGCACGGGCGTTCTCCGGGAAAAGATACTGCCCGGGAAAATAGCGCGGCAGCGCATCCATTTCCTTTACGCGCGCGATGCCGCCGGCTTTTCCGTCAATCACGGTTAGTCCGTGATTAATGCCTATTGCTGCTTCGGGCCGGCCATCCACTTGATGATGACCATCGCCGGCAACACCCAGAGCAGCCCTGTCAGCGAGAAATAAAGCAGGTGGCCCCACCATGGCGCATTGCCGAGCGTCGCAACCGCGATCGTATTCGCAACCAGCGCATAGACCAGAACGAGGACGACGATGAGGATGGTGCCGATGAACTTGCGAAGGCGGACAGGCATCTGGTGAATTCCGGTATGGGATGTGCAGGCAGGCCACCGCGACTGCATGCCGCAAATGTTCGGACTTGTTTTGCATCAGTGGCTAAGGCAAATCAACTGTCGGAACGAAGGAGTCCGTCCATGGCCGTCGCTGATCTCACGACTGAACAGGAAATTCTGCGCCAGGTGCGCAAGCAGGATGATAATCGCAAGGCCATACGAATTTGGCTCGGCGTCGTCCTTCTCGCGCTGTTCTGTCTGGTGATTGTGGGCGGCGCGACGCGCCTGACCAATTCCGGCCTGTCGATCACCGAGTGGAAGCCGATCCACGGCGTTATCCCGCCGCTGAACGCGACGGAATGGGAAGAAGAATTCAAGCTCTACCAGCGCATTCCCGAGTTTCAGCAGATCAACAGCGACATGACCGTCGATGAGTTCAAGGGCATCTTCTGGTGGGAATGGGCCCACCGCCTGATCGCCCGCGGCATCGGCGTGATCTTCGCGCTGCCTCTCCTCTATTTCTGGGCAACTGGCAGGATCGAGCGCCGACTGCGCTGGCCTCTCGTTGGCATTCTGGCGCTCGGCGGCTTCCAGGGCGCCATCGGCTGGTGGATGGTCTCGTCGGGACTGACCGCACGCACCGATGTCAGCCAGTACCGCCTGGCGACACACCTGATCACGGCATGTCTGATCTTCGCATCCTGCATGTGGATCATGCGCGCTTTGTCGCCGCATTCCGAAGACACGGCGCCGACCAAAAGCGCGCGTGTCTGGGCCTGCGTGATTGCCGCGCTGACCTTGTTTCAGATCTACCTCGGCGCTCTTGTCGCCGGTCTCGACGCGGGCTTCACCTATAATACATGGCCGCTGATGGACGGCGCCATCGTGCCTTCCGATCTCCTGATCCAGCAGCCAGCCTGGATCAACTTCTTCGAAAACCCGAAGACGGTGCAGTTCATCCACCGCGTAGGTGCCTACACGCTGTTTGCCGTGACGCTGATCAACATGATCATGCTGCTGCGCGCAGCACCGGCAACGACCCACGCACGCCGCGCCGTCGTCATGTTCGCCCTCGTCACCATCCAGGCCTCGATCGGCATCGCCACCTTGCTGCTCGAAGTCCCGCTCCACTGGGGCCTGCTGCACCAGGGCGGCGCACTCGTCGTCTTCGGCTTCGCGATCGCCAACTGGCGCGGCTTCTACGGCGAATACCCACACGCGACGGTGATATCCGAACGCGATTGATTTGGGGACTACGGCCCGCGGTGTGAATGCGACGGGTCGTGGCTAGCCTTGCACGGCCGACGCGCCTTATAGCAATCATCAAGTTTGCCTCAGCGAGATCTGGCCGGAAGCGGATCTCGCTGTTTGCTTATCCGCCTATCGCTAAACCGTTGCAGCTTCCGGCTGGAACCAGTTTCCCGCTCATGACAGCCGGCGGCGTCGGTGTGCTAGCCGAGCTAGCGTGAGCGATGGTTGCTGGCAGAGTAGAGATGAGACGCCGCCGCGTGTGGAAAGCTCAGGCATCCGGAGGGCGGATATAGCGCGCCCTGTTTACCGTGGCGGCAAGACCGACATCCAGTCTCCGCCACCGGGCAACCGATGCGTCCAAGATCGAACTACACATAACCCCTGAACGAAAAAATCCGGCTGCGTCGCCGCAGCCGGATTTCAATCATTTACGTCCGAAAATCAGTCTCAGAAAAAACCGCGGCGCTGCCACCAGCCGGCCTTCTTCGGCTTGCCGTCGCCATCAGCCGCTTCCGTGGTGGACGACTTGACGGTCGGTTCGGAGGAGGCAACGTTTGCGCCGCGATTGGCGCGAACGGGCTTTGCTTCTTCCTCGGCAGGCGCTGCCAGATCGGCGGATGCTTCAGCGACTTCCGGCTCGGCGGCAGGAGCTGCTTCGGCAACCGGTGCTGCTTCAGCGGCAGGCGCCACTTCTGCTTCCACGACAGGCTCTTCGACCGGCGAGGCCTTGCGGCTGCGGCGAGCGCGCTTCGGCTTCACGTCTTCCGTCACCGTGGCGCCAGCTTCAACGGCGGCCATGGCCGAGGAGGCTTCGACAGCTTCCGCCGCTGCGGCTTCGACGACAACGTCCACCGGCGCGCTGTCTTCGGTTGCGGCTGCGGCTTCGCCCGTGGTCTCAACGGCTTCCGCGCTTGCGGCGACATCGCCATCAGCTTCGGCGATATCGTCGCCCTCAGCGCCTTCGGCACCTTCCTCGCGGTTGCGGCGACCGCCGCGCTTGCCGCGACGGCGGCGCTTGCGGCGCTGTGCGTCATCGCCTTCGGCCCGCTCTTCGGAGCCGGCAGCGGACGTGGTTTCGGCGTCGTCGCCTTCCTCGTCACCACCGTCTTCGTCGCCAGCCTGTTCGGCACCGTTCTCGTCGGATGCCTGCTGCTCGCCATTGCCGTTACGGCCGCGACGACGACGGCGACGCTTACGCTTGCGTCCGTCCCCTTCGCCCTCTGCACGGGCAGCGGCAGCCGGACGTTCCGACGCCTGCTTTTCTTCCAGTTCTTCGTCTTCTTCCTCGTCGATCTCGATCACGACGTCATCGTCGTCGTCTTCCGGGATAGCCGCGAAGTTGAAGAGGGTTTCGATCTTGACCGGGTTCTCGACGGCTTCGCCGCGATCGATCGCGAAGTGCTGCGCGCCAACCGCGCCATCGGCATCGATGATGATGGCGACGCCGAAGCGGGCTTCATAGTCAACGATCGTCTGACGCTTGTGGTTGAGGATATAAAGAGCGATCTCCGGCGTCGTGCGAACAGTGATGTCGTGGGTCGTGTTCTTAAGCAGATATTCTTCGATACCGCGCAGCACATGCAGGGCAACGGAAGACTGCGAGCGAACGTGACCGGTGCCGCCGCAATGCGAGCAGACCTGCGTCGTCGATTCGAGAACCGATGCGCGAATGCGCTGGCGCGACATTTCGAGCAGGCCGAAGTGCGAGATGCGGCCGACCTGGATGCGGGCGCGATCGTTCTTCAGGCAATCCTTCAGCTTCTTTTCGACAGCGCGATTGTTGCGCTTTTCTTCCATGTCGATGAAGTCGATGACGACAAGGCCGGCCAAGTCGCGCAGGCGCAGCTGACGAGCGACTTCGTCGGCGGCCTCGAGGTTGGTCTGCAGTGCCGTGTCTTCGATCGAATGCTCGCGGGTCGAACGACCGGAGTTGACGTCGATCGAAACCAGCGCTTCCGTCTGGTTGATGATCAGGTAGCCACCCGACTTCAGCGTCACCTGCGGCTGCAGCATCCGGTCGAGCTGGGCTTCGATGCCGGAGCGCGAGTAGATCGGGTGAATGTCGCGGTAAGGCTGGACCACCTTGGCGTGGCTCGGCATCAGCATCTTCATGAAGTCTTTCGCTTCACGATAGCCTTCCTCGCCGGAGACGATGATCTCGCCGATATCCTTGTTGTAGAGGTCGCGGATCGAACGCTTGATGAGCGAACCTTCCTCGTAGACGAGGCAAGGCGCGGTCGATGCGAGCGTCAGCGTACGGACGTTTTCCCAAAGACGCATCAGGTATTCGAAGTCGCGCTTGACCTCGACCTTGGTGCGGTTGGCGCCGGCGGTGCGCAAGATGACGCCCATGCCCTGCGGCACTTCGAGCATCTTGGCAATTTCCTTCAAGCGCTTGCGGTCCTGAGGGCTGGTGATCTTGCGGGAGATGCCACCGCCACGTGCGGTGTTCGGCATCAGAACCGAATAACGGCCGGCAAGCGACAGGTAGGTGGTGAGGGCGGCGCCCTTGTTGCCACGTTCTTCCTTGGCGACCTGAACGAGCAGGATCTGGCGACGCTTGATGACTTCCTGGATGCGATACTGCTTGCGCGGCTTGCGCTGCACACGGTCAGGAACCTCTTCCATGGCGTCTTCGGCGCCGACGTTCTCGATCACTTCTTCTTCGTGATCATGATCGTCGTCGTCCTCGTCGTCACTGCGGCGGCGCGCATCGACGTCTTCGGAAATCGTGTCGGTCTCGACCATGGCGGCCATCTCGCCGCCGGTGGAGCCGTCGTCGTCGGACGATGCCGCCGAGTCAGCTTCAACCGTCGCTTCGTCAGCGGCGGGAACGACCTTCTTGCGGCTCCGGCGGGGCTTGGCTGCCTTCTTTACAGGCGCTTCCTCGACGGCTTCGACAACCTCTGCAGTCTCGACGGTCTCTGCTACCTCTACAGCGGCTTCGACAGGCGCTTCAGGTTCGTCCTTGGCAACGATGCCGACATCGGGTTGCTCCTGGGTCGCGGGGTCGATCCGTGCCGTATCAACATGCTCGACGTCGTCGTCGCGGCGATGCTCTTCGGCTTCGGCGCGCAACAGGGCCTGACGGTCGGCAAGCGGGATCTGGTAATAATCGGGATGGATTTCGGCGAAGGCCAGGAAGCCGTGCCGGTTGCCGCCGTAATCGACGAAAGCAGCCTGCAGCGAAGGCTCGACCCTCGTTACCTTTGCGAGGTAGATGTTGCCGCGAATTTGCTTCTTGTGTTCCGACTCGAAGTCAAATTCTTCTATGCGGTTTCCGCGAACGACAACGACGCGCGTCTCTTCCTCGTGAGACGCGTCGATAAGCATTTTGTCTGCCATGTAAGCTGAGCTCCTCGGCGCGGTCGATCGTCGGCAGTCTCCGCAGTCGATAAGACAAGGGGAGTGCGGACCGTCATAGCAGCGCCGGATAGTGAAAGTCGCGATTGGTTCGGTGTGGAAGGCAGCAGCCAGACAGCAGCGGGGAAACTCTTCTCCCGGGGTCTGTAGACTTTAGATAAAACCTGCTGCGACACCATAAAAGACCAAGCGAGATCGACAAAACAAAGACCTTATTCAGGCCCGATGAGTTTGCTCTCTCTTTAAAGAGCGGTTGGTGGCAATCCACCGATGAAGTTTCCGCATACTCCGGAAAAATCAGGATCCATTGTCGAGTGGAAGCATGTAAGACGGCGGACGATTGCCGGTTGTGGCGCCAGGTCCTTTGCGGTTGGCTGCCTTGTCGGCGACTCTATCCCGTCAGTGCTTCTACCCTAAAATTGCTTGTATGTTTTCTCCGTCACAATAGCAAGGGAAAAGCCAAATGTGCCATAATATTGATGGATTTGCAGCATCATAAAAAATAGCGGTGGACGAGGTGATTCCGGCGCGGCGACAGTGACAATTGTTCTCGGTCGCAATCGCGTGTATCGCGGGATCCGGCATTGATGACAATTGGGGCATGACAGTCGGTTGTATAGCGAGACGCGGCGCGCAACGGTGAAATCCGGCTTGCGGACGAAAAACTTCAGGGCTTGGCTGGTTGCCGCGGTGATGGCCGTGACCGTTCCGTTGGTCGGTCATTCGGTGGCGACCGCGGCGGGCGAAGAGCGTCTGCTGGCCTATGGCGCGCGCATCGTCGGCGACGATGCCAGGACCCGCATCGTCATCGATTTCGATCGCCCCCCGAGCTTCTCCATCCACTACATCGCCAATCCGGAACGCGTCGTCGTCGATCTTCCGGCGACCGCTTTCGGTTTTCCTGCCAAGGATCTCGAGGCGAGGGGCCTTTTCAAGGATATCCGCTACGGCACGATGGATGGCGACAGCGCGCGCATCGTGTTGACGGCGACAAAGCCCGTTCGCATCGGCATGGCGAGGGTTCAAGCCGATGAGAACGGCAAGGGCCAGCGGCTCGTTCTCGAAGCCGAGATGACCGATAAGTCGACCTTCGCCGAACTGGTGAAAGCCCAATCCTGGAACGAGCCCGAGGCCGGGCAAACGACCAGCGCCATACCAGCGCCCGAAAAGGCTGAGCCCGGCGACTTCATCGTCGCTGTCGACGCCGGCCACGGCGGCATCGATACCGGTGCGATCGGCGTCGACACGAAGACCCAGGAGAAGGATGTGACGCTGGCATTCGCCAAGACGCTCGCGGACCGGTTGAACCGCGAGCCCGGCATCAAGGCTTTCCTGACCCGCAAGGATGATTCGTTCCTGTCGCTGTCCGAGCGCGTACAGATCGCGCGGCAGAACCATGCCGCACTCTTCGTCTCCATGCATGCCGACACGTTGCGCCAGAAGGATATTCGTGGCGCCACCGTCTACACCATCTCCGACAAGGCGTCAGACAAGCTCGCCGCCGATCTCGCTGATCGCGAAAACCTGTCCGACCAGATCGCCGGCAAGGCGGCTGCGACCGAACCGCCCGAAGTGGCCGACATCCTGCTCGACCTGACGCGCCGCGAGACGCAGGCGTTTTCGATCTCGATGGCCGAAAGCGTGCTGGCCTCCTTCAAGGATCAGGTCGGCACGATCAACAACCCGCACCGCCACGCCGGTTTCCGCGTTCTGCAAGCGCCCGATGTTCCCTCCATCCTGCTGGAACTCGGTTTTCTTTCGAACAAGGAAGACGAGAAACTGCTGCTCGACGACACCTGGCGCGCGAAGATCGGCGACCTTTTGACTGAGGCGGTGAAACATTATCACGCATCCATGGTCGCCAATGGCGGCTGACGCACCGCCGTTGCTCAGATGTGACACTTGCGTGGGTAAACATGTATGCGTGTGGAATTGCAGGCAAAAGCCCTACTTTCCTCACATTCAGGCCATTACTCACGGCTATGTTTCCGTGTGCAAAACGGAATTGGCTTGTGGCCGCATCCGGCATGGAGTAATTCGCGCAGCGTGCAAAGTGCCGCGGTTCATGCGATTGTTATGCGCGCGCCGATCGACAATTGAGATACCGGTAGCTTAGATATGATCAGACTTCTTGGATATTTCTTCGGAGCGGCTTGCGTCCTGTTCCTGGGCGTAGCGGCGGCCGTTGCCGTTTATTTGGCGACGGTGACGAAGGATCTTCCTGATTACGCGGTGCTGAGCAGCTACGAGCCGCCGGTGACGACGCGCGTGCATGCCGGCAACGGCGCGCTGATGGCCGAGTATGCCAAGGAGCGCCGCCTGTTCCTGCCGATCCAGGCCGTTCCCGATCGCGTCAAGGCCGCGTTCCTCTCCGCCGAAGACAAGAATTTCTACCAGCATCCCGGTATCGACGTCACCGGCTTCGGCCGCGCCGTGGTCGCTTATCTGACCGGCGGCCCCACGCAGGGTGGTTCCACGATCACGCAGCAGGTCGCCAAGAACTTCCTGCTGTCGAGCGAACAGACCATGGAGCGCAAGGCCAAGGAAGCCATTCTCTCCTTCCGCATCGAGCAGGCCTACAGCAAGGACAAGATCCTCGAGCTCTATCTCAACGAGATCTTCTTCGGCCTGAACTCCTACGGTATCGCCAGCGCGGCACTCACCTATTTCAACAAGTCGGTCAACGAACTGACCATCGCCGATGCCGCCTATCTGGCGTCGCTGCCGAAGGGCCCGGCGAACTACCATCCGTTCCGTCATCCTGAGGCCGCGGTCACGCGCCGCAACTGGGTCATCGACCGCATGGTCGAGAATGGCTATGTCAGCCAGTCGGATGGCGCCGAAGCCAAGAAGCAGCCGCTCGGCGTCACCGGCCGCACCAGCGGTCCGTCGCTCTTCGCATCCGGCTACTTCGCCGAAGCCGTCCGCCGCCAGCTGATCGACCAGTATGGCGAGAAGATGCTCTATGAGGGTGGCCTCTCGGTTCGCACCTCGTTCGATCCGCAATTGCAGGTCTTCGCGCGCAAGGCGCTGCAGGATGGCCTAATCAACTACGATGAGCGTCGTGGCTTCCACGGCCCGATCAAGCAGATCGACACGACGTCGGATTGGGGCAAGGCGCTCGCCGATATCCCGGCGCTCTCCGACGTTCCGGAATGGGACCTCGCCGTCGTGCTCGCCGTTGCCAGCGACAGCGTCGACATCGGCCTGCAGCCGCAGAAGGATGGCGCGGGCAAGATCGGCTCTGACCGCCAGCGCGGCACCATTGAAGCCAAGAACATGCAGTGGGCCTTCCGTTCGGCCACCGGCGGCAAGACGTCCAAGTCGCCGCAGGGCGTACTGCAGCCGGGCGACGTCGTCTTCGTCGAACGCCTTGGCGGCGACAGCTCAACTTCCTACCGTCTGCGCCAGCCGCCCAAGGTCGGTGGTGGTTTCGTCGCCATGGATCCGAAGACCGGCCGCGTGCTGGCCATGGTCGGCGGCTTCTCCTATGCGCAGTCGGAATTCAACCGCGCGACGCAGGCGATGCGCCAGCCTGGTTCGTCCTTCAAGCCCTTCGTTTACGCAGCAGCGATGGACAATGGATACACGCCGGCCTCGGTCGTCAGCGACGATCCGCTCGAAATCCAGGTCGGCAACGGCCAGGTATGGGCGCCTGATAACTACGAAGGCGAGGGCGGTGGCGCCAACACGCTGCGCTTCGCGATCGAGCATTCGCGCAACCGCATGACGGTGCGTCTGGCCAACGACCTCGGCATGAACGTCGTTGCCGAATATGCCAACCGCTTCGGCATCTACGACAAGATGATGCCGGTATTGGCCATGTCGCTCGGCTCCGGCGAAACGACCGTGCTGCGCATGGTGTCGGCCTATTCGGTCATCGCCAACGGCGGCAAGCAGATCAAGCCGACGCTCATCGACCGTATCCAGGACCGCTACGGCAAGACCATCTTCAAGCATGAGGAGCGTGTCTGCGAGGCCTGCAACGCCAGCGACTGGCAGAACCAGGAAGAGCCGAACGTGGTCGATAACCGCGAAACCGTTCTCGACCCGATGACCTCCTACCAGATCACCTCGATGATGCAGGGCGTTATCCAGCGCGGCACGGCCGCCGGCAAGGTCCAGCTCGGCGAACGCGACGTCGCCGGCAAGACCGGCACGACCAACGATGAAAAGGACGCCTGGTTCGTTGGCTTCACGCCGGATCTGGTTGCCGGTCTTTATATCGGCTTCGATTCGCCATCGACACTGGGCCGCGGCGGCACCGGCAGCTCGCTGTCCGCACCCGTCTTCAACGAGTTCATGCAGGCGGCCGTGAAGGATACGCCGGTATCGAAGTTCGTCATTCCTGCCGGCATGAACCTGATCCCGATCGACCGCAAGACCGGCATGGCCGCGACGCAGGGCGATCCGAACACCATCATCGAAGCCTTCAAGCCCGGCACCGGCCCGGCTGACAGCTACTCCGTTATCGGCATGGACAACACCATGGCGCCGGAGGAAATCCTGAAGACCTCGCCGCAGGCCAACCAGGCGGTTCAATCCGGCGCCGGCGGTCTATACTGACATTTTCGACTGATAGCGTGGCGGTCGCGGCTCTTTACATCCGCGGCCGCCACAACTATTTGACGGACGACTTTTGAAGACAACGCAAAAGAAGCGGGACAATGCGAGCGGAAATCCAGAACGTAGTCGATGAAACCAAGCAGGCTATCACCCTGCTGAGGAGGCATCTTTGACTGGGACCAGGCGATAAGACGACTGGACTGGTTGAACAACAAGGCAGAGGACCCGAACCTCTGGAACGATGCCACCGAAGCACAGAAGCTGATGCGCGAGCGCCAGCAGCTCGATGACGGCATCAGCGGCGTACGCCGCTTCGAACAGCAGATCAAAGACAACATCGAGCTCATCGAGATGGGCGAGGACGAGGGCGATGAAGCCATCGTCAAGGAAGCCGAAGACGCGCTGAAGGCACTCAAGGCCGAAGCCGCGCGCCAGCAGGTCGAAGCGATGTTGTCTGGCGAAGCCGACAGCAACGACACCTATCTCGAACTGCACTCCGGCGCCGGCGGCACGGAAAGCCAGGACTGGGCGAACATGCTTTTGCGCATGTATACCCGCTGGGCCGAACGCTCGAAGTTCAAGGTTGAACTGCTCGAAGTGCATGACGGCGAAGAAGCCGGCATCAAGTCCGCGACGCTGCTCGTCAAGGGCCACAACGCCTATGGCTGGCTGAAGACCGAATCGGGCGTTCACCGCCTGGTCCGCATCTCGCCCTATGACAGCAACGCGCGTCGCCACACCTCGTTCTCGTCCATCTGGGTCTATCCGGTCGTCGACGACTCGATCCAGATCGACATCAACGAAAGCGATTGCCGCATCGACACCTACCGCTCGTCCGGCGCCGGTGGTCAGCACGTCAACACGACCGACTCCGCTGTCCGCATCACCCACATGCCCTCAGGCATCGTGGTGCAGTGCCAGCAGGAACGCTCGCAGCACAAGAACCGCGCCAAGGCCTGGGACATGCTGCGCGCACGTCTCTACGAAGCGGAACTGAAGAAGCGCGAAGACGCGGCCAACGCCGAAGCGGCCTCCAAGTCCGATATCGGCTGGGGCCACCAGATCCGCTCCTACGTCCTGCAGCCCTACCAGATGGTCAAGGACCTGCGCACCGGCGTTACCAGCACCGCGCCCGACGACGTTCTGGATGGCGAACTCGACGAGTTCATGGAAGCAGCGCTCGCGCACCGCATCAGCGGCAAGGCGGATGCCGTGGTCGACGACGTCGACTGATCGATCTGGTCAAGATGATATCGAAAAGGCCCCATGCGGGGCCTTTTCTGATTCTGGCGGTGCGTCTTTCGAAGCGCGACGGACTTTAATGTCCCGACTTCTCGACGCTGATATCGCCGAACTCGTCGATAATGACGGTCCAGCTGTCGGCATCTCCATCCGGATCCGTCTTCAGATAGACCATGGCGAACAGCCCCGGTTCGTTCAGCCGCCCGGTCGAATTTTCAGGGCGAATATCCGTCACATAGGGATTGAGGTCGTTCAGCTCCTGAACCTCGACCGTCGAGACGATCTCAGGGCCTGCATCGGTCTGCGCGATCTGCTGCAGATAGACCTTCGCGGTGCGATCGGCCTGACGAACCGCAAACAGCTTGTAATAGCCGTGGCGGGGTTGGCTTGGCGCGGCGGGCGTCGCCGTCGCTGAGGCTGGCGCATTCGGCGTGCTCGCGGCTGGCGGACGGGTGACCGCCGGCGCATTGCCGTCGTCGGCCCAGTAACCCGTGCTCGTCGCGAATGTGATGCTCGCAGGCAAGATTGGATCGGTGGCATCCGTCGTCTGCGCGGCAAGCGGAACCGCGGCGATCAGCAGCGCGCAGGCTGTCAGTCCGAAACGCTTCATCGCCTCAATCCTCGAATTGCTCGGATAGAATACGGTCGGACCAGGAGCGGTCGGGGTCTGAGAGAATGCGAGCCGTCATGTGCTCGGATTGAGCGATGCGCACATGCAGCACCGACTTGACCTCGGAGTTATCCGCAACCGCATTCACCGGGCGCTTTTCCGATTCGAGAATATGAATGTCCACCGTCACCTTGTTCGGCAGCAGCGCCCCTCGCCAGCGGCGGGGGCGGAACGCGCTCACCGGCGTCATGGCCAAAAGCGGCGCGTCCAGAGGCAAGATCGGACCGTGCGCAGAGAGATTGTAGGCCGTCGACCCGGCCGGCGTCGCCACCATCAGGCCGTCGCAGATCAGTTCTTCAAGCCGCACGACGCCATCGACTTCGACCTTGAGCTTGGCGGCCTGGTAGGATTGGCGAAACAGCGAGACCTCGTTGATGGCAAGCGCGGTATCGCTCGTTCCATCCGCATTCGTGGTCGTCATTCTCAGCGGCCGAAACGTGTTCTCGACGGCCGCATTGATCCGCTCGCGCAACGCGTCGGTGCGGTACTCGTTCATCAGAAAGCCGACGGAGCCCCGGTTCATTCCATAGACGAGCCTGCCGGAGTTCATCGTGCTGTGCAGCGTCTGCAGCATGAAGCCGTCGCCACCGAGTGCCACAATCACATCGGCGTCCTTGGCGGGCACATCCCCGTAAACGCGAATCAACTCGTCTCGCGCCGCCAGCGCCTCGGCGGTGGGGGAAGCCAGAAAACAGAGGGTTTGAAAGGATACGCTCATGCAATGCCCTTTGATAAAGTCCGCCTAGCTAAATGATAATGGGCTGGCACGACAAGGCATTTTAAGGTCGCAGCTGTTCGCCGGGACTTCTCTCTGCATAGGTGAGGAGAGTGCAGTAGGGCGCCAATTTTATGGCGCCCCCTGTTTGTAATCGGCTTCGAGCGGGTCTTGGTCGACTCGCGTCCGTGGCCCGTCGGGTCAGCGACAGCGCCTTACTTGTTCTGAAGCAGCCAGATCTTTCCGCCCATGGTGATGCCATAGGTATCGGTGGTGCCATCGTCGGTGAGATTGCGGCGCTCCACGAAGCCGTGCTCGCAGAGGTCAACAAGCGTCTTCGCGGTGACCGTCTTGATCTTCTGCGGGCGCTCTTTCCAGCGGTCCGTTTTCGCATAAGTCACGGTTGCGTTCTCATGCGTCCACTTGCCGGCCGCCTGCGGATAGAGATCGCCATCACGGGCGAGTTTAAGTCCCGCGATCTGCGCCGGGGTGAGTTCAGCCATTTCAATAACCTCTTGGCATGTTGCACGGATCAGCCGTGAATGCAGGGGAACCCTGGGAAACCAAGGGCAATAGGAACCAAATGTTGCAACGCGAGCATCTCGTCTACCGAGGCCCGTCGGTGTGGCAACAATCGATTCCTTCGAAGAATTGTGGTGCCCCCGGCAGGGTTCGAACCCGCGACCCCCTGATTACAAATCAGGTGCTCTACCAACTGAGCTACAAGGGCAACGCCCGCCAATTAGCAGATTTTGCTGCTCTGTAAAGGAAAATCGGCCAGGATTTGATTTCGCATAGTGATTTCAACAGGCCGTATTCAGGCACCGGTTTCGCGCGGCTAGTTTGGAGTGGTCTGCCGAACGGTCGATTGCAGGTGGCCGCCATTTTCGCCCATGCCATCGCCGGAAGACGGCATGGCAGCGATGCTGAGAACCGAAACAACCATGAGAGCGATGACAGCGATCATTATTCGCACGCGATTTCTCCTTTTGAACGAGGAAGAAACGCAAATGCGGCAATTGGGTTCCGGAGCGGGCGTGGCGGCTATTGCGCCGGCGGCGGTGCCGTCGTCGTTGGATTGGCGCCAGGGGCAGCCGGGGCGAGCGGGTCGGGTTGATGCACGGGCTGGGTCTTGTCGATCCAGCCGATGCTGAGAATGATGGCGACGAGAATGCCGATGAAGAGAATGCCGATGATGAGGGGACGAACTGCCATGTCGGATGCTTCTCCTTGTTGGTCGGAGCATTGCTGAATGATAACTGCTGCTGACGTCAAAACCGAGGCGGTCGAACGTCAGCAGCGGCATCTTTCGGCATGGTGGCTTGTCCGCGAGCCTGTCAGCCCTTCAGATGAATGCGCGCCGCGTAAAGCGCGATCGCCGCTGCGTTGGACACGTTGAGCGACTTGATCTCACCGGGCATATCGAGCCGCGCCAGCGCATTCACCGTCTCGCGCGTCTTCTGGCGCAATCCCTTGCCCTCGGCGCCAAGCACCAGCGCGACCTTGTCGCCGGAGAAGGTGCCCTCGAGAGGAGCCGGGCCTTCCGAATCGAGGCCGATGGTGACGAAGCCGAGCTTGTGCAGTTCGCCAAGCGCATCGGCGAGATTGGTGATCTGTATATAAGGGATGAGCTCCAGCGCGCCGGAGGCGGATTTGGCAAGCACGCCCGATTCGGTCGGGCTGTGGCGCTGCGTCGTGATCAGCGCGCCGGCATTGAAGGCTACGGCCGAACGCATGATGGCGCCGACATTGTGCGGATCGGTGACCTGGTCGAGCACGAGGATCAGCGGGCTGTCCTTCAGCGCTTCGAGGCGGCGCACGGGCAGGGGACGCGTTTCCAGCATCACGCCCTGGTGGATGGCATCGGGGCCAAGCACCTTGTCGAGATCCTGCGGCGAAACCATCTCGACCGGTATGCCGAGTTTCTCGACATCGATCTCAAGGCGGGCCAGCGCGTTCGGCGTCACCGACAGCTTGATCTTCTTGCGATCTTTATTCTCGAGCGCGGCGCGCACCGTGTGCAGGCCATAGAGATGGACCTGGTCGGGCGCCAGCGCCGGCGGCTTCCAGTCATCGCCGCCACGCTTGCGCTTCTGGAAGCCGGGAGTTGGAATTTCGCCGCGTTCGCGCTTGTTGTCGCGATGCGCACGACGCAGGTTAGCGTAGTGCGTATCCTTGGCGGATTTTTCGTCGGAGGACGTGCCCCCGGATTTGTTGTCTTTGCTCATGCCGCTTTATAGCGGTGGCATTTCTTTCCGCATAGGATTTCTTTGTCCACAGGGGCTTTCCATCGCCGATGACATTTTTCGCATATTTTCCATCGTCATCGTGTTGACATAGGCAACTCGGCCCGTCATATACGCGGCGCAGACCGAGGGGCGGCAACGCTTCGAAAGTCTAGCAGACTTGGTCTAACGATCCGGACGAAAAACTGGAGAGATGCCCGAGTGGTTAAAGGGGACGGACTGTAAATCCGTTGGCTCAGCCTACGTTGGTTCAAATCCAACTCTCTCCACCATTCGTCCTCGGATCGGACCAAACCCCGCGGGTATAGCTCAATGGTAGAGCAGCAGCCTTCCAAGCTGAATACGCGGGTTCGATTCCCGCTACCCGCTCCACTTTCCAGATCGAAGCCCGACATTATCTACAGCGCGCAAGCGCCTGTTCGCGTTTGCGTATCGCACTGACGCGGCGCCCCATCTCAGCCCCAGAGCAAAACGAAGGGGGAGGCGAGCGCGATGATGCCGGCCGCCATCCAGCGCGTACGCCCATCCATCGTGAATTCGTCACGCGACAACCATTTGCGCACGGCGACATAGCCGATGGCGATGACGGCGCTATAGATGAGCGCCCGCAACAGGATCGACCACCCACCGCCGAAGAGCCCGATCGCGATGCCGAATCCTGTCAGCGCGCCGAGGATGCCGTAGCCGACATCGAACATCAGTGTCGTCGTGGTCGATAGCGGCCTGAGCACTCTTGGAAACGCGATGGCGACGGCCGCCGTCAGCAACCAGATGGCGACGATCGCCTGCAGCGTCGACGAACTGACGATGGAGGCTGCCAGCGCCGGCAGCCGCTCGGGCGTCGAGAGCCGCACGACCTGCGCGATCCAGTCGATCGCCGCCGCCAATATCCACAATATGAATGCGCAGCCGGCAAAGATCAGAAAATTGCCGGCCGATCGTTTCGCGATGTCCTTCGGTTCCATGCCATGCTCCCCCCGCGCGATCGCCGGCGTGGCTCCGGCAAGGCAAGTAATATCACAGCATCAATCGCTTGTGGCGGTCTATGGTGAAAACGCGGACGCTTCGTTTTGCACAATTCCGCCGAACGCTTAGCCGCGCTTAGGATCAAGTCTTAGAGCTTCGATCTCCTGCCATGCCTTGTCCACATACGTTGCGGCATCCGCTCCGCGGTAGATGAGTGACACCTCATGGCGCTGGTAGTCGCTTTCGCGGTCTCGAAGAGCGGACAGCCAGTTGAACGACCCTTCCGCGATCCAGCTTTGATCCACGGCGAGCGTTTTGTTGTGAGCCCCGTTGAGGGGCCAAAGTTCGACACCGGCGGTCGTCAGAGCTTGGATAGCCGAAGCCGCACCTGGCTGCAGGCGGCGATCCCGTCCCGTGTTCAGAAATTGATCATAGGCGACGACGACCTTGAGATTGTTGCGCCGCTGGTTGAGCAGCGGAGCGAGGCCGTCGGCCTCGATGGCGTTCCCTGTGAGATAAGGGGAGACGATCAGCAATCGCTCATTTGCGTCCTCGATGGATCTACGCAGTGTTTCCCGATGCCCTTCGAGGCTGCTGATTCTCTCAACATCCGACGGCACCTCCAGGGCGATCCGGCTGATTGGGTCGATGTCGGTGATTTCGTTTTCCGGCTTCGAGAAAAGGTAGACGCCAAGCAGTCCCGACGGCAGTGATGGTTGCTCCGGTCGGAACAAGCCAATGTCGCCAAACACGAGGAAGCTCTCCCGTGCGCGCGATACCGCCACGTTGAGCATGGATACACCCCGGTCGACAAACAGGCCGGTGGATTGCCCTGCGGTATTGACCGACGAGAACATCACGATGGCCTTTTCCGCGCCCTGCAAGGTGTGAACCGTGCCCACCGTTATGTTTTCTCCGGCCAGCCCCGCACTTTGCAGTGCCGCGTTGAGGACCTCGATCTGCGCTCGGAAAGGCGTGACGATTGCCACGATCTCGCCCAACGTTCTGGCGCCATGATGCTCGCTGAGTTGCCGCTTTCTGCGACCCAGCCATTTTGCCATCACGACAGCTTCCTCGGCATTCGTCCAACTTGTTCCCGCGCGAACCGCACGGCCCGGCACGTGAGCATATCCCAAGGGCGGCAAGGGATGTGCACTGTCCGGGCGCATCGGCTTGAGGGCGCCGCGATAGGCCAGTTCGTTGCTATAGGCGATGACCGGCGCACGGCACCGCCAGTGCTCCTAGAGAAACAATCCGCGATGCGGTGGCATGGCAAACGCGGTCGCGGCCTGAGCCATCGCCATCACCGATCCCTCGGATGCCATCATGCCATTGGCTTGAAGCAGCTCCCTTTGGTCGGCCATTTGGAAGTGATCCAGATTTGCGAGATCGGTGCCGGTATCAATTCCCCAAACAGGCTCCAGCTGCTGCGTATCTCCGACGATCAGTGCTTTGCGCCAGCGCAAAGAGCGCGCTGCCGACTTGGGGCGGGACCTGGCCGGCTTCGTCGACGATCAACAGGTCGATGAAATCGGCCAGCAGCTCCGTGGAGCCCTTGTAGTAATCAAACAAGCGAGGGGCGGTATAGGCTGTCGATACCATGCAGGGCGTAAGCTTCGCGAAGCGCCGCCACCGGCGTTCGCACGCGTCACGATCGCGGCCGGTGAACGTCTTATCCCTGCTGCGTGTCGCGGCATCAACCTCGATCAGCCAGCGGCCTTCCCAATACCTCGCGGCGAGATGGAAGAGCTCGGGGCGAACCAGGGTATCCAGCCGCTCGTCCAGAATGTCGGGTTTCGCCGCGATCTCTTTCTGGACGTCCTCAGCCAGAATTGGTTGCAAAGCGTGTAGCCAGTTGCTCCAGTTTGCTACCGCCTCTTTCTTCCGATCAAGCGCGCGCTCATGCTTGGCGATGAGATCATCCAGCCAAGCCCGAAGTGTCGCCGATCCGAGGAAGGTCTTCCACGTCCAGGCGGGATCGGCCAGGTTCTGAGCATCCAGGTAGGAATGCACGCGTGACCAGAGGCGTCGTTTGACCGCGGGTACCCACGAGAAGATGGCTTCGAGCAGCGATCCGTGGGAAAGTTCAAGAGCAGTACGAGCGCATTCGCGCAGTGTTTGCGATCGGCTCTCGTCCTGGTCGATCACTGCGCGCAGACGCGCGATGTCCGAGGCGGTTGGAAAGCGACCGTCGAATAAAAGCGCGGTCGTGTCCTTGAGGGTAAGAGCCGCCTTCATGGCAGAGGCTTTCAACTGCAGCAGTTCCCGCAGTGTTTCGGTCGCTTCCTTGAGGTCGGTCGCGTCTTGCCCCGCCCAGTCTCGAAAACGACTGATCCAAAAGTCCTTCGCGCCTTGAAGGTAGCTGTCGTTCTCCATGCTGCCTGGCAGGCCGCCCCATGGCTGGCCATACTGATGGCACCACGCGGCGGCGTGCTCCGGTCTTATGCCTTTCTCGACCTCTCGTTTCGAGGGAAGATACAATCCGTATTGCGTAACTTCGGGCAGCCAGCGCTCGATCAGTGGAGAGGCTGAAAGCGGGTGCTGCGTCGGTAATGATGCGCGCGCAAAGGTGTCGAGGATATTGGTTATGGCTTTGTTGTTCGTGGAGCTCGCCAGAATAACCGGTGGTTCTCCGCCTTCCACCAATGCGCGTTCAACCCATAGCGACGCGACCACGCTTTGAATGAATGTCGTCTTGCCGGTCCCGGGTGGCCCGTTGACCGCGACGATCTCGCCGTCGGCCACTGCCGTCACGGCATTCAGGGATTGGCGTTGGCTGCGATTGAGTGGAAAGTCGCCGCTCATCTGTCCGAGATGACGACCCTTCAGAGCCGCATTCTCGGCTATTCCAGTCACATCCTTGGCTTCTTGCGGATTGATGAGGCGCTGCAGAAGCGGTGCTGGAACATCATCTTGGTCGATCAAGGTGTCGTACACCTTGCGAATTGCCTTGCTTGCATCGGCGGGACGCGTGCCGCAGGCAATATAAGCACCGAGATTGACATGATGTCGGGGTGCGAACCGGTCAGCAGGCTCTCCAAACAGGCTCGTGAACATTTGGTCGGCGTAGCGCCAAAATGTAGGCCAGTCGGAACCGTCTGCGGGCGGCGGATTGCTTCCGCTGTAGTCATCCACTTCGGTGATCTGCGAAAACGTCTGCACGCCGGAAGCGGGTGCGAGGACTGCACGGTCGACAATGATCTGATCGCCGGGATTGCCGCTGACGAGCAATTTGCCCTCCCGTGTCACCTGAAGGCAGAGCCACATCGGTACTCGCATCCGATCCATGGTCGCGGAGATTGCCGAGTGACGATATTCGGGCTGCAGAAGCTGAAACGCGACGATCAGATTGATGGCGCTCATGCGCTCGCGTTCTCGACGAGAGAGGCCCGTCTCGGCCTCCGCCCACAAGGTTGCGGTTAGTCGACGTTCAAGTTGACCGTTTCTCAAATTGCCAAAGGCGAGCGGGTGAAGTGACAGCGAGTCGGGATCAATATGCCGCTTGCTATCGAGGAGCGCTGCGCGCCAATAGTTGAGCAAGCCAGATAGGGAGAGGGTCATGACCAATTCATCCGGTTAATCAATCGGCTTCATCAGTCGCCGCCGACTTGATACTACTCAGGCGCGCATTAACGAAATGTATCTCCACCCCGCCGCATGCTGGGTGTCCGCAGGTTCTCTAATGCGAACTTCCATTGCAAATTCATGCCCTTGTACTCTGCCGCCGACGATGTAGCTGCGTCATCTGTCGCAACGGAGGTTGCCGATCGAATGCTTCGTTCCCATATGCGGCGGCAGCGCGGAATAGCGTCCGCAATTAAGTCTTGCGCAATTCCGCCGAAAGCCTTAAACGGCGGCACTAAACCGGTTCGCCGGGGTCATCCATTTCGTTCACAGGAAGCATTCAAATGGCAAAGAGTAAGTTTGAGCGCAACAAGCCGCACGTTAACATCGGCACGATCGGCCACGTTGACCACGGCAAGACGTCTCTGACGGCGGCGATCACCAAGTACTTCGGCGAGTTCAAGGCGTACGACCAGATCGACGCTGCACCGGAAGAAAAGGCACGCGGCATCACCATCTCGACGGCACACGTCGAATACGAGACGGCCAACCGTCACTATGCCCACGTTGATTGCCCCGGCCACGCCGACTACGTCAAGAACATGATCACCGGTGCCGCACAGATGGACGGCGCGATCCTGGTTTGCTCTGCTGCTGACGGCCCGATGCCGCAGACCCGCGAGCACATCCTGCTCGCTCGTCAGGTTGGCGTTCCGGCTCTGGTCGTGTTCCTCAACAAGGTCGACCAGGTCGACGACGCGGAACTGCTCGAACTCGTCGAGATGGAAGTTCGCGAACTTCTGTCGTCCTACGACTTCCCGGGCGACGACGTTCCTGTCGTCAAGGGTTCGGCTCTTGCCGCTCTCAACGATTCGGACAAGAAGATCGGCGAAGACGCCGTTCGCGAACTGATGGCCGCTGTCGACGCCTACATTCCGACGCCTGAGCGTCCGATCGACCAGCCGTTCCTGATGCCGATCGAAGACGTGTTCTCGATCTCGGGTCGTGGTACGGTTGTGACCGGTCGCGTCGAGCGCGGCATCGTCAAGGTTGGTGAAGAAGTCGAAATCGTCGGCATCCGCGCCACCTCGAAGACGACGGTTACCGGCGTTGAAATGTTCCGCAAGCTGCTCGATCAGGGCCAGGCTGGCGACAACATCGGCGCTCTGGTTCGCGGCGTTAACCGTGACGGCGTTGAGCGTGGTCAGATCCTGTGCAAGCCGGGCTCTGTCAAGCCGCACAAGAAGTTCATGGCTGAAGCCTACATCCTGACGAAGGAAGAAGGCGGCCGTCATACGCCGTTCTTCACGAACTACCGTCCGCAGTTCTACTTCCGCACGACGGACGTAACCGGCATCGTTTCGCTGCCGGAAGGCACGGAAATGGTTATGCCTGGCGACAACGTCACGGTTGCTGTTGAACTGATCGTTCCGATCGCGATGGAAGAAAAGCTGCGCTTCGCTATCCGCGAAGGCGGCCGTACCGTCGGCGCTGGCATCGTTGCCTCGATCATCGAGTAATCTTAGGATTGCTTTGAGTTAGGAAAGGCCTCGCTGGAAACAGCGGGGCCTTTTCTTTTGGCCGATCGAGGTCTTGTCACCGCAGACGTATCATCATATGATACGCACCACGTCGGAGGCACGCTTGATCAGGTCGTTCAAGGATAAGCTCACGCAGTCAGTGGCCGACGGCTCGGTGCGGAAGGGATTCCCTTCAGAGTTGGTGCGGCGCGCGCAGTTGCTCTTAACGGTCTTGGATGCTGCAGCCAGCATAGGCGATCTCCGCTCACCGCCCGGCAATCGGCTGGAGAGATTGTCCGGCGACCGGAATGGCCAGCATTCGATCCGCATCAACAAGCAATGGCGGATTTGCTTCGTCTGGACGGATGCCGGCCCCGAACAGGTCGAAATCACCGATTATCATTGATTGCAGGCATGGAGTTTCTGATCATGAGCACAAACAAGCTGCCAGCCATCCACCCGGGAGAAGTCCTGCGAGAACTCTATCTCGCGCCGCTTGATTTGAAGCCTTATTCATTGGCCAAGAAGCTGGGCATTCCGAGAACACGGATAGAGCGGATCGTCGCCGAGAAGGTGGGCATCACGACCGACACGGCGCTGCGCCTTGCCAAGTTCTTTAACACCACGCCTGAGTTTTGGATGAACCTGCAGGTCGCTTACGAGATCAAGGTTCAGAGCGCGGCTCTTGAGACTGCGTTGGCGGCCATCCCGGAACTCGACGCGGCGTAGCCGAACCGGCATCGGGCAGCGTGGCCTTGCGTTGCCGACGCGACACTTTATCTATGCCTTCCATGGTGAGGAATGGGAGGACATTTCATGAAGAAGCGCATTCTGTTTACGGGTGGCTCCGGCAAGGCGGGGCGTCATGCCGTGCCGTGGTTGGTCAATGCCGGCTACGAGGTTCACAATATCGATCTCGTGCCGCTCGACAGTCCTGGTGTCACCAATCTGATCGTCGATATCACCGATAGCGGTCAGGTCTATAATGCGCTCTCGATGCACCGCGACTTTCCGGACCTCGAAGCGGGCAGGGGTGTTCTTCCCTATGATGCCGTGGTGCACTTCGCCGCCATCCCGCGCATCCTGATCAAACCCGACAACGAAACCTTCCGCATTAACACGATGGGCACCTATAATGTCATCGAGGCTGCGGTGAAGCTCGGTGTGCGCAAGATCATCGTTGCCTCAAGCGAAACCACCTATGGCGTCTGCTTTGCCGAAGGGCATCGGGATTTCCATCAGTTCCCGCTGGATGAGGACTACGACGTCAACCCGATGGATTCGTATGGCCTGTCGAAGGTACTGAACGAGAAGACGGCGCGCGCGTTCGCCGAGCGCTCCGGCGCCGATATCTATGCGCTACGAATCGGCAACGTCATCGAGCCGCACGAATACGAGAATTTCCCGACCTACTTCGCCAATCCCGAAATGCGCAAGCGAATCGCCTGGAGCTATATCGACGCGCGCGATCTCGGCCAGATCTGCCATCGCTGCATCGAGAAAGATGGCCTCGGTTTCCAGGTGTTCAACGCCGCAAACGATACCGTCTCGGCCAATACGCCGACGCGGGAGCTTGCCGCGCGCTATTATCCGAACGTCAAGTTCACCCGCGAGATCGGCGAATTCGAGGGTCTGCTGTCGAACCGCAAGATCAAGGAAGTGCTGGGCTTTCGCGAGGAGCACGACTGGCGCCGGTACGTTAAGCTCTGAACGTGTTTCGATGCACTCGGGAGGAATGGGAAAAAGTGAAAAACGCACTTGCCAATCTCCTCTCGGCGTCTTAAAGGGTGCGCCATGCTTCTCGACAATGCGTCGCGGCTTTCGCCAACAGGCTGATCGGGAAGCGTAAAGGGGTATAGCTCAGTTGGTAGAGCGGCGGTCTCCAAAACCGCAGGCCGTGGGTTCGAGCCCCTCTGCCCCTGCCATTTCCTTGAACGAACAGCGCGGACAACCTGCAGCATTTCGCAAGAGGCTTGTACATGGCTAATTTCGTTAAACTTTGGTTCCCCTCTTGTCTAATGGGGAATCGGTGTTTATGTAGGGGTTCAACAGACACGCGGTGCGTGGGGCTGATCTGATCAGCTTTACGCGCCGTAATTGCGTGGGCAGTCGATGGCATCCAAATCAAATCCGCTTACGTTTCTGCAGCAGGTTCGCACGGAAACGTTGAAAGTTACTTGGCCGTCGCGCCGTGAAACGATGATCTCGACGATCATGGTACTTGTGATGGTTGTCTTTGCCGCGCTGTTCTTTTTTGCTGCGGACCAGTTGATCGGCTGGTTGCTGGGCTTCGTGCTCAATATCGGCAACTGATCGGGCGGAGATATAAGATGGCGGCACGTTGGTATATCGTCCACGCGTATTCGAATTTTGAAAAGAAGGTCGCGGAAGACATCGAGAACAAGGCTCGTCAGAAGGGTCTTGAGCATCTCTTCGAGAAGATTCTCGTCCCGACTGAAAAGGTGGTTGAAGTGCGTCGCGGCCGTAAGGTCGATAGCGAGCGCAAGTTCTTCCCCGGTTATGTGATGGTTCGCGCCAACCTGACCGATGAAGCCTACCACCTGATCAAGAACACGCCGAAGGTGACCGGCTTCCTGGGTTCCGACAATCGGCCCGTTCCGATTCCTGACTCCGAAGCCGATCGCATTCTCGGTCAGGTTCAGGAAGGTGTCGAGCGTCCGAAGTCTTCGGTCAGCTTCGAGATCGGCGAGCAGGTCCGCGTTTCCGACGGTCCGTTCGCATCGTTCAACGGCACGGTTCAGGATGTGGACGAAGAACGTTCGCGCCTGAAGGTGGAAGTGTCGATCTTCGGCCGCGCAACGCCGGTCGAACTGGAATACGCTCAGGTCGAGAAGGTCTGAGCTCGGATGTAAGTCGGCAACGGCTTATGTCCCTGCGGCGAAAGCCGCAAAGCGCGTGGAAGGTGAGGGCACCTTAGCCGGGTCCTAAAATCCGAACCACGCAACCGCAGCCGCCGGAGCGATCCGGCATTATTGGTCGGGCAACCGGCCGTCAGTGAAAGGCAGAGAGTTATGGCTAAGAAAGTTGCAGGCCAGCTCAAGCTTCAGGTCAAGGCAGGATCGGCTAACCCGTCCCCGCCAATCGGCCCGGCGCTTGGTCAGCGTGGCATTAACATCATGGAATTCTGCAAGGCGTTCAACGCCGCCACGCAGGAAATGGAAAAGGGTATGCCGATCCCGGTCGTCATCACCTATTACCAGGACAAGTCCTTCACCTTCGTCATGAAGCAGCCTCCGGTCAGCTACTGGCTGAAGAAGGAAGCGAAGATCACGTCCGGTTCCAAGACGCCTGGCAAGGGCGCCACCGCAGGCAAGCTCACCAAGGCTCAGATCAAGACGATCGCTGAAGCCAAGATGAAGGACCTGAACGCAGCTGATATCGAAGGTGCAATGGCGATGATTGAGGGCTCTGCCCGCGCCATGGGCCTGGAAGTGGTAGGATAAGACCATGGCAGGCAAGCGCACCAAGAAGATCAACGAAGGTGTTGATCCCACGAAGCTCTACGCTCTCGACCTCGCTATCAGCATGGTCAAGGAACGGGCTGTCGCCAAGTTCGACGAAACCGTCGAAGTATCGATGAACCTCGGTGTTGACCCGCGTCACGCTGACCAGATGGTCCGCGGCGTTGTCAACCTGCCGAACGGCACGGGCCGTGACGTTCGCGTCGCCGTCTTCGCACGTGGCGCCAAGGCTGACGAAGCCAAGGCCGCTGGTGCTGACGTTGTCGGCGCTGAAGATCTCGTCGAGATCGTTCAGGGCGGCAAGATCGACTTCGATCGCTGCATCGCGACCCCGGACATGATGCCGCTCGTCGGTCGCCTCGGTAAGGTTCTCGGCCCGCGTGGCATGATGCCGAACCCGAAGGTTGGCACCGTCACCATGGACGTCGCTGGCGCCGTCAAGGCTTCCAAGGGCGGCGCTGTCGAATTCCGCGTCGAAAAGGCTGGTATCGTCCACGCCGGCATCGGCAAGGCTTCGTTCGACGCCAAGGCTCTTGAAGAAAACATCAAGGCTTTCGCTGACGCCGTCATCAAGGCAAAGCCGGCTGGCGCAAAGGGTAACTACGTCAAGCGCGTAGCGATCTCTTCGACCATGGGCCCGGGCGTCAAGATCGAAGTCGCTTCGGTCACGGCCGCTTAATAAAGTTTCGCCGGGCTTCGGTCCGGCTCATCAGATTCCGGCCTCGCAAGAGGCCGGGATATTCCGGAGAAATCCGGAATCCTGTCCGAGATTGCAGGTGGTTTTCCCTTAATCACTTGGCCTGCATGAGACGGGTAAGGCCCGAATTTTTGAAGCTGTGCTTCATCGATTTGGTTCGAACCTTGGATGCCTTGTGCCTCTTAGCCTTTCTGGCGCGGAGCGCGAGGGGACAGGATCCTCAAGCGTCGCTTGGGATCATTCGTGATCTCAGGAGGCAAAGGCAACCCGATGGGGCCGGTCACGGTCTCATCTACTGGAGATAGGCAGTGGAAAGAGCGGAAAAACGCGAATTCGTCACGGAACTGAACGAAGTCTTCAAGGCTTCGGGCTCGGTTGTCGTGGCCCACTATGCTGGTGCTACAGTCGCGCAGATGAACGACTTCCGTTCCAAGATGCGCGCAGCTGGCGGTACCGTCAAAGTCGCGAAGAACCGCCTGGCCAAAATCGCCCTTCAGGGTACGGAAGCGGAAGGGATCTCTGGTCTCTTCAACGGTCAGACGCTCATTGCATACAGCAATGACCCGATCACCGCTCCGAAAGTCGTCGTGGATTTCGCCAAGACCAACGATAAGATCGTTGTTTTGGGCGGCGCCATGGGGACAACGACGCTCAACGCAGATGCAGTCAAGTCGCTCGCGACCCTGCCTTCGTTGGACGAACTGCGCGCGAAGCTGCTGGGCATGATCCAGACTCCGGCTACCCGCATCGCAGGCGTTGTTCAGGCACCGGCAAGCCAGCTTGCTCGCGTGTTCTCGGCTTACGCCAAGAAGGACGAAGCCGCATAAGGCGGTTTTTTGCTGTTTATAAACAACCGGTTCGAACCGAACATAAGGAATTGATACAATGGCTGATCTCGCAAAGATCGTAGACGACCTCTCCTCGCTGACCGTTCTGGAAGCTGCAGAACTGTCCAAGCTTCTCGAAGAAAAGTGGGGCGTTTCCGCTGCTGCTCCGGTAGCAGTTGCTGCTGCTGGCGGTGGCGCTGCTCCGGCTGCTGCTGAAGAAGAAAAGACCGAGTTCGACGTTATCCTGGCTGACGCCGGCGCTAACAAGATCAACGTCATCAAGGAAGTTCGCGCTATCACGGGCCTCGGCCTGAAGGAAGCTAAGGACCTCGTTGAAGCCGCTCCGAAGGCTGTCAAGGAAGCTGTTTCCAAGGCTGAAGCTGCCGACATCAAGAAGAAGCTTGAAGACGCCGGCGCTAAGGTCGACGTTAAGTAATCTTGAACTGCATCTGGGAGGCTGGATTTCCGGCCTCCCATTTGCCGTTTCCCGGAACGAATTACCCAAAAGCCGCGTGAAAACGGCTTTTGGGTAATGGGTTCTTCAAGAGGATGGTCTCGAACCGAGACGCGCAGGCAATCCGGCCTCGTGATTTCGGGAAGTGAGACGAGTTTGAAGCACACATTGCTTGACGGGGTCGACTGGCCATCGGTTCCCGTCCGTTGCAGGCCCGGATGCAATTTTGAAGGAGCGACGATGGCTCAGACCCTTTCGTTCAATGGTCGTAGGCGCGTACGCAAGTTTTTCGGTAAGATCCCAGAAGTCACGGAAATGCCGAACCTCATCGAGGTTCAGAAGGCGTCCTATGACCAATTTTTGATGGTTGAAGAGCCCGAGGGCGGTCGCCCTGACGAGGGCCTTCAGTCGGTTTTCAAGTCCGTATTCCCGATCACGGATTTCTCCGGCGCTTCCATGCTGGAATTCGTGTCCTACGAGTTCGAACCGCCGAAGTTCGACGTCGATGAATGCCGCCAGCGCGACCTGACCTACGCCGCGCCGCTGAAGGTTACTCTCCGTCTGATCGTGTTCGATATCGATGAAGATACGGGCGCGAAGTCGATCAAGGACATCAAGGAACAGTCGGTTTACATGGGCGATATGCCGCTCATGACCAATAACGGTACGTTCATCGTCAACGGCACCGAGCGCGTCATCGTGTCTCAGATGCACCGTTCGCCGGGCGTGTTCTTCGACCACGACAAGGGCAAGAGCCACTCGTCCGGCAAGCTGCTGTTTGCTGCTCGCGTCATCCCGTATCGCGGTTCCTGGCTCGACATCGAATTCGACGCCAAGGACATCGTCTACGCCCGCATCGACCGTCGCCGCAAGCTGCCGGTAACGTCGCTGCTGATGGCGCTCGGCATGGACGGCGAAGAGATCCTGTCGACCTTCTACACCAAGTCCGACTATGTTCGTGACGGCAAGGGCTGGCGCATTCCGTTTACCCCTGAGACCCTCAAGGGTGCGAAGACGATCAGCGACATGATCGACGCCGACACCGGCGAAGTCGTCGTCGAAGGCGGCAAGAAGCTGACCCCGCGTCTGCTCCGTCAGCTGTCCGAAAAGGGCCTCAAGGCTCTGCAGGCGACCGACGAAGACCTGTACGGCAACTTCCTCGCCGAAGACATCGTCAACTACTCCACGGGTGAAATCTACCTCGAGGCAGGCGACGAAATCGACGAGAAGTCGCTCGCCGTCA
Organism: Rhizobium sp. Rhizsp42; assembly: GCF_047304155.1. Taxonomy (NCBI): domain Bacteria; kingdom Pseudomonadati; phylum Pseudomonadota; class Alphaproteobacteria; order Hyphomicrobiales; family Rhizobiaceae; genus Rhizobium; species Rhizobium sp. Rhizsp42. The sequence goes on along the minus strand of NZ_JBGLYS010000001.1, from coordinate 421,925 downwards.
TCCTGTCGCACGGTTTCGAAGAGATCCCGGTTCTCGGCATCGACCACATCAATGTCGGCGCCTACATCCGCAACACGCTGAACGCCGACAAGAACGAGAACCGTCAGGACGCTCTGTTCGACATCTATCGCGTCATGCGTCCGGGTGAACCGCCGACCATGGAATCGGCCGAAGCGATGTTCAACTCGCTGTTCTTCGACGCCGAGCGCTACGACCTGTCGGCTGTTGGTCGCGTCAAGATGAACATGCGTCTCGACCTCGAAGTCGAAGACACCGTCCGTGTCCTGCGCAAGGACGACATCCTGGCCGTGGTCAAGATGCTCGTCGAACTGCGCGACGGCAAGGGCGAGATCGACGACATCGACAACCTCGGCAACCGTCGCGTTCGCTCCGTCGGCGAACTGATGGAAAACCAGTACCGCCTCGGCCTGCTCCGCATGGAGCGCGCGATCAAGGAACGCATGTCCTCGATCGAAATCGACACGGTCATGCCGCAGGACCTGATCAACGCCAAGCCGGCAGCAGCTGCCGTCCGCGAATTCTTCGGCTCCTCGCAGCTGTCGCAGTTCATGGACCAGGTGAACCCGCTTTCGGAAATCACCCACAAGCGTCGTCTCTCGGCTCTTGGCCCGGGTGGTCTGACCCGCGAGCGCGCAGGCTTCGAAGTCCGCGACGTTCACCCGACCCACTACGGCCGTATTTGCCCGATCGAAACGCCGGAAGGTCCGAACATCGGTCTGATCAACTCGCTGGCTACCTTCGCACGCGTCAACAAGTACGGCTTCATTGAATCGCCGTACCGCCGCATCGTTGACGGCAAGGTCACGAACGACGTTCTTTACCTCTCCGCAATGGAAGAGGCGAAGTACTACGTCGCTCAGGCCAACGCCGAACTCGGTTCCGATGGTTCGTTCGTTGACGAATTCGTTGTTTGCCGTCACGCTGGCGAAGTTATGCTCGCTCCGCGCGATAGCATGAACCTGATGGACGTTTCGCCGAAGCAGGTCGTTTCGGTCGCAGCCGCTCTCATCCCGTTCCTGGAAAACGACGACGCCAACCGCGCTCTCATGGGCTCGAACATGCAGCGTCAGGCCGTGCCTCTGCTGCGCGCCGAAGCTCCGTTCGTCGGCACCGGCATGGAGCCGATCGTTGCCCGCGACTCCGGCGCTGCTATCGGCGCTCGCCGTGGCGGTGTGGTCGACCAGGTCGACGCGACGCGTATCGTTATCCGCGCGACGGAAGACCTCGATGCCGGCAAGTCCGGTGTTGACATCTACCGTCTGCAGAAGTTCCAGCGTTCCAACCAGAACACCTGCGTCAACCAGCGTCCGCTGGTCACCGTTGGTGACGTCATCAACCGCGGCGACATTCTCGCTGACGGCCCGTCGACGGACCTGGGCGACCTGGCACTCGGCCGCAACGCGCTCGTCGCGTTCATGCCGTGGAACGGTTACAACTACGAAGACTCGATCCTGATGTCGGAACGCATCGTCGCTGACGACGTGTTCACCTCCATCCACATCGAAGAATTCGAAGTGATGGCCCGCGACACCAAGCTTGGTCCGGAAGAAATCACGCGCGACATTCCGAACGTTTCGGAAGAAGCGCTGAAGAACCTCGACGAAGCCGGTATCGTCTACATCGGTGCTGAAGTTCAGCCGGGCGACATCCTCGTCGGCAAGATCACGCCGAAGGGCGAAAGCCCGATGACGCCGGAAGAAAAGCTGCTGCGCGCCATCTTCGGTGAAAAGGCGTCCGACGTTCGCGACACCTCCATGCGCATGCCTCCGGGCACCTACGGCACGATCGTCGAAGTTCGCGTTTTCAACCGCCACGGCGTTGAAAAGGACGAGCGCGCGATGGCTATCGAGCGCGAAGAGATCGAGCGTCTTGCAAAGGACCGCGACGACGAGCAGGCGATCCTCGACCGTAACGTCTACGGCCGTCTGATCGACATGCTGCGTGGCCAGGTTGCCATCGCAGGCCCGAAGGGCTTCAAGAAGGGCACCGAGCTGGCAAACGCCGTCGTCTCCGAATATCCCCGCTCGCAGTGGTGGATGTTCGCCGTCGAAGACGAGAAGGTTCAGTCCGAGCTCGAAGCTCTGCGTGGCCAGTACGACGAATCCAAGTCGCGCCTTGAACAGCGCTTCATGGACAAGGTCGAGAAGGTCCAGCGCGGCGATGAAATGCCTCCTGGCGTCATGAAGATGGTCAAGGTCTTCGTTGCTGTGAAGCGCAAGATCCAGCCGGGCGACAAGATGGCCGGCCGTCACGGTAACAAGGGCGTTGTCTCGCGTATCGTGCCTGTCGAAGACATGCCGTTCCTCGAAGACGGCACGCATGTCGACATCTGCTTGAACCCGCTGGGCGTGCCTTCGCGCATGAACGTTGGCCAGATCCTCGAAACCCACCTTGCCTGGGCTTGCGCCGGCATGGGTAAGAAGATCGGCGAGCTGCTCGACGAATACCGCAAGACGATGGACATCACCGACCTGAAGACGGAGCTGACGGATGTCTACGCTTCGCAGGCCAAGGATGAAGTCGCCCACTTCGACGACGACGCGCTGGTCAAGCTGGCCGAACAGTCCCGCCGTGGTGTCTCCATCGCAACGCCGGTCTTCGACGGTGCGCATGAGCCTGACGTTGCCTCGATGCTGAAGAAGGCAGGTCTGCACGAAAGTGGTCAGTCGGTTCTGTACGACGGCCGCACGGGCGAGCCCTTCGACCGCAAGGTCACCGTCGGCTACATGTACATGATCAAGCTCAACCACCTGGTTGACGACAAGATCCACGCTCGTTCGATCGGTCCTTACTCGCTCGTTACCCAGCAGCCGCTGGGCGGCAAGGCGCAGTTCGGCGGTCAGCGCTTCGGGGAAATGGAAGTCTGGGCTCTGGAAGCATACGGTGCGGCTTACACGCTGCAGGAAATGCTCACGGTCAAGTCCGACGACGTCGCCGGCCGTACCAAGGTCTACGAAGCCATCGTCCGTGGCGACGACACGTTCGAAGCGGGTATTCCCGAAAGCTTCAACGTTCTCGTCAAGGAAATGCGCTCTCTGGGTCTTTCCGTCGAGCTCGAGAACTCGAAGGTTGACGAGCAGCAGACCGGCCAGTTGCCGGACGCCGCCGAGTAACCACCTGATAGGGTGCGCGCTGCCATGTAGCGCGCACCGTCCCAGCTCTGGCCCCGTAACGTGTTGGCCGGGAAGGGACGATTTCGCCGCATTCTGCGGTTATTGTCGTTTTTTCGCGATGGCGCGGCGCCCGGGATTTGCCGCTGATCATCGCAGTTTGAGGGCTTTCAGCCCATGAAGGAGACAGGCATGAACCAAGAGGTCATGAATCTTTTCAATCCGCAGGTGCCTGCGCAGAATTTCGATTCCATCCGGATCTCGATTGCGTCTCCGGAGAAGATTCTCTCCTGGTCTTATGGTGAGATCAAGAAGCCGGAAACGATCAACTATCGTACGTTCAAGCCTGAACGCGATGGTCTGTTCTGCGCCCGCATCTTCGGACCGATCAAGGACTACGAATGCTTGTGCGGCAAGTACAAGCGCATGAAGTACAAGGGCATCATCTGCGAAAAGTGCGGCGTCGAAGTCACGCTGTCGCGCGTTCGCCGTGAGCGTATGGGCCACATCGAGCTCGCCGCTCCCGTCGCCCACATCTGGTTCCTGAAGTCGCTTCCTTCGCGCATCTCGACGTTGCTCGACATGACGCTGAAGGATGTGGAGCGCGTTCTCTACTTCGAACACTACATCGTCACCGAGCCGGGCCTCACCGCGCTCAAGGAGCACCAGCTCCTGACGGAAGAAGAATACATGCTTGCCGTCGATGAGTACGGCGAAGATCAGTTCACCGCCATGATCGGCGCTGAAGCCATCTTCGAAATGCTGGCATCGATGAACCTTGAGAAGATCGCGGGCGACCTGCGCTCGGATCTGGCCGACACCACGTCGGATCTCAAGCAGAAGAAGCTGATGAAGCGCCTGAAGATCGTCGAGAACTTCATGGAGTCGGGCAACCGTCCGGAATGGATGATCATGAAGGTCGTCCCGGTTATCCCGCCGGACCTGCGTCCGCTGGTTCCGCTCGATGGCGGCCGTTTCGCGACGTCCGACTTGAACGACCTGTACCGCCGCGTCATCAACCGTAACAACCGTCTGAAGCGCCTGATCGAACTGCGCGCTCCGGGCATCATCATCCGTAACGAAAAGCGCATGCTGCAGGAATCTGTGGACGCGCTGTTCGACAACGGCCGCCGTGGCCGCGTCATCACCGGCGCCAACAAGCGTCCGCTGAAGTCGCTGTCCGACATGCTCAAGGGCAAGCAGGGCCGCTTCCGTCAGAACCTGCTCGGCAAGCGCGTCGACTATTCCGGCCGTTCGGTCATCGTGACCGGTCCGGAACTGAAGCTGCACCAGTGCGGCCTGCCGAAGAAGATGGCGCTCGAGCTGTTCAAGCCGTTCATCTACGCCCGCCTCGACGCCAAGGGTTACTCCTCGACCGTCAAGCAGGCCAAGAAGCTGGTTGAAAAGGAAAAGCCGGAAGTCTGGGATATCCTCGACGAGGTCATCCGCGAGCATCCGGTTCTCCTGAACCGCGCACCGACGCTGCACCGCCTGGGCATCCAGGCCTTCGAACCGATCCTGGTCGAAGGCAAGGCCATCCAGCTGCATCCGCTCGTCTGCACGGCTTTCAACGCCGACTTCGATGGTGACCAGATGGCCGTTCACGTGCCGCTGTCGCTCGAAGCGCAGCTCGAAGCCCGCGTCCTGATGATGTCGACGAACAACATCCTGCACCCTGCAAACGGTGCACCGATCATCGTTCCGTCGCAGGACATGGTTCTCGGCCTGTACTACCTCGCGATCATGAACCAGAACGAGCCGGGCGAAGGCATGGCTTTCTCCGATCTGGGCGAACTGCATCACGCGCTTGAAAACAAGGTCGTGACGCTGCACTCCAAGATCCGCGGCCGCTTCAAGTCGATCGACGAGGATGGCAAGCCCTACTCGAAGATCTATGAAACGACCCCCGGCCGTCTGCTCATCGGCGAACTTCTGCCGAAGAACGGCAAGGTGACCTTCGACATCTGCAACCAGGAAATGACCAAGAAGAACATCTCCAAGATGATCGACACGGTCTATCGTCATTGCGGCCAGAAGGACACGGTCATTTTCTGCGACCGCATCATGCAGCTCGGCTTCACCCACGCCTGCCGCGCCGGCATTTCGTTCGGCAAGGACGACATGGTTATCCCGGACTCGAAGGCGAAGATCGTCGGCGACACCGAAAACCTGGTCAAGGAATACGAGCAGCAGTACAACGACGGCCTGATCACTCAGGGCGAGAAGTACAACAAGGTCGTTGACGCTTGGGGTAAGGCAACCGAAAAGGTCGCCGAGGACATGATGGCCCGCATTAAGGCCGTCGAGTTCGATCCGGAAACGGGTCGCCAGAAGCAGATGAACGCCATCTACATGATGTCGCACTCGGGTGCCCGTGGTTCTCCGAACCAGATGCGCCAGCTGGGCGGCATGCGCGGCCTGATGGCCAAGCCGTCGGGTGAAATCATCGAGACGCCGATCACGTCGAACTTCAAGGAAGGTCTGACCGTTAACGAGTACTTCAACTCGACCCACGGTGCCCGTAAGGGTCTCGCAGACACCGCTCTGAAGACGGCGAACTCCGGTTACCTGACCCGTCGTCTCGTCGACGTCGCGCAGGATTGCATCGTCAACCTCGTGGATTGCGGCACCGACAAGGGCCTCACCATGACCGCCATCGTCGATGCCGGTCAGGTCGTTGCTTCGCTCGGCGTTCGTATCCTCGGCCGTACGGCTCTGGATGATATCGATCATCCGGTCACCGGCGAGCGTCTCGTCGACGCTGGCAAGATGATCCTCGAGCCCGATGTCATCGAGATCGAAAAGGCTGGTATCCAGTCGATCCGTATCCGCTCCGCACTGACCTGCGAAGTCCAGACGGGCGTCTGCTCGGTCTGCTACGGTCGTGACCTTGCCCGCGGTACTCCAGTCAACATGGGTGAAGCGGTCGGCGTCATCGCTGCTCAGTCGATCGGCGAGCCGGGCACGCAGCTCACCATGCGTACGTTCCACCTTGGTGGCACGGCAAACGTGGTCGACCAGTCGTTCCTGGAAGCATCGTATGAAGGTACGATCCAGATCAAGAACCGCAACGTTCTGCGCAACTCGGAGAACGTCCTCGTCGCTATGGGCCGCAACATGGCGGTCACCATTCTCGACGAGCGTGGCGTCGAGCGCTCTTCGCAGCGCGTCGCCTACGGTTCGAAGCTGCACGTCGATGATGGCGACAAGGTCAAGCGCGGTCAGCGTCTGGCCGAGTGGGATCCGTACACCCGTCCGATGATGACGGAAGTCTCGGGTACCGTTCAGTTCGAAGACGTCGTCGATGGTCTCTCCGTTCTCGAAGCGACCGACGAATCCACGGGTATCACCAAGCGTCAGGTTATCGACTGGCGTTCGACCCCGCGCGGTTCTGACCTCAAGCCGTCGATCGTCATCATGGACGCCAGCGGCAACGTCATGAAGCTGCCGCGCGGTGCTGATGCCCGCTTCCAGCTGTCGGTTGACGCGATCCTGTCGGTCGAGCCTGGTCAGAAGGTTTCCCAGGGTGACGTGCTTGCACGTTCGCCGCTGGAAAGCGCCAAGACCAAGGACATCACCGGTGGTCTGCCGCGTGTTGCCGAACTGTTCGAAGCTCGTCGTCCGAAGGACCACGCCATCATCGCTGAGATCGATGGTACGATCCGCCTCGGCCGCGACTACAAGAACAAGCGTCGCGTCATCATCGAGCCGGCGGAAGACGGTGTCGAGCCGGTCGAGTATCTGATCCCGAAGGGCAAGCCGTTCCATCTGATGGAAGGTGACTATATCGAAAAGGGTGACTACATCCTCGACGGTAACCCCGCGCCGCACGACATCCTGGCGATCAAGGGCGTCGAAGCTCTGGCTTCGTACCTGGTCAACGAAATCCAGGAAGTCTATCGTCTGCAGGGCGTTGTCATCAACGACAAGCACATCGAAGTGATTGTCCGTCAGATGCTGCAGAAGGTGGAAATCACCGATGCAGGCGACTCGACCTATATCGTCGGCGACAACGTAGACCGTATCGAGCTCGAAGACGTCAACGACAGCCTGATCGAACAGGGCAAGAAGCCTGCCTATGGCGAGCCGGTTCTGCTCGGCATCACCAAGGCATCGCTGCAGACGCCGTCCTTCATCTCCGCCGCATCCTTCCAGGAAACGACGAAGGTGCTGACGGAAGCTGCGATCGCCGGCAAGACCGACGGCCTGCAGGGTCTGAAGGAAAACGTCATCGTCGGCCGCCTCATCCCGGCTGGTACCGGTGGCACCATGACCCAGATCCGCCGTATCGCGACCTCGCGCGACGAGCTGATCCTCGAAGAACGCCGCAAGGGCACGGGCGCGGATGTCGCGACCCCGATGCTTCAGGATCTGGCTGGCGAAAGCGCACCGGCCGCCGAGTAATCGGCGCCCGGGTCGCAAGACCGGATAACAAGAATTGAAAACCGCCCGGAGCGATCCGGGCGGTTTTTTCGTTTGAGGATATGAAAGTGGGGAGCGGGGAGGGCGCGGCGTCAGCCGATCAGTAAGCCCACGGTGAAGGCCGTCTTGCGATGACGGCCTGCTGACTGCCAGTCCTAGTGGTAACACTAGGAGTAGTCATATGACGAAGCATCCAATTGAGGTGATCACGTCTGTGGAGCGCCGTCGGCGTTGGTCACGCGAAGATAAAGAGCGGCTCGTCGCTGCGTGCTTTGAGCCAGACGCGGTCATCTCCGAGATTGCCCGCGCGGCCGGCATCCATGTCAGCCAGTTGTTCCGTTGGCGCAAAGAGCTTTGTCGGATCGAGGAGCCAAGATCTGACACTGCGGCTTTGGTGCCGGTGATCGTGTCCGAGGCCGCTTCGACAGTCTCCCCCGCTCAGCCGGAACCACCCACCAAATTCCATCCTCGTCGGAAGCGCAGTGATGTAACAATCGAACTTGGTCGGGGCCGACGCGTCCGCGTGGATAGCGACATCGACACGGAAGCGCTTGGCCGGATACTCGATTGCGTGCTGGGGCTGCGATGATCCCGGTTCCGAGTGGAGTGAAGGTCTGGTTGGCGACGGGCCACACCGATATGCGCAAAGGCTTCCCCGGTCTGTCGTTGATGGTGCAGGAGGCGCTAAAGCGCGACCCGATGTGCGGTCACCTGTTCGTATTCCGCGGCCGAGGCGGTGGCTTGATCAAGGTGATCTGGCATGACGGCCAGGGAGCTTGCCTGTTCACGAAGAAGCTCGAGCGAGGACGCTTCATCTGGCCTTCAGCGGCCGATGGTACGGTAGTGATCACGCCTGCGCAGCTCGGTTATCTGCTGGAGGGCATCGACTGGCGGATGCCGCAAAAGACCTGGCGGCCAACGTCGGCCGGATAAGCAAAAACACTGGAATGATGGGGTCGAATATGATTCCATCCTGTCATGAGCAATGCGACCGAAGAGCTTCCGGACGACCTTGCCAGTGCCCTCGCACTGCTGGCCCAGGAACGTGCGCGCCGTGTCGCAGCCGAAGCAGAAGCGGCGGCCGCCAAGGCAGAAGCCGCCAGCGCCAAGGCACTCGTATCGCATTCCGAGGCGCTGATCGCACGGCTGAAGCTGGAGATCGACAAGGTTCGACGTGAACTCTACGGCAGCCGATCCGAGCGTAAGGCGCGGCTCCTTGAGCAGATGGAACTGCAGCTCGAGGAGCTCGAAGCGGATGCCGGTGAAGATGAATTGGTCGCGGAAATCGCCGCCAAAGCTTCAACCGTCAAAGCCTTCGAGCGCAGGCGTCCGTCACGTAAGTCATTCCCCGAACACCTGCCACGCGAACGCGTCGTTATCGCCGCTCCCGCCAATTGCGCCTGCTGCGGATCGGCTAAGTTGTCGAAGCTTGGCGAGGACATCACCGAGACCCTGGAGGTCGTACCGCGTCAGTGGAAGGTCATCCAGACGGTGCGGGAGAAGTTTACCTGCCGCGAGTGTGAGAAGATCACGCAGCCGCCGGCACCATTCCACGTAACGCCCCGCGGTTTTGCAGGGCCGAACCTGCTGGCGATGATCCTGTTCGAGAAGTTCGCCCAGCACCAGCCACTCAATCGCCAGAGCGAACGCTATGCCCGCGAGGGCGTCGACCTCAGCTTGTCGACGCTGGCCGATCAGGTTGGAGCATGTGCAGCGGCGCTGAAGCCCATCCACTCCCTGATCGAGACGCATGTCCTTGCCGCCGAGCGACTGCATGGCGACGACACGACCGTCCCGATCCTCGCAAAGGGAAAGACCGATACGGGCCGCATCTGGACTTATGTCCGGGATGATCGGCCGTTCGGAGGCCTCTCACCGCCGGCAGCCCTTTACTATGCCTCGCGCGATCGGCGGCAGGAACATCCGGAGCGCCACCTGAAGACCTTCACCGGTATTCTGCAGGCGGACGCCTATGGTGGCTACAATCCGCTGTTCAAGGATGATCGCGATCCAAATCCGCTAAGTCAGGCGTTTTGCTGGGCGCACTCGCGGCGCAAGTTCTTCGTGCTCGCCGACATTGCCGCAAACGCCAAGCGTGGAAAGAACGCCACGCCGATCTCGCCTATGGCGCTTGAGGCCGTCAAACGGATCGACAGCCTGTTCGATATCGAGCGCGAGATCAACGGGCTCACCGCCGATCAACGCCTGGAGAGTCGCCACAAGGAAAGCCTGCCGCTCGTCAATGATCTGCAGGCTTGGCTTCAAACCGAGCGGTTAAAGCTGTCACGCAGTTCTCCGGTCGCGGAGGCCATTGATTATATGCTCAAGCGATGGGACGGCTTCACGTCATTCCTGGAGGATGGCCGGATTTGCCTCACGAACAACGCCGCGGAGCGAGCCCTGCGAGGCTTCGCACTCGGTAGGAAGTCCTGGCTCTTCGCCGGATCAGACCGCGGCGCGGATCGTGCAGCCTTCATGGCAACGTTGATCATGACGGCAAAGCTCAACGACATCGATCCGCAGGCGTGGCTGGCCGACGTTCTTGCCCGCATAGCTGACACGCCGATTATCAGGCTGGAGCAGTTGCTTCCGTGGAATTGGACGCCGCCGACCGTCAACGCTCAAGCTGCCTGACCTGTGGTCTTCACCGGAGGCTTACGCCGATCATCGGCAGGCAGTGTTCCATGCCATAGCCCAGCCGGGCTTTCGCTTGCGCAAGATCGATCCAGAAGAAGCGAAACTGGATCGGGTCGCCGCCGCCGAATGGCGTCAGCTCATGGTGCAGCCATGTCTCTGGGTGGCGACCGTCGAGTTCGACATGAAAATAGTGCCGGCGGTGCCAGGCGATACCACCGATCTTCAGCGAAAACCGGTAGTCGTGCATGTCAAGCGGGGTGAGGGGAGCTGATGGCGCTAGGCCGGTTTCCTCGGAGAATTCCCGCAACGCCGCCTCGGCGATTTCTTCGCCGGTCTCGACCGTTCCGCCCGGCACCTGCCAGAGCACGTCGGGAAAGTCCGGCTCGTCGAAAACGAGAAGCCGGTCGCGCCAAGTGGCATAGATCAGCACTTTCAGCGCATCCGGCTCCATCATGTCGGCTCAGCTGAAGCGAATGATCGCGACTTCGCCTTCGACCGCGCCCTTGTAGGCGGACGCGTGCGGCTCTTCTTCCGGAATGTCGGTCAGCATGCCGATCTGGTCGAGGTCGGCCTCGATGAAACCTTCCTCGGACAACGCGTTCAACGCTTCGCGAACCGCGCTGTCGTCGTCGGCCGCCTTCAGCATGATGTGCAGATCGACACCTTCGCTGCCATCGGTCTCATAACCCTTGCCGATGATGATGAAGACCATCGGGCCTTCGTTGTTGTTGTCGTTGTCCGGGCTGGTAATCATTCTTCGTCCTTCGATTCGAGATTTGAATCTCATTTCAGGCACTTGGCCTCTGCAATCTCTGATTCCTTAGCCGCTTTCGCTGCAATGCCCAAGTTTATCTTGGCCACCGCACGCGATTTTGTCTAAAAGGTCCGGACGGCGGCCAAAAGGCCGCGTTTCAAGGCCTTCTCGGGAAGATTATTTGTTAACAGCCTTGACGAGACGACGGGAAACCAGTAGTACCCGCGCCATCGGAACCCATGTGAGGCATGGCCATCTGGGGCGACACGCCCTCGATATCACCTCAAACAAGGTTCGAAACGCACGTTGAAGATATGTTGCCTGCACGCATGACGCATTTCTTTTGCGTCCTCTGCTCTTTGTGGTCCATCTGCGAAAACAGATCGGGCCACGTTTTGCGCATTGAGACAGGCGTGTGATCTTGCCGGAGACGGCGTGAGTTACGCCCGCAAGGGTTTGAGATTTAAACGTAAGGGATGGTTGAATGCCTACCGTAAACCAGCTGATCCGCAAGCCGCGCCAGCCAAACGTAAAGCGTAACAAGGTTCCTGCTCTGCAGGAAAACCCGCAGAAGCGTGGTGTTTGCACCCGCGTCTACACCACGACCCCGAAGAAGCCGAACTCGGCTCTCCGTAAGGTTGCCAAGATCCGTCTGACCAATGGCTTCGAAGTCATCGGCTACATTCCTGGCGAAGGTCACAACCTGCAGGAACACTCTGTCGTCATGATCCGTGGCGGCCGCGTGAAGGACTTGCCGGGTGTTCGTTACCACATCATCCGCGGCGTTCTCGATACCCAGGGTGTCAAGAACCGCAAGCAGCGCCGCTCCAAGTACGGTGCGAAGCGTCCGAAGTAATTCGGACTTTTTGTAAATTCGGCGCTGCGTGAGGTCCTCCGCGTGATAAAGCGCCTTAACGGTTAAGAGACGAGAAGTATGTCCAGACGTCACAGAGCAGAAAAGCGCGAGATCAACCCGGACCCCAAGTTCGGCGATCTCATCGTCACCAAGTTCATGAATGCAATCATGCTTGACGGCAAGAAGTCCGTCGCTGAAAGCATTGTTTACGGCGCATTTGACTCCGTGCAGAACAAGTCGAAGCAGGAGCCGCTGGTTGTTTTCCACGCCGCCCTCGACAACATTGCTCCGCACGTAGAAGTCCGTTCGCGCCGCGTTGGTGGTGCTACGTACCAGGTTCCGGTCGATGTTCGCCCCGAGCGTCGCCAGGCCCTCGCAATTCGCTGGCTGATCACTGCCGCTCGCAAGCGCAATGAGACGACGATGGTCGATCGCCTTTCCGGCGAACTTCTCGATGCATCCAACAACCGTGGTAGCGCCGTCAAGAAGCGCGAAGACACGCACAAGATGGCTGATGCCAACCGTGCGTTCTCGCATTATCGCTGGTAATCCCGAACGGTTCCCGAAAGGCAGTCCATTATGGCTCGCGAATATAAAATCGAAGACTACCGTAATTTCGGTATCATGGCGCACATCGACGCCGGCAAGACGACGACGACCGAGCGTATCCTTTACTACACCGGCAAGTCGCACAAGATCGGCGAAGTGCACGATGGCGCCGCCACGATGGACTGGATGGAGCAGGAGCAGGAGCGTGGCATCACGATCACGTCCGCTGCGACCACGACCTTCTGGAAGGGTCGCGACGGCAAGATGCGTCGCTTCAACATCATCGACACCCCCGGCCACGTCGACTTCACCATCGAAGTCGAACGTTCGCTGCGCGTTCTCGACGGTGCCGTTGCCCTTCTCGATGCCAACGCAGGCGTAGAGCCGCAGACGGAAACCGTCTGGCGTCAGGCTGAGAAGTACAACGTTCCGCGTATGATCTTCTGCAACAAGATGGACAAGACCGGTGCTGACTTCTACCGCTCGGTAGAAATGATCAAGACCCGTCTCGGCGCCACCGCAGTCGTCATGCAGCTCCCGATCGGCGCAGAGTCCGACTTCAAGGGCGTTGTCGACCTGATCGAGATGAACGCTCTCATCTGGCGCGACGAGTCGCTCGGCGCTCAGTGGGACGTTGTCGAAATCCCCGACGACCTGAAGGAAAAGGCTGCTGAATATCGCGAAAAGCTGATCGAGACCGTTGTCGAGATCGACGAAGCCGCGATGGAAGCCTACCTCGAAGGCACCATGCCCGACAACGACCAGATCCGCGCGCTCGTTCGTCGCGGCACGATCGACGTCAAGTTCCACCCGATGTTCTGCGGCACCGCCTTCAAGAACAAGGGCGTTCAGCCGCTGCTCGACGCTGTTGTCGACTACCTGCCGTCGCCGCTCGATATTCCGGCGATCAAGGGCATCGACTTCAAGACCGAAGCCGAAATCGAACGTCATGCTGACGACGCCGAGCCGCTTTCCATGCTCGCGTTCAAGATCATGAACGACCCCTTCGTCGGTTCGCTGACCTTCGCTCGCATCTACTCCGGCAAGCTCGAAAAGGGCGCGTCGGTCATGAACACGGTCAAGGACAAGCGCGAGCGCGTCGGCCGCATGCTGCAGATGCACTCGAACTCGCGTGAAGACATCGAAGAAGCCTTCGCAGGCGACATCGTTGCTCTCGCCGGTCTCAAGGAAACCACCACTGGCGATACGCTCTGCGATCCGCTGAAGCCGGTTATCCTTGAGCGCATGGAATTCCCCGAGCCGGTCATCCAGATCGCGATCGAGCCGAAGACCAAGGGCGACCAGGAAAAGATGGGCCTCGCGCTCAACCGTCTGGCTGCTGAAGACCCGTCCTTCCGCGTGAAGACTGACCAGGAATCCGGTCAGACGATCATCGCCGGCATGGGCGAACTTCACCTCGACATTCTCGTCGACCGCATGCGTCGCGAATTCAAGGTTGAAGCAACCGTCGGTGCTCCGCAGGTTGCCTATCGCGAAACCATCACGCGTCAGCACGAAGAAGACTACACGCACAAGAAGCAGTCCGGTGGTACCGGTCAGTTCGCGCGCGTCAAGATCATCTTCGAACCGAACCCAGAAGGCGACGACTTCAAGTTCGAATCCAAGATCGTCGGCGGTGCTGTTCCGAAGGAATACATCCCGGGCGTTCAGAAGGGTATCGAAAGCGTTCTGTCTTCCGGTCCGCTGGCTGGCTTCCCGATGCTCGGCGTCAAGGCGACGCTCGTTGACGGTGCCTTCCACGACGTTGACTCGTCCGTTCTCGCGTTCGAAATCGCTTCGCGTGCTTGCTTCCGTGAAGCAGCCAAGAAGGCCGGCGCTCAGCTCCTCGAGCCGATGATGAAGGTTGAAGTCGTAACGCCGGAAGATTACGTCGGTGACGTCATCGGTGACCTGAACTCCCGCCGTGGTCAGATCCAGGGTCAGGAACAGCGCGGCATCGCGATCGTCATCAACGCCAACGTTCCGCTGGCGAACATGTTCAAGTACGTCGACAACCTGCGCTCCATGTCGCAGGGCCGCGCACAGTACACGATGACCTTCGATCACTACTCGCCGGTCCCGTCGAACGTCGCAACCGAGATCCAGGCAAAGTATTCCGGTCAGAAGTGACCGGAATACCAATTGACCGATAACAAGAATTAAGTCCCTCGCGGACTTGCAAGAATGGAGAGCCTAAATGGCAAAGAGCAAATTTGAGCGCAACAAGCCGCACGTTAACATCGGCACGATCGGCCACGTTGACCACGGCAAGACGTCTCTGACGGCAGCGATCACGAAGTATTTCGGCGAGTTCAAGGCGTACGACCAGATCGACGCTGCTCCGGAAGAAAAGGCACGCGGCATCACCATCTCGACGGCACACGTCGAGTACGAGACGGCCAACCGTCACTATGCCCACGTTGATTGCCCCGGCCACGCCGACTACGTCAAGAACATGATCACCGGTGCCGCACAGATGGACGGCGCGATCCTGGTTTGCTCTGCTGCTGACGGCCCGATGCCGCAGACCCGCGAGCACATCCTGCTCGCTCGTCAGGTTGGCGTTCCGGCTCTGGTCGTGTTCCTCAACAAGGTCGACCAGGTCGACGACGCGGAACTGCTCGAACTCGTCGAGATGGAAGTTCGCGAACTTCTGTCGTCCTACGACTTCCCGGGCGACGACGTTCCTGTCGTCAAGGGTTCGGCTCTTGCCGCTCTCAACGATTCGGACAAGAAGATCGGCGAAGACGCCGTTCGCGAACTGATGGCCGCTGTCGACGCCTACATTCCGACGCCTGAGCGTCCGATCGACCAGCCGTTCCTGATGCCGATCGAAGACGTGTTCTCGATCTCGGGTCGTGGTACGGTTGTGACCGGTCGCGTCGAGCGCGGCATCGTCAAGGTTGGTGAAGAAGTCGAAATCGTCGGCATCCGCGCCACCTCGAAGACGACGGTTACCGGCGTTGAAATGTTCCGCAAGCTGCTCGATCAGGGCCAGGCTGGCGACAACATCGGCGCTCTGGTTCGCGGCGTTAACCGTGACGGCGTTGAGCGTGGTCAGATCCTGTGCAAGCCGGGCTCTGTCAAGCCGCACAAGAAGTTCATGGCTGAAGCCTACATCCTGACGAAGGAAGAAGGCGGCCGTCATACGCCGTTCTTCACGAACTACCGTCCGCAGTTCTACTTCCGCACGACGGACGTAACCGGCATCGTTTCGCTGCCGGAAGGCACGGAAATGGTTATGCCTGGCGACAACGTCACGGTTGCCGTTGAGCTGATCGTTCCGATCGCGATGGAAGAAAAGCTGCGCTTCGCTATCCGCGAAGGCGGCCGTACCGTCGGCGCAGGCATCGTTGCCTCGATCATCGAGTAATCATTGAGATCGGCCGTCTCGGAAGAGACGGCCGCTTCGATGACATTATTATGAAGCAAGTGGCTTTAGCCGCTTGCTTATTACAAAGAAATACGGCACATGGCGCGCAAGCGCTGTTTGCGCGCTGCTTCGTCGTTTCGAAGCGGCAGACTGAAGCTAACATAAAGGTGGCCGAAAGGCCTGAAGACTGGATAGGGATGCCGGTTTCCGACGTCCCTCTCGATCTTTGAAACCGGTGGTCCGCCTTTAGGGAAGAAAACAACCCGTGCCTTGAACAAGGGCGCGTAAGTAACAAACACAAGGATAACGTCGAATGAACGGCCAAAATATCCGCATTCGCCTGAAGGCGTTCGATCACCGCATTCTCGACGCTTCGACGCGCGAGATCGTGTCGACGGCGAAGCGCACCGGCGCAAGCGTCCGGGGCCCCGTTCCGCTTCCGACTCGCATCGAGAAGTTTACGGTAAACCGGTCCCCACACATCGACAAGAAGAGCCGCGAGCAGTTCGAGATGCGCACGCATAAGCGCCTCCTCGACATCGTTGACCCGACACCGCAGACGGTAGACGCGCTGATGAAGCTCGATCTCGCCGCTGGTGTCGATGTTGAGATCAAGCTCTGAGCCTAGCTCGAGCTGAGTTGGAAGGATTGAACCGATGCGTTCAGGTGTGATTGCACAGAAGATCGGCATGACCCGCGTCTATAACGACGCCGGCGAACATGTTCCGGTAACAGTATTGCGTATGGAAGGCTGCCAGGTCGTAGCCCAGCGCACAGTAGAAAAGAACGGCTACGCCGCAGTTCAGCTTGGTGCTGGCACGGCGAAGGTCAAGAACACGTCCAAGGCGATGCGCGGCAATTTCGCTATTGCCAACGTCGAGCCGAAGGCCAAGCTCGCTGAATTCCGTGTTTCGGAAGACAACCTGCTTGACGTCGGCACCGAGCTCAAGGCTGGCCACTTCGCCACCGGTCAGCTCGTCGATGTCACCGGCACGACGATTGGTAAGGGCTTTGCCGGCGCCATGAAGCGTCACGGCTTCGGCGGTCTGCGCGCCACGCACGGTGTGTCGGTTTCGCACCGCTCGCACGGTTCGACCGGCTCGCGCCAGGACCCGGGCAAGGTTTTCAAGAACAAGAAGATGGCTGGTCACATGGGCCAGACGCGCGTAACGACTCAGAACCTTGAAGTGGTTTCGACCGACGAAGATCGTGGTCTGATCCTGATCAAGGGTGCAGTACCCGGTTCCAAGGGTGCCTGGATCATCGTGCGCGACGCCGTCAAGTCGGCCGCGAAGTAAGGGAGCCAGACCAATGGAATTCAACGTCAAGACCCTCGAGGGAAAAGACGCAGGGAAGGTTTCTCTTTCTGACGCGATTTTCGGTCTCGAGCCCCGCGAAGACATTCTCGCCCGCGTAATCCGCTGGCAGCTTGCCAAGAAGCAGCAGGGCACTCACCAGGCTAAGGGCCGTGCCGACGTATGGCGCACCGGCGCCAAGATGTACAAGCAGAAGGGTACGGGCCGCGCTCGTCACCATTCGGCTCGTGCTCCGCAGTTCCGCGGCGGTGGTAAGGCTCACGGCCCGGTTGCTCGCAGCCACGAACACGACCTTCCGAAGAAGGTTCGCGCTCTCGGCCTGCGTCTGGCTCTGTCGGCAAAGCTGAAGTCCGATGATGTCATCATCATCGACAACCTGGTTGCTGCTGAAGCAAAGACCAAGGCTCTGGCTTCGACCTTCGCAACGCTCGGCCTGACCAACGCTCTCTTCATCGGCGGCGCCGAACTTGATGGCAACTTCAAGCTCGCAGCCAAGAACATCCCGAACATCGATGTTCTGCCGATCCAGGGCATCAACGTTTATGACATCGTGCGCCGTGGCAAGCTCGTGCTTTCCAAGGCTGCCGTTGAAGCTCTAGAGGAGCGTTTCAAGTGACCGATCTTCGCCACTATGATGTGATCGTCTCGCCGTCGATCACCGAAAAGTCCACTCTGGTATCGGAAAACAACCAGGTTGTTTTCAACGTCGCTAAGACGGCGTCGAAGCCGGAAATCAAGGCTGCAGTCGAGGCGCTCTTCGGCGTCAAGGTCACGGCCGTCAACACTCTGCTCCGCAAGGGCAAGACCCGTCGTTTCCGCGGTTTTGTCGGCAAGCAGAAGGACGTGAAGAAGGCAATCGTGACTTTGGCTGAAGGCCAGACGATCGACGTCTCCACCGGTCTCTGAGGAATAAAAACATGGCATTGAAAACATTCAATCCTACGACCCCGAGCCAGCGTCAGCTGGTCATCGTCGACCGCTCTTCGCTCTACAAGGGCAAGCCGGTCAAGGCGCTGACGCAGGGTCTGACCAAGAGCGGCGGTCGTAACAACCTCGGTCGCATCACGGCTCGCTTCATCGGCGGCGGTCACAAGCGTACGTATCGTCTGATCGACTTCAAGCGTCGCAAGTTCGAAGTTGAAGGCACGGTCGAGCGTATCGAATACGACCCGAACCGTACCGCGTTCATCGCGCTCATCTCCTACGCCGACGGCGAACAGGCCTACATCATCGCTCCGCAGCGCCTTGCTGCCGGCGATAAGGTCATCGCCTCTGAAAAGGCTGTGGACGTAAAGCCGGGCAACACCATGCCCCTGCAGTACATCCCGGTTGGCTCCATCATCCACAACGTGGAAATGAAGCCGGGCAAGGGCGGTCAGATCGCTCGCTCCGCTGGTTCCTACGCACAGCTCGTAGGCCGCGATGCGGGTCTCGCGATCCTTCGTCTGAACTCTGGCGAACAGCGCCTCGTGCCGGGCTCCTGCCTTGCTTCGATCGGTGCGGTTTCGAACCCTGACCACGCCAACATCAACGACGGCAAGGCCGGTCGTACCGTATGGCGCGGCAAGCGTCCGCATAACCGCGGTGTTGTCATGAACCCTGTCGACCACCCGCACGGTGGTGGTGAAGGCCGCACTTCCGGTGGTCGTCACCCGGTTACCCCTTGGGGTAAGCCGACCAAGGGCAAGCGCACCCGGTCGAACAAGTCGACCGACAAGATGATCATGCGCTCGCGTCATCAGCGTAAGAAGTAAGAGAGGAAGTCTCCAATGGCTCGTTCAGTATGGAAAGGTCCGTTCGTTGACGGCTATCTTCTCAAGAAGGCTGAGAAGGTTCGTGAAGGCGGACGTGCAGAAGTAATCAAGATCTGGAGCCGTCGCTCCACGATCCTGCCCCAGTTCGTCGGTCTCACCTTCGGCGTCTACAACGGCAGCAAGCATATTCCGGTCAACGTCAATGAAGACATGGTCGGTCACAAATTCGGTGAATTCTCTCCGACCCGGACCTACTACGGTCACGGTGCGGACAAGAAGGCAAAGAGGAAGTAACGATGGGCAAGGCAAAAGCCGAACGCCGGCTGAAGGACAACGAGGCGCAAGCAGTCGCCCGCACGCTCCGCGTCAGCCCACAGAAGCTCAACCTGGTTGCCGCGGCTATCCGCGGCAAGAAGGTCGAGCGCGCACTCGCTGAGCTGGAATTCTCCCGCAAGCGCATCGCAGGCGCCGTCAAGAAGACGCTCGAATCTGCGATCGCAAACGCCGAGAACAACCATGATCTCGACGTTGACTCGCTGGTCGTAGCGGAAGCTTACGTTGGCAAGTCGATCGTCATGAAGCGTTTCCACGCTCGTGGCCGTGGTCGTGCATCGCGCATCGAAAAGCCCTTTGCGCACCTCACGATCGTTGTTCGCGAAGTTGAAGCCGCCACCGAGGAGGCCGCATAATGGGTCAGAAAATCAATCCAATTGGTTTCCGTCTTGGCATCAACCGTACCTGGGATAGCCGCTGGTTCGCGGACAATGCCGAATACGGTCAGCTGCTGCACGAAGACCTGAAGATGCGCAAGTTCGTCATGAGCGAACTGAAGCAGGCTGGTATCTCCAAAGTGGTTATCGAGCGTCCGCACAAGAAGTGCCGCGTCACGATCCACTCGGCTCGTCCGGGCCTGATCATCGGCAAGAAGGGCGCAGACATCGACAAGCTCCGCAAGAAGCTGTCGGACATGACGAACTCCGAAACGCACCTCAACATCGTTGAAGTTCGCAAGCCGGAAGTCGACGCTGTACTGGTCGCTCAGTCGATCGCTCAGCAGCTCGAGCGTCGTGTTGCTTTCCGTCGCGCCATGAAGCGCGCCGTTCAGTCCGCAATGCGTCTTGGCGCCGAAGGCATCAAGATCACCTGCGCGGGCCGTCTCGGCGGTGCTGAAATCGCTCGTACGGAATGGTACCGCGAAGGTCGCGTGCCGCTGCATACGCTGCGCGCTGACATCGACTACGGCACAGCCGAAGCGGAAACCGCTTTCGGTATCTGCGGCATCAAGGTTTGGATCTTCAAGGGCGAAATCCTTGAGCACGATCCGATGGCCTCCGAGCGCCGCGCACTCGAGGGTGATGCTCAGGGTCCGGCTAGCCGTGACCGCGATCGTCGCCGCGACAACGCTTAATAGCGTTGGTGGCAGATAAGTTCGGAGAATAAGAAAATGTTGCAGCCAAAGCGTACCAAGTACCGCAAGCAATTTAAGGGCCGCATCAAGGGCGTCGCCAAGGGTGGTTCCGACCTCGCCTTCGGTGAATTCGGCCTTAAGGCTCAGGAGCCAAACCGCGTAAATGCACGCGAGATCGAAGCGGCCCGCCGCGCGATCACGCGCTACATGAAGCGTGCTGGCCGTGTATGGATCCGCGTGTTCCCGGATGTTCCGGTAACCGCAAAGCCGACCGAAGTCCGTATGGGTAAGGGTAAGGGCTCTGTTGAATATTGGGCATGCAAGGTCAAGCCAGGCCGCATGATGTTCGAGATCGACGGCGTCAGCGAAGAAATCGCTCGCGAAGCGCTTCGCCTCGGCTCTGCCAAGCTCTCGGTCAAGACGCGCTTCGTACAGCGCATTGCAGAGTAAGGAGCAAGGCACATGAAAGCCGAAGAAGTTCGCGGCCTGACGGCCGATCAGCTCAAGGACAAGCTCGCCGACCTGAAGAAGGAGCAGTTCAACCTGCGCTTCCAGAAGGCCACCGGTCAGCTCGAAAAGTCCTCCCGCGTCAACGAAGTTCGCAAGGACATCGCCCGCGTGAAAACCATTGCCCGCCAGAAGGCGGCAGAAGCAAAGGCCTAAGAATATGCCGAAGCGCATCCTGCAGGGCGTCGTCGTTGGCGACAAGAACGAGAAGACTGTAGTTGTCCGCGTTGAGCGTCGTTTCGCTCATCCGCTGATGCAGAAGACCGTTCGTCGTTCCAAGAAGTACAAGGCCCACGACGAAAACAATCAGTACAAGATTGGCGATACCGTATCCATCGAGGAATGCGCGCCGATCTCCAAGGACAAGTGCTGGACGGTCATTTCCGGCCAGGCAAAGTAAGAATTTCTCGCGAGGCCTTGCGTCTCGCGGAAATTTCTGTATGAAGCAGCGTCAGAACGCTCGTTCGTCGAGCGTTCTTTTGCTTTGAGCGCACGGAAGGTCCCGTTTGGGAAACCACCCTGGCACGATCGATCCCGCGCTAGTCAAGCTAATGCCGTGTTTTCGCCTGCTCTCGTGGCAAGCGGCCGGCTGACAATTTTCATATGCCGGGGTAGGGGGCGACAGCCCAACCATTCCGGTAAACACAAGAAGGCGACCTGATATGATTCAGATGCAAACAAACCTCGACGTGGCGGATAATTCCGGCGCACGTCGTGTCATGTGCATCAAGGTGCTGGGCGGTTCTAAGCGCAAGTATGCCTCGATCGGCGACGTTATCGTCGTTTCGATCAAGGAAGCTATTCCGCGCGGCCGCGTGAAGAAGGGTGACGTGATGAAGGCGGTTGTCGTTCGCACCGCCAAGGAAATCCGTCGCGTAGATGGTTCCATCATCCGCTTCGACACCAATGCAGCAGTCCTCATCGACAACAAGAAAGAGCCGATCGGCACCCGTATCTTCGGACCGGTTCCGCGCGAACTTCGCGCCAAGAACCACATGAAGATCATCTCGCTCGCTCCAGAAGTACTGTAAGGAGCACGAACGATGCAAAAGATTCGTAAGGGCGACACGGTCGTCATGCTCGCAGGCAAGGACAAGGGCCGTACCGGCGAAGTCCTTCAGGTTCTGCCCAAGGAAGATCGCGCCGTAGTCCGTGGCGTCAACGTCGTGAAGCGCCACCAGCGCCAGACGCAGACCCAGGAAGCCGGCATCATCAGCAAGGAAGCCTCGGTTCACTTGTCCAACGTCTCGATCATCGACAAGGACGGCAAGCCGACCCGCGTTGGTTTCAAGGTTGTTGACGGCAAGAAGGTCCGTGTGGCCAAGCGTTCCGGTGAGGTGATCTGATGGCTCAGGCAAAGTACGAGCCGCGGCTCAAGAAGGAATATGTCGAGCGCATCCGCGCGGCGATGCAGGAGAAGTTCTCCTACGCCAACGAGATGATGATTCCGAAGCTCGACAAGATCGTAATCAACATGGGTGTTGGTGAAGCAACGGCTGATTCGAAGAAGCCGACTGTTGCTGCAGCTGACCTGGCCGCTATCGCAGGTCAGAAGCCGGTCATCACCCGTGCACGCAACTCCATCGCTGGCTTCAAGGTCCGCGAAGATATGCCGATCGGCGCAAAGGTTACCCTGCGCGGCGCTCGCATGTACGAGTTCCTGGACCGTCTCGTGAACATCGCGCTTCCGCGCGTTCGCGACTTCCGCGGCCTGAACCCGAAGAGCTTTGACGGCCGTGGCAACTTCGCCATGGGCATCAAGGAGCACATTGTGTTCCCTGAGATCAACTACGATAAGGTTGATCAGATGTGGGGCATGGACATCATCGTTTGCACGACGGCCACCAAGGACGACGAAGCACGGGCTCTGCTCACAGAGTTCAACTTCCCGTTCCGTCAGTAACCGTAACGACGAGCGTAGAAAAGGAACCACACATGGCGAAGACCAGCGCAGTTGAAAAGAACAAGCGCCGCCGTATTACGGTCGCCAACCAGGCCGCTAAGCGCGCCGAGTTGAAGGCGATCATCATGAACCAGGCTCTTCCGATCGAAGACCGGTTCAAGGCCTCGATCAAGCTGGCATCCCTGCCGCGCGATGGATCGAAGACCCGTATTCGCAACCGTTGTGAAGTATCGGGCCGTCCGCGCGCATACTACCGCAAACTGCGCATGTCGCGTATCGCGCTGCGTGAACTCGGCAATCTCGGCAAGGTGCCGGGCATCGTCAAGTCCAGCTGGTAAGGAGCAGGTTAGATGACAATGACTGATCCGTTGGGCGATATGCTCACCCGCATCCGTAACGGCGCTTCCCGCCGCAAGTCGTCGGTCTCGACGCCTGCTTCGAAGCTCCGTGCACGTGTTCTCGATGTTCTCCAGGCTGAAGGCTACATCCGTGGCTACGCTCTTGTCGATTTCGGCAATGGCAAGTCTGAAATCAACATCGAGCTGAAGTACTACGAAGGCGCATCGGTGATCCGTGAGATCGGCCGTGTGTCCAAGCCGGGCCGCCGGGTTTATGTCTCGGTCAAGTCCATTCCGCAGGTCGCGAACGGTCTCGGCATCACCATCCTTTCGACTCCGAAGGGTGTGATGGCTGATCACCAGGCTCGCGAACAGAACGTTGGTGGCGAGGTTCTTTGCTCGGTATTCTAATACCGAGCATCGATCTCCATAGCGAACAGACAGGATATAAAAATGTCTCGTATCGGTAAGAAGCCCGTTCAGATTCCTGCTGGGATTACGGCTACGGTCGAAGGCCAGAAGGTTACTGCAAAGGGCCCGAAGGGCGAGCTGTTCTTCGTCGCAAACGACGAAGTCGGCGTTAAGCTCGAAAATAATGCGGTTGTCGTGACGCCGCTCACGCAGTCGAAGGATGCTCGTTCGAAGTGGGGCATGTCCCGCACGATGATCGAGAACATCTTCACGGGTGTTAAGGACGGCTACGAGCGCAAGCTCGAAATCAACGGCGTTGGTTACCGCGCGTCGCTTCAGGGCAAGAACCTGCAGCTCGCTCTCGGTTTCAGCCACGACGTGGTTTATGAGCCGCCGGTCGGCATCACGATCGCTGTGCCGAAGCCTACTGAAATTGTTGTCACTGGCATCAATAAGCAGCAGGTCGGCCAGGTCGCCGCTGAAATCCGCGAATACCGCGGTCCTGAGCCTTACAAGGGCAAGGGCGTCAAGTATGCCGGCGAACGTATCGTTCGCAAAGAAGGCAAGAAGAAGTAAGGATCACGCGAAATGGCTAGCAGGAAAGAAGCACTTGCACGTCGTGCCAACCGCGTGCGCCGTCATCTCAAGTCGGTGGCCAATGGCCGTCCGCGCCTGTCGGTTCATCGCTCCTCGAAGAACATCTACGTTCAGGTTATCGACGATGTTGCCGGCAAGACCCTCGCGGCTGCCTCGACGCTCGATAAGGACCTGCGCGGTTCTCTGAAGACCGGTGCTGACACCGCGGCAGCTGCCGCCGTTGGCAAGCTCGTCGCCGAGCGCGCCTCCAAGGCTGGTGTCAAGGAAGTCGTATTCGACCGTGGCGCCTTCATCTATCACGGCCGTATCAAGGCCCTGGCAGATGCAGCCCGCGAAGGCGGTCTGACCTTCTAATGAATTTCCGGCCGGCGCTCAGCGCTCCGGCCGGATTTTAACCGGACCGCAAACGCTCCTCGATAGGGGAGGCTGCTGCGGTCCTCGTGTTGTCTGCCGTTCCACCCGCAAAAGAAAAAGGAAAAGGACAATGGCACAGGAAAGAAAAGGTTCGCGCGACGATCGCCAGAACCGCGAAGAGCGCGATAGCGAATTCGTCGACAAGCTGGTCGCGATCAACCGCGTCGCCAAGGTCGTCAAGGGCGGCCGTCGTTTCGGTTTCGCAGCCCTCGTCGTCGTCGGTGACCAGAAGGGCCGCGTTGGCTTTGGTCACGGCAAGGCACGTGAAGTGCCGGAAGCAATCCGCAAGGCAACTGAAGCTGCCAAGCGCGAACTGATCTTCGTACCGCTGCGTGACGGCCGTACGCTGCATCACGACGTTCACGGCCGCCACGGCGCCGGCAAGGTTCTGCTTCGTTCGGCCAAGGTCGGTACCGGTATCATCGCCGGTGGTCCGATGCGCGCTGTTTTCGAAACGCTCGGCGTTCACGACGTCGTCGCCAAGTCGACCGGTTCCTCGAACCCATACAACATGGTTCGCGCTACCTTCGACGCTCTGAAGCACCAGGTTCACCCGAAGGACATCGCAGCACAGCGCGGCATCAAGTATGCAACGCTCCAGGCTCGCCGTGCCGCTTCCGGTAACGCTTCTGAAGAATAAGAGGAGCTGATCCATGGCCAAGGCTACAAAGAAGACCGAAGCAAAGACGGTTACCGTCGAGCAGATCGGCAGCCCGATTCGCCGTCCGGATGTCCAGCAGCGCACGCTGATCGGTCTCGGGCTGAACAAGATGCACCGTCGTCGCACGCTGGAAGATACCCCTTCCGTTCGTGGCATGATCCGTGCTGTCCAGCATCTCGTTCGCATCGTCGACGAGAAGTAAGCAGGGAGTATTCGCTATGAAACTCAATGAAATCAAAGACAACGAAGGTTCGACCCATAGCCGCAAGCGCCTCGGCCGCGGTATCGGTTCGGGCTCCGGCAAGACCGGTGGTCGCGGTGTCAAGGGTCAGAAGTCCCGTTCGGGCGTAGCCATCAACGGCTTCGAAGGCGGTCAGATGCCAATCTACCGTCGCCTGCCGAAGCGCGGCTTCAACAACATCTTCAAGGCCGACTTCGTTGTCGTGTCCCTGGAGCGTGTTCAGGCTGCTATCGACGCTGGCAAGCTCGACGCCAAGTCCACGGTTGATGCAGCAGCTCTCAAGGCTGCCGGCGTTATCCGTCGCGTCAAGGACGGCGTTCGCGTTCTCGCCGACGGCGAGCTGAAGGCAAAGGTCAAGTTCGAAGTTGCTGGCGCTTCCAAGCCGGCAGTCGAAAAGATCGAAAAGGCTGGCGGTTCCGTCACGCTTCTTTCTGCCGCAGCTGCAGAGTAATTTAATCTATGATAAACCGCCCGGGGTGCTTCACACCGGGCGGTTTTGCTCCCATATGTGAGCCTCACAAAAACCGGTCGGATGCACGTGCGTCAGGACAGGTTAGACGAACAACAGGGTGAGGCATAGGTTGCGCCCGCAATCCGTCCGAAGCCCGCTTTTGAATAATTCAGAAATGCCGATCCGGCGTTCTGCCTTTCGCTTGGTCAGAGCCCGAAACCGGTAGCGCGGAGATACGCATGGCGTCTGCAGCGGAACAGTTGGCTTCCAACCTCAATTTCTCGACCTTCGCCAAAGCCGAGGATCTCAAGAAGCGCCTGTGGTTTACACTGGCAGCTCTCCTCGTCTATCGGTTGGGAACGCACATTCCGCTTCCCGGCCTCAACCCGCAGGCCTACGCACAGGCCTTCCAGGGTCAGGCAGGCGGCATTCTCGGCCTCTTCAACATGTTCTCGGGCGGCGCCGTACAGCGTATGGCGATCTTCGCCCTCGGCATCATGCCCTACATTTCCGCTTCGATTATCGTGCAGCTGATGACCTCGGTCGTGCCTGCGCTCGAAAACCTGAAGAAGGAAGGCGAGCAGGGTCGCAAGATCATCAACCAGTACACCCGCTACGGCACCGTCCTTCTCGGCACGCTGCAGGCTTATGGCATTGCCATTGGTCTTGAGAGCGGGCAGGGGCTCGTTGTCGATCCGGGCATCTTCTTCCGCGTCTCCACGGTCATCACGCTGCTCGGCGGCACGATGTTCCTGATGTGGCTCGGCGAGCAGATTACCTCGCGCGGTATCGGTAACGGCATCTCGCTCATTATCTTCGCCGGCATCGCCGCTGGCCTGCCTTCGGCTCTTGCCGGTACGCTCGAACTCGGCCGCACAGGCGCGCTGTCGACGAGCCTTATCCTGCTGGTCATCGTCGTTGCGATCGCCGTCATCGCGATCATCGTCTTCGTCGAACGCGCCCAGCGCCGCCTTCTGATCCAGTATCCGAAGCGCCAGGTGGGCAACCGCATGTTCCAGGGCGATACCTCGCACCTGCCGCTGAAGCTCAACACCTCGGGCGTTATCCCGGCGATCTTTTCGTCCTCGCTGCTGCTCCTACCGGCAACGATCGCGGGCTTCGCCAGCACCACCAACATGCCGACCTGGGTGACCTCGATTGTCGCGGCTCTTGGCCATGGCCAGCCGCTCTACATGCTCCTCTACGGTCTGCTGATCGCCTTCTTCGCCTTCTTCTATACGGCCATCGTCTTCAATCCGAAGGACACGGCCGACAATCTGAAGAAGCATGGCGGCTTCATCCCGGGCATCCGTCCCGGCGAGCGCACCGCCGAGTACATCGATTACGTGCTGACCCGCATCACGGTCATCGGCGCGATCTACCTCGTATTCGTCTGCATTCTTCCAGAAATCCTCGTGTCGCAGACAGGGATTCCATTATCCCTTGGTGGCACTTCGCTTTTGATTGTCGTTAGCGTAACTCTTGATACGGTCGCGCAGATTCAGGGTCACCTGATCGCGCAGCAGTACGAAGGCCTGATCAAGAAATCGAAGTTGCGTGGAGGAAAGAGGGGTCGATGAGACTTATACTTTTGGGGCCGCCGGGCGCGGGTAAGGGGACTCAAGCTCAGCGGATCGTGGAAAAGTACGGCATTCCGCAACTTTCCACGGGTGACATGCTTCGCGCCGCCGTTCAGGCCGGTACCGAAGTTGGCAAGCGCGCCAAGGCCGTCATGGATGCTGGCAAGCTGGTCTCTGACGACATCGTCATCGCAATCGTGTCGGAACGTATCGACCAGCCAGATTGCGAGAATGGCTTCATCCTCGACGGTTTCCCGCGTACGCTGGTTCAGGCCGATGCGACGGAAGCCATGCTCAAGGGCAAGGGTCTCGAACTGTCGAAGGTTGTCGAGATCCAGGTGGACGACAAGATTCTGGCGGACCGCGTTTCGGGCCGCTACACCTGCGCGAATTGTGGTGCCGGCTATCACGACACCAATGTCAAGCCGAAGGTGGAAGGGGTCTGCGACCGCTGTGGTTCGACTCACTTCAAGCGTCGTCCCGATGACAACCGTGAAACCGTGGTGACGCGTCTCGGCGCTTACTACAAGGAAACATCGCCGCTGATCGGCTACTACTATGCCAAGGGCAAGTTGCAGTCGGTGGATGGCATGGCAGACATCGATCACCTCACCGGCGAGATCGAGGGCATACTTTCGAAGCTGTAAGGCTTTGGAAATAAAACTTGGCGGGAGCGGTTGCTTTTCAGCACTGATTCCGTTAAACACCGCGCCAACTCGCGATATCTGATGCGATCGGCGCGGACTTCCGATAGGAATTCCGGGTTCGATCGTTTTGACTTGTTGAGAACCTGAATTGTAATTGCGGCCTTTCAAGGCCGTGTAACGAGACACCACTTGCCGGATGGCAACTGGAACGCAAGGAGAATAGGCGTGGCACGTATCGCTGGCGTCAACATCCCGACCGCAAAGCGCGTTGTAATCGCGCTGACGTACATTCACGGGATCGGTCCGAAATTCGCACAGGAAATCATCGAGAAGGTCGGCATTCCTGCTGATCGTCGCGTGAATCAGCTCACCGACGCTGAAGTCCTGCAGATCCGCGAAACCATCGACCGCGATTACCAGGTCGAAGGTGACCTGCGTCGCGAGACCTCGATGAACATCAAGCGTCTGATGGACCTCGGCTGCTACCGCGGCCTGCGTCATCGCCGTGGCCTTCCGGTCCGCGGTCAGCGCACGCACACCAATGCTCGTACCCGCAAGGGCCCGGCAAAGGCTATCGCTGGTAAGAAGAAGTAATTTCCGGGAAACCGGAGGTGAGGGGGCTGGCGGTCTGCGCCGGCCTCTTTTGAGTTTGGGGCAGGGCCGCAAGGTCTCGTTCCGGTGTAGCCGCTGGTATTACGGCGGTGCAGAGATCCAAGAAAGGGATTAAAATGGCCAAGGAAGCCGTACGCGTTCGCCGTCGCGAACGTAAAAACATTTCGTCGGGCGTCGCTCACGTCAACTCGACCTTCAACAACACGATGATCACGATCACCGACGCACAGGGCAACGCCATTGCCTGGTCGTCTGCTGGCGCCAAGGGCTTCAAGGGCTCGCGCAAGTCGACCCCGTTCGCTGCTCAGATCGCTGCTGAAGACTGCGCCAAGAAGGCTCAGGAACACGGCATGAAGTCGCTGGAAGTTGAAGTTTGCGGTCCGGGTTCGGGTCGTGAATCCGCTCTGCGCGCCCTCCAGGCTGCTGGTTTCATGATCACGTCCATCCGCGACGTGACCCCGATCCCGCACAATGGTTGCCGCCCGCGCAAGAAGCGTCGCGTCTGATCATCGCCATTCACAACATCGGTGAGCGGATCCTCGCTCCCGATGCTTCTCAAGCTCGGTTGTCACGATTGGATGGTGGCAACGAACGGAAGGCAAAAATATGATTCAGAAAAACTGGCAGGAATTGATCAAGCCGAACAAGGTCGAGTTCTCTTCGAGCTCGCGCACCAAGGCGACGCTCGTAGCAGAGCCGCTGGAGCGCGGTTTCGGCCTCACCCTCGGCAACGCGCTTCGCCGCGTTCTGCTCTCCTCGCTGCGCGGTGCCGCAGTGACGGCCGTGCAGATCGATGGCGTGCTGCATGAATTCTCGTCGATCCCTGGCGTTCGTGAAGATGTCACCGACATCGTTCTGAACATCAAGGAAATCGCCATCAAGATGGATGGCGACGACGCAAAGCGCATGGTCGTGCGTAAGCAGGGTCCTGGCGTTGTAACGGCTGGCGACATCCAGACGGTCGGCGATATCGAAATCCTCAACCCCGAGCATGTGATCTGCACGCTCGACGAGGGCGCCGAAATCCGCATGGAATTCACCGTCAACAACGGCAAGGGCTATGTTCCGGCCGATCGCAATCGTGCGGAAGATGCTCCGATCGGTCTCATCCCGGTCGACAGCCTCTATTCGCCGGTCAAGAAGGTGTCCTACAAGGTTGAAAATACCCGCGAAGGACAGGTTCTCGACTACGACAAGCTGAACATGACCATCGAAACCGATGGTTCGATCTCCGGCGAAGATGCCGTCGCTTTCGCGGCTCGCATCCTGCAGGATCAGCTTGGCGTGTTCGTCAACTTCGACGAGCCGCAGAAGGAAACCGAAGAAGAAGCAGTCACCGAACTCGCTTTCAACCCGGCTCTCCTCAAGAAGGTGGACGAACTCGAACTGTCTGTTCGCTCGGCAAACTGCCTGAAGAACGACAACATCGTCTACATCGGCGACCTCATTCAGAAGACCGAAGCAGAAATGCTCCGCACGCCGAATTTTGGTCGCAAGTCGCTGAACGAAATCAAGGAAGTTCTCGCTTCCATGGGCCTGCACCTCGGCATGGAAGTGCCGGCATGGCCGCCTGAGAACATCGAAGATCTCGCCAAGCGTTACGAAGACCAATACTAACCATCAAACGGCGGGCGAGATGCCTGCATGTGAAGGAGAATAGCAATGCGCCACGGTAAAGCCGGCCGCAAGCTGAATAGAACCGCTAGCCACCGCAAGGCAATGTTTGCCAACATGGCGGCTTCGCTCATCACCCATGAGCAGATCGTGACCACCCTGCCGAAGGCAAAGGAAATCCGTCCGATCGTTGAAAAGCTCGTAACCCTCGGCAAGCGCGGCGACCTGCACGCTCGTCGTCAGGCGATCTCGCAGATCCGCGACGCCGCTGTTGTTTCGAAGCTCTTCGACACGATCGCTTCGCGCTACGCAACCCGCAACGGCGGTTACCTGCGTATCATGAAGGCTGGCTTCCGCCAGGGCGACAACGCCGCTCTCGCCGTCATCGAATTCGTTGACCGCGACACCTTCGCCAAGGGCGCAGCCGACAAGGCTCGCGTTGAAGCCGAAGCAGCTGCTGCTGAAGCCGCTTAATATTTTCCGGTTCGCCGGAAGCAAAGCAGCCGGGCTGAAAAGCCCGGCTGTTTTCGTTTGAGGCGTTGATTTGTCATCGCGTGCGGTTCGGCCGCTCGCCAGTCTTGCTGAAATGCTGAAGCCGCGCCGGTGGCGGGCCGTCTATGGCCTCGACATCACCCTGCGCCTCTAGCGCCGCCTTGAAACGCGCAGCATTGCGCTTTCCCCATATCCCGAGAAAACGGGCCCCGGTCAGGTCTTCCTTGAAGACGATCGCGCCACCAAAGGCCGCACTTAAGCCAGCCTCGCCAACGAGCCCGCCGCCGCCATAGACGTCTACGACGACGTCGAGCGGCGCCGCGGCAACGACTGTGTCCCCGGCCGGGGCGAAATGCGGGTCACGGTAGGTGTATAGTGGCGACGCTGCTTCCATGAGGGCAGTCTGTCAGCCCTCATGGTTTCTAACAAGAGCTCAGCCGGCAGCCTGGGCTGGACGCGTTCTGCCGCCTTGCCCGTTTCGGCTACGCTTCCTGCTCCGCGCAATTGGCCGCCATGACCGGTAGAGGATCATCAGGATGATCAGGCCGACATAGACATATTGCTCGAGATCCAGAAGCTTCGTAGACAGCGCAAAATGCACCGCGCCACAGGCGGCGATGATGTAGATTAGCTTGTGCAGCCAGATCCATTTCGATCCGAGCTTCCTGATCGACAGGTTGTTGGAGGTGACAGCCAGCGGCACGAGTAGCACAAGGCCGGCCATGCCGAACATGATGAAGGGACGCTTCATCACATCGTCGAGGACGGCGGAGACGTCGAGCGCCTGATCGAGCAGCATATAGACCGCGAAGTGCATGGCCACGTAGTAAAAAGCGAGAAGCCCCAGCGCGCGGCGATAGCGCAGATAGTTCCAGCCGAGGAGATCGCGGGCAGGGGAGACGGCGAGCGTCAGCACCAGGAAGCGGATCGCCCAGAGGCCCAGGAACAGCTCGAAGGTCTTGACCGGATCGGCGCCCAGCTGGTCGGTGGCGCCGAGATAGAAGGTCCAGGCGGCAGGCGCCAACCCGACGACATAGAGCAGCCAGACGGAGGCCGAATGCCATCGCTTCGGCAGGCTGAACGAGAGCGTTGCCATCAAAAGTTCGCCTTCAGGTCCATGCCCGCATAGAGGCTCGCCACCTCATCGCCATAGCCGTTGAACGGCAGCGTCGGATGGCGGCTGGCGCCGAAGAAGCCGCTCTCGCCGATCCGCCGCTCGGTCGCCTGGCTCCAGCGCGGATGATCGACGGCGGGGTTCACATTGGCATAGAAGCCGTATTCCTGCGAATTGGTGACCTGCCAGGTGTTCTTCGGCTCCTTGTCCGTCAGCGTGATCCTCACGATCGACTTGATGCCCTTGAAGCCATATTTCCAGGGAACGACCAGCCGGATCGGCGCGCCGTTCTGGTTCGGCAGCGTCTCGCCATATAGGCCGACGGCAAGCAGCGTCAGGGGGTGGTTGGCCTCGTCGAGCCGCAGCCCCTCCACATAGGGCCAGTTAAGCGACTGGAAGATCCCCTTCTGCCCCGGCATCTCCTCAGGGCGTACCACCGTCTCGAAGGCGACATACTTGGCGCTCCCGAGCGGCTCGACCTTGCTGAGCAGCGAAGCCAGCGGAAAGCCATCCCACGGGATCACCATCGACCAGGCTTCGACGCAGCGCATGCGATAGGTGCGGCTCTCGATCGGAAATTCCTTCATCAGCGCATCGAGATCGAAGGTGCCCGGCTTGTTGACCATGCCGTCGACCTTGATCGTCCAGGGCGCGGGCTTGAAGTCGCCGGACAGCGCCACCGGATCACCCTTGTCGAGACCGAACTCGTAGAAGTTATTGTAGGTCGTCACATCCTTGATCGGCGTCAGCTTCTCATCGACCTTGTACTTGCTATCGACCGCCGAGAGCGCGGCCGCGCTGGCCGTACCGGCACCCAATAGGCCGACGGCGCCGATGGCGGCGGCCCCAAGAAACTGGCGGCGATCGAGATAGGTCTGGCGCGGCGTGATCTCCGAAGAGGCGATCCTGGGTGGACGGTAGACGGGCATGATATCCTCCTGAGCAACCTAGCTCGGCATTGAACCTTCAACGCATTCAAGCTCGCTTCGGATCACTGTTTACGCCTTGAAGCGGCCGGCCGGGAAGCCAACTTATCGTGTAGCGAAAACGTAGCTTCTGCCTGTAACAAACCACGTTCCACCCACGTATATGATCGATGGACGCCTGAGGCGTACCGAGGAGTACCGCTTTTGCCTTTCCCGGTAGTGACAGCATATACTCTTTGGATTAGGACAATTCCAAAAAGCAGCGATAGTAGGAGCGTGTCGTCAAGATCCGCCCGGTATCGCGCAAGACTTCCGATGTTGTGAGGAAACACCAATGCCAGCTTATCGTTCGAGAACCACGACCCACGGCCGCAATATGGCGGGCGCACGCGGCCTTTGGCGCGCCACGGGCATGAAGGATTCGGATTTCGGCAAGCCGATTATCGCGGTGGTCAACTCCTTCACCCAGTTCGTGCCGGGCCACGTCCACCTGAAGGACCTCGGCCAGCTCGTCGCGCGCGAGATCGAAGCGGCCGGCGGTGTCGCCAAGGAGTTCAACACGATCGCTGTCGACGACGGTATCGCGATGGGCCATGACGGCATGCTTTATTCGCTGCCTTCGCGCGAACTGATCGCCGACAGCGTCGAATACATGGTCAACGCCCACTGCGCCGACGCCATGGTCTGCATCTCCAACTGCGACAAGATCACCCCCGGTATGCTGATGGCCTCGCTGCGCCTCAACATCCCGACGGTCTTCGTCTCCGGCGGCCCGATGGAAGCCGGCAAGGTCGTGCTGAACGGCAAGAAGGTCGCGCTCGACCTCGTCGACGCCATGGTCGCAGCCGCCGACGACAAGATCAGCGATGAAGACGTCGCCGTCATCGAGCGCTCTGCTTGCCCGACCTGCGGCTCCTGCTCCGGCATGTTCACGGCGAACTCGATGAACTGTCTGACGGAAGCGCTCGGCCTGTCATTACCCGGAAACGGCTCGACACTCGCCACCCATTCCGACCGCAAGGAACTCTTCCTTGAAGCCGGTCGTCGCGTCGTCGAGCTCGCCCGCCGTTATTACGAACAGGACGATCTGACCGCCCTGCCGCGCACTATCGCCAGCAAGGGCGCGTTCGAAAACGCCATGGCGCTCGATATTGCCATGGGCGGCTCGACCAATACCGTCCTGCACATTCTCGCGGCCGCGCATGAAGGCGAGATCGATTTCACGATGGACGATATCGATCGCCTGTCGCGTCGCGTTCCCTGCCTGTCGAAGGTCGCGCCCGCCAAGGCCGACGTTCACATGGAAGACGTTCACCGCGCTGGCGGCATCATGGCCATTCTCGGCGAACTCGACCGTGCCGGCCTGCTGAATGTCGATCTTCCGACGGTCCACTCTCCGACCATGCGTGAAGCGCTGGCGCAGTGGGATGTCGCGGTCACCGACAACAAGGCCGCCTTCGATCTCTTCAGCGCCGCCCCCGGCGGTGTTCCGACGCAGGTCGCCTTCAGCCAGAGCTCGCGCTGGGAAGAACTCGACCTCGACCGCGAAACCGGCGTCATCCGCGATGCCCAGCATCCCTTCTCCAAGGATGGCGGTCTGGCCGTCCTGAAGGGCAACCTCGCGCTCGACGGCTGCATCGTGAAGACCGCTGGCGTCGACGAATCGATCCTGAAGTTCTCCGGCCCGGCCAAGGTTTATGAAAGCCAGGACGCGGCCGTAAAGGCGATCCTGTCCAACGAAGTCGTCGCCGGCGATGTTGTGGTCATCCGCTACGAAGGTCCGAAGGGTGGTCCGGGCATGCAGGAAATGCTCTATCCGACGAGCTACCTGAAGTCGAAGGGCCTTGGAAAGGCCTGCGCTCTGATCACCGACGGCCGCTTCTCCGGCGGCACCTCGGGTCTGTCCATCGGCCACGCCTCTCCGGAAGCGGCCAATGGCGGCACCATCGGCCTCGTTCGCGAGGGCGACATGATCGATATCGACATCCCGAACCGCACGATCAGCCTGCGTGTCGACGACCAGGAACTGGCAACCCGCCGCGCCGAACAGGATGCCAAGGGCTGGCAGCCGGCCGAAAAGCGCAAGCGCAACGTCACGACCGCGCTGAAGGCTTATGCCGCCTTCGCAACCAGCGCCGACCGTGGCGCCGTTCGCGATCTCGGCGATCGCTGAACCTACTGATTGAAAGTCAGTTGCTCTATTAAACCGGTCGCCTCAAAGCGGCCGGTTTATGTTTTTGTAGGTTTCTGCCAGCTGCTTCAGCCGCTCGTCATAGGCGGCCTGGATGCAGGCGACGTCGGCGACGCAATCCTGGCGCTTCTTCAGCCACGCCGTCTGCTCGTCCTGCATCGTGCCGCGCGAGCCCATGGCAAGCAGGCCCGACAACAGCTCGAAGGTCGTCACCATCTTCACGTCGGCGTCGTTGAGCGAGCGGTTGTCGCAGATCGCTCTCTCGTCCGCCTTCAGCTCCTTTGCCTCGCAATCGAAGCTTGCCGCGCGGCCTGTCCCGGCGCAGCAAAGCAGCAGGGCGGCGGCGGTGAAGAGGAGGAGCTGGCGATATCGCGTCATGCACTGGTTCCTGTCTGTCTATCTGGCTCTCAAGAATGCCATGCCGACGAAGATGATGCAGCAAAGCCAGATGGCAAGGATGACGATCAGCCCGGCGCGACTTGTGGGCCGCTCCAGACGCGCGGCGGCGTCGGCACGCAGCTCCGCCATCACATCGGAAGGGATGAGCCTGACGGCGAGCATGATGCCCAAGGGCACGATGAGGAGATCGTCGAGATAGCCAAGCACGGGAATGAAATCGGGGATCAGGTCGATTGGCGACAACGCGTAGGCGGCAACTCCTCCCGCGGCCGCCTTGGCATACCAGGGCACGCGCGTGTCGCGTGCGGCGAGCCACAGGGCCACGACGTCACGCTTCAGTGACTTTGCCCAGAGTTTGGCCTTTGATATCAGTTGCATGCCTGTCGTTCCTGATTCAGTTTGGCAAGTATGTCGCGCATCGGTTCACCCGCCCTGTTCTTCCATGCTTCCGCCCTCTTTCCTTTCTAGCGTCCGGCACTACAACGTTCTCTCAAGACGATTTCAAGAAGGGATTATTATGCACGACCTGTTGAAGCGCGCCTATCTGCCGCTGCTTGCTCTGGTGCTTGCACTGCCGATCAATGCTCATGCCCAAACGGCCAATAGCGAGACGGGCAAGACCGTGCCGCAGAGCCGGATGGAGATGCAGCTGTCCTTCGCGCCGCTCGTCAAGCAGACGGCGGGCGCGGTGGTGAATGTTTATGCCGAAAAGACCGTGCGCCGCCAGTCGCCGTTTGCCGGCGATCCCTTCTTCGAGCAGTTCTTCGGCCAGCAGATGCCGAACCGTACGCAGAAGCAGTCTTCGCTCGGCTCGGGCGTCATCGTCGAGGCGAACGGCACGATCGTGACCAACAACCACGTCATCGAAGGTGCCGACGAAATCAAGATCGCGCTCTCGGATGGTCGTGAGTTTCCCTGCAAGGTCATTCTGAAGGACGATCGTCTGGACCTCGCCGTGCTCAAGGTCGATACCAAGGCGACGTTCCCGGCGCTTCCGATCGGCAATTCCGACGCCGTTGAGGTTGGCGATCTCGTACTTGCCATCGGCAACCCGTTCGGTGTCGGTCAGACGGTCACGTCAGGCATCGTCTCGGCGCTCGCGCGCAACCAGGTCGTCAAGGACGAGTTCGGCTTCTTCATCCAGACGGACGCCTCGATCAACCCCGGCAATTCCGGTGGCGCGCTGATGAACATGAAGGGCGAGCTGATCGGCATCAACACGGCCATCTTCTCGCGCGGCGGCGGGTCCAACGGCATCGGCTTCGCCATCCCCGCCAACCTCGTGAAAGTCTTCGTCGCTTCCGCTGACGCGGGCGTGAAGACCTTCGAGCGCCCCTATGTCGGCGCGACCTTCGATGCGGTCACCTCAGACGTTGCCGATGCGCTCGGCCTCGAAAAGGCGCGTGGCGCCATCGTCGTCAAGGTCACCGAAGGCGGCCCGGCCGCAAAGGCTGGCCTGAAGGCGGGCGAAGTCATCACCGCCGTCGATGGCATCTCGGTGGAGCATCCCGATGCGCTCTATTACCGCCTGACCACGGCCGGTCTCGGCAAGCCTGTCGATCTCGCCATCATCGACAACGGCAAGGAAGAGCACGTGAGGATGACGCTCGGCCAGGCGCCCGAGACGACGCCGCGCGACCAGCGCACGATCGGCGGCCGCTCGCCGTTTACAGGCACCGTCGTCGAGAACCTGTCGCCGCGCGTGGCCGATGAGCTGCGCATGGCAAGCGAGAGCACGGGCGTCGTCGTTTCGGAAGTGAAGGATGGCTCCGTTGCCCAGCAGCTCGGTTTCGAGCCGAAGGACATCATCGTCTCCGTCAACAGCGCCGATGTGAAGACCACGAAGGATCTTGCTACGTTGGCCGCGCAGAACCCGAGCTTCTGGCGCGTCGAGATCGAGCGCAATGGCCAGCGCATCCGGCAGTTCTTCCGATGAGCAATGATCTCTTCGCGCCGCGCATTCCGCCGGAGGTCGCCAACAGGCGGCCGCTCGCGGATCGGCTTCGCCCGCAGACCATCGCCGACGTTACCGGTCAGGATCACCTGACCGGCGAGGACGGTGTTCTCAGGCGGATGATCGAAAGCGGCTCGTTGGGATCGATGATCTTCTGGGGACCACCCGGAACCGGCAAGACCACCGTCGCGCGCCTGCTGTCGGGCGAGGCGGGTCTTGCCTTCGAACAGATTTCGGCGATCTTCTCAGGCGTCGCCGATCTCAAGAAGGTGTTCGAGGCCGCCCGCCTGCGCCGCATGGACGGGCGCCAGACGCTGCTCTTCGTCGACGAAATCCACCGCTTCAACCGTGCCCAGCAGGATAGCTTCCTGCCAGTGATGGAAGACGGCACCGT
This sequence comes from Rhizobium sp. Rhizsp42, assembly GCF_047304155.1. Classification (NCBI taxonomy): domain Bacteria; kingdom Pseudomonadati; phylum Pseudomonadota; class Alphaproteobacteria; order Hyphomicrobiales; family Rhizobiaceae; genus Rhizobium; species Rhizobium sp. Rhizsp42. The sequence continues at coordinate 384,279 of NZ_JBGLYS010000001.1, read as the reverse complement.
CATCCTCGTCGGCGCCACCACCGAGAACCCGTCCTTCGAACTCAACGCCGCTCTTTTGTCACGCGCCCGCGTGCTGACCTTCAAGTCGCATGACGATCAGAGCCTGGCCGAGCTCCTGAACCGCGCCGAGGCGATCGAGGGCAGGGAGCTGCCGCTGACGCCGGAAGCCCGCGTCAGCCTGCTGCGCATGGCCGATGGCGATGGCCGCGCCGTGCTGACGCTCGCTGAGGAAGTCTGGCGCGCTGCCCGCCGCGACGAAATCTTCGATACCGAGGGACTGACCAAGATCGTCCAGCGCCGCGCGCCAGTCTACGACAAGGCCCAGGACGGCCACTACAATCTGATCTCCGCGTTGCACAAGTCCGTGCGCGGCTCCGATCCCGATGCAGCGCTCTATTATCTGGCGCGCATGTTCGACGCCGGCGAGGATCCACTCTATCTCGGCCGCCGGCTGGTGCGCATGGCGGTCGAGGATATCGGCCTTGCCGATCCCCAGGCGCTTGTCATCTGTAACGCCGCCAAGGACGCCTACGATTATCTCGGCTCGCCCGAGGGGGAACTGGCGCTGGCACAGGCCTGCGTCTACCTCGCCACCGCGCCGAAATCCAACGCCGTCTACACCGCCTTCAAGGCCGCCACCATGGCCGCCAAGCAGAACGGCTCGCTATTGCCGCCCAAGCACATCCTGAACGCGCCGACCAAGCTGATGAAGGATGAGGGCTACAACGAAGGCTATCGCTACGACCACGACGAGCCGGACGCCTTTTCGGGCCAGGATTACTTCCCGGAGAAGATGGGTCGCCAGACTTTCTACGATCCGCCCGAGCGCGGCTTCGAGCGCGACATCCGCAAGCGGCTTGAATGGTGGTCGAAACTCAGGAAAGAGCGCAATCAGCGCTGATCAAGACGCACGCTTCTGGCCTGTGGGAGCGGTGATGATCTTGACGGATGATTCCGCAAGGCCGTGATGGCCTTCCATGTCGACCACGAGATGCCAGTGGCCGCTGTCGGGGATCGGCACCCGGATCGGAGATTTGCGCGCAACGCCGCCCACATATTTGAAGTCGAGCACTTCGGTAAAGCGCTGGTAGTTCGGCGATGTCATGAGCCGAACATTGGCGACTGCGTTCAAGGTCACCTCGATCACCGTTCCGGCGCGCTGCTCCTTGAGATCGTAATGAGTGAAGCGGAAATTCGGCTTGTTCGACATCGTGTCTGCTCGGTGTGGGGTAGGGGCCGATGATACGAAACGGCGGTTAAGGAAGCGTTCGCCAACGCCTGCGGGAACGCCGTTGTGCGCTCCCGCGGAGGTGGATCATGTCTCGTCAGTGCACATGTTCGCTGCCGCCGGGCCTATCGAAGGGTAGCAGCGTACGGGTGCGGGTGATCGCGATCTGCGTGGCATCGTGATCGCATTCGTCGGAGGCGAAATGCAATGCGGCGCTCTCGCTGATAAACAGACCACCGACGCGCCCCTCGCGATCCTGAACCACCCATCCGCCGCCCTTGCTCCGACCGATGGTAAAGCGCGGCAGGGGGCTGGGCTGGTTGGTCGCGGCGAGGGCACGCGCGTTGGAGGAGGGCATGATCTTTCCTTTCAGGTTGGATGATCGAGGCTGTGGTGGGAGTTGTCAGCTAAACCGCGCGCGCTTGGCGACGGCTCTCGGCGAGCCCCGTCAGCGCGGCGAAGACCGCCGCCTTCTCGGCGGCATCGAGGCCGGCCATCGGCAGGCGGACGTCATGGGAGGTGCCAAGCAGCACATGCAGTGCGTATTTGACGCGAGCTGGCGAGCCATTTTCGGCAAGCGCCCGAATGAGCGGTTGCAAACGGTCATGCAGCGCAATGGCCGCCGCCACGTTGCCCGCCTTCGCTGAGCGATGAAGCGAAGCAAACAGGCGCGGCTCGACATTCGCGCCCGACGACAGCATGCCGTCTCCGCCGCAAGCGAGAAACGAAAGCGCGCTGCCGTCATCGGATGACAGGGAGACGAAGCGCTGTCGCAGACGTGGCGTAAGGCGGGCCGCTGAACCGGTGGAATGGACGACGCCGAGGATGCTCTCAACGGGCGTCAGCGCCTCGAGGCTTTCAGGTGCCAGGCTGCTGGCGCAGCGCGAGGGGTTGTCATCGATGATGACAGGCAGATCGCTTGCCGCCGCCACCTGTTCGAAATGGTGGACGATACCCTTCAGCCCCGGTTTCGAATAATAGGGCACCGTGACCAGCGCCGCGTCGGCGCCGAGCTCCCGCGCCTCCAAAGTCAGCGCGATCGTGGTCGATGTGGCATTGGTGCCGGTGGCGGCGATGACGGGCGCCCGCTCAGCCGCGACCCTCACGCAGGTATGGATGATGGCCGCTCGCTCGGCGGGCGACAATGTCGGCCCTTCGCCGGTGACTGTGCAGACGGCCAGTCCGTCGATGCCGGAATTGATCTGCCTCTCCGCCAGCCGCTCGAGCATGGCAAGGTCGGGCCGGTCGTTCCTGAATGGCGTGACCAGCGCCGTGATCACAGGTCCCAGTCGTAGTCGTGTATCCATCCGCATGGCCGTGTCAGATACTGCCCCAGATGACCTAGATCTCCACGGCGGCAAGCACGAGGCCGAAGATGATCAGTAAGTGCGCCGTGCGCTTCTCGCGCATCTGCCGCTTGGGCACGGGCGGTCGTGGACGGCCGGTCGGAGGTTGGGCAAATAGGAAGTCTCGCATGACGTCTACCTCTGAATTTCGACCAAGGCTAACGCCGCGCGGCGTATGAAATCCATTCGCGGGTCTTCGACGGGAAATAGAAATCTCATAAAGGCGGGGTCGGCTGGCGGCGGACAGCGATTGCTAAATGGAATCCGAAATCATCGACTTGCGGCGCGTTTCGGACTCGACTTGCGAAGCACTTGAATCAGAATGGCAAGGTGCGGGAAGAGATTGTGCAAGGGCATGTCGGGAGCGTGCCCAACCGTTCGTCCTTGCATCATAAGCGGCACAATCGCGCTGCGGAGCGTTTACGCACAGGGCCGCTATCGGCACAGGGAGAGAGATATGGGCAGGACAATCGCAATTCTGATCGCAAGGCTGATCTTCGCCGGGGTGTTCATCATGGCGCTGAGCTTCAAGTTCATGGATATTTCGGCCACGGCCGGCTACATCGCCGCCGCCGGCTTTCCATTCCCGCTGTTTCTCGCCTGGATCGCTGCCTTCTTCGAACTGGGGCTGGCGCTCGCTTTCCTGACCGGCATCTTCTTTTCGCCGGCAGCCCTGCTGGCGGGGATCTATGTGATCTTCCTCGCGGTGGCATTCCACGGACCCGGACGCTGGGCCGGAAATCAGGCGGAATTCGGCTTCTTCATCGATCACTTCACCTTCCTGGCCGGCCTGCTCTTCGCGGCGGTCCACGGCCCAGGCGAGGCGCTGGTCGTCAAGACCGGCCAAGCCCGCCGGTCGTCTGCCCTAGCGCAGTAGGCCGTCGAGAGCGGGCATGCCGAGGAAGGCAGATGCGCCGATCAGCCCGTAGCAGATGATCCGAAAGGTGCTCTCCTTGGCGAAGCCGAAAAGCTTGGAGCCGAGATACAGGCCGATCGTATAGCTCGGCAGGATGACCAGCGTCAGCGCGAACACCGTGTCGACGAACAGCCCGCCGGCATAATAGCTGGCGACGCTGAAGCAGGTGGAGATCGCGAAGTAGATGATGATGTTGGAGCGCACCTTGGTGAACTCGGTCTTTCCGCCCAGCCAGTAGGCGACGACGGGCGGACCGCCGAGTTGGGCGGCACCGCTGAACAATCCTGCCACCAGCCCCACCGTGGCGCTGAGATAGGAATGCGGTTCCCCATGATAGCGCCAGCCCGAGACCAATAGCGCAAGCAGGAGCAGCGCGATCGCAGTGATCGACCAGCGCAGAAGCAGCGGGTCCATCAGCGTCAGCACCGCGGTTCCGGCGGGAACGCCGAGCATCGCACCGGCGGCCATGGTGAACACCTCGCGCCGGTTCGCACGCTTCCATGCGGGCGGGATCATCCCCAGCGTCGCCAATCCGTCGATGACGAGCAGCACCGGCGAGATCAGCTTCGGTCCGATGATGGCGCCGCCAAGCGGAATGAAGATCAGCGCCGCCCCGAATCCGGAGAATCCGCGGGCGAGCCCGGCAATGCAGGCGATGGCGATCAGCGTATAAAGTCCATGATCCGGCAGCGCGGCGGAAAGCCACGCGCCGATGTCGGCCATGCTACCGGAAAACGACATGAAAGCCCGGCTTCGCTCAGGAGGCCAGCATCAGGTTCATGTTCTGCACGGCAGCGCCAGAGGCACCCTTGCCGAGATTGTCGAGCAGGGCGACAAGATTGACCTGCGAACCACCCGGCGTGCCGAAGACGAAGAGCTTCATCGTGTCCTTGCCGGCGAGCTCGACGGCATCGACGCGTGCCATCTTGCTGCTGTCGGCGAGCGGAACGACCGTGACGATGTCCTGGCCGGCATAATGGGCGGTCAGCGCCGCGTGGATGCTCTCCAGCGTCGTGCCTGCGGCCAGCATGTCGAGATGCAGCGGAACCTGCACGATCATGCCCTGCGCGAACTTGCCGACCGACGGCGCGAAGATCGGCGCGCGGTCGAGCAGGCCGTGGATCTTCATCTCGGGCACATGCTTGTGCGTCAGCGTGAGGCCGTAGAGGAAGTGCGGCGCGCTGATCGCGTCGTCACGGCTCTGGTCTTCCATCTGCGCGATCATCTGCTTGCCGCCGCCGGTATAGCCGGAGACCGCGTTAACGGTGACGGGATAGCCATCTGAAAGAATGCCTGCGGCACGCAACGGCCGCATCAGGCCGATGGCGCCGGTCGGATAGCAGCCGGGATTGGCGACGAAGCGCGCCGAACTGATCTTGGCCGCCTGATCCTTGTCCATCTCGGCAAAGCCATAGGCCCAGGAAGGGTCGACGCGGTAGGCTGTCGAGGTGTCGATGACGCGGACATTGTTGTTGGCCGAGACCATCTGCACGGCTTCCTTCGACGCATCGTCGGGCAGGCAGAGAATGGCTATATCGGCGCTGTTGAGCATGTCCTCGCGGATCGCGGCATTGCGGCGCTCCGCTTCCGGAATGGACAGAAGCTCGACATCGCTGCGGCCGGCCATGCGCGTGCGGATCTGCAGGCCCGTCGTGCCGTGTTCGCCATCGATGAAGATCTTCGGTGCCATTGTCTTGCTCACACTTTCAATAGGTTAGAAAGAAGTCCGGAATCATTTTGGAAGATGGATGAGTCAGCCGTGTGACGCTGTCGCGCGTCGTTCGGCGTGCAGCCCCAGCATATACATCGCGACCGTCGCCCCCGCAATGGCGGTGATGTCGGCATGGTCGTAGGCGGGAGACACCTCGACGACGTCGGCGCCGCGGATATCGAGCTGATGCAGCCGCTGCAGCACGGAGAGGATCTTGGCGCTGGACGGGCCGCCGGAGACCGGCGTGCCGGTGCCGGGTGCATAGGCTGGATCCAGGCAATCGATATCGAAGGTCAGATAGCTGGGCGCACCCTTGGTGTGCGAGATGACCGTCGAGGCGATCTCGGCAGCGCTCATCTCCTCGACCTGATGGCCGTAGAGAATATTGATGCCGAAATCGTCGGGCGCATGCGTGCGGATGCCGATCTGGATCGACCGATCGGGATCGATGATGCCGTCGCGGACCGCGCGCGCCACGAAGGAGCCATGGTCGATCCGCTTGGCGTCGTCGAACCACGTATCCTGATGCGCGTCGAACTGCACCAGCGCCAGCGGGCCATGCTTGGCCGCATGCGCCTTGAGGATCGGCCACGTCACGTAATGGTCGCCGCCCAGCGTCAGCATGAAGGCGCCCGCATCGACGATCGTGTTCGCCTGCCGCTCGATTGCCGCTGGCGTCTCCTGGTGGTTGCCGTAGTCGAGCAGGCAATCGCCATAGTCGATGACGGCCATCTCGGCGAAGAGATCGCGATTGAAGGGGTATTGCGGATCATTGTCGAAGATCGCCGAAGCCCGCCGGATCGCCTGCGGCCCGAAACGCGTGCCCGGCCGGTTGGACGTCGCTGCATCGAACGGAACGCCCCATACCACCACATCGGCGCCGGTCAGATCCTTGGTGAAACGCCGGCGCATGAAGGACAGCGCACCCGCAAACGTCGGGTCAGTTGCCGCCGAGGTGAGGCTCGTTGCCGTGAAAGCATGATCGATCGACTTGTTGGCCAAGTGAATACTCCTTCTCGCCTGTTCGAAGAGGTATGCGATTTGAATATCGATTCAACAATTGCCAAAACGAAAAAAAGGCCGGGTTTGCACCCGACCTTTCCACATTCCGAAGTCTGAAGCGATTAACGCTTGGAGAACTGGAACGAACGGCGGGCCTTGGCCTTACCGTACTTCTTACGCTCGACGACGCGGCTGTCGCGGGTCAGGAAGCCACCCTTCTTCAGGACCGAGCGCAGGCCCGGTTCGAAGTAGGTGAGAGCCTTGGAAACGCCGTGACGAACGGCACCGGCCTGGCCGGAAAGACCGCCGCCGGCAACCGTTGCGATGATGTCGAACTGGCCGTCACGGGCAGCAGCGACGATCGGCTGACGCAGAATCATCTGCAGAACCGGACGCGCGAAGTATTCCGTGAATTCCTTGCCGTTGATGACGATCTTGCCGGAGCCCGGCTTGACCCATACACGAGCAACAGCGTTCTTGCGCTTGCCGGTCGCGTAGGAGCGGCCAAGCGAATCGACCTTACGGACGTGTGCCGGAGCCGAAGCTTCGGTAGCCGTGCCGAGATCCTTCAGGGAGGAGAGGTCAGCCATTCTTAGGCGCTCCTTACGTTCTTCTTGTTCAGCGAGGCGACGTCGAGAGCGACAGGCTGCTGAGCTTCATGAGGATGGTTGGAACCAGCGTAAACGCGCAGGTTCTTCATCTGGCGACGACCGAGCGGGCCACGCGGAACCATGCGCTCGACTGCCTTTTCAAGAACGCGCTCCGGGAAGCGGCCTTCCATGATCTGGCGAGCGGTACGCTCCTTGATGCCGCCGGCGAAACCCGTGTGCCAGTAGTAAACCTTGTCGGAATACTTCTTGCCGGTGAATACGACCTTGTCGGCATTGATGACGATGACATTGTCGCCGTCGTCAACGTGCGGAGTGAAGGTAGCCTTGTGCTTGCCGCGCAGACGCATGGCGATAACAGAAGCGAGACGACCAACGACAAGCCCTTCGGCGTCGATGATGACCCACTTCTTCTCTACCTCTGCAGGCTTCTGGGAGAAGGTTGCCATAGTAGTTACTCTCTTTTGATCCCTTGGCCCGAAGGCGAAAGGGCGTTTCTTGTTGCTTGATTTGGGAGCCCTGGGGCGCACCAAAAAGAAAGCAGCCGGGAAAGGCTGCGTTCTGGCGGTGTGTATAGAGGTTGAGGTCGGCAGCGTCAATATTGTCGCGGGCTGCAGTCGTAAAAACAAGTCAATGAAATCAATGCGTTAAGTATGTGGTATTTTGATACCTCAATTTTCGGCGTCTCGATGTGAGCGCTTTGGCGCCAGCGGCATCGCTTCTCCTCGAAAAGACTGGCCTTTTGTGGCAGGACTGATAGCACCAAATCGACATGCAGGGAGTTTTATCATGGCCGAAGTCCTATCGTTCCGCACCGATGCCAGCAAAGCCAGCGGTTCGCTCGTGCTGCGCCAGCTTTCCGATGGCGTGCTGCGGCTGACCCTGAATAATCCTCCCGCCAATCACCTGTCGCTCGCCATGATGGAGACGTTGATGGGTGAGCTGCAGAATGCGGCTGAGGACGACGACGTGCGCGTGGTGATCATCGCATCGACCGGCGATGTCTTCTCGGCCGGCCATGATCTCAAGGAGTTGACCGAGCATCGCGCCGACGCGGATGACGGCGAAGCCTTCTTCGAGGAGACCTTCGCGCTCGCGGCCGACGTGATGCTGGAAATCACCAAGCTCCCCAAGCCCGTCATCGCCGAGATCGACGGCCTTGCGACCGCCGCCGGATGCCAGCTCGTCGCTTCCTGCGATCTCGCGATCTGCACCGATACCGCGACATTCTGCACGCCGGGCGTCAACATCGGGCTTTTCTGCGCGACGCCGATGGTGGCGCTGACGCGCTCCGCCCATCGCAAGCAGGCGATGGAGATGCTGCTGACGGGCGAAACGATCGACGCGTCGACTGCCAAGGACTTCGGCCTGGTCAACCGCATCGTGCCGAAACAATATCTGCAGCAGGTCGTCACCAAATACGCGTCGGTGATTGCAAGCAAATCGCCCATGGCGCTCCAGATCGGCAAGGAAGCCTTCTATCGTCAGGTAGAAATGCCGATCGAGGAGGCCTATGGCTATGCCGCGGAAGTCATGGTGGACAGTATGATGACGGAAGATGCGGAAGAGGGGATCGGGGCATTCCTGGAGAACAGGATGCCGGATTGGACGAGGGACTGAACCCGGCGGAGCTCGGAGCCTTCTATGCCAGCTTCAGCAACAGCCCGCCGAGCGCGATGATCGCGCCGGCGAGATAGCGCCATGGGCTGGCTTTCTCCTCCAGGAAGACAACGGAGATGATGAGCGCGAAGAGGATAGATGTCTCGCGCAGCGCGGCGACGGTAGCCACCGGCGCCTTGGTCATGGCCCAGAGCGCCAGCCCATAGGATGCGATGGATCCGGTGCCGCCGATCAGGCCGCGCCACCAGTTCACCTTCACATGCATGGCAACCGCATAGGCGCCGCGCCGCGAGATCGCCCAGCTGAGCAGCAACACCGGCGGCAACAGCGACATCCACAGCGTATAGGAGATCGCATTGCCGGATATCCGCGCCCCGATGCCGTCGACATAAGTGTAGGTAGCGATGACCACGGCATTGGCGAGCGCCAGACGAATGGCGTGGCCGCTGCCGCGCTTGGCCTCGAAGGCGAGCGTCAGGATGCCGGCGCAGATGGTGATCGTGCCGATGAGCGCGCCGCCAGACAGGCTCTCTCCAAGTACGAAGCCGCTCGTTGCCGCCACCAAGAGCGGCGCGCAACCGCGCATCAGAGGATAGACGAGGCCGATATCGCCGGCTCGGTAGGCGCCTGCGACCAGCTGGAAATAGGCGAACTGCAAAATCGCCGAGGCGCCGATATAGGGCAGGGCCTCGATAGCGGGAAACGGCAGGAACGGGAGGAACGGCAAAGCCGCGATCGCTCCGCCCGCCGAGATCAGGCTGGCATCGAGCGCCTTGTCCGTCCCGGCCTTGATCAAGGCGTTCCAGGTCGCGTGAAGAAGCGCGCCGAACAGGACCAGCAGGATGACGGTGAGGGACAAAAGAACTACCTGATGGTGTGGCGAAAAGACGGGACAAAGCTTGTTACGCCGTCATCAGGAAAATGCAACAGCGGCCATTGAGACGAAGCTATGCAGCGCCGACCCTGCTTAATCGATTATGCAACCTTCGGACGATCATATCGCCAAGCGGTCGTTGCGATACGTACGCCAGAAGTTTCAAACATTTTTTCCTCATTCAACTATGAGGTGTTTCTAAAATGGCCGTGAACAGATGGGGACATAAACGGGATATACAATGAACATTTGCTAAGGCGAGTGCATTAACCCGACTGGGTGATGCAAATAGATCACAAAAAACCAAGCGAGGGCGAGATCGGCCTGTCAAAATTGGTGGGTTTTATGCCCGTCTGATGGGCAGCCGCTCAACCGGAATTTCAGGTCTCAGAGCGAATTATCCGGAATGAACAGCATCCCGTCCAGGTTGTCGATATTCTGACAGTTCAGAACCCGGCATTTCGCGTTGTCCTTGGTCGGAACCGTGGTCCATTCGGCATATTCGTTGGCGTCGCACATGCGGCTGTTGCGCACATATCTGTCGTAGAGCGTCATGCCGCGAACGCGGGTGGAGGGGTAGCGCAAGATAACCGCTCCCTCGTTATGGATGGCGGCGCGTGCCCGGTCGCAGCTGATCGTCTGCGAATTGTAGCGCGATATGGCGAGCGCCGGCGTGGCGGCGAGCAGCGCGGCGGCGAACACAAGCACTTTTCTCACGGCGATCTCCTCCTTCGGCGTCTGGCGTACCTATTATATATAGGAAACGCTTTAGCGCTGTCATTGAGTTGGAGACAAGGAAAGATGGATCACGATCACTATAGCGACGAATACATCCTCGATATTCTCCGGTCGGTGAAGACGATAGCGCTCACCGGCGCGTCGCCCAATCCCGCAAGGCCGAGCAATGGAGTCATGGGCTATCTTCTGTCGCGCGGCTATGAGGTCGTACCCGTCAATCCCGGCCAGGTCGGCAAGTGCATCCAGGGGCAGGAGGTCTTCGGTCACCTCGCTGAGGTGCCCGTGCCGGTCGACATGGTCGATGTCTTCCGCGCCTCGAATTATCTGTCGGAGGTAGTGGACGAGGCGCTGGCGATGAACCCGCGACCGAAAGTAATCTGGGCGCAGCTCGGCGTGCGCGACGATGCCGCTGCCGCCAAAGCCGAGGCGGCCGGCATCAAGGTTGTCATGGACCGCTGCCCGGCAATCGAGTACCCGCGCCTCATCGGCTGAGAAGGGCAAATTTTTCGCCAAACGCGTTTCGGTTGAAACGGATGGCGATTAACTTTTGCCGATCGTCCGCTATGCTCCGCCCAGCGAAGTTAAAGCAGCAAAGTCAAATCAGAACGGGAGGACTTCATGACCGCGAATGATCCGGGTTTCAATACGTTGGCCGTGCATGCGGGCGCAAAGCCCGATCCGGCGACCGGCGCCCGCGCCACGCCGATCTACCAGACGACGGCTTACGTCTTCAACGATGCCGATCACGCGGCGGCACTCTTCGGCCTGCAGGAATTCGGCAATATTTACACCCGCATCATGAACCCCACCCAGGCTGTGCTCGAAGAGCGTGTCGCAGCGCTTGAGGGCGGCACGGCGGCACTCGCCGTCGCCTCCGGCCATGCCGCTCAGATGATCGTCTTCCACACGCTGCTGCGCCCAGGCGAAAACTTCGTCGCAGCCAAGCGGCTCTATGGCGGCTCCATCAATCAGTTCGGCCATGCTTTCGATAATTTCGGCTGGCAGGTGCGCTGGGGTGATTCCGCCGATCCGGCGAGCTTCGAAAGCCAGATCGACGAGAACACCCGCGCCATCTTCATCGAAAGCCTCGCCAATCCCGGCGGGACCTTCGTCGATATCGCCGCGATCGCCGATGTCGCCCACAAGCACGGCCTGCCGCTGATCGTCGACAACACCATGGCGAGCCCCTATCTGATCCGCCCGATCGAGCACGGCGCCGATATCGTCGTGCATTCGCTGACCAAGTTCCTCGGCGGCCACGGCAATTCCATGGGCGGCATCATCGTCGACGGCGGCACCTTCGACTGGTCGAAGTCGGGCAACTACCCGATGCTCTCGAGCACGCGGCCGGAATATAACGGCGTGGTCCTGCATTCGACCTTCGGCAACTTCGCCTTCGCCATCGCCTGCCGCGTTCTCGGCCTGCGCGATCTCGGCCCGGCCATCTCGCCCTTCAATGCCTTCCTGATCCTAACCGGCATCGAGACGCTGCCGCTGCGCATGCAGCGCCATAGCGAAAACGCCGCGACGGTCGCCAAGTGGCTGAAAGCGCACAGCAAGATCGCTTGGGTCAATTACGCCGGCCTTGAGGACGATCCGAACCACGCGCTGCAGCAGCGCTATTCGCCAAAGGGAGCGGGCTCCGTCTTCACCTTCGGCGTCAAGGGCGGCTACGAGGCCGGCAAGTCGCTGGTCGAAGGCCTTCAGCTCTTCTCGCACCTCGCCAATATCGGCGACACCCGCTCCCTGGTCATCCACCCGGCCTCGACGACCCACCGCCAGCTGACCGACGAGCAAAAAACCGCTGCCGGCGCCGGCCCGGATGTCGTTCGCCTCTCGATCGGCATCGAGGACGTCAAGGACATCATCGCCGATCTCGAACAGTCGCTGGCGAAGGTGTAAGGCGCAATGGCAAAGCAGCTAAAGCTCGATATCGCGGGCGTCGAACCTGAAGTCGGCGCCCCGGCGGAGGATCGGTTGATCGCTGGCGATCCGCAGTTCCGGACATGGAACCTAGAAGAGGCTGATGGCGGTCTCTATGCGGGCATCTGGGAGGCGACGCCGGGCAAGTGGCGCATCGTCTATGACGAATGGGAGTACTTCAACGTTCTCTCTGGCCACTCGATCGTCACCGAAGACGATGGCGAGCCCTTCCACCTGCGCGCCGGCGACCGGATGATCCTGAGACCTGGCTTCAAGGGAACGTGGGAAGTCATTGAAACGACTCGCAAGGATTACGTCATCAGGCTCTGATGACGTAGTCCCCGTGCGGGGACAATGTTGCTGCGCTCTTCAATCCTGATCCTGTCGGGCGCCGGAAAAGGCCGCGGCAAAGCCCGGCGATGCTATGAGATCCATGGTCCGCCGCAGGCTTTCGGAGGCTTCCTTTCCGAAAGCCGCGTCGAAACGTGCCTGTGCCTCGCGCCACAGGTCGTTCGTCTCATTCCACAGCCGGTCGCCCTTCTGTGTCAGCCGCACGCGCTTGACGCGGCGGTCATGCTCGTCGGCAACCAGTTCCACGAGACCATCGCGCTGCAGCGGCTTCAGTGTGTGGCCGAGCGCGGAGAGATCCATCACCATCGCCTCGGCCAGCATTTTCAGCGGCGTTTCGCCGCCAAGCTTGATCTGGGTCAGCAGCGTGTACTGCGTGATCTTCAAGCCGCTCGGCGCCAGCACGTCTTCATAAAGCTGGCCCAATTGCCGTGAGGCGCGCTTGAGCGCGCTGTTGCTGCAATAATTCCATGCCCCGTCAGGGGTGTTGCTCTCTGCCATCGCATGTTCTCCATCGGTGATGTCTTCCGATTGGTGGCGATCCGTCAACCGCTAAACCACACATCTTTTTCATCGCCTCTTGCGCGCACCAATCCATGGCTTAAATATAGTGGCATATACCAGTAAATTCCAACGAGCCCCGCCAAATCGGGCAGGGTGAGTTTAAACAAGGAAGGAATGCCGCAATGTCCACCGCATCTCTGGGAACCGCACTCGTCACCGGCGCCTCGTCCGGCATCGGTGCCACCTACGCCGATCGCCTTGCCAAGCGCGGCCATGATCTCGTTCTCGTCGCCCGCGATGCCGCGCGTCTGCAGGCGCTGGCAGACAGGTTGGCCAAAGAGACCGGTGTGACGGTGAGTGTCCTTCCGGCCGACCTTACCGATCGCGCCGACGTCAGGATTGTCGAGAAGCGCCTGCGGGAAGACGCGGATATCAGCCTGCTCGTCAACAATGCCGGCATCGGCCCCAAGGGCACGCTGGTGGAGGATGACATCGATTATCTCGAAACGATGATCGAGCTGAACGTGGTTGCCGCCAACCGGCTTGCCGTTGCCGCCGCGCAGGCGTTTGCGGCGCGGGGCAGGGGCGCCATCGTCAACATCGCGTCGGTGGTTGCCTATATTCCGGAGCGTTTCAACGGCACCTACAGCGCCACCAAGGCTTTCGTCCTCAACCTCACCCAGGCCATCCATTCGGAAGTCGCGGAAAAGGGCGTCAAGGTTCAGGCGGTCATGCCCGGCCTGACCCGCACGGAAATCTTCGAGCGCGCCGGCCGCTCCTTCGACCAGATGCCGCCCTCGATGGTCATGGACGTGAACGACATGGTGGACGCAGCCCTTGCGGGCTTCGATCAAGGCGAACTGGTCACCATCCCGTCCTTACCCGATAGCGCCGATCTCGATGCCGCAACGGCAGCACGCCTGACGCTTGGGCCCAACCTCTCGCACAACAAGCCGGCAGCGCGCTATGGCGTAACGGCGGGCTAGTTCCGCTCATCGCTCGGCGCGAAGTCGGCACGCACGATGCCGTGGCGCTGCAGCTTGTCGTAGAAGGTCTTTCGCGGGATGCCGAGTTCCGCGATCGTCCTGCGCACATCGCCGTCATTGGCGTCGAGCACGTCGCGGATGATGCTCGCCTCGTAGCGATCCAGCCGATCGGGCAGGGGCAGACCCTCGCCGAGATCAGCGGGCTTCGCCTCGGACGCGCTGCCGGCGAACTGCTCAACGCCAAGCACAAAACGCTCGGCGAAATGGGAGAGTTCGCGCACGTTGCCGGGCCAGTCGTGTCCCTGCAAATGCCGGTGCACGGCGGAAGACGCGACCGGTATGTCCCGCTTGAAGCGCTTTGCCGCGCGCTCGGCGAAATAGCCGAAAAGCAGCGGAATGTCGTCGCGTCGTTCCCTGAGCGGCGGGATCGAGATCGTCACCACGTTCAGCCGGTAATAAAGATCCTCGCGAAAATCACCGCGCTGTCTCGGGTCGCCGAGATCGACCTTGGCGGCCGCGACTACGCGCAGGTCGACCGGTCTCACCTCGTTGGTCCCGAGCGGCGTCACCTCGCGCATTTCAAGCACGCGCAGCATCTGCACCTGTGTCGATGGCGCCATGCTCTCGATTTCGTCGAGAAACAGCGTACCGCCGCTGGCGTGCTCGATGCGCCCGACACGCTTCTTCTGCGCGCCGGTGAAGGCGCCTGGCTCGTGGCCGAACAGCTCGCTCTCGATGACGGTCTCCGGAAGGGCGCCGCAATTGAGCGCGACGAAGTTCCCGGCCTTGCGCCGCCCCCATTGGTGCAGCAGGCTGGCCACGACTTCCTTGCCGCTGCCGGTCTCGCCCGTCACCAGCACGTCGACATCGGTATCGGCGATCTGCCGCAGCGTATGGCGCAGCCGCTCCATCGCCGGGGTCTGGCCGATCAGCGGCAGGTCGTCGCGCACCTGCTCGCTCGCCTTGCGCAGGGCCCGGTTCTCCAGCACCAGACGCCGCTTCTCCACAGCCCGGCGCACGCTCTGCACCAGCCGGTCGGCGGGGAAGGGCTTGCTGATAAAGTCATACACACCCTGCTGGATCGCCTTCACCGCCATCGGAATATCGCCGTGACCGGTGACCAGGATGACGGGAAGATCCTCGTCCTGTCGCTGCACGCGGTCGAACAGTTGCAGGCCGTCGATCTGCGGCATGCGGATATCGGAGACAATGATGCCAGGAAAATCCGGCGTCAGCGCCGCAAGCGCATCGACCGCCGAGGAGAAGGCGGAAACGGAAAAGCCCGCCAGTTCCAGCGTCTGCTTGGTGGCACGCCGAAGGTCCTTGTCGTCGTCGACCAGGAAGATGGATGAGGCGTCTGTCATGGCTTTGCTCTCACGAGATGCACGATGAAACTCGTTCCCTGGTCGCTGCTGGAGACCTCGATGCGTCCGCCGTAATCGGCGACGATGTCCTTCGAGATCACCAGGCCAAGGCCGAGACCTTTCTCCTTGGAGGTGTTGAAGGGCGTAAACAGCGAGGCGAGGATGGCGGCGGGTATCCCCGGGCCGTTATCGGCGACGATCACCTCGACATCCTCATCCGTCGCGACCGCCAAGATTTCCACCCGCGCATCGCTGCGCCCCTCCAGCGCTTCCAGCGCGTTCTGAAACAGGTTGATCAGGATTTGCTCAAGCCGCACGCGATTGCCGAGAACCTGCAGCCCCGGCGGCGGCAGCTTGATGCTGAGCGCCTGCAACTGTCCGGCAAAGCGGCTCTTGAGCAGCACCACGGCACCCTCGATCACGTCGCGCAACTCCACCGGCTCCGGCGCCGTCCGGCCCTTGCGCGCAAAGGCCTTCAGCTCCTCGGTGATCGAGCCGATCCGCTCGGTCAGCGCAGCGATGGCGCCGAGGTTTTCCTTCACCGGCTCGGCCTGTTCGCGGTCGAGGAAGACGCGCGCATTATCAGCATAGGCGCGGATGGTCGCGACCGGTTGGTTGATCTCATGCGCAACACCGGCCGCGACCTGGCCGAGAATGGCAAGCCGGTTTGCCTGGACAAGCTCCTGCTGCACGACCTGCAGTCTGGATTCGGTATTCCTGTGATCGGCGATCTCTTCCTGCAGGCGGTCGCGCGCGCGGCTGAGGTCCTCGGTGCGGGCGGCGACCCGTCGCTCGAGTTCCTCTCGCATCGACAATTCGACCGCAATCCGCATGGCCGCACTCTGCCTGCGCCGGAGCAGGAATGCCGCAACCGCTAGGATCGGCACCAGCACGGCAAGCGACAGCAACCGCATCTCCCGCACAGAGGAGGCGACGGCGGCCTCCGTCGGCACCAGATACTCCAGCCGCCAGGGCGTCGTCGGCACCGTAGCGTAGAGGCGCAGGTATTCCGCGGCACTGCTGCCGGGAAGGATCGCGGAAACCAGCGACGTCTTGGGGTCGATGATATCGGGCCTGACGAGCGGCAGCGGCGTCAGCGGCGCGTCGCCGAATTGTAGGCTCTCGCGGATGGCGGCAAGCTCCTGCTGCGGGACCGGCACCGCCGTCATGAAGCGCCAGGAGGGGATGCTGGTGATCAGCACGACGCCGTGCTCGTCGGTCACGTAGACCGGCCGGCGCGTGTCGCGCCAATCGGTCTCGAGCTGGTCGAATTCCAGCTTCACCACCACGACGCCAAGCGGCGCATCGGCGCTGCCGACCCGGCGCGAGATGTAGAGGCCCGGGCGTTTGCTGACGCTGCCGAGCGCGAAATGCTCCGCCGTTCCCTGCTGCATCGCCCGCTTGAAATAGTCGCGGAATGTGTAGTCGTTGCCGACGAAACTGATCGGTTCACGCCAGTTGCTGGACGCGATGGCAAGACCATCGGTGCCGATGACATAGAGGACCGCGGCCTGCGTGCCCGTCACCAGCCGCTCCAGTTTGCGATTCAATATATCGATATCGGTGACGCTGGTGGAGGAGAGAGCATTCAAGACCTGCTGGTCCTCGGCGAGCAGCAATGGCAGCGCGCGCGGACGCTCAAGCACGGCCGTCAGCAGCGCCACCTTCAGGCTGGCATCGGTCTGGCTCTGGGTCGCGAGCGCGTTGATCGACGAACTGCGCCCGTAAAGCGCCGCACCGATCAGGGCTGCGACAAGCAAGGCGGCGGAGAGGGCGACAAACAGGATCCAGCCGCGCCGCGTCCTGCGATCGACGTCATCAATGGTCTCAAACCCCGGAATGCTCGGCGTATTTGGCATGGTGTTCAATGTGCGGATTTTCGCACATTCGTCAAATGAAATTGTGCGATAATGCGCGCAATCAAGCTCCGGCGACGTTTCAGTTGAAAAGAAAACTGTTTTGAATCATGGCGATATTGCGGCGCGCGGAAACTGGCACGGTCATTGCAAAGTAGCTGCGAATAGCCGGAAGGCTGTTGATTGAAACGCAGTTGCCCCGGGAGGCCGGTCAGGTTTGGGGGCTTTATGGAGGACACTATGGGTGTTGCAATTCCAGCCGCCGAGCCGCGGACAAAGATGCCGTTCTACCGGCATCTCTATTTCCAGGTCGTCGTCGCCATCATCGCCGGCATGCTGATCGGCCATTTCTGGCCGGACTTCGGCGCCAGCCTGAAGCCGCTAGGCGATGCCTTTATCCGCCTCGTCAAGATGATCATCGCACCGGTTATCTTCCTCACGGTCGCCACCGGCATCGCCGGCATGTCCGACCTGAAGAAGGTCGGCCGCGTCGCCGGCAAGGCGATGCTTTATTTCATCGTCTTCTCGACGCTGGCGCTCATCGTCGGCCTCATCGTCGGCAACCTGCTGCATCCGGGCTCCGGCATGAACATCGATCCGGCCACGCTCGATGGCAAGGCTGTCTCGACCTACGCCACCAAGGCGCATGAGACGACCATCACCGGCTTCCTGATGAACATCATCCCGGAAACCATCGTTGGTGCATTTGCCCAGGGCGACATCCTGCAGGTGCTGTTCTTCTCTGTCCTGTTCGGCATCGCGCTCGGCATGGTCGGCGAGAAGGGCAAGCCGGTCACGGATTTCCTGACCGCGCTTACCGCCCCGGTCTTCCGCCTCGTCGCCATCCTGATGAAGGCCGCCCCGATCGGTGCGTTCGGCGCCATGGCGTTCACCATCGGCAAGTACGGTATCGGCTCGGTCGCCAATCTCGCCTACCTCATCCTCACCTTCTACATCACCGCGCTTCTCTTCGTGCTGGTCGTGCTGGGTGCGGTTGCGAAGTATAACGGCTTCTCGATCCTGTCGCTGATCCGCTACATCAAGGAAGAGCTGCTGCTCGTCCTCGGCACGTCCTCGTCGGAAGCGGCTCTGCCGGGTCTGATGCAGAAGATGGAACGCGCCGGCTGCAAGCGCTCGGTCGTCGGCCTGGTCATCCCGACCGGCTATTCGTTCAATCTCGACGGCACCAACATCTACATGACGCTGGCGGCACTCTTCATCGCCCAGGCAACCGGCATCGATCTGTCGCTCGGCGACCAGATCCTGCTGCTCCTCGTTGCGATGCTGTCGTCCAAGGGTGCCGCCGGCATCACCGGCGCTGGCTTCATCACGCTGGCCGCGACCCTTTCGGTCGTGCCCTCGGTGCCGGTCGCCGGCATGGCGCTGATCCTCGGTATCGACCGCTTCATGTCGGAATGCCGCGCTCTGACCAACCTGGTCGGTAACGCTGTCGCCACCGTCGTGGTCGCTCGCTGGGAAAATGAGCTCGACCAGGAAAAGTTCGCCGCCGCCATGGCAGGCCAGCTGCCGGAAGAGCTCGATCAGCCGGTTCCGACGCTGCAGGCCGCCGAGTAAGGCAAACAAACCAAAGAACAGCCTGCCGTTAACCGGCAGCTGTGCCTCCCAAGGCGGATGGCCGCGCTCCCGAAAGGGAGCGCGGTCGTTTTATTTGGTCGTTTCTCAGCGAGAGGGCCAGCTGAGGTCGAGCCGGTCGAGCCCGTGGAAATGGTAGACGTCCTTGACCTCGGGCGTCTTGGCGAGCTTCAGGCCGGGCAGGCGCTCGAACAGGATCGGCAGGACCACGTTGAGCTCCAGCCGCGCCAGCGGCGCGCCGATGCAGAAGTGAATGCCGGCGCCGAAGGAGAGGTTGGCCGCCTCGCGGCGATCTGGCTTGAAGGTCAGCGGATCGGTGAACTTCAGCGGATCGAGATTGGCCGCGGCCAGGATCAGGCTCACCTTGTCGCCGCGTTTGAACGATATGCCGTCGATTTCGGCCGGCTCCAGCGCCCAGCGCTGGAAGATGTGAACCGGCGCGCAGATGCGCAGCGATTCCTCGACGGTCCGCTCCGTTGTTTCCTCGTCCTTGAACAGTTCTGAAGGCGCAAAGCCGCTGTCGAGGATCATCCGCACTGAGTTGCCGATCTGATGCACGGTCGCCTCATGCCCGGCATTGAGAAGCACGATCGTCGTCGAGACGAGTTCGTCCTCGGTCAGATACTGGCCCTTGTGTTCCGTGTGGATCATGTGCGTCAGAAGATCGTCGCGCGGATTGGCACGGCGCTCGGCGATCACGGTCTTCACGTAGTCGGCGAATTCCTTCGCGGCCTTTTCGGCACCGTCCTCGTCGGCGCGGGTGCGGCCGAAGAGATACATGCGGATATAGGCGTGCGACCATTTCAGGAGCTGCGGCCCCATCTCCTCGGGGATGCCGATCATCCGCGCGATCATCGTCACCGGGATGATGTCGGCGAAGGCCGAGAGCAGCTCGACCTCGCCCTTGTGCTCGAACTGGTCGATCAGCCGGTTGGCGAGCTCTTCGAGCTCCGGCTTCATCTTCTCGACATGGCGTGAAACGAAGGCGCGGTTGACGAGCGTGCGCAGGCGCGTGTGTTCCGGCGGCTCGAGCTCTAGCAGGGAATAGCGTTCGGCGAGGTCGAAATTGACGACGTGCTGGTCGGGCTCGGGAAGCCCCAGCTCCTCGCGGCTGGCGATATGCAGGATCTGCCGGCCGAAGCGGCGGTCGCGCAAAAGCGCGTTCACATGGTCATATGAGGTGAAGAACCACTGCTTCTGCTCTTCCCAGTAAAATGTGGGACAGTGGGTATGCAATGCCGCGTATGCGGCATTGGGATTGCTGTAGAACAGGGGGCTGCGCGCATCGATGGAGACGCGGCGCGTAGCTGGGTCAATGGACATGTAAGGCAATGTGATCATGTCCGAGGCTTAGCGGATTTGCCCAACCTCGGGAAGAGAGCACAACCTATTGTCAGCGTCCGAGTGAACCTACGCGACGCAGCGCATGGATCTGGTCGTCCAGCGTCGGCACGAGCTCGCCCGTCGTGTGATCCGGCTTGTCTTCCGGCGGTGGCGGCGCTGCCGCCTCGGCCTCGCCGAAGGTTACGGTGCAGTTGCGGCCCGCGGCCTTGGCGGAATAGAGCGCGCGGTCGGCTGCCGACACCAGCTTGTCCATATTGGCCTCGATGGGCGAGGCAAGGGCTACGCCGATGCTTACGGTGGCCGGAATGATGGCGTCGCCGGTGCTGACGGGAACGCGGCAGAACTCGGTGCGGATCGTCTCGGCGAGCGCCTCGGCTTCCGTCTGGTCGGTGACGCTTGCGAACGCCCCGAATTCCTCGCCACCCATGCGGCCGAACACGCCTGCAGGCGTAAACTGCTGCGCCATGCGGGCAAAGACCGTCAGTACGGCATCGCCACCCTGATGGCCGAAGCGATCGTTGATGCGCTTGAAGTTGTCGAGATCGAACAGGAGAACGGCGACCTGGCGGTTCTCGTCGAACGCTTTCGTCTGGATGCGCGTGAACTGCGCAAACAGGCCGCGGCGATTGAGGACGCCAGTCAGTGTGTCGGTGAGGCTGAGAATACGCAATTTCTGCTCCGAGCGCTCCATGATGAGACGAACCGTCAGCGCGCAGGCCAGCGTCAGCATCAGCGCCGTACCCATGGCCGCGATGCCGGCGATATTGGCTGCTTCCATATCACTCGGCGACAGTACGGCGATCGCGCCGGCGGCGATAAAACAGACGCAGGCCTGCAGGATGAACATGACCGCGAGCTTGGCGCGCGCCGATTCCCGGTTGAGGCCGGGTGAGCTGACGGCCATGGTCAGCGCCGTCGCGCCCGTTGCCGAGGCGAGGTTGTAGAGGGCGACCCGGTTCGGATAGTCGTCGTGCACCCAGGGCAGGAATACGCCGGCCAGCCAAACGACCGGCGGCAAAAGCACCCACCACTCTATCTTGCGTCGGTCGAGAGCCAGATATCCCGCCACCCAGGCGCTCTGGCCGACAAGCGCGATGGTATTGCCCGCCTCGATCGACAGATAGCTCGGAATGTGGCCGCGCAGCGCGACCAGTGCAAATCCGATGCCGCTGAGCATGAAGCCCCAGCCCCAATAAAAATAAGTCTTGTCTCGGACATTATGGCGCCAGGCAATGAACGCGACCAGCGCGAGCGTCATAGCCTCGGAGCACCAAATGGCCAGTCCTGTCGTAACATTGAACACGGCAATACCCCTTGTATGGCCGCATCCTCGCTAAATAAGCTGGCGACTTTCTTAATCGCGGAGCGGCAGCCCGCAGGCCTCGTCCGTTATCTGGCGATAGGCTTTCCACGAGGTAAATGACCGGCGTCCCATACTGGGCGAATTCAGCATTTCTTCATCTTGCTGAAGAGAAAAGCTGTGAGCCGGGAGTATGGCTCTCCGCCGTTAATGACGGTTTTGAAGAATCTCCCTACAGAGGGCCCATGAAAACAGGCATGGTTTCCCACCGTCTTAACGTTATCCCAAGGCGCGTCTTGAAGAGAAGGGTAGGGAAGTTCTATGTAGGGATAAGGCATTTTCTTTGATTCCCGGCGTCGGGCCGGAAAGACGTTGACAAAGGACGCACATGAGAAACCCAGTCGATACCGCTATGGCCCTCGTGCCGATGGTTGTGGAACAGACCAATCGCGGTGAACGCTCCTACGACATTTATTCGCGCCTGCTCAAGGAACGCATCATTTTCCTGACGGGTCCGGTCGAGGATCACATGGCGACGCTCGTCTGCGCCCAGTTGCTTTTCCTCGAAGCCGAGAACCCCAAGAAGGAAATCGCGCTTTACATCAATTCGCCGGGTGGCGTCGTCACCGCCGGCATGGCGATCTACGACACGATGCAGTTCATCAAGCCTGCTGTGTCGACGCTGTGCATCGGCCAGGCCGCATCCATGGGCTCGCTGCTCCTCGCAGCCGGCGACAAGGACATGCGCTTCGCCACGCCGAACTCGCGCATCATGGTTCACCAGCCGTCGGGCGGCTTCTCGGGCCAGGCTTCGGACATCGAACGTCACGCACGCGACATTCTCAAGATGAAGCGCCGCCTGAACGAAGTGTACGTCAAGCACACGGGCCGGACCTACGAGGAAGTTGAAAAGACGCTCGACCGTGACCATTTCATGGATGCGGCGGAAGCCAAGGACTGGGGCGTGATCGACAAGGTCCTGACGTCTCGTGTCGAGATCGAAGGCGCTGCGCCTAGTCAGAACTAGGGATGGTGTTTTCCCCGCCACAGTTCTATCTCATTTGTGATCGAACTAGGGAATAAACCGAGTGGCGGGTGAACCATTCTCAAGTATTAATGCTATGTTGAATTTTTATGACATAGCATTTGGCTTCGAAGGGGAGTTCGTTGCCGCCGGGGCCAAGACGGCCTAGTCTGGACCCGGTTCGTACCCCTTGACGGCCTTGGCCGGCTGTAGCTCCAAGTGGGGCAGGCCAATGAGTTGACCGCACTTTCACCTTGAAATGCGGCGTGCTGGAAGGAAAGTGATATGAGCAAAGTCAGCGGCAGCAACGGCGGCGACTCTAAAAACACCCTGTACTGCTCCTTCTGCGGAAAGAGCCAGCACGAAGTCCGCAAGTTGATTGCCGGACCGACAGTTTTCATCTGCGATGAATGCGTCGAATTGTGCATGGATATCATCCGCGAGGAAAACAAGTCCTCGATGGTCAAGTCCCGTGATGGCGTTCCCACGCCCCAGGACATCATCAAGGTCCTCGACGAATACGTCATCGGCCAGCGTCAGGCGAAGAAGATCCTGTCCGTTGCCGTTCACAACCATTACAAGCGTCTCGCGCACGCCACCAAGAACGGCGAAATCGAGCTTGCGAAGTCGAACATCATGCTGGTCGGCCCGACCGGTTGCGGCAAGACCTATCTTGCCCAGACGCTCGCCCGCATCATCGACGTTCCCTTCACGATGGCCGATGCCACGACGCTGACCGAAGCCGGCTATGTCGGTGAAGACGTCGAAAACATCATCCTGAAGCTTCTGCAGGCTGCCGACTACAACGTCGAGCGCGCGCAGCGCGGCATCGTCTATATCGACGAAGTCGACAAGATCTCGCGCAAGTCCGACAACCCGTCCATCACCCGCGACGTGTCGGGCGAGGGCGTGCAGCAGGCGCTTCTGAAGATCATGGAAGGCACGGTCGCTTCCGTACCGCCGCAGGGTGGCCGCAAGCATCCGCAGCAGGAATTCCTGCAGGTCGACACCACGAACATCCTGTTCATCTGCGGTGGCGCCTTTGCCGGTCTCGACAAGATCATCTCGGCCCGTGGCGAAAAGACCTCGATCGGCTTCGGCGCAAGCGTTGCCGCTCCGGATGACCGTCGCGTCGGCGAAGTGCTGCGCGAACTGGAGCCGGAAGATCTCGTCAAGTTCGGCCTGATCCCTGAGTTCATCGGTCGTCTGCCGGTTCTGGCGACGCTTGAGGACCTCGATGAGGACGCACTGATCCAGATCCTGTCGGAGCCGAAGAACGCGCTCGTCAAGCAGTACCAGCGCCTGTTCGAGATGGAAGACGTCGAGCTGACCTTCCACGAGGACGCCCTTCGCGAAATCGCCCGCAAGGCGATCACCCGCAAGACCGGTGCCCGCGGCCTTCGTTCGATCATGGAAAAAATCCTGCTCGACACGATGTTCGAACTGCCGACGCTCGAAGGCGTGCGCGAAGTCGTCATTTCCGATGAAGTCGTCCGCGGCTCCTCGCGTCCGCTCTACATCTAC
Source organism: Rhizobium sp. Rhizsp42 (assembly GCF_047304155.1). Taxonomy (NCBI): domain Bacteria; kingdom Pseudomonadati; phylum Pseudomonadota; class Alphaproteobacteria; order Hyphomicrobiales; family Rhizobiaceae; genus Rhizobium; species Rhizobium sp. Rhizsp42. Next base: position 360,470 of record NZ_JBGLYS010000001.1, on the reverse strand, counting down.
GCGGATCGCCAGGAAGAAAAGGCCAACGCCTCGGCCTAAGTATCAGCGCGATACGAACCGTGAATTTAAGGGGCTTGCCGTTGGCAGGCCCCTTTCTATTTGAAAAACCGTTCGCGGCACCTCCAAATGCCGATAAAACTTGCTGATGACGCCTGAAACCACGTTCGTTGCCGTTGCGAATTCATCCGCCCTTGGCAATTATGCAATGATTCCGTTGGTGTGTTTCGGCGTTGTATTTTAGCCGGTTCGGAAATGGTCAGCGCCGGTCCAGCTAGGCGCGACATAGTGAGGTGTTCCGTTGTAGCATAGCTGTCATGTCCAAGCGGACACGGGCCATGTGGCAGCTTGAAAAGCATAGTCAGAACCTCCACTTGTTAATCCAAGTGAGAGTGCGGCCGGTCCCAAACGGTCGCGCCAGAAGAGCCCGGCAACGGGACGATGGAAAGGAAATAAAATGACGAAGAAAACGTCAGTTGCGAGCACCGCTTATCCAGTATTGCCCCTGCGCGACATCGTGGTCTTTCCGCACATGATCGTACCTCTCTTCGTAGGCCGCGAGAAATCGATCCGCGCGCTCGAAGAGGTCATGGGCTCGGACAAGCAGATCATGCTCGTCACGCAGATCAATGCCAGCGACGATGATCCCGAGCCGTCCGCCATCCACAATGTCGGCACCGTCGCCAATGTTCTGCAGCTGCTGAAGCTTCCAGACGGAACCGTCAAGGTTCTCGTCGAAGGCCGCGCGCGCGCCGAGATCGATGCCTACACCGACCGCGAGGATTTCTACGAAGCGCTCGGTCACGTGCTCGAAGAGCCGCACGACGATCCGGTCGAACTGGAAGCGCTGAGCCGCTCGGTCGTGTCGGAATTCGAGAGCTACGTGAAGCTCAATAAGAAGATCTCGCCCGAGGTCGTTGGTGCCGCCAGCCAGATCGACGATTACTCGAAGCTGGCCGATACGGTTGCCTCGCACCTGTCGATCAAGATCACCGAGAAGCAGGAGATGCTGGAAACCACCAGCGTCAAGGCACGCCTCGAAAAGGCACTCGGCTTCATGGAAGGTGAGATCTCGGTCCTTCAGGTCGAGAAGCGCATCCGCTCGCGCGTCAAGCGCCAGATGGAGAAGACCCAGCGCGAATACTACCTGAATGAGCAGATGAAGGCGATCCAGAAGGAGCTCGGCGACGGCGAGGAAGGCCGCGACGAGATGGCCGAACTGGAAGAGCGCATCTCCAAGACCAAGCTCTCCAAGGAAGGTCGCGAGAAGGCCGATGCCGAGCTGAAGAAGCTGCGTCAGATGAGCCCGATGTCGGCGGAAGCCACCGTCGTGCGCAACTATCTCGATTGGCTGCTCGGTATTCCGTGGTCGAAGAAGTCGAAGATCAAGACGGATCTCAACAACGCCGAGAAGATCCTCGAAGCCGATCACTTCGGTCTCGACAAGGTCAAGGAGCGCATCGTCGAGTATCTGGCTGTCCAGGCTCGCGCGACCAAGATCAAGGGTCCGATCCTGTGCCTCGTCGGCCCTCCGGGTGTCGGCAAGACCTCGCTCGCCCAGTCGATCGCCAAGGCGACCGGCCGTGAGTATGTCCGTATGGCGCTCGGTGGCGTTCGTGACGAAGCTGAAATCCGCGGTCACCGCCGCACCTACATCGGTTCGATGCCCGGCAAGGTCATCCAGTCGATGAAGAAGGCGAAGAAGTCCAACCCACTCTTCCTGCTCGATGAAATCGACAAGATGGGCCAGGACTTCCGCGGCGATCCGTCTTCGGCTCTGCTCGAAGTGCTGGATCCGGCGCAGAACTCGACCTTCATGGATCACTATCTTGAGGTCGAATACGATCTGTCGGACGTGATGTTCATCACGACGGCGAACACGCTGAACATTCCTGCGCCTCTGATGGACCGCATGGAAGTCATCCGTATCGCCGGCTACACCGAGGACGAAAAGCGCGAGATCGCCAAGCGGCACCTGCTGCCGAAGGCCATCAAGGAACACGCTCTGCAGCCGAACGAATTCTCGGTTTCGGACGATGCCCTGATGGCGATCAGCCAGCAGTACACACGCGAAGCCGGTGTCCGTTCGTTCGAGCGCGAACTGATGAAGCTTGCCCGCAAGGCGGTCACCGAGATCATCAAGGGTAAGACGAAATCGGTCGCGGTTACCGCCGAGAACATTTCGGACTATCTGGGCGTTCCGCGCTTCCGTCACGGCGAAGCCGAGGGCGAGGATCAGGTCGGTGTCGTCACCGGTCTGGCCTGGACCGAGGTTGGTGGTGAACTGCTGACGATCGAAGGCGTCATGATGCCGGGCAAGGGTCGCATGACCGTCACCGGCAACCTGAAGGATGTCATGAAGGAATCGATTTCTGCGGCGGCGTCCTACGTCCGCTCGCGTGCTGTCGATTTCGGCATCGAGCCGCCGCGCTTCGACAAGTCGGACATTCACGTCCACGTGCCTGAAGGCGCAACGCCGAAGGACGGCCCATCGGCCGGCGTCGGCATGGCAACCGCGATCGTCTCGATCATGACCGGCATCCCTGTTCGCAAGGACGTGGCGATGACGGGCGAGATCACGCTTCGTGGTCGCGTCCTGCCGATCGGCGGATTGAAGGAAAAGCTGCTCGCCGCACTGCGCGGCGGCATCAAGACTGTTCTGATCCCGGAAGAGAACGCCAAGGATTTGGCGGAGATCCCTGATAACGTGAAGAACAATATGGAGATCATCCCTGTGTCCCGTATGGGCGAGGTGATCAAGCATGCTCTGGTCCGCAGACCGGAGGCGATCGAGTGGGATGGGACGGTGGAAACGCCTGTTATCGCAACGGTCGAAGGGCACGACGAAAGCGGCACTTCCATCGCTCATTGAGCCTTGTTTGCCACATTCGTGCCCTATTGCTTAAAAACCCTGAAAAGGCTGGCATTTTTGCCAGCCTTTTTTTGTGAAAACCGTACGGAGACGCTTGCTTTTCCTTTATTTGCAGGCTCTTTGGGGTGCGGCGGGCCTGATGCACCAACTTCCGTGCCCGGCTATAGATTTGAGTCGTTTCGAACCATTTGAAAGGGGTGGAAACATGAACAAGAATGAACTCGTGTCCGCAGTTGCCGAAAAGGCAGGACTCTCGAAGACCGATGCCGCTTCGGCCGTCGACGCTGTTTTCGAAGTTGTCCAGGCTGAGCTCAAGGGCAAGGGCGACGTTCGCCTCGCTGGTTTCGGTAGCTTCACCGTTTCCCATCGCGCTGCCACCAAGGGCCGCAATCCGTCGACCGGCGCTGAAGTCGACATTCCGGCTCGTAACGTGCCGAAGTTCACGCCCGGCAAGGGCCTGAAGGAAGCCGTCAACGGCTGATTGGATTTGCTTGGCAGTCGGACAACGAGACCGGCAGCACAAGTATTCGAAGGGTTCGGCGAAAGCCGGACCCTTTTCGCATTTGCGAGACTTGCCGCGATCGCGGCTTTCAACTACGCATGGATCATTCTCAGGGCGGGGCGCAATTCCCCACCGGCGGTAAGAGCGCAAGCTTGAGCCCGCGAGCGCCTTTTCACCTGAGGTGGGAAGGGTCAGCAGATCCGGTTGAATTCCGGAGCCGACGGTCATAGTCCGGATGAAAGAGAATGAGCAGGGTATCGCGGGGCGGCATCGTCCGCCGCGTTGTCACCCGCGTTCATGCGTCCTGATTTATGTTGGTCCTTTTGTTCGGATGAATGACATGAATCAGACTACCCCGATTTCCATATCCGCATCGCGTGCACTCGCGGGCGCAAGCTGGATGGTGCTTGCCGGCATCGCCTTTGCGGTTCTCAACGTCGTCACCCAGTGGCTGACGATGACCCTTGCCTTTCCGTCCGCTTCGGTCGCCTTCTGGCAATACGCCTTCGCGCTCGTCTTCTCGCTGCCCTTCCTGTGGAAGACCGGCTTGGCTGCGATGCGCACCCAATATCCCTGGCGCCACATTGTTCGTGTCGTGCTGGCAGCCCTTGGCGTCCAGACCTGGGTCGCCGGTCTTGCAAGCGTGCCGATCTGGCAGGCGATCGCGCTGGTCATGACCTCGCCCTTCTTCATCATTCTCGGCGCCCGCCTGTTCCTCGGTGAACGGGTAGGGGCAGTGCGCTGGGGCGCCACCGCCTGCGGCTTCGCCGGCGCGATGATCATCCTGCAGCCCTGGTCGGACAGTTTCAGCTGGGCGGCGCTTTTGCCGATCCTCTCGGCACTGCTTTGGGGCGCCTCGTCGCTGATCACAAAGAGCCTGACGGGAATCGAGAAGCCCGAGACGATCACCGTGTGGCTGCTCGTGCTCCTCACGCCCGTCAACGGCGGTCTCGCCTTTGCGGCCGGCTTTGCTATGCCGACAGGCACAGTGCTGATGCTGCTCGTCGCCGCCGGCCTGCTGACGGCGATCGCCCAGTACCTCCTGACGCTCGCCTACAGCGCCGCCGATGCCGCCTATGTCCAGCCCTTCGACGATCTGAAGCTGCCGCTCAACGTTCTCGCGGGCTGGCTGGTCTTCGGTTACGCGCCGGCGGGCTATTTGTGGCTCGGCGCCGCCCTGATTCTCTGCGCCTCGCTGTTCCTCATGCGCCACGAGATGAAGCGCGAGCGCGGAGCCGCATAACAGCGCTGCTCTGGGCGCTCACGCGATTGTCATGTGGATGATCCCGAGCGCCCGGCATATGTCACATCGCTGTAATGCAAACCCCATAGGCGGAGGGCGTTTCTTCGCAATGCCAATTGGGGGTATCTCTTATGAAGACCATTATTTCCGCGGCCGCTGCCGTTCTTCTCACGGCCGGCGTTGCCGCCGCTTCCGACTATGTTTCCTATCTCGACTATCCGCAGCCGAAGGATGACAGCAAGGAGTTCTTCACGGCGATCGAAATTCCGCAGGGAAGCTTCACCAAGTACGAAATCGACGCCAAGACCGGCCACATTGTCGTGGATCGCTTCCAGTCGATGCCGGTGATCTATCCTGCCAACTACGGTTCCATCACCAGCTCGCTCGGCGGTGACGGCGATCCGCTCGACGCGCTCGTCTACACCCGTGAGCCGATCGTTCCGGGCGCCATCATCAAGGTTCGCGCCATCGGCGTTCTGAACATGATCGACGGCGGCGAAAAGGACGACAAGATCGTTGCCGTTCCGGCCAGCGATATCGATCCGAGCTACGACAAGATCAAGGAAATCTCTGATCTTCCCGAGATCGAGCAGCAGCGCCTGCAGGCTTTCTTCCGCGTCTACAAGCAGATTCCGGAAAAGCGCAAGGTTGTCGAGCTGAACGGCTTCGAAAACGCCGAGAAGGCGCAGGCTGAAGTCGCCGCCGCCATCAAGGCTTACGCAGACAAGAAGTAATCCGGGCCAAGCCCAGATAAGGAAATGGCCGGGTCGATGCCCGGCCATTTCTGTTTGATGAAATAGTTGCAGCTGTTACCAGCGCTGGTGCACATGCGGCGCGATCAGCCGGTCGTAGATCTCGTGGCTCGCGGCCATCACCTCATGCGTCAGCGGCGCCAGGCTGGCGGCCGCCGCATTGGCTTTCGCCTGCTCGGCGTTGCGGGCGCCAGGAATGACCACCGTGACGGCATCGCTCATCAGGATCCAGCGCAGCGCAAACGCCGCCATCGTCGCGCCCTCGGGAACCAGCTTGCGAACCTCTTCCACCGCCTGCAGGCCGACCTCGAACGGAACGCCCGCGAAGGTCTCGCCGACATCGAACGCTTCGCCATGGCGGTTGAAGTTGCGATGGTCGTCGCTCGCGAACGTCGTCTCGCGGCTGATCTTGCCGGAGAGCAGGCCGCTTGCCAGCGGCACGCGGGCGATGACGGCGATGTTCTTCTGCCGCGCTTCCTGGAAGAACAGGTGGCTGGGGCGCTGGCGGAAGAGATTGTAGATGATCTGGATGCTGACCACGCCGGGAAACTCGACCGCCTTCAGCGCTTCCTCGACCTTTTCGACACTGACGCCATAGCCGCGAATCTTGCCGGCCTTCTGCAGCTCGTTCAGCCCCTCGAACACCTCAGGGCGATAAAGCACCTCCGTCGGCGGGCAGTGCAGCTGCACGAGGTCGAGGCTGTCGACCTTGAGGTTCTTCAGGCTGCGATCGATGAAACTCTCGAGATTGGCCTTGGTGTAACCATCGGCCACATGCGGGTTCAACCGCCGACCTGCCTTGGTGGCTACCATCGGGCGCTCGCCGCCACGGCTCTCGAGCACATCGGCGATGATCTTTTCCGAGCGGCCGTCGCCATAGACGTCGGCAGTGTCGATGAACGTGATCCCGGCATCGAGCGCCGCATTGAGCGCTGCGCGTCCATCAGCTTCGCTGACATCGCCCCAGGCGCCGCCGATCTGCCATGCGCCGAAACCGATATTGCTCACCGTATGGGGCAGGTGGCCGAAAGAATGCTGCTTCATTGGAATTATCCTCCTCGTTTCGCTGATGGCAGTATCAGTCCGCACAAAGGCCGACAAGCGCAGTAGAGGGAGGAGATAGGGCAGGGCGGCGCGTCCGCCCTACCGTTTTCCCTAGGAGCCTGTGCGACTCAGAGCCGCTTCAGGCAGAAGGAGAAATGCGCATGCGATTCGACCGTCAGGAATTCGAACTGCCAGCCATAATCCTTGCAGAACTTGGTGACGGCCTCGACGACGCCATAGACGATCGGCTTCACCGTATTGCCGGTGCAGAAGTCGTGGCCGGCGATGCGGCCGGTCCGCTTGACCTTGCGGTCGCAGAGCAAAAGCTCCTGCCAGGTCAGTTCGAACGAATGATCGGTGTCGATATAGGCCCAATCGAGGAAATCGTCCTCGAATTCGGCGAGTTTCTCCAGCGACGTGCCCTGCATCAGGTGCAGCTGCCCGCTTTCGATTTGCTTGCCGAACTGCGTGTGGATCTGGTCGAGGCCAGAGCTGTAGCGGTCCATGCTCCAGGGATCGATGAGATAAAGCTGAGCCGGGCGATTCTTTTCGAGAATCTCCGCCGTATACTCACCGAATGCCGCGCCAATCTCCACGCCGACGCCGCCATTGGGAATACGATAGAGCAATTCGCCGCGATCGGGCAGCAGGCGCGCGTTTTCCATGTGGTGGGCGCTGAGCTGCGTGCGCGGCATGGCTGCCCGCTGTGCCTGGCGATCTTCGCGTGTTTTCATGATTCTATCTCCGCCTGAAGCACATGAGGTGCCGTTCGATTTGGCCGGAACCTAATCGCCGGAAACGGGATTAGCAACCGCAGCAAAATCAAAGCTGCGGGCCGATCAATCACATAAAGGGGAGAGAAAATGGTGGGCGATGAGAGACTCGAACTCCCGACATCCTCGGTGTAAACGAGGCGCTCTACCAACTGAGCTAATCGCCCTCCGCGGTGCGGATCATGTCCGCCGCGTCGATGGCCGTGATCTATGCGGATCGCGGACAAACCGCAAGAGCGTTTGTGAAGATTTTTTGATTTTTTTCGATCGGCCTCCGCCAATGCCCCGGTTTCCCGGTAATTCCGTCTGTGGAAAAGAAAAATCGACGAGGGGAGGCCAAGGGGAGCGCAGTGTTAGTTCGTTCGCTGGCGGATATCTGGAGCGGCAGCGCCGCAAGGGCCCTTATATGTGGGCGATTTTTGATCTGATTTCATTCACCCACAAACAAATCGCAGGCTGTCATCGTTTTGTCTCCAAACCTGCTTGACACTCAAATGCGAACCCCGTAGTTAGCCGCTCATCGAAGCGGCAAGCTGCTTTGACACGGACGCGAAAGCATCCGGATTGCTTGAAATGAATGCGGGTGTAGCTCAGTCGGTTAGAGTGCCGGCCTGTCACGCCGGAGGTCGCGGGTTCGAGCCCCGTCACTCGCGCCATTCTTTTCCAGAATGTCTCCAGAACATAGATCACCTAGAAGGTGCGCTTGCGCCTTTCTGTCCTCGGGGCGGGTGCCGTGTGCATCGCTTGTGCGGTCCTGCGCGTTTCGCCGTGCCTTCCGTGTGGCGCCATTGCCGCCAAGAGGGCAGGCGCGGCCTTGTATGGTCTGCCAGGAGCCGCGCCATGCGCGCGACAGGCGCCTGTCCTGTGCATCTCAGTGTCCTGCCGACAAGGCGTGTCCCTGGCGCTCGATAATCCCACACGTCGCTGCCATCGCCCGGCTATCGTTGCCAATACAGAAGTGTCGGAATGCGCCTCCTCAGCGAGGCTATTTTACGCAACTTATGGCTTTAAGTAGCGTTCGCGCATGTCAGGAATCGCGGGTCCTGGGAGTGTGTCCGAAGCGCATGCCGCGCACCCGCCCGATCACCCCGCGCGGCCCGTTCCGGCGCCGGCGCGCGCGTGATATCCACTGGCCGAAATGCCCTTTATTTAGCCGTTGGGCCTGCGACATAGCGACCCGATTGGCGCTGGTTTTTGATCGAATCGCAACCGATCCTCCGACTTGTCGACAATTCACCGGCTTTAGATGAGGAAACATGCATTTAGTCGTCGCAAAGTCACCGATTTTGCCCCGCTGTCGGGTGGCTGGGCGAGGCGCGTCGCACTTGTGGCGCCGCGCTTGCGCGAAAATGATCATTGCATATCAAATACATAGACATGCAGCGGTTCGCAGTTTTTCGCGCGGGTCTGCGCGACGCTCGCAGCGGATATGCCTTAGTTCTCAAGCGCTTCGGTAGCCTGAGTTCGCCACTTGGCTTGTTCAAAACCTGCGTTTTCTACTCATGAAAGCCCTTGAGTTATGCAATATATGCTAGGCTGGCATGCAAGATCGTGTGCTGTGCGTTGATTTGTCGCAAAAACAATGTGCATGGCTAATAATGTCGCACGCGTGCAATTGGAATTGACACGCTAAAACTCTTGCGCATTGGCTGTGGCTGCGCTAACCACGGCTTGTTGCAACGCACGTTCGCTTGCCGGGCAAATGCCCAGGTGCGCCTCCCGGCGCAAATGGCAAGCAGGGATGAACCTGATGACTGGACTTCTCAGTTCCTATATTCCGATCGCCATTTTCATTGCCATCGCCCTTGTAATCGGCTTGTCGCTGCTCATTGCGCCGTTCGCCGTTGCCTACAAGGCGCCTGATGCTGAAAAGCTTTCGGCTTTCGAATGCGGCTTCAACGCGTTCGACGACGCCCGCATGAAATTCGATATCCGCTTCTATCTGGTGTCGATTCTCTTCATCATCTTCGACCTCGAAGTCGCCTTTCTGTTCCCGTGGGCCGTTTCTTTCGGCGCGATCGGCTGGTTCGGCTTCTGGTCCATGATGGTCTTCCTTCTCGTGCTGACCATCGGCTTTATTTATGAGTGGAAAAAGGGAGCCCTGGAATGGGAGTAGCCCCAAGCGACAAGGCGCTCGTCGCGCCACATCCGAAAGGCATCATCGACCCGGCAACGGGCAAGCCTGTTGGCAGCGACAGTGCGTTCTTCGGCGAGATCAATGACGAGCTGGCCGACAAGGGCTTCCTGGTCACCTCCACTCGCGATCTGATCACCTGGGCGCGTACCGGCTCGCTGATGTGGATGCAGTTCGGTCTGGCCTGCTGCGCCGTCGAAGGCCTGATGCAGGTCTCCGGTCCGCGTTACGACATGGAGCGCTTCGGCGTTGCTCCGCGCGCTTCGCCGCGCCAGTCTGATGTCATGATCGTCGCTGGTACGCTGACCAACAAGATGGCGCCGGCGCTCCGCAAGGTCTATGACCAGATGCCGGAGCCGCGTTACGTCATCTCGATGGGCTCCTGCGCAAACGGCGGTGGCTATTATCACTATTCCTACTCGGTCGTGCGTGGCTGCGATCGTGTTGTTCCTGTCGATATCTACGTGCCGGGCTGTCCCCCCACGGCAGAAGCGCTGCTCTACGGGGTCTTGCTTCTGCAGAAGAAGATACGGCGCACCGGAACGATTGAGCGCTAAGGGCGGAGGACTGTCATGAGTGAAGCCTTGAGCGAACTGTCGTCGTATCTCCGCGAGATGCGCGGCGATCTGATTGTCGATGCATCGATCAGCTATGGCGAATTGAACGTAACCACGACGCCGGAAACGATCGTCGCGCTGCTGACGTTCCTGCGCGACGATCCGCGTTGCGGCTTTGTCAGCATGATCGACATTTGCGGCGTCGACTGGCCGCAGCGCGAAAAGCGTTTCGATGTCGTCTACCATCTTCTGTCGCCGAAGCAGAACCTGCGCATCCGCGTCAAACTCGCCGTTGCCGATGGTGTATCGGTTCCGTCGGCGACGTCGGTCTACATGGGGGCCGAGTGGTTCGAGCGCGAAGCCTGGGACATGTACGGCATTCCGTTCTCCGGCCATGCCGACCTGCGCCGTCTGCTGACGGACTACGGCTTCGAAGGCCACCCGCTGCGCAAGGACTTCCCGACCACAGGTTATGTCGAGGTACGTTATGATGATGCGGCCAAGCGCGTTGTCTACGAGCCCGTCGAACTGAAGCAGGAATTCCGCAATTTCGATTTCACGTCCCCGTGGGAAGGCACCGATTACGTACTTCCGGGAGACGAGAAGGCTGCGAATTGAGATGAGGCTCGACTGTCTTGAAGCCTCTCCGTTCGCCGTCTCATGCCAATTGCCAGCGCGGAGCGCGTCGCTATGACTGAACATAACGTTCGCAACTTTACGATCAACTTCGGACCGGAGCATCCGTCCGCGCACGGCGTTCTGCGTCTGGTGCTTGAGCTCGATGGCGAAATCATCGAGCGCGTCGATCCGCATATCGGCCTCTTGCACCGCGGCACCGAAAAGCTGATCGAATCGAAGACCTATCTTCAGGCCGTTCCTTATTTCGATCGTCTCGACTACGTCGCGCCGATGAACCAGGAGCATGCTTTCGCGCTCGCCGTCGAAAAGATGCTGAAGCTGGAAATTCCGATTCGCGGTCAGCTCATCCGTGTTCTCTACTCCGAAATTGGCCGAATCTTGTCGCACATCATGAACGTGACGACGCAGGCCATGGACGTCGGCGCGATGACGCCGCCGGTATGGGGCTTCGAAGAGCGCGAAAAGCTGATGGTGTTTTACGAGCGCGCCTGTGGCGCCCGTATGCACTCGGCCTATTTCCGTCCGGGCGGCGTCCACCAGGACATCCCGCAGGAACTGGTCGAGGATATCGGCAAGTGGTGCGATCCATTCCTGAAGGTTCTCGACGATATCGAAGGCCTCCTGACCGACAACCGTATCTTCAAGCAGCGTAACGTCGATATCGGCGTCGTCTCGCTGGAAGACGCATGGTCCTGGGGCTTCTCGGGCGTCATGGTTCGCGGTTCGGGCGCTGCCTGGGACCTGCGCCGCTCGCAGCCCTACGAGTGCTACAACGATCTCGAATTCGACATCGCCATCGGCAAGAACGGCGACTGCTACGACCGCTATCTGATCCGCATGATCGAAATGCGCCAGTCCGTCCGTATCATGAAGCAGTGCGTCAACCGCCTGCTTGGCGATGCCAAGGCCGGTCCGGTCTCCTCGATCGACGGCAAGGTCGTTCCGCCGAAGCGTGGCGAGATGAAGCGTTCGATGGAAGCGCTGATCCACCACTTCAAGCTCTACACCGAAGGCTACCACGTTCCGGCCGGCGAAGTGTACGCGGCCGTCGAAGCGCCGAAGGGCGAGTTCGGCGTCTACGTCGTCGCCGACGGCAGCAACAAGCCCTATCGTTGCAAGATCCGCGCCCCGGGCTATGCCCACCTGCAGGCGATGGATTTCCTCTGCAAGGGCCACATGCTTGCCGACGTGACCGCCGTTCTCGGTTCGCTCGACATCGTCTTCGGCGAGGTCGACCGCTAATGAAGCTGCCGTCGCTCGTTACCGTCGTTCTCCTCCTGGCTTCTGGCGCTTACGCGCAGGAAGCCGGTGGACTTGGCCCCAAGCTGGGCCAGGAAGACGTAGCGCCGCCGGCAAACAAGGCGTCCATGGGCGAGCTTTTGTCCAGGGGCTATCAAATCAAGGCTGCAGTCCCCAACGGTGGAAAGTTCTTCGTTGTGTTCCTGCAGAAAGACCAGTCGGCCTACGCTTGCGAGATGAAGTCTCTGACCTCGTCGCAGTGTGGCGCCCTAAACTGACAAGGCGTGAGGAAGAATGTCCGTTCGTCGATTAGCCGAAGATCAATTCCAGCCTGCCGCGTTCGCCTTCAATGACGAGAACGCGGCCTGGGCGGATAAGACGATCCAGAAATACCCTGCGGGCCGTCAGCAATCCGCGGTCATTCCGCTGTTGATGCGAGCGCAGGAACAGGACGGCTGGGTCACGCGCGCGGCGATCGAAAAGGTCGCCAACATGCTGGACATGGCCTATATCCGCGTTCTCGAGGTCGCGACCTTCTACACGCAGTTCCAGCTCGGGCCGGTCGGCACGCGCGCCCACATCCAGGTGTGCGGCACGACGCCTTGCATGCTGCGCGGTTCGGAAGGCCTGATGTCGGTCTGCAAGAGCAAGATCCATCACCATCCGTTCGAGCGTAATGCCGAAGGTACGCTGTCCTGGGAAGAAGTCGAATGTCTCGGGGCTTGCGTCAATGCGCCCATGGTCATGATCGGCAAGGACACCTACGAAGACCTGACGCCGGAGCGCCTGGCCGAAATCATCGATACGTTTGACGCCGGCAACGGCGCAAGTGTAACACCCGGCCCGCAGATCGACCGTCACTTCTCCTCTCCGGAAGGCGGCCCGACGTCGCTGACCGACGAAGAGCCGAAGAAGAAGGCCTCCGCCAAGAAGGTCGTTGCAGACGCTACGACCGCAACGGTCGACGCCGCACCGGTTCCCCCGTCGGAAGCAGCCCGCGCCAAGAGCACGGACGCTGAAACCAACGCCGCGCTGAAGACGCCGGTGACGGCGCCGAAGGCCGCTGCAAAAAACGCCAAGGCCGTTGAAGAACAGCCGGGCGTCGCAGCACCGGTTCCGGCAACAGCAAAGCCGTCTCTCACCGACAAGAACCGTCCTGCCGGCATCGAAAAGCCTGCGACCCCTGACGATCTGAAGCTGATCTCGGGCGTTGGTCCGAAGATCGAAGGCACGCTGCACGAACTGGGCATCTTCACCTTCGCGCAGGTGGCGGGTTGGAAGAAGGCCGAGCGCGAGTGGGTTGATGGCTACCTGAATTTCAAGGGCCGCATCGATCGCGACGACTGGGTCAAGCAGGCCAAGGCGCTCGCCAAGGGCGGCGAAGCCGAATACATTAAAGTCTTCGGCAAGAAGCCGCGGTAAGAGGTGAAGCATGTTACAAGATAAAGATCGCATCTTTACCAATATCTACGGCCTCAAGGACAAGTCCCTGAAGGGCGCGATGAGCCGCGGCCACTGGGATGGCACCAAGCAGATCCTCGAAAAGGGTCGCGACTGGATCATCAACGAGATGAAGGCCTCCGGTCTTCGCGGTCGTGGCGGCGCCGGCTTTCCGACGGGTCTTAAGTGGTCCTTCATGCCGAAGGAAAGCGACGGCCGTCCGCACTATCTCGTCGTCAACGCCGACGAATCCGAGCCCGGCACCTGCAAGGACCGTGACATCATGCGTCACGATCCCCACACGCTGATCGAAGGCTGCGTCATCGCCTCGTTCGCCATGGGCGCGAACACCGCCTATATCTACGTCCGCGGCGAATACATCCGCGAACGCGAGGCGCTGCAGGCTGCGATCGACGAGTGCTACGATTTCGGTCTGCTCGGCAAGAACAACAAGCTCGGCTACCCGATGGACATCTTCGTCCACCACGGCGCCGGCGCTTACATCTGCGGTGAAGAAACCGCGCTTCTCGAAAGCCTGGAAGGCAAGAAGGGCCAGCCGCGCCTGAAGCCACCGTTCCCGGCCAACATGGGTCTCTACGGCTGCCCGACCACGGTCAACAATGTCGAGTCGATCGCTGTTGCTCCGACGATTCTCCGTCGTGGCGCCGGCTGGTTCTCGGCACTCGGCCGCCCGAACAACGTTGGCACCAAGCTGTTCATGCTCTCTGGTCACGTCAACAAGCCGTGCACCGTCGAAGAGGAAATGGGTATCACCTTCCGTGAGCTCGTAGACAAGCACGCCGGCGGTATCCGCGGCGGCTGGGACAACCTGCTCGCGGTCATTCCGGGCGGTGCATCGTGCCCGATCGTTCCCGCCAAGGACATGATCGACGTGCCGATGGACTTCGACGGTCTGCGCTCGGTCGGTTCGTCCTTCGGTACGGCCGCCTCGATCGTCATGGACAAGTCCACCGACGTCATCAAGGCGATCGCGCGTATCTCGGCCTTCTTCAAGCACGAGAGCTGCGGCCAGTGCACGCCGTGCCGCGAAGGCACCGGCTGGATGTGGCGCGTCATGGAGCGCATGGCCAAGGGCAACGCCCAGAAGCGCGAAATCGACATGCTCTTCGCCGTTACCAAGCAGATCGAAGGCCACACTATCTGTGCGCTCGGCGATGCTGCCGCATGGCCGGTGCAGGGTCTGATCCGCAACTTCCGTCATGAGATCGAAGCGCGCATCGATCAGTATACGGCAAACGCCATGGATCATGGCGCGGTTCTCGAGGCTGCTGAGTAAGACGATGGCAAATGCATCCGACAGCAAGAACAAGGAAGGGGTCGCCGATTTCTCGGCCGACTTCGGCCGTCTTGCTGCCGAGATGCTGGAAAATGCCCGTGCCTTGCCGATCGCGCCGATGATGGTCAATCCGGCAGCCGCCATGGCTGCCGCGACCGCAATCGGTTTCGGCTTCTCCACGCAGATGGCCGGCGCCTTCTTCGGCGCCCTCCAGGGCGCGATGGAAGCATCGAACAAGCTGGCGGCGGTTCTCGACGAGACGCCGCCGGAAGAGCCGAAGCCCGAGTTCGACGTGAAGCCGGAAAACATTCGCCCGGCCGCGCCGAAAAAGACGACGGCTCGCGTTAAGCTGGCTGTGGTTGCCGACAAGGCCAAGCCGGTGGCGAAGACGAAGACGAAGACTGTTGCAGCCGCTAAGCTGGCGGCGCGTGGCAAGAAGGCCGATGATCTCAAGCAGATCTCCGGCGTCGGCCCGAAGCTCGAGCAGGTGCTGAACGCTAGGGGTGTTCGCACGCTCAGCGAGATCGCTGGCTGGTCGGATGCCGATGTGGCCCGCCTTGACGCGGAGCTTGGTTTCGACGGCCGCATTGCCCGCGATGGCTGGGTGGCGCAGGCAAAGGCGCTGACGGCAAAGGGCCGGAAGCGGACGTGATGATGTCCGGTCGCGGATCGCGATCGGAGGAGAGACAAGACTGAGCGGCGCGGGGAGGGTCCCAATGCCGCGATGTCGCAGGCCGGTTCCCGGGCCTCGGGGGGCGGAGACGAAAATTTGGACGACACCAGTGTCAGCGGGATAAAAATCCGGTCTGGCAGTGGAAACGTTGCAGAATAGGTTTGTTTGCCGGCTTCCGGTGAACGGGAAACAGGACTGAGTGACGATGGCAAAACTGAAGATTGACGGTAACGAGATCGAGGTCCCGGATCATTACACCCTCATTCAGGCGTGTGAGGAAGCCGGTGCTGAAGTTCCGCGCTTCTGCTTCCACGAACGCCTTTCGGTTGCCGGCAACTGCCGCATGTGCCTCGTCGAGGTCAAGGGTGGCCCGCCGAAGCCGCAGGCATCTTGCGCCATGGGCGTGCGCGATATCCGCGGCGGCCCGAACGGCGAACTGCCTGAGGTCTTCACCAACACGCCGATGGTCAAGAAGGCCCGCGAAGGCGTGATGGAATTCCTGCTGATCAACCATCCGCTGGATTGCCCGATCTGCGACCAGGGTGGCGAGTGCGACCTGCAGGACCAGGCCATGGCCTTCGGTATCGCCGGCTCGCGCTATCAGGAAGACAAGCGCGCCGTCGAGGACAAGTACATCGGACCGCTCGTCAAGACGGTCATGAACCGCTGCATTCACTGCACGCGCTGCGTTCGCTTCACCACCGAGGTAGCAGGCATTGCCGAGCTCGGCCTGATCGGTCGTGGCGAAGACGCCGAGATCACCACCTATCTCGAGCAGGCGATGACCTCCGAGCTGCAGGGCAATGTCGTTGACCTTTGCCCGGTAGGCGCGCTGACCTCCAAGCCCTTCGCCTTCACGGCCCGTCCGTGGGAATTGAACAAGACCGAAACGATCGACGTCATGGACGCCCTCGGCTCGGCAATCCGCGTAGACACTCGTGGCCGCGAAGTCATGCGCGTCATGCCGCGCGTCAACGACCAGATCAACGAAGAGTGGATCTCCGACAAGAGCCGCTTCATCTGGGATGGTCTGAAGACGCAGCGCCTCGACAAGCCTTACGTTCGCAAGGACGGCCGCCTGCAGGTCGCAAGCTGGCCGGACGCGTTCGCAGCGATCAAGTCGGCTGTCGCCTCGACATCCGGCGACAAGATCGGCGCCATCGCCGGCGACCTCGCTTCGGTCGAAGAGATGTATGCTCTGTCCGAACTGGTGAAGTCGCTCGGTTCCGAGAACCTCGACTGTCGCCAGGATGGGACGGCACTTGATCCGTCGCTCGGCCGCGCAAGCTACCTCTTCAACCCGACGATCGAAGGCATCGAACAGGCCGACGCGCTGCTCATCATCGGCGCCAACCCGCGCTTCGAAGCAGCCGTTCTCAACGCCCGCATCCGCAAGCGCTGGCGCCGTGGCAACTTCCCGATTGGCGTGATCGGCGAAGCCGGCGAACTGCGCTACGACTACGAATATCTCGGCTCCGGCCCGGACACGCTCAAGGATCTGGTCGACGGCGCGCATAGCTTCGCCAAGGTTCTGACCGACGCCAAGAAGCCGCTGATCATCATCGGCCAGGGCGCTCTCTCGCGCGCTGATGGCGCAGGCGTTCTCGCAAGTGCTGCCAAGCTCGCCGGCACCGTCGGTGCTGTGGTTGACGGCTGGAACGGTTTTGCCGTCCTGCACACGGCTGCTGCCCGCGTCGGTGGTCTCGATCTCGGCTTCGTGCCGGGCGCCAAGGGCGTGAATGCTGCCGAGATGCTGACCTCGATGGACGTTCTCTTCCTGCTCGGCGCCGACGAAATGAACTTCGAAGCCAAGAAGGCGAAGTTCACCGTCTACATCGGTTCGCATGGCGACCAGGGCGCACAGAACGCCGACGTCATCCTGCCGGCCGCAGCCTACACGGAAAAGTCGGGCACCTGGGTCAACACCGAAGGCCGCGTTCAGATCGGCAACCGCGCAGGCTTCGCACCGGGCGATGCCCGCGAGGACTGGGCGATTATCCGCGCGCTCTCCGACGTGCTCGGCAAGAAGCTGCCGTTCGACTCGCTGAGCCAGCTGCGCGCCAAGCTTTACCAGGCGTTCCCGCACTTCGCGGCCGCCGACGAGATTGCCGAAAGCGACAGCGCCAAGATTGCTGCCGTCGCCAAGAAAGCCGGCAAGATGAACAAGGCCGGCTTCGCATCGCCGGTGAAAGACTTCTATTTGACGAACCCAATCGCGCGCGCATCGGCTGTCATGGCTGAGTGCTCGGCATTGGCCCCCAACAACTTCAAAGTCGCGGCAGAGTAAGGGCAGGGGACTATGGAATCGTTTCTTTCAACATATGTCTGGCCAGGCCTCCTCATGGTCGGTCAGTCGCTTCTCGTCCTCGTCTGCTTGCTCGTCTTCATCGCCTACATCCTGTTGGCCGACCGCAAGATCTGGGCAGCCGTACAGCTGCGTCGCGGACCGAATGTGGTGGGTCCTTTCGGCCTTTTCCAGTCCTTCGCCGACCTTTTGAAGTTCGTCTTCAAGGAGCCGATCATTCCGGCCGGCGCCGACAAGGCAGTCTTCCTTCTGGCCCCGCTGGTCACCGTGCTTCTGGCGCTGTCGACCTGGGCCGTGGTTCCCTTCGCGGATGGCTGGGTTATCGCCAACATCAATGTCGGCATCCTCTACATCTTCGCGATTTCGTCGCTTGAAGTGTATGGCGTCATCATGGGCGGCTGGGCTTCGAACTCGAAGTATCCGTTCCTCGGCGCGCTTCGCTCGGCAGCACAGATGGTGTCCTACGAAGTCTCGATCGGCTTCGTCATTGTCACCGTCCTGCTTTGCGTGGGTTCGCTGAACCTCACGGACATCGTTCACGCGCAGCAGAGCGGCATCGGTACGCGTCTCGGCATGCCGTCGTCCTTCCTGGACTGGCATTGGCTGGCCCTGTTCCCGATGTTCATCATCTTCTTCATCTCGGCACTGGCTGAAACCAACCGTCCGCCCTTCGACCTTCCGGAAGCTGAATCCGAACTCGTCGCCGGCTTCATGGTCGAGTATGGTTCGGCCCTCTACATGATGTTCATGCTCGGCGAATACGCGGCCATCGTCCTGATGTGCTCGCTGACGACGATCCTGTTCCTCGGAGGCTGGCTGCCGCCGGTCGACGTCTGGTTCCTCAACTGGGTCCCCGGCATCATCTGGTTCATGCTGAAGTCGTGCCTGGTGTTCTTCATGTTCGCGATGGTCAAGGCATTCGTGCCGCGCTACCGCTACGACCAGCTGATGCGCCTCGGCTGGAAGGTCTTCCTTCCGCTGTCGCTCGCCATGGTCATCATTGTTGCATTCGTGCTGAAGCTGACGGCAGGGGCATGATCATGCCGGCCCTGGTTTCCAGCAATATTGGAGGTTGAAGATGGCAGGCTTGTCCAACGCTGTCAGCTCGTTGTTCCTGAAGGAATTCATCAGCGCTTTCTGGCTGACGTTCCGTTACATTTTCAAGCAGAAGGCAACGGTGAACTATCCGTTCGAAAAGGGACCGGTCAGCCCGCGCTTCCGTGGCGAACATGCGCTCCGTCGTTATCCCAACGGCGAAGAGCGTTGCATCGCCTGCAAGCTGTGTGAGGCTATCTGTCCTGCTCAGGCGATCACCATCGAAGCCGGCCCGCGCCGCAACGATGGCACCCGCCGTACGGTCCGTTACGATATCGACATGGTGAAGTGCATCTATTGCGGCTTCTGCCAGGAGGCTTGCCCGGTCGATGCTATCGTCGAGGGCCCGAATTTCGAATTTGCGACGGAAACGCGCGAAGAGCTCTACTTCGACAAGCAGAAGCTCCTTGAGAACGGCGACCGTTGGGAGCGTGAAATCGCTCGCAACCTCGCACTCGACGCTCCGTACCGTTGATTGAAATTGAAATGCCGGGCGGTGCTTGAAGCGTCGCCCAGTCAACATGCACCAGAGCTTCGCGGCAACCAATGCGAAGCTTCATCGGGCGGGGGGAGTACCCGGCAGCCCGTGGGAAGATGAAGAAGGCACGAACATGGGTCTGCAGGCTCTATTTTTCTATATTTTCGCCTTTATCGCGATAGCGTCGGCGTTCATGGTCATCTGGTCGAAGAACCCGGTTCACTCGGTTCTGTTCCTGATCCTGGTTTTCTTCAACGCGGCCGGTCTCTTCCTGCTGCTCGGGGCTGAATTCCTCGCGATGATCCTGCTCGTCGTTTATGTCGGCGCCGTGGCGGTTCTCTTCCTCTTCGTGGTCATGATGCTCGACATCGACTTCACGGAGCTGCGCGCGGGCGTTCTGGAATACGCGCCGATCGGCGCGCTGATCGGGGTGATCCTCGCGGCCGAGCTGATCGTCGTGGTCGGCGGCAGCGTGATCTCGCCGGAGATCGCCAAGACGGTCGCCATGCCGATCCCCGCGATCACCGAGCGCACCAACACCGCCGCCCTCGGCGACGTGCTCTATACGAATTACGTCTACTTCTTCGAAATCGCCGCTCTCGTCCTGCTGGTCGCGATGATCGGGGCAATCGTGCTCACGCTCAAGCATCGCACGACGGTCAAGCGTCAGAACATCGCAAACCAGGTTGCCCGCAACCCGAAGACCGCCGTCGAGGTGATCTCGGTGAAGCCGGGGCAGGGGCTTTGAGGCAGGCGCGAGCTTAAGGAAACAACACAATGGTCATCGGACTTTCCCATTACCTGACGGTCAGCGCCATCCTCTTCACGCTCGGCGTCTTCGGCATCTTCCTCAACCGGAAGAACATCATCGTCATCCTGATGTCGATCGAGCTCATTTTGCTCGCCGTCAACATCAACATGGTCGCCTTCTCGTCGTTCCTGAACGACATCGTCGGCCAGGTCTTTGCATTGTTCATTCTGACCGTCGCTGCTGCTGAAGCGGCCATCGGTCTCGCAATTCTCGTCGTCTTCTACCGCAACCGCGGCTCCATCGCCGTGGAAGACGTCAATATGATGAAGGGCTGATAAGGCTATGTTTTTATATAAGGCTATCGTCTTTCTTCCCCTGATCGGCGCGATCATCGCCGGCCTTTTCGGCCGCGCGATCGGCGCCAAGGCGTCGGAATTCGTCACCACGGGTCTGATGATCATCGCGGCGGTCCTGTCGTGGTACGTCTTCATCACCGTCGGCATGGGCCATGTCGAAGGCGGCCCGATCAAGGTCGAAGTCCTGCGCTGGATCCAGTCCGGCGGCATCGACGTCTCCTGGTCGCTGCGCATCGACACGCTGACCTCGGTCATGCTGATCGTCGTCAACTCGGTTTCGACGCTCGTCCATCTCTATTCGATCGGGTACATGCACCATGACCCGCATCGCCCGCGCTTCTTCGCCTATCTGTCGCTCTTCACCTTCGCGATGTTGATGCTGATCACGTCGGACAACCTTGCCCAAATGTTCTTCGGCTGGGAAGGCGTGGGTCTGGCGTCCTACCTGCTGATCGGCTTCTGGTTCAAGAAGCCGTCGGCAAACGCCGCCGCCATGAAGGCCTTCATCGTCAACCGCGTTGGCGACTTCGGCTTCATCCTCGGTATCTCAAGCGTTTTCGTTCTCTTCGGCGCCATCAACTTCGACACCATCTTCGCCAATGCCGCGAGCTTCGCGCATGAAGGCGGCGAGGGCGGTGAAGTGGTTCTGAACCTCTTCGGCATGCACCTCGACAAGGCTCACGCGCTGACTGGCGCATGCCTGCTGCTCTTCATGGGCGCGATGGGTAAGTCGGCGCAGTTCCTGCTGCACACCTGGCTGCCTGACGCCATGGAAGGCCCGACGCCTGTGTCGGCGCTCATCCATGCCGCGACCATGGTTACCGCCGGCGTCTTCCTCGTCGCCCGCATGTCGCCGCTGTTCGAACTGTCGCCGGATGCGCTGACCGTCGTCACCATCATCGGTGCGATCACCGCCTTCTTCGCGGCAACCGTCGGCCTCGTTCAGAACGACATCAAGCGTGTCATCGCCTACTCGACCTGCTCGCAGCTCGGCTACATGTTCGTTGCTCTCGGCGTCGGCGCCTATGGCGCGGCGATCTTCCACCTGTTCACGCACGCTTTCTTCAAGGCACTGCTCTTCCTTTGCGCCGGCTCGGTCATCCATGCCGTAGATGGTGAGCAGGACATGAGAAACATGGGTGGCCTGCGTCCGCACATCAAGGTCACGTTCCTGATGATGCTGATCGGCACGCTCGCCATCACCGGCGTCGGCATCCCGTTCACGCCGTTCGGCTTCGCCGGCTTCTTCTCGAAGGACGTGATCATCGAGGCAACCTACGCATCGCATTCGCCGGTCGCTGGCTTCGCCTTCGCCATGCTGGTTATCGCGGCTCTGTTCACGAGCTTCTATTCCTGGCGCCTGATGTTCCTCACCTTCTTCAACAAGCCGCGCGCTTCGCACGAGGTCATGCACCACGTGCACGAATCGCCGCAGGTCATGCTGATCCCGCTCTATCTGCTGGCGATCGGCGCGGTCTTCGCGGGCTGGTTCTTCGAAGGACACTTCTACGGCGAGGAATATGCCGAGTTCTGGAAGGGTGCGCTCTTCACCTCGGAGCACAACGAGCTGGTCCACGAGTTCCACCACGTTCCGGCCCTCGTAGCCCTCAGCCCCTTCATCGCCATGGTGATCGGTTTCGTGACCGCCTGGTATATGTACATCAAGTCGCCGTCGACGCCGGCAGTGCTCGCACGCCAGCATCGAGTGCTCTACCAGTTCCTCTTGAACAAGTGGTACTTCGACGAGCTCTACGACTTCCTCTTCGTCCGTTCGGCAAAGGCCCTTGGCCGGTTCCTGTGGAAGAAGGGTGACGTCGGCGTCATCGACACCTACGGCCCGAACGGCATTGCCGCCCGTGTCGTCGATGTCACCAACCGCGTCGTGCGCCTGCAGAGCGGTTACCTCTATCACTACGCGTTCGCCATGCTGATCGGCGTTGCAGCGCTCGTTACCTGGATGATGCTCGGGAGTGCCCTCTGATGACCGATTGGCCTATTCTTTCCACGGTCACCTTCCTGCCGTTCGTCGGCGTGGTGCTCCTGCTTCTGATGAATGAGAACGGCCCGAACGGCCGCCGCAACGTCCTCAACATTGCCCTGTTGACGACGGTCGTGACCTTCATCCTGTCGCTCTTCATCTGGATCGGTTTCGACAACGCGAACCCGGGCTTCCAGATGATCGAGAAGCACGGCTGGCTCGGCACGGGCATCAGCTATCATCTCGGCGTCGACGGCATTTCGATGCTGTTCGTCATCCTCTCGACCTTCCTCATGCCCTTCTGCGTGCTCGCCAGCTGGTTCTCGGTGGAGAAGCGCCTGAAGGAATACATGATCGCCTTCCTGATGCTGGAAGTGATGATGGTCGGCGTCTTCGTGTCGCTCGATATCGTTCTCTTCTACGTGTTCTTCGAAGCCGGCCTGATCCCGATGTTCCTGATCATCGGTGTCTGGGGTGGCAAGGATCGCGTCTACGCCAGCTACAAGTTCTTCCTCTACACGCTGCTCGGCTCCGTGCTGATGCTGCTCGCCATCATGGCTATGTATTGGCAGGCCGGCACGACCGATATCTCGGCGCTGCTCGCCTACAAGTTCCCGCCGCATATGCAGACCTGGCTATGGCTGGCCTTCTTCGCCTCCTTCGCGGTGAAGATGCCGATGTGGCCGGTTCACACCTGGCTTCCCGACGCCCACGTTCAGGCGCCGACGGCTGGCTCCGTCATCCTGGCGGGCGTCCTCCTGAAGCTCGGCGGCTACGGCCTGATCCGCTTTTCGCTCGGCATGTTCCCTGTTGCCTCCGATTTCTTCGCGCCGATGGTCTTTGCCATGTCCGTCATCGCCATCATCTACACCTCGCTGGTGGCGCTGATGCAGGAAGACATCAAGAAGCTGATCGCCTATTCCTCGGTTGCCCACATGGGTTACGTGACGATGGGTATCTTCGCGGCCAACGCGCAGGGTCTGCAGGGCTCGATCTTCCAGATGCTGTCGCACGGTATCGTCTCGGGCGCGCTCTTCCTCTGCGTCGGCGTGGTCTACGACCGCACCCACACCCGCGAGATCGCGGCCTATGGCGGCCTCGTCAACAACATGCCGAAATATGCTGTTGCGATGATGGTCTTCACCATGGCGAACGTCGGTCTTCCCGGCACCTCGGGCTTCATCGGCGAATTCCTGACGCTGATCGGTGTCTTCCGGGTCAACAGCTGGGTTGCGCTCTTTGCCGCCACCGGCGTCATCCTCTCGGCCGCTTACGCGCTCTGGCTCTATCGCCGGGTGATCTTCGGCACGCTGGACAAGGAAAAGCTCAAGGCTCTCCTCGACCTGTCGCCGCGCGAGCAGCTGATCCTCTACCCGCTGATTGCTCTGACGATCTTCTTCGGCGTCTATCCGGCTCCGGTCTTCGATGTGACCGCTGCCTCCGTCGACCATCTGATCAACAGCTATTCGGCCGCAGTCCAGGCAGCGCATGACTTCGCGCTGTCGATGAAATGATGACGGGACTTTTGTGATATGACCTCTGAAACACTACTCGCAAGCCTGCATCTTTCGATACCGGAACTGATCCTTGCGATCGGCTCTCTGGTCCTGCTGATGATCGGCGTATTCTCAGGCGAGCGCTCCGGCCGCATGGTCAGCGTTCTCGCGATCATCCTTCTGGCAGTTGCAGCCCTCTGGCTGGTCTTCGCTCCGAGCGAAGGCCTCGCCTATGGCGGCGTCTTCCTGGCTGATGGCTTCGGCCGCTTCATGAAGGTGACGGCGCTGGTCGGCTCCATCGTGGCGCTGTTCATGTCGCTCGGCCTTGCCAAGGAAAATCAGCTCGACAAGTTCGAATTCCCGGTTCTGATCGTGCTCTGCACGCTCGGCATCCTGCTGATGATCTCGGCCAACGACCTGATCTCGCTCTACCTCGGCCTCGAGCTGCAGTCGCTGGCGATCTACGTCATTGCCGCGATCAACCGCGACAGTGTGAAGTCGACCGAAGCCGGCCTCAAGTATTTCGTGCTCGGCGCTCTCTCCTCCGGCATGCTGCTCTACGGCATGTCGCTGGTCTACGGCTTCACCGGCCACACCCACTTCGCCGATATCGCCCAGGCGCTGACGGTGGATGGTGCGCGCTCGCTCGGCCTGATCTTCGGCCTGGTCTTCATCCTGGCCGGCATCGCCTTCAAGATCTCGGCCGTTCCGTTCCACATGTGGACGCCTGACGTTTACGAGGGTGCACCGACCCCGGTCACGGCCTTCCTGGCAAGCGCGCCGAAGATCGCCGCCATGGCCATGATGACGCGTATCGTCATCACCGCCTTCCAGCCCGTTATGGCGGACTGGCAGCAGGTCGTGGTCTTCATCTCGATCGCCTCGATGCTGCTCGGCTCGTTCGCCGCGATCGGCCAGAAGAATATCAAGCGACTGATGGCCTATTCGTCGATCGGTCACATGGGCTACGCGCTGGTCGGTCTTGCCGCCGGCTCGCAGACGGGCGTCTCGGGCGTCATGCTCTACATGCTGATCTACATGGTCATGACGCTGGGCTCCTTCGCGATCATCATGTCGATGCGTCGCAAGGATGGCACCGTTGTCGAAAACGTGGCCGATCTCGCGGGCCTTTCGACCACCAATCCGATGATGGCGACGGTACTCACCATCCTGATGTTCTCGCTGGCCGGTATTCCGCCGCTGGCAGGCTTCTTCGGGAAATACTTCGTCTTCGTCGCCGCCATCGAAGCCAAGCTCTATGCGCTTGCCATCATCGGCGTCCTCGCATCGGTTGTCGGCGCTTACTACTACCTGCGCGTCATCAAGCTGATGTGGTTCGATGAAGCCACCGGCGAATTCGCCCGCGTCTCCGGCTCGCTGCGCCTCGTCTTCGGCGTCTCCGGCCTCTTCGTTCTCGCCTATGTCCTCATCGGCGGTCCGATCGGCGGTGCGGCTGAACTCGCAGCCGCGACACTGTTCTGATGAGCTTCGACCCACGGCGCCTGAAGTCGCTCGATGACTTCAGGCACGAGGCTCTGTCGGAGACATTGTCCACCAATAGCGAATGCCTTGCCCGGGCCCGGGCAGGGGATGCGGGTCGCCTCTGGGTGACTGCGGAAAGACAGACCGGCGGCCGCGGCCGCCGTGGTCGTCCCTGGGTGTCTGAACCCGGCAATCTCTACGCCTCCCTGCTTCTGATCGATCCAGCGCCGATGGAGCGCATCTCGTCCCTCCCGCTGGCGATCGCGGTTGCCGTGCACGAGGCGGTGCGGATGGTGCTGCCGCCGAGCGCAGAGCCGCTCGAAGTGAAGTGGCCGAACGACATCCTGATAGGCCGCAAGAAGACATGCGGCATCCTGATGGAAGGCGAGGCCTTGGCCGATGGCCGCTACGCCCTTGTCATCGGCATCGGCATCAACGTCGCCTTCATGCCCGACAATCCGCTCTATCCCGTGACCTGCCTGCGAGAGCAGGGAAGTTCCGCCTCTCCACAGGAACTCTTCGCGCACCTGTTCGCATCCATGGCCGATGTGCTATCAGCGTGGGACCGCGGCCGCGGTATTCGCGATATCACCGCCCGTTGGCGCGATGCCGCCTGCGGTATTGGCGAAAAGATAACCGTGAATCTGCCGGACCGTTCGATTTCCGGCCACTTCAGCGGAATTGATGATAATGGCCTGTTGCTGCTCGATACGGGGGCAGGCAGGATGATGACGATCGCCGCCGGCGACGTCTTCTTTGGATGATTGGAAAAACAAGCAGTATGGCGAAGCAGGACGAACTGGTATTTCTGCCTTTGGGCGGCGTTGGCGAGATCGGTATGAATCTCGCCCTTTACGGCTATGGCCCGTCCGCGCATCGCCAGTGGATCATGGTCGACTGCGGCGTGACCTTCCCGGGTCCAGATCTGCCGGGTGTCGATCTGGTTCTGCCCGATATCCGCTTCCTCGCCAAGGAACGCAAGAACCTGAAAGCGATCTTCATCACCCACGCGCATGAGGATCACTACGGCGCGCTGGCCGATTTGTGGCCGGGTCTCAATGTTCCCGTCTACGCATCGGGCTTCACGGCCGGGCTCCTGGAAGCCAAGCGCAACTACGAGAAGTCGACGATGGTCGAAATCCCGATCACGCCGTTCACGGCGGGAACGGTCGTCAACGTCGGCCCCTTCAGCGTCGAGGGCGTGGCCGTCAACCACTCGATCCCCGAGCCGATGTCGCTGATGATCCGCACGCCCTTGGGCAACGTCATCCACACCGGCGACTGGAAGATCGACCACGAGCCGTCGCTCGGTCCGCTGACCGATGAGGCCCGCTTCCGCCAGCTTGGCGATGAAGGCGTGCTCGCCCTGATGTGCGATTCGACCAACGCGCTGCGCGACGGCGTCTCGCCGTCGGAAAAGGACGTCTCCGAGAGCCTGCGCAAGATCATCGAGAACGCCGAAGGTCGCGTCGCGATCACCACCTTCTCCTCGAATGTCGGCCGTATCCGCACCGTGGCTGAAGCCGCTGAAGCCGCCGGACGCGAAGTCCTGTTGCTCGGCAGCTCGCTGAAGCGGGTCGTCAACGTCTCCCGCGATCTCGGCCTGCTCGATGGCATCAAGCCGTTCATCGCCGAAGAGGAATACGGTTATATTCCGCGCGAAAACGTCGTCGTCATCCTGACGGGCAGCCAGGGCGAGCCGCGCGCAGCCCTCGCCAAGCTCTCGCGTGACGAGATGCGCAACGTGGCGCTGGCTGCGGGCGATACGGTCGTCTTTTCCTCGCGCGCCATTCCGGGCAACGAGAAGGCGATCCAGGACATCAAGAACGGCCTCGTCGAGCAAGGCGTTCACATCATCACCGATAGCGAAGCGCTCGTTCACGTCTCCGGCCACCCGCGCCGCAACGAGTTGCAGAAGATGTACGAACTGACGCGGCCGACCGTTGTCGTTCCCGTGCACGGCGAAGCCACGCATCTGACCGCCCACAAGGAACTCGCCGAGCAATCCGGCATCTCCACCGTTCCGCGCGTGCGCAACGGTGATGTCCTGCGCCTGGCGCCCGGTACGGTGGAAGTGATCGACGAAGCCCCGCATGGCCGCATCTTCAAGGACGGCACGCTGATCGGCGATTTCGACGAGATGGGCATCGGCGACCGCAAGAAGCTGTCCTATGTCGGCCATGTCGCGCTGAATGTCGTGATCGACGCTCGCTTCGACATCATCGGCGAACCCGACATGGTGGCCATCGGCTTGCCTGTCTACGACGATGAAGGCGACGAGTTCGAGGATACGCTCTACGACGCCGCGCTGAGCGCCTTCGAGAGCATTCCGCGCGCCCGCCGCAAGGATCTGGACCTGCTGCAGGAATCGATGCGTCGCGCGGTTCGTTCGACGGCCAACCAGATCTGGGGCAAGAAGCCGCTGGTCACCGTCTTCGTCACCAAGGTCTGATCCTATGCTCGGCCGCGTCAACCATGTCGCCATAGCCGTTCCCGATCTCGCAGCCGCCACGGCCGCATATCGGGATACGCTGGGTGCCACGGTATCGGCGGCCGAGGCATTGCCGGAGCACGGCGTCACCGTCGTCTTCGTCGAACTGCCGAATACCAAGGTCGAACTGCTTGAACCGCTCGGCCCGCAATCCCCGATAACGGCCTTCCTGGAAAAGAACCCATCCGGCGGCATGCATCACATCTGCTATGAGGTGGCCGACATCATCGCAGCCCGCGACCAGATGTTGGGTGCCGGCGCGAGGGTGCTTGGCAATGGCGAGCCGAAGATCGGCGCCCACGGCAAGCCCGTGCTCTTCCTGCACCCCAAGGATTTCTTCGGCACGCTGATCGAGCTCGAGCAGGTCTGATGACTGCGGCAGAGTGACCCAAACGCCGCCAAGAGCGCACAAGCCTCTCAACACCGCTTTGTATCGTCGCTGTTCCGTCTTATAAGGGCGGTGGCCCGATGCGGCCGCTTGGGTGGGAGATCTTATGCTGCAGACATTTCTACAGGGCTTTGCCGTCTATTTCATCGTCTGGTGGATGACGCTCTTCGCCGTCTTGCCGATCGGCTTGCGGACGCAGGCGGAGGACGATGATATCGTGCTTGGCACCGTGCACAGCGCGCCGACACGTTTCCGGCCGCTCTTCACCTTCTCGCTGACGACGCTGGTCTCCGCCGTCATCTACACCCTCTGGTACGTCTCTTCGACCTATTTCGGCTGGGGCTTCGATGCCCTCCCGCAGATCGGCCCGTCATTTTCGAATGTTTGAGAGCGCTTAAGAGCGTTTGCTCAGCAATTGAGCAGATGCGAGAGAAGGCGCGTCATACGCGTGTCATCAAGTTGCGGCAAGGAGGTGCCGTAACGGAATGGGCAGCTTACGTTGCGGAAGATGGGCGTTTCGAGCTAGAAGCGTGGTGTCGAAAAGCCAAAAAAAAACAAGGCTAAAAGCCTTGTTTTAAGTATCGCGTGATCCTTAACCGTTACCGGGGCTGCGACAAGCGCGCCTAAGATCTGATCCTCCCAAGACTTGACCGCGAAAATGGTAGGGATTTGAACTCCCTGCCTGTTTTATGGGCTAAAGCTAGCTCAAAGATTGTGCTTTGTCATCAGATTTTTTTGCATTTTTGCTACACTCGAGTAAATTTTTTCTGTTGATAAGAGTTTCGCGCAAGTCATTATAATTTCGCCGCTTTCTTGGTTTCTTCGGTTTGCGGGCTCCAACTTGCTCTAAGAGAAGCCTGTGGAAATCCCTCGCGGGTTTCCTTCCTGCCGCGAAGCGGTTATGAACGCTGCCAACATTGTGATTGCCTTCGATTCCGCCATTTGGCGGCGTCTCAACAGCTCTGGAATTCGCCATGCGTCTGTCTCGCTACTTCATGCCCATCCTCAAGGAAAACCCCAAGGAGGCAGAAATCGTCTCCCACCGGTTGATGCTGCGCGCCGGCATGATCCGGCAGCAGTCGCAGGGGATCTACTCCTGGCTGCCGCTGGGCAAGCGCGTGCTCGACAAGGTCAACAACATCATCCGCGAGGAGCAGAACCGCTCCGGCGCCATCGAGCTGTCGATGCCGACCCTGCAGTCGGCCGAGCTCTGGCAGGAGAGCGGGCGCTACGACGCCTACGGCAAGGAGATGCTGCGCATCAAGGACCGCCAGGACCGTCCGATGCTGTACGGCCCGACCAACGAAGAAATGGTCACCGATATTTTCCGGTCTTCCGTCAAGTCTTACAAGGACTTGCCGCTGAACCTCTATCACATCCAGCTGAAGTTCCGCGACGAGATCCGTCCGCGCTTCGGCACCATGCGCTCGCGCGAATTCATGATGAAGGACGCCTATTCCTTCGACATGACCCGCGAAGGCGCCGAGCATTCCTACAAGAAGATGTTCGCGGCTTACCTGCGCACCTTCGATCGTCTCGGCCTGCGCGCCATTCCGATGCGCGCCGACACCGGCCCGATCGGCGGCGATCTCAGCCACGAGTTCATCATCCTTGCCGACACCGGTGAATCGGAAGTCTACAGCCACAAGGATTTCGTGAATTTCGATATCCCCTCGGTTGACACCAACTTCGACGACGTCGCCGGTCTCGATGCGATCTTCAAGAAGTGGACCTCGGTCTACGCCGCCACCTCCGAGATGCACGACGAAGCCGCTTTCGACGCCATCCCCGAGAGCGATCGCCTGTCCGCACGAGGAATTGAAGTCGGCCATATCTTCTACTTCGGCACGAAATATTCCGAGCCGATGGGCGCGAAGGTGCAGGGACCTGATGGCAAGGAACACGCCGTCCACATGGGTTCTTACGGTATCGGCCCGACACGCCTTGTTCCCGCCATCATCGAAGCATCGCATGACGAGAACGGAATCATCTGGCCGGCCTCGGTTGCGCCTTTCGATGTCGTCGTGATCAACATGAAGGCCGGCGACGCCGCTTGCGACGCTGCCTGCGAGAAGATCTACGCGGAGCTCTCCAAGGCCGGCGTCGATGTTCTCTATGACGATACCGACGATCGCGCCGGCACCAAGTTCGCGACCGCGGACCTGATCGGTGTGCCCGTACAGATCATCGCCGGCCCGCGCGCGGTCGCGAACGGCGAAGTGGAAGTCAAGGACCGCAAGACCGGTGCCCGCGAAACGATGACCATCGACGCGGCAATCAATAAGCTCTTGGGCTAAGAAGAAGGCGGGAGGCGAAATGGCAGACGCAGCGGTGAGCCAGCAGGGATCCAAATCCGGCTCGGCTGCGGCCAGCAGGCCATTTTCCGCTTTCGAGCGACTTGTGGCGTGGCGCTATCTGCGCGCACGCCGCAAGGAAGCCTTCATCTCGGTGATCGCAGGCTTCTCTTTCATCGGCATCATGCTCGGCGTCGCGACGCTGATCATCGTCATGGCCGTGATGAACGGTTTCCGCACCGAGTTGATCTCGCGCATCCTCGGCATCAACGGCCACATGATCGTGCAGCCGGTCGATGGACCCTTTACAGACTATCCGGCGCTGACCGATCGCCTGGGCGCCGTGCCCGGCATCAAGGTGGCGCTGCCGCTCGTCGAAGGCCAGACGCTGGCCTCGGGTGCCGGCGGCGCTGGCACCGGCGCTCTGGTTCGCGGCATTCGCGCCGAAGACCTGAGCAAGGTGAAAACCGTCTCCGACAACATCAAGTCCGGCGACCTCGTCGGCTTTGCGGCTGGCCAGGGCGTTCTCATCGGCTCGCGCATGGCCGACCAGCTCGGACTGCAGGCAGGTGACACCATTACGCTCATATCACCGGAAGGTGACGTGACGCCGATGGGCATAAATCCTCGCGTCAAATCCTACAAGGTCTCGGGCATCTTCGAGATCGGCATGTCGGAGTATGACGCGACGATCATCTATATGCCGCTCGAGGAAGCACAGCTTTACTTCAACGTCGAAGGGCTGGTGCAGTCGATCGAGCTCTATGTCGACAATCCCGACAATATCGACGAGCTGCGCCCCAAGGTGGAGGCCGCCGCTGGCCGTCAGATCGCGATCACCGACTGGCGCCAGCGCAACCAGACCTTCTTCTCGGCCCTGCAGGTCGAGCGTAACGTTATGTTCATGATCCTGACGCTGATCGTTCTTGTCGCCGCGCTGAATATCATCTCCGGCCTGATCATGCTGGTGAAGGACAAGGGCAGCGATATCGCGATCCTGAGAACCATGGGCGCGAGCTCCGGCGCCATCATGCGGATCTTCTTCATGACGGGCGCCGCGATCGGCCTGGTCGGCACTTTCGCCGGCGTACTGCTCGGCGTTATCGTCTGCATCAATATCGAGAAGATCCGCGCGTTCTTCTCCTGGCTGTCGGGAACGGTGCTGTTTGACCCGCAGCTCTACTTCCTCAGCCAGCTGCCGGCCAAGATGGAGGTCGGCGAAACGGTCTCCGTTGTCGTCATGGCGCTGACGCTGTCTTTCTTCGCGACAATCTTCCCCGCATGGCGCGCTTCCAAGCTCGATCCCGTGCAGGCCCTGCGCTACGAATAAGGAATGCTGATTACATGAAGCGGAATACCGTTCTCAAGCTTTCCGGCGTCGAGCGTCATTATGGCCAGGGGGAGACCCAGCTTTCGATCCTGAAGAAGGCCGATCTGACCATCAACAGCGGCGAGATCGTCGCGCTTGTGGCTCCATCAGGCACCGGCAAGTCGACCCTGCTGCATCTGGCGGGCCTGCTCGAGCATCCCGATGGCGGCGAAGTCACCATCAGCGGCAATGCCTGCAATGGCCTCTCCGACGACAAGCGCACGGCGATCCGCCGCAGCGAGATCGGCTTCGTCTATCAGTTCCACCACCTGCTTCCCGAATTCTCGGCGCTCGAAAACATCATGATGCCGCAGATGATCGCTGGCCTGCCGCGCAACGAAGCCAAGGTGCGGGCAGGGCAACTGCTCGACTACATGCGCATCGGCCACCGTGGCGCCCATCGTCCGGGCGAATTGTCTGGTGGTGAACAGCAGCGCGTGGCGATCGCCCGCGCCGTCGCCAACGCGCCGAGCCTTCTGCTCGCCGACGAACCAACAGGCAATCTCGACCCCGAGACCGCCAGCTACGTCTTCGAAGCCCTGGAGGCTTTGGTGCGCCAGTCCGGCCTCGCGGCGCTGATCGCCACCCACAACCACGAGCTCGCGGCCCGCATGGACCGCCGTGTCACCATCGCCGACGGCAAGGTCGTGGACTTCTGATCATCACCGGGCCAGGACCGATCTAGCCGCCGCAGATCGACTGCCCGGTTTCGTCCTTCCAGTCGGCAATCGTGATCGTGCGTGCCTCGGCCTTCGCATCCTTGCCGTCCCGCTGCAGCTTGCCGGTAAGCGCATTGTAGTCGCACGAGCCGCCGCCATCCGGATTTAGCGTGTCGTAATGGCTGTAGGTGTAGCCGGCGACGACGAACTGGTTGTTGCGGTAGGCAAGCGTCAGCGTCTGCTCCCAGCGGTCGCGGCCGATGGCGCTGTTCTGCGAATGGATGGCGATCGAGCTCTTGCCGGCCGCCTTGATCGACGGTTCCTGGCCGTAAATCCCCTCAGCCACCGTGGTTCCCCAGATCTTGCCGGGCGCGCTGGTCGTAAGCCGCAACAGGTCGTGGTCATCCCGCAGATAGATGTAGACGCCGAGCTGGTCGTCGTCGGCATCATCGGGAGCCTCGGCGAGCAACGCGAGGTCCGGCTTGCCATCGCCGTTCCAGTCGCCGACCGCGACATCGACGATGCGCGCCGGATCAGGATCCGCGCCGAAGGCCGCGTTGGCTGAAAGCAGGACTGCCACAAAGATGAATCGACGCATGCTCGTCTCCCGTTTGCCGTTAACCAAACAGAAAACAATCCTGTTGACAACGGAACAAGAGCGGAACAAAATAAAAACATAAGAGCACAGGAGAGCCAAATGACTGACATGATCCGCGATATCGCAGCATTCACCTCCATCGCAATGTTCATTGCCAGCTTCTCTTTGATCTGCATGGCAATGTAAGAATAACGGGGACCGCATGGCTGTCATGCGGTCCGATGGTACCCGCCTCTCTGGACATCGTCCTCCCCAAATCCGACAATGCATCCGATTCATACGGATGCGCGGAAAGGCATATCATGGCGGGCACTGAAAACGGCGCGAGCGACTTCATCGGCGGTACGCCGGGCTTCGTTCACCTGCGTGTGCATTCCGCCTTCTCGCTGCTTGAGGGGGCGTTGCCGCTCAAGAAGATTCTCTACAAGGCATCGGGCGATAGCCAGCCGGCGATCGCCATCACCGATACCAACAATCTGTTCGTCGCACTGGAATTCGCACAGAAGTCGATGGACGAAGGCCTGCAGCCGATCATCGGCTGCCAGGTCTCCATCGATATGGAAGACGGGCTTGAGACCGAGCGCCGCGGCGGCCAGCAGCAGCTGGCGAAACTGCCGTCGATCGTGCTTCTGTCGGCCACCGACGCAGGCTATGAACGGCTGGTGGATCTCGTCAGCCGTGCCTATCTCAGCGGCGAGGGCGCCGGGCAGGCGGTCCACATCAAGGCGTCGTGGCTGGACGAACTCGGCACCGAGGGCCTGATCGCGCTGTCAGGCGCATCGACTGGCCCGATCGACATGCCGCTGAAAGAGAGCCACATCGCGCCGGCGACCGCGCGCTTGCTGTCGCTGAAGGACAAGTTCGGCGACCGGCTCTACATGGAGCTTCAGCGCCAGGGCACCTATGACAAGCGGCACGAGCAGCGTGTCATCGGCCTTGCCTATGAACACGAGATCCCGCTGGTCGCGACCAACGAGGCCTTCTTCCCGACCCGCGACGATTATGACGCGCACGATGCGCTGATGGCCGTGGCGCACAATGCCATCGTCTCCGACGACACGCGTTTTCGCCTGACACCGGATCACTATCTGAAGAGCCGCGCCGAGATGGTGAAGCTCTTCGCCGATCTGCCCGAGGCGCTCGAAAATACGGTGGAGATCGCCCGCCGCTGCTCCTTCGTTTTGAAGACCCGCAAACCGATCCTCCCGCGCTTCACCGGCGCCACGGCGGATCCGGAGGAGGCGGAGCGCGCCGAATCGCTGGAACTTCGCCGCCAGGCGGTCGAAGGTCTCGACATGCGCCTCGCAACGCTCGGCATGTCGGCGGGCTACGAGGAGAAGGATTACCGCGACCGCCTGGAATTCGAGCTCAGCGTTATTGAGCGTATGAAATTCCCCGGCTACTTCCTGATCGTTGCCGACTTCATCAAGTGGGCGAAGCTGCAGGATATCCCGGTCGGCCCCGGCCGCGGCTCCGGTGCTGGCTCGCTGGTCGCCTACGCGCTGACGATCACCGACGTCGATCCGCTGCGCTTCTCGCTGCTTTTCGAACGCTTCCTCAATCCGGAACGCGTCTCGATGCCCGACTTCGATATCGACTTCTGCCAGGACCGCCGCGAAGAGGTGATACGCTACGTGCAGAAGAAGTACGGCCGCGAGCAGGTGGCGCAGATCATCACCTTCGGTTCGCTGCAGGCGCGAGCCGCCCTTCGCGACGTCGGCCGCGTGCTGGAAATGCCCTACGGCCAGGTCGACAAGATCTGCAAGCTGGTGCCCAACAATCCGGCCAACCCGACGCCGCTGTCGAAGGCGATCGAGGAAGAGCCGAAGCTGCAGGAGGAGGCCGACAAGGAGCCCGTCGTCGCCCGCCTGCTCGATATCGCCCAGAAGATCGAGGGTCTCTACCGCCACGCATCGACCCACGCCGCCGGCATCGTCATCGGCGACCGACCGCTGTCGAAGCTGGTGCCGATGTACCGAGATCCGCGCTCCGACATGCCGGTCACCCAGTTCAACATGAAGTGGGTCGAGCAGGCCGGTCTCGTCAAGTTCGACTTCCTCGGCCTGAAGACACTGACGACGCTGAAGGTCGCTGTCGACTTCGTCGCCAAGCGCGGCATCAAGGTCGATCTCGCGGCGATCCCGCTGGATGACAAGCTGACCTACGAGATGCTGTCGCGCGGCGAAACGGTCGGCGTGTTCCAGGTGGAAAGTGCCGGCATGCGCAAGGCGCTGATCGGCATGCGTCCTGACTGCATCGAGGACATCATCGCGCTCGTAGCGCTGTATCGTCCGGGTCCGATGGAGAACATCCCGACCTACAACGCCCGCAAACATGGCGAGGAAGAGCTCGAATCGATCCATCCGACCATCGATTACCTGCTGAAGGAAACGCAGGGCGTTATCGTCTACCAGGAGCAGGTCATGCAGATCGCTCAGGTGCTCTCGGGCTATTCGCTCGGCGAGGCCGATCTTCTGCGCCGCGCCATGGGTAAGAAGATCAAGGCGGAGATGGACCAGCAGCGCGAGCGCTTCGTCGTCGGTGCCGTCAAGAACGGCGTGTCGAAGCCGCAGGCCGATAACATCTTCGAGCTTCTGGCAAAGTTCGCCAACTACGGCTTCAACAAGTCGCACGCCGCAGCCTACGCCATCGTTTCCTACCAGACCGCCTACATGAAGGCGCATTATCCGGTCGAGTTCCTCGCCGCCTCGATGACGCTCGACATGTCGAACACCGAAAAGGTCAACGACTTCCGCCAGGATGCCAAACGCCTCGGTATCGAGGTGATCGCGCCCTCCGTGCAGACCTCGTTCCGCCACTTCCAGACCGGCGACAACCGCATTTATTACGCGCTGGCGGCGCTGAAGGGTGTCGGCGAATCGGCCGTCGATCATATCGTCGAGGTGCGCGGCGACACGCCCTTCGCCAGCCTCGAGGATTTCTGCCTGCGCATCGATCCCAAGCAGGTGAACCGGCGCGTGCTGGAAAGCCTTATCTTCGCCGGCGCCTTCGATTGCTTCGAGCTCGATCGGGCCCAACTCTCGGGCGGCATCGATCGCATCATGGGCTATGCTCAGCGCGCCCAGGAAAACAAGCTGAGCGGCCAGTCGGATATCTTCGGCGGGGTGTTGTCATCCGGCCCGGAAAAGATCTCGATGCCGCCTTTCTCGCCCTGGCTGCCCTCGGAGCGCCTGCTCAAGGAGTTCCAGGTCCTCGGTTTCTATCTGACGGCCCATCCGCTCGACAGTTACAGTAGCGTACTGGAGAAGATGCGCGTCCAGACCTTCGGTGATTTCGCGGCCGCGGTGAAGCAGGGCGCCAGCAATGCGCGTCTGGCCGGCACCGTCATTTCCAAGCAGGAGCGCAAGACGCGCACCGGCAACAAGATGGGCATCATCGTCTTCTCGGATTCGTCCGGCCAGTTCGAAGCCGTGCTCTTCTCGGAGATGCTGAACCAATATCGCGACATGCTGGAATCGGGAAAATCCTTCGTCATCACCGCGACCGGTGAAGAGCGGCCCGAGGGCATTGGCCTGCGCATCCAGACGATCCAGTCTCTGGAGGAAAAGTCGCTGCAGATGCAGAAGGCGCTGCGCGTCTATGTCCGCGATTCCGGCCCGTTGCGCGCCGTTGCCGCCCATCTCAACGCCCGGGGCGATGGCCTCGTCTCCTTCATCGTCATCAAGGAGGATGGCAAGCGCGAGATCGAGGTGGAGCTGGCGCAGAAGTACCGGATCACGCCCGAAATCGCCGCCGCCATGCGCTCGGCCCCCGGCGTGATCGATGTGGAGCTGGTTTAGAGCCTTTCCTGGTTAGCTTGAAGCATTCTGCCGGAGCAGGTTTTCGTCAGGGCAAAGGCGATTGGCGAAGGGCATACCCCGGGTACGGCCGAGCCGATCGCCTTTGATCCAGGCGGAAAGATGCCCGGCCCTTCGGGTTGGCTGAAACGGGCCGCCTGATCGTCCGGCCGGCTTGGCCGTATGCGTGGGCTACGACGCGCGCCAGCCGGACGACCATCCGACTCCGTTTGAGCCAACAGAATGCTTCAATCTAACCAGGAAGGGCTCTAACCGCGCGTCAGCGTGATGAAATCGGTGCCCTGACCGGTCTCCGGGCCGACGCCGGTGTCGGAGATCGTAAGCGTCGATCCCGACGTCAGCATGGAGTCGATCCGTTGCCTGGTGTCATCGGGAATGGTGATCCGGCCGAGCGCGTTCAGGATCGGCGTGCCGGAGATGATCGAGCTTTCCATCGTGCTGATGCCAAGCCGCTTCATCGTCTGGCTGGTCAAGGTGTTGGGCAGCGTCACGCCCAGCCACTCGGTGGTGCCGTCTTCGAAATTCACCTCGTGCGCGCTGAAGAAATGCGTCCCGAGCGCCAGTTCCGGTTGGGCGATCGTCACCGGCGCCTCGAACACCTGCTGGAATCCCTGCCGCACCATGATCACACCATTCGGCGGCTCGCCCTTGCCGGCAGCGCTATAGACTGCGCGCAGAAGGTCGTCACTGATGAGTGACTTGGCGGCGTCGGGGTTCATCGGATGCTGCTTCTTGAACTCGCCGATCGCCTGCACCGTCGCCGGCCCGAGATATCCATCGGCGTTGCCGACGGCAAATCCAAGCTCGGCGAGATAGGTCTGCAGGTCGATGATCGTCTCGCGCTGCGCCCGGCGGGTGATCAGGATCTTCACCGGCTGGTCGTTGACGGGCGCCACGATCGGCTGCACCTGCAGCCGCGGCATCGCCACCTCGTTCATCGCCACCTGCACCGGCAGTGAGCCGATTGCCGGCCGGAGTTCGACATCGGACAGCAGCGGCGCCGGGGCCGGCGCGTGTGGGCTGAACAGCATCGGGTGATCGACCGGCTCCGGCGCAAGCTGCGCGTCGGTGATGATCACGGGCACGCCCATCTCGGTCATCTTGTAGAGCTGCTTTGCAAACGCGTCCGGCATGCGCACGCAGCCGTGCGAGGCGGGATAGCGCGGCACGGAGTTCGACTGGTGGAGCGCGATGCCCGACCATGTCAGCCGCTGCATGAACGGCATCGGCGCGCCGGAATAGATGTTGGATTCGTGGTAGGTCTGCTTTTCGATCACCGAGAAGATGCCGCTCGGCGTGGTGTGCCCGGACTTGCCGCTCGATATCTTCGACGTGGCGATGACATCGGCGCCGTCATAGACGGCCAGCGACTGCTTGCTCTTGGAAACGAAGATCTGCAGCGCCCGCGCGTCCGTGGCGAACGCGGGGTGCACGAGGGCGGTGGCCGACAGCAAGCCGAGCCCGAAGACGAGACGCGAGAACATTTGAACCCAACCGATACGCAATACTACGGGCCGGAGGGTAAAGCTCGAAACTTAAGGAAGATTTGAAATGAGCGACCCCGATTAGGGCTCACATATTATTGATTGCGCTTGCTTCCGAACGTATAGCCGGTCTCGACCGTGCCCTTGCCGAACTTGTCACGCAGCTTGTCCATCGCGGCTTCGGCGGCCGCACGGCGCCCCGATTGAACGTCGATCAGGTCGGGCGGATCCGCCCGCGTTGGGTCGCAAAGGTCGGTCACGCCGATGCCGATCAGTCGGAACTTGGTTCCGTCAGTCTCCTTCTGCAGCAGTTCGATCCCGGTGCGGAATATCCGGTCGGCAAGTTGCGTCGGGTCCTCCAGCTTGCGGTTGCGCGTGCGCGACTTGAAGTCCGCCGTCTTCATCTTCAAGACGACGGTGTGGCCGGCGATATCGCCCTTCTTCAGGCGCCAGGCGACCTTCTCGGAGAGATTGCGCAGCACCGGCACGAGCTCCTCATATCGCGAAATGTCGTCGAAGAAGGTCGTCTCGGCCGAAACGCTCTTGGCGGGATCGTTGAGATGCACGTCACGATCATCGATCCCGCGCGACAGCCGCGACAGCCGTTGCCCCATGGTGCCGTAGCGGCGCATCAGGTCTGTCTCGTCCATGGTCTGCAACTGGCCGATGGTGCGGATGCCGTCGGCCTCAAGCGTCGCGGCGAAGGCCTTTCCCACGCCCCAGATCGTCGTCACCGGACGCGGCGCGAGGAACGATACCGCCTCGTCGCGGCCGATCACCGAGAATCCGCGCGGCTTCTGCAGGTCGGACGCCACCTTGGCCAGGAACTTGCAGTAGGAGAGCCCGATCGAAACGGTGATGCCGATCTCCTTCTCGACGCGGCGGGCGAACTTCGCCAGCGTGCGGGCCGGCGGGTCGTTGTGTAGCCGCTCGGTACCCCCGAGTTCCAGAAATGCCTCGTCGATCGACAGCGGCTGAACGAGTGGTGTCAGCTCCTGCATCATCGCCCGCACCTCGCGGCCGACCTTGACGTATTTCTCCATGTTGGGCGGGATCACCACGGCCTGCGGGCAGGCCTCCAGCGCCTTGAACATCGGCATGGCCGAGCGCACGCCGTAGATCCGCGCGACATAGCAGGCCGTCGACACCACGCCTCGCTTACCGCCACCGATGATGACGGGCTTGTCGGCAAGTTCGGGATTGTCGCGCTTCTCCACCGAGGCATAGAAGGCATCGCAGTCGATATGCGCGAGCGTCAGCCCGTAGAGCTCGTCGTGGCGCACGAGGCGAGGGCTGCCGCAGGCAGCACAGCGTCGCCCCTCCGCCTTCTGCTCGGCAAGGCAGTCGCGACAGAAGCCGGGTGTCTTGGCAGGATTGGCGGTCATCGACGGGAACAAAGGTTGAACATCGCGACATTACGCTCTAAGTTCCAGAGTCTCAAGAGGATGTCGGCGCTTATGCGCTGGTTTTACCCAGCGTCGTCATGGTCGAGAAATGCCGCCGCATCAGCTCGGCCGCATGTGTCCAATCGGACGCCTGTACGATTGTGCCGGTGGGCGGCGGCGCGAATGGCTTGAAATCGGCATTCGCCATCATGTTGAGCAGCAGGCAATCCGGCACATGGTCGGCAACGGAAAGGAGGTTGCGTTGTATATCGTCGATAAAGGCGACGGGCAGCTCCCGGCGGTCGTGCAGCGCAGCCACGATCGGCCCCTTCGGCTGTTCCGAGGCGATCATGTCGAAGCACAGATCGAACCGGTCGAGAAGCTTGCGGCGCACCTCGTGGTGGCGCGGCGGCATCGCTGTGAGAAAGACGATGTCGGCATCGGCGGCCAGCGCATGCAGCGTCTCGACGGCAAGCTCCGCCGGCTCCTGCCACAGGTCCTGGGTCTCGAAGAATATCTCGTGGAAGCGGTCGAACGCCTCCCGCTCCATCTCTGCGCCGTCAAGACGCGAGACGATATTGCCGTGCAACCGGAAGGAGCGCGGCAGGAGATCGTAATCATGCGAGCGCAGGAAGCGGGTGAGGGGCGAGAGAAATTCCAGCACCACTTCGTCGATGTCGCAGACGATCAGCGGGCGATCACCGAGGCGCACCTGCGAGGGATCGGTGACCACGCTCATGATCAATACTCGCCCGAGCCAAGGCCGGCGG
Organism: Rhizobium sp. Rhizsp42; assembly: GCF_047304155.1. Taxonomy (NCBI): domain Bacteria; kingdom Pseudomonadati; phylum Pseudomonadota; class Alphaproteobacteria; order Hyphomicrobiales; family Rhizobiaceae; genus Rhizobium; species Rhizobium sp. Rhizsp42. The sequence goes on along the minus strand of NZ_JBGLYS010000001.1, from coordinate 320,111 downwards.
GAGAGAAATGCTGCCAGGCCGCATTCAGCACCTCCGGCGGCGTACCGCTCGCTTGGCAGAACGCCAGCGCCGTCGGCTCATGCTGCATCAGGAAGTCCATCATTCCCGATAGGAACCCCGGATCATTGATCGCATTGCGGACTTGCGCCGGCTCGACGCCGGTCAGCGCCAGGAATCGGCCAAACAGATCAGGTTCGTTTGCGAGCCAGGCGAGAACTGCGATGGCCGTCTCTTGCGGGTCGGTAGCGCGTTGCTTTGAAGTCTTGAAGTTGCTCTGCATTTCTTGCGGTAAATTACCTATTTTTCAACCAAATACCGATAGCGTGCCGCAATCGGTTTCATGGCGGCCGGTGCGCTCGCGGGGTTATTTCCGCACGGCGAAACGGTTTTCATGACGGACTTAGGATCGCGTTCGATGCCCAAACAAGTGATGATTGTAGAGGATAACGAGCTCAACATGAAGCTCTTTCGCGACCTCATAGAGGCGTCCGGCTACAGAACCATCCAGACCCGCAACGGTATGGAAGCGCTGGATCTTGCCCGCAAGCATCGCCCCGATCTGATCCTCATGGACATCCAGCTGCCAGAAGTGTCCGGGCTCGAAGTCACCAAGTGGCTGAAAGAGGACGACGAGCTCCATGTCATTCCCGTCATCGCCGTCACCGCCTTCGCGATGAAGGGCGACGAGGAACGCATTCGCCAGGGTGGCTGCGAGGCATACGTCTCCAAGCCGATCTCCGTTCCGAAGTTCATCGAGACGATCAAGACCTACCTGGGCGACGCCTGATAGATCGGAAAGAAGCTTATGACCGCGCGCATTCTCGTCGTTGATGATATCCCGGCAAACGTGAAGCTGCTCGAAGCGCGGCTGATCGCCGAATATTTCGACGTGCTGACCGCGTCCGACGGTTATCAGGCTCTGGCGATCTGCGAACGCAACCAGGTCGATCTCATCCTGCTCGATATCATGATGCCGGGCATGGACGGCTTCGAAGTTTGCGAGCGGCTGAAGTCCAACCCGAAGACATCGCATATTCCCGTCGTCATGGTGACCGCGCTCGATCAGCCTGCCGACCGCGTGCGTGGCCTGAAGGCCGGCGCCGACGACTTCCTGACCAAGCCGGTCAACGACCTGCAGCTGATCGCACGCGTCAAGAGCCTGCTGCGGCTGAAGACGCTGAGCGACGAACTGCGCATCCGCGCCCAGACGGCGCACACGATGGGCATCGACGAATTGCTGCGCGCCGATCAGCGCGGCGAGGAGGGCGGCCAGATCATGCTGGTCGACGGCCGCGCCAATTCGCAGGAGCGGATCATCAAGGCGCTGAAGCCGATCGGTAACGTGTTTGCCATTTCGGATGCCCAGGCCGCTATCTTCGAAGCATCGGAAAATCCGTTCGACCTCGTGATCGTCAATTCCAATATCGACGATTACGACCCGCTCAGGCTTTGCTCGCAGCTCCGCTCGCTGGAGCGCACCCGTTTCCTGCCGATCCTGATCATCACCGAGCAGGGCGATGACGAGATGGTGGTGCGTGCGCTCGATCTCGGCGTCAACGACTACATCGTCCGCCCGGTCGATCCGAACGAGCTGGTCGCCCGCAGCCTCACGCAGATCCGCCGCAAGAACTACAATGACCGTCTGCGCGCCAATGTGCAGCAGACGATCGAGCTTGCGGTCACCGATCCGCTGACGGGCCTGAGCAATCGCCGCTATCTCGACAATCACATCAGCACACTCTTCAATCGCTCGATGGCGCGCGGTCGCCCGTTGTCGGTGCTGATCGCCGATATCGATCGCTTCAAGCAGATCAACGACACCCACGGCCACGATGCCGGCGACGATATCCTGCGCGAGTTCGCCAATCGCGTCCGCTCCACGGTTCGCGGCGCCGATCTCGCCTGCCGCTATGGCGGCGAGGAATTTGTCGTCGTCATGCCCGACACCTCGCCCGAGATCGCAGCCTCCGTGGCCGAACGCTTGCGTGGCGTTATCGAAAGCGTACCCTTCGTGGTGAGGGGCACGGGGCAGGAATTGCAGGTGACGGCATCCTTCGGCATCGCCTCGCGCACGCCGCAGGTCATCACGCCGGGCCATCTGCTGAAGCAGGCCGACGTTGCGCTTTATGAAGCGAAGAACGGCGGTCGCAACCGAGTCGTCGCCGCTGCCTGATATTGGCATCGGCCGTTTAGCGCCCAGGACCCGCAGCGCATTGATCATCCACAGAAAGTTGAACGGGGGCCGGTTCGCCGCTGTGCGCGGATTAGCCGCAAGTAGTAGTGCCGGGTTTTGACCTCAGCGCTGCCCGAGACAGCCGATCTATGTCAGCACAGACGCTGTCGGCCTCAGAAGAAAATGTGAGGATTCGTCACTTTTCTTGATTTGATTGGCCGATTTTGATGGTTTTCAGGCGGTTTCGTCGGTCTGCAAGCGCGAAGACTACTGGCCTATATTGTCCGTCTATTCTTGATGTCGTATCTTATTCTAGCGCGGCGTGGCCGAAAATTACGCGAAACGGCGTCCCAAATCGGGACTTTTAACCATAAAATCAACCTAATAAATCTCATCATTAAGAATTTGTTGATTTTCTTTCATTTTCGCGCGAATGATCAATACATAGAAATAAGCACTCCCTATGCGGGGTGCGCCGATACCCCATGATGCTCAGGTCCGCCGCATCTCCTGGGTCGTGGGGTCGGTCGGTCGGCAAGCAACACTTGCGGTTCCTCGTGCCGCGTTGCCTGTTGACCGACCCCCTTTCGTAAAACGCCGTCCTCTCCGTTGAAACGGGCAGGGCGGCGTTTTCATTTGTCGGCCCCTCATCGTGCTTGTCGCAAGCCGTATCGCAGACAACAAAAAAGCGCGCAGCCTGATGGCGCGCGCTTTTAAGCGGTCTACAGGATCAAGAAATTACTTGATCTTGGTTTCCTTGAACTCGACATGCTTGCGAGCAATCGGGTCGTACTTCGTCTTCGTCATCTTGTCCGTCATCGTACGGCTGTTCTTCGTCGTGACGTAGAAAGAACCTGTGTCGGCTGTCGACAGCAGCTTGATCTTGATTGTTGTAGCCTTGGCCATGGTCGTCCTGCCTTTAATGAAATGAAAGCCGTTGGAATCCGTTTAGGCGCCTCGGCTAATTCTGGCGCGAAACTACGAATCTAGCTTGAAAAGTCAACCCCGCTTTCGAATGAAAAGCAGTCTGCCCGCCGAAAGCACTGCATAAACGCCGAAGAAGCCCGCAATCGCCCAGGCAAAGCCGTTGTTTCCGGCCACATCGATGGCCGCGCCGATGACTTGCGGGCCTGCAACGGTACCGACGGCGTAACAGAAGACGAAGGCGGCGTTGGCGGCGGCAAGGTCGGAACCGGTCAGGCGCGAGCCCAGATGGCTCAATCCGACCGTATAGAGCCCGGCCACGCAGCCGCCCCAGAAGAGCAGGACGCCGGCCATCAGCACCCAGCTGTGCGAGAGCACGGGCAGCATCAGAGAGCCGATCAGGCCCATGAAGGCCATCCCGGCGAGCAGGGGGCGCTTGTCCTTCATCTTGTCGGAGAGCATGCCCACCGGGATCTGGAAGATCATGTTGCCGATCCCCATGACCGTCAGCAGCAAGGCCGCTTGAGTCTCGGTGAAGGCGGCGCGCACCGCATAGATCGGAAACAGCGCCAGCCCGCCGGCTTCCACCGCGCCGAAAATAAAGACGGCCGCCGTGGCGCTCGGCACCAGGAAGACATAGCGCATAAAATGCAGCTCCGGCTTCTCTTCGAGCACCGGGCTTTCATGGCGTGCGACAAAGATCGGGATGGCCGCCATCAGGATGGCGCAGGCGCCGACGGCGAAGGGCAGGATGCCGTCGCTGCCGAGAACGGAGAAGAGCAGGGGACCCGCCGCGAAGCCAAGCGACAGCACGGTCGCATAGATGCCCAGCACGAAACCGCGTTTCGATGGCGGCGAGGCGGCGTTGATCCAGAACTCGGAGAGAATGAACAGCGTGGTCGTGGCGCCATGAAAGGCAAAGCGCAGCGGGAACCACATCCAGAAGTCCTGCGCATAGTAGAAGCTCACGGCACTGATTGCCGAGACCACCACCGCCCAAAGCATCGTTTGCGCCACGCCATAGGCATGGGCGAGCTTCGTCGTGATCGGAGCGGCCACCATCGCCGCGACACCCGCCATCGCCGTATTGAGGCCGATCAGGGTCGAGGGGATGCCGCGCTTCTCAAGGATGATGCTCAGAAGCGGCAACCCCAGCCCGATCGCGATGCCGACCGCTGAGATCGACGAAACGGCGGCTACCAGAGACGGCCAATGGATCTCTTCGACATCGCCCGGTGTGCCGTTTCGCGGCTGAGACATATATCCACCCCTACAGAACTGCTGCGCGCAAACGCGACCCGAAAGCCACATCTGCCCCCATGGTCATACCAGCCTCAGATGACGGGCCAGACCCAGATGACGTGTGTGCTTTACTAGATGAACAAGGTTGGCTGCAATGATCTGATTGCGGTGGACGAGATTCAGTCAAATAAGCCTACCATCGCGCAAGTTGACATCGTGCCTGAAACAGAATTCACAGCACATCCGGCGCTGCTACACGCCAAATATGTCGTGACAGTGAAGGTTCAAGGAAAGTCTTCAGCCTTGATGCCGGCGGCCGGGGATCTCGTACTGATCCTGCTCGTCGCTATGGCCGCCGAAACCATGCATCTTCAGCGCCCATTGCAGCCCGATGACCCCGCCCTTGATCGGCTGGATGATCAGCAGGGTGGCAAGCAGCGTCAGCGGCGTCCAGATGGCAAAGGTGAGCCAGAGCGGCATCGGCCAGATCAGGTCGGTCATCATGTAGCCGGCGATGATCACGTGGCCGACGATGACGATGGTGATGTAGGGCGGCAGGTCGTCGGCGCGATGGTGATGCATGGCTTCGCCACAGGCAGCGCAATTGTCCACCGGCTTCAAATAAGCGCGAAACAGCTTGCCGCTGCCGCAAGCCGGGCAACGGCCAAGAAGCCCGCGCTTGATCGATTGACCGAGCGGGCGCTTGGTTTCATCGATATCGCCGTATTGGATCGCCTGGCTGTTCGAGGTGGTCGTCATGACTGCACTTCCTTCCCGGCGTCCCAAAACGCCTATCGACGCCCTCTCGGGGGTCTTGTCCCGGCCTGCTTGCGCGCGCGGCTTGCGTCGCGGCGGCCGCCCTTGTGGAATGAACGCACGGCGGTGGGCATCTTGCGCCCCTCGCTCACCATCTCGAACCGAAGCGCGCCGGCCAGCGGAATGGCTTCCACCAGCTTGACCTTGACACTGTCTCCTAGGCGGTAGCCGAGGCCGGTCTTTTCACCGGATAGTGCCTGATGCGCCTCATCATAGATGAAGTAGTCCATTCCCAGTGTAGATATAGGAATGAAGCCGTCCGCTCCATAGTCCGGCAGGGCGACAAATAGTCCCGATTTCGTCACACCTCCCACGCGTCCATCGAATTCCTCGCCGATACGGCCGGCAAGGTGATGGGCGATGAGGCGGTCGACCGTTTCGCGTTCGGCCGCCATGGCGCGACGCTCGAAGGTGGAGATCTCGGCGGCGATATCGTCGAGAGCTGCTTCCTCGTCCGGCGTGATCCCGCCTTCGCCGAAGCCGAGCGAGCCGACGAGCGCACGATGCACGATCAAGTCGGCATAGCGGCGGATCGGCGAGGTGAAGTGCGCGTACTTCATCAGGTTCAGGCCGAAGTGTCCGATATTCTCGGGGCTGTAGATCGCCTGGCTCTGCGAGCGCAGCACCATCTCGTTGACCATCGTCTGGTGCGGCGTGTCCTCGGCCTTGGCGAGAATGCCGTTGAAGTTGTTGGCGCGCATGTTGCCGCCCTTGGCGAGCGAAATGCCGAGCGTCGCCAGGAACTCGCGCAGGATTTCCTGCTTGGAGAGCGAGGGGCCGTCATGCACGCGATAGATCAGCGGCTGCTTCTTCTTTTCCAGCGTCTCGGCGGCCGCGACGTTGGCCTGGATCATCATCTCTTCGATCAGCTTGTGCGCATCGAGACGCGGCGGCACGACGACGCGGTCGACGGTGCCGTCGGGCTTCAGCTGGATCTTGCGCTCGGGCATGTCGAGTTCCAGCGGCTGCCGGCGTTCGCGGCCACGCTTCATCACCTCATAGGCATGCCACAGTGGCTTCAGGATCGGTTCCAGCAGCGGCCCGGCCTTGTCGTCGGGATTGCCGTCGATCGCGGCCTGTGCCTGCTGGTAGGAGAGCTTGGCAGCACTCTTCATCATAACGCGGTGGAAGGTATGCCCCGCCTTGCGGCCCTCCTTCGAGAAGGTCATGCGCACGGCTAGCGCCGGGCGGTCCTGTCCCTCGCGTAGCGAGCAGAGATCGTTGGAAATCCGCTCCGGCAGCATCGGCACGACGCGGTCGGGGAAATAGACCGAGTTGCCGCGTTTTAGCGCCTCGCGGTCGAGCGGCGAGTTCGGGCGCACGTAATAGGAGACATCGGCGATCGCCACGGTGACGATCACGCCGCCTTCATTGTCGGGCGAGGGGTCGTGCTCGGCATAGACGGCGTCGTCATGGTCCTTGGCATCGGCTGGATCGATGGTGATCAGCGGAACGTCGCGCCAGTCCTCGCGGTGCGACATGGTCGCGGGCTTGGCGTCATCTGCCTCGGCAACCACGGCCGGCGGGAAGATATAGGGGATGCCATGGGCATGGATGGCGATCATCGAGATCGCCTTTTCCGAAGCGACCGAGCCGACGATCGAGAGCACCTTGGCGCGCGGCAGCCCGAAGCTGCGCAGGCGCGCGACTTCGACCTCGACCAGGTCGCCGTCCTTGGCGTCGCCCTTGTCATCGGGGTCGATCAGCATTTCCTCGCCGCGCCGCTCGATCGGCAACAGCCGTCCGCCGCCGCCAGGCGCGTCCTTGAAGACGCCGAGCAGCGCGCCGCGGCGCTTGTCGAGGATCTTGATGATGCGCGCCGTGTAGGCCGGGCCGCCGCGATCGGTAGCCGCGAAGATCTTCGCGAGAATGCGGTCGCCCATGCCTGCGACCGGCGCCTTGCCCTTGCCGTTGCGGCCGGCAGGCGAGGAGGACTGCCGGATGGAGACGGCAGGTGCGACGCCCATCTCGTCCGACCATTCCGCCGGACGGCCGATCAGTCCGCCGTCCTTGTCGCGGGTGGTGATGTCGAGCACGGTGACCGGTGGCAAAGCTCCAGGGCGGATCAGCGACTTGCGCGTCTTCTGCAGCATGCCTTCCTGCTCGAGATCGCGTAGCAGGTGCTTGAGCTCAACGCGGCTGTCACCCTTCAGCCCGAAGGCCTTGGCGAGTTCGCGCTTCGAAGCCTTCTGCGGATGATCGGCGATGAAGCGCAGGATCACTTCGCGCGAGGGAAGCGCGCCGTGCTGGATGTTGAGTGGCTCGACGGCGGGCGCCCTGCTGGAGCGTCCCGTCTTGTCGGGACGCTTGCCCATACCCTTTGGTTCCCGCGGAATTCTGGTCACTCTTCGCTCTTTTTCTTCTTTGCGGGCGCTTTGGCTTTGGCTTTTGCTTTCGGCTTGGCGGCTGCCTTTGCCGGCTTCGCGTCATCGCTCGCCGCAGCCTTGGCCTTCGCTTTCGGCTTCGCCTTGCTCTTGGCCGCCGGCGCCTTGCCTGCCTTGGCGGTGATCAGGGCTACGGCTTCCTCGACGGTCAGCGCCTGCGGATCTGTGCCCTTGGGCAGCGTCGCGTTGACCTTGCCCCAATTGACGTAGGGGCCGTATTTGCCGTCGCGCACGGTGATCGCGCCGCCGCCATCGGGATGCTCGCCGAGCTCCTTCAGGGCAGCCGCTGCCGTGCGACCGCGTCCGCCCGGACCCTTTGCGGCCTTCTCGGCGATCACGGTGACCGCGCGGTTGAGGCCGATGCTGAAGACGTCCTCGACGGTCTCGAGATTGGCGTAGCCGCCATCATGCAGCAAGAAAGGTCCATAGCGGCCGATGCCGGCCGAGATCATCTTGCCCGATTCCGGATGCTTGCCGATATCGCGCGGCAGCGAAATCAGCGCCATCGCCTTTTCGTAATCGATATCCTCGGGCTTCCACCCCTTCGGCAGCGAGGAGCGCTTTGCCTCCTTGCCGTCGCCACGCTGGACGTAAGGCCCGAAACGGCCGGAGCGCAGCGTCAGTTCCTCGCCGGTCACAGGATCGGTGCCGAGCGCCTTCGGCTCGTTGAGCGCAGCACCCTCGGCCTCCGCGCCGCCCTCGGAGGAAAGCTGGCGCGTGTAATTGCACTCGGGATAGTTCGAGCAGCCGACGAAGGCGCCGTATTTGCCGAGCTTCAGCGACAGGTTGCCCGTGCCGCAGACCTGGCAGATCCGGGGATCGCTGCCGTCCTCGCGCTTCGGAAACACCAGCGGCGCGAGCGATTCGTTCAGCGAATCGAGCACGTTGGTGACGCGCAGTTCCTTGGTGTCTTCGATCTGCGCGAAGAAATCCTTCCAGAAATCGCGAAGCACCTGCTTCCAGTTCAGCTCGCCGGCGGAAATCCGGTCGAGCTTCTCTTCCAGATCAGCCGTGAAGTCGTATTCGACATACTTGGTGAAGAAGCCTTCGAGGAAGGCCGTCACCAGCCGCCCCTTGGAGTGCGGGATCAGCTTGCGCTTGTCGATGATCACATATTCGCGGTCGCGAAGGGTCGCGAGCGTTGCCGCATAGGTGGACGGGCGGCCGATGCCGAGCTCTTCCATCTTCTTGATCAGCGACGCTTCCGAGTAGCGCGGCGGCGGTTCGGTGAAGTGCTGGCTGGAATTGATCTTCTGCTTGGCGAGGTTTTCGCGCGCATTGATCTCCGGCAGGCGGCCATCCTCGTCGCCGTCGTCGCTCTGCTCGCCGTCTTCCTTCTGGTCCGTATAGGCGGCGATGAAGCCGTCGAAGCGGATGACGGAACCGACAGCGCGCAATCCGGCCTTCTCGCCGTTGTTGTCGGCGATGATCTCGGCGGTCGTACGCTCGATCTCGGCCGATGCCATCTGGCTGGCGATACCGCGCTTCCAGATCAGGTCGTAGAGCTTTATCTGGTCGGCGTCGAGGTACTGGCGAACCTTGTCAGGCGAACGGTTGAAGTCTGTCGGGCGGATGGCTTCGTGCGCTTCCTGGGCGTTCTTCGCCTTGGTCGAATAGAAGCGTGCCTTCTCCGGCAGGTAGCGCTGGCCGAACTGGTCGACGATGGCGCCACGTGCCGCGTCGATCGCCTCGGGCGCCATCTGCACGCCGTCGGTACGCATATAGGTGATCAGACCGACCGTCTCGCCGCCGATGTCGAAGCCTTCATAAAGCTTCTGCGCCACCTGCATGGTGCGCGAAGCCGAGAAGCCAAGCTTCGAGGAAGCGGCCTGCTGCAGCGTGGAGGTTGTGAAGGGTGGTCCCGGGTTGCGCTTGACGGGCTTTGCCTCGACGGTATCGACGACATAGGACGCGCCTTCGAGCAGCGCCTTCAGCTTGCCGGCCTCGTCGCCGTTGCCGATCGCGCGTGCCTGCAACCGCTTGCCATTCGCCGCAACCAGCTTGGCTTCGAATTCGTCACCGCGCGGTGTCTTCAGCAGCGCCGAGATGTTCCAATATTCCTCGGAGACGAAGCGCTCGATCTCGGATTCGCGATCGCAGACCAGTCGCAGCGCCACAGACTGCACGCGTCCCGCCGAGCGGGCGCCGGGCAGCTTGCGCCAGAGCACCGGCGAAAGATTGAAGCCGACGAGATAGTCCAGTGCGCGGCGCGCCAGATAGGCGTCGACCAGCGGCACGTCGATATCGCGCGGCTCGGCCATCGCGTCGAGCACGGCCTTCTTGGTGATCGCGTTGAAGACGACGCGCTTGACGGTCTTGCCGCCGAGCACGCGCTTCTTGTTCAGCATATCGAGCACATGCCAGGAGATCGCTTCGCCTTCGCGATCAGGGTCGGTTGCGAGGAACAGGCCGTCGGAGGACTTCACCGCATCGGCGATGTCCTTCATACGCTTGGCCGAGGCCCCATCGACCTCCCACAGCATTTCGAAATCCTGGTCGGGCAGCACGGAGCCGTCCTTGGCGGGGAGATCGCGGACGTGGCCAAAGGAGGCGAGCACCTTGTATCCGGGTCCCAGATACTTGTTGATCGTCTTGGCCTTCGAGGGCGATTCCACCACTACAACATTCATGATGATTCTCTAAAAATGGATGCCAGCCGGCCTATATCAGGGCAGAGGACCTGCCGTGTCACGGTCGCCGGTTCTCCGACATGGACAGGGAATTCGTTTCGGTCAAGTGTTTTGAATGCATTTTTACGTATTGCAACGTGTTGCAACCAAAAGACGATATTCTGCATATTGCAATTTCTGATTATTGCGATATCGTTTTTCGCGTGTAGTTCAGGCTGCGACGATCAACCCTTCCCAATTGGGGCGCGAGTGCTTTCATGACGGCTAAGTACGCAAAGAAGGATACCGGCCGATCCGGCTCCCGCGAGAACATTGCCTTCATCCGCCAGATGCTCGCCGAGTTGCGTCAGGTGGCTGAAAAGGAAAAGGCCGACATGCTCTGCTATCTGATCGAGATGGCATATGTCGAAGCCGGCGATCTCCAGGCTCGTATGTAATTGGCTGGCCCGGATGTAACTGGCCCATATGTAAGTCGTCACACCTCCATTGCAATGGACACCATGCCGCCGGGGTGCCGGTGCAGCCGCCCGGCGATATCGAGCTCCAACAACACGAGATAGACGGCCGAGGCGCTGAGCCCCGTGTGCCGGATGATGTCGTCGATCTCCACGGGCGTCGGTCCGAGCGCATCGACGATGCGCGCCCTGTCGGTCTCGTCAGGCGGCAGCAGCGACGATCCGCCGCCGCGTTCCGGCTCCTCGGCAAGCGGCGCAGCAAACAGGTCGAGCTGCGATAGCGGCGCAAGCGCACTGATCACGTCATCGGGCGCGGTAACGATCATCGCGCCGTCCTTAAGCAGCCCGTTAGTGCCGTGACATCGCGGATCAAGCGGTGAACCGGGCACCGCGAAGACCAGCCTGCCGAACTCGCCGGCGAGCCGTGCCGTGATCAGCGAACCGGATCGCGTCGCTGCCTCCACCACCACCGTCCCAAGTGAAATGCCGGCGATCAGTCTGTTGCGTCTCGGAAAGTCACGTGCTCGCGGCTCCCAGCCGAACGGCATTTCGCTGACGGCGAGGCCGTTGCCGTTCCAGATTTCCTCAAGCAGTCCAGCATTTTCGGGAGGGTAGGGCTGGTCCAACCCGCCGGCCATGGCCGCGATCGTGCCGGTGTCGAGGCTGGCGCGGTGGGCAGCCGTATCGATGCCACGGGCAAGACCGGAGATAACAGCATAGCCGACGCATCCGCACTCTCTCGCGATCATCGCCGCGAACTTCGCGCCTGAGATCGAGGCATTGCGCGAGCCGACGATGCCGACGGCCGGCTGCGCGGTCGCCGCGAGATTTCCCTTTACCGCCAGCAGAGGCGGCGCCCCGTCGATCTGCTTCAGCGCCTGCGGATATTCCGGCTCGCCGATGCCGACGAAGCGCGCGCCGAACCTGTGCGCCGCATCGAGTTCCTTCAGCGCTTCGCTCTCGGTGGCGATCCGGATCGCGCGCGTCGCGCCGCCGCGTGCCGAAAGGCCGGGCAGAGCGGCGAGTGCTGCTTCCGCAGAACCGAAATGATTGATGAGATCGCGAAAGGTGGCCGGGCCGACATTGTCGGAGCGGATGAGACGCAACCAGGCAATCCTTTGCCTGTCCGTCAGCGCAATTCCTTTTGGCCTTGCGCTGCGTGCGTCCATCTATCCTATCCCTTTGCCCCGATCTTGCTTTCCGTGCCGCTGATGAGGCGGCTGATATTGGCCTTGTGCTTCCAGTAGGAGATCACGGTCATGATCGCCATGATCGCTGCAACCTTCTCTGCACCCAGTATCCACAATGCAACCGGAATGACAAGCATTGCAACCAGTGCGGAAAGAGAAGAATAACGGGTCAGGAAGGCAACGCCGAGCCAGACCGCAGCGAAGCCAAGAACCATCAGCGGCGCGACGCCGAGAAGCGTGCCGATATAGGTGGCGACACCCTTGCCGCCCTTGAAGCCGATCCAGACCGGGAAGAGGTGGCCGATGAAGGCGAAGAAGCCGGCGATGACGGCGGCCTCGGGGCCGAAGAAATAAGAGACGATCCACGCCGCCGCCGATGCCTTCAGCGCATCGAGCAGCAGCGTCGCTGCCGCCAGCTTCTTGTTGCCAGTCCGCAGAACGTTGGTCGCGCCGATATTGCCCGAACCGATGCTGCGCACGTCGCCAAGCCCGGCAGCGCGCGTCAAAATTAGCCCGAACGGAATGGAGCCCAGCAGATAGCCGATGGCGGCGGCCGCCAGCGCGATTTGCCAGGTGATCTGCCACGTCATGAGATCAGCGCCCATGTTCCCCCACTTGTCTTCTTATAATGTATGGACGCACTGGCCGGCGACATAGGTCGCGACCGCACGTCCGCTGAAGCGCGCGTCTTCGAATGGCGTGTTCTTCGAGCGCGAGAGAAGCATGTCCTTGGCGACAATCCAAGGCTCTTCGAGATCGATCAGCACGATATCCGCCTTGGCGCCGGGCTTCAGCGTACCGGCATCGAGGCCAAAGATCTGCGCAGGACGTGTCGACATGGCATCGATCAGGCGCATCAGCGTCACATGCCCGCTATGGTGCAGGCGAAGGGCCGCCGCGAGCATGGTCTCGAGCCCGACGGCACCGTCGGCAGCCTCGCCGAAGGGCAGCCGCTTGGTGTCGACGTCCTGCGGGTCGTGCGAGGACACGATGATATCGATCGCCCCGCGCGCCAGCGCATCCACCATCGCCACGCGATCGTCTTCCGAGCGCAGTGGCGGATAAAGCTTGAAGAAGGTGCGGTACTCGCCGATGTCGTTTTCGTTGAGCGCCAGATTGTTGATCGAGATGCCGCAGGTAGCCGTCGCGCCACGGCTCTTCGCCAGCTCGATCGCCTCGACGGATTCAGGCACCGAGATCATCGCGGCATGGTATTTGCCGCGCGTCAGCTTGGCGATGCGCAGGTCACGCTCCAGCGGGATCAGTTCGGTCTCGCGCGGAATGCCGCTGAGGCCGAGCCAGCTTGCGAACAGCCCCTCGTTCATCACGCCGCCGGCGGCCAGATGCTGGTCGCGCGTTTCGCAGGAAATCACCGCGCCGAATTCCCGCGCATAGGTCATCACCCGGCGCAACACCTGCGCGTCGTGGATGCTGGAGCGGCCATCGGTGAAGGCCACCGCGCCGGCTTCCATCAGCATGCCGATCTCGCTCATCTCCTCGCCGGCGAGACCCTTGGTAATCGCCGCTGCCGGATAGACGTTGACCAGCGCCTTGTCGCGCGCGGTCTTCTTTACGAACTCCACCAGCGCGATGTCGTCGATCACGGGATCGGTATCGGGCATCATGATGATCGAGGTCACGCCGCCCGCGGCCGCAGCCCGGCTGGCCGATTCGATCGTCTCGCGATGCTCGGCTCCAGGTTCGCCGATATGGACGCGCGCATCGACGAGACCGGGCGCCGCGACAAGTCCATTGCAGTCGCGCACCGTGGCACCTGCGGGCACAGCTTCGTTCAGCGCGTCCTTGCCGGAAGCGACGATCACGCCGTCCTTGACGACGATCGCGCCGACCTCGTCGAGATTGCGCGATGGGTCGATGATGCGAACGTTCTTGAGGACGATCGAGTTGCTCATGCGCCGGCTCCTTCGCTGCGGGGACCCTGGTTCTGCGAGATCAGCAGCGTTTCCATGACAGCCATGCGTACGGCGACACCCATCTCGACCTGTTCGGCGATCACGCTCTGCGGCCCGTCCGCGACCTCGGAGGCGATTTCCACCCCGCGGTTCATCGGCCCCGGATGCATGACCAGCGCATCCTCCTTCGCCGCCTTCAGCGTTTCCGCGTCGAGCCCGTAGAAATGGAAGTATTCGCGCACCGACGGCACGAAGGCGCCGGACATCCGCTCGCGCTGCAGTCGAAGCATCATCACGACGTCGGCGTCCTTCAGGCCTTCCTTCATCGAGTGGAAGACCTCGACGCCCATGTCGGCGATTCCAGCCGGAAGCAGTGTGGCCGGCGCCACGACGCGAACCCTGGCACCCATGGCGTTGAGAAGCAGGATGTTGGAGCGTGCCACGCGCGAGTGCAGAACGTCACCGCAGATGGCGACGATGATACGTGACAGCTTGCCCTTGGCGCGGCGGATCGTCAGCGCGTCGAGCAACGCCTGCGTCGGATGCTCATGCTGGCCATCGCCGGCATTGACCACCGAGCAGGAGACCTTCTGAGCCAGAAGTGCCGCGGCACCCGCGCTCGAGTGGCGGATAACCAGCACGTCGGGGCGCATCGCGTTCAGCGTCATCGCCGTGTCGATCAGCGTTTCGCCCTTCTTCACCGAGGAGTTGCCGACCGACATGTTCATCACGTCGGCGCCGAGGCGCTTGCCGGCAAGCTCGAAGGAGGCTTGCGTGCGGGTGGATGCCTCGAAAAACAGATTGATCTGCGTCAAACCTCTAAGGGTCGACGTCTTTTTCTCTCGCTGCCGACTGATCTTGACGGCCTCGTCGGCCTTGTCGAGGAGAAAGGTGATATCCTGCTCTGTGAGCCCTTTGATACCGATGAGGTGGCGGTGGGGAAAGAAGACCATGAACCTGCCTCTATGCTGTCGTCAGCGGCTCTATAAAGAGTGCGTGCGGCGGCGGCAAGCATGCGCTGTGGGCAAACCGCGCTCTCCCCCTGCAATTTTGTCGCAATTGGGCTAAAGCAGGAGAAGGGCCCAACTTCCGGTTTCCCTTTGCCTGCCTCATACTCTAGAAGCGATTCATGACATCCGCTGAAGAAAAACTCGCCGAACTCAACCAGCCGAGCCTTTGGTCCGGCATCAACGCCTACAGGTCCGATCCGCTGATCGTCGACCTCACTGGTGCGTTGCCGCGCGGCATTCGCGATGATCTCGACAATATGGGCCGCTACGTCACCTCGCCGGAAGCGCAGGAACTGGCGCGCATGGCAAACCAGGGCGTGCCGCAGCTGCGCACCCATGGCCCCCGCGGCGAACGGCTCGATGTCGTGGAATTTCACCCGGCCTGGCACGCGCTGATGCGCCGGTCAATGTCTGTCGGCCTTCATTCGTCCGTCTGGGATCCGCAGGCCGATGCCGAGGCGAAGGATCAGGCGCACAAGATCCGCGCCGCTCGCTTCTATCTTTCGTCGCAGCTCGAGACCGGCCATCTCTGCCCGATCACCATGACGAGCGCATCCGTTGCCGCTCTCTCCGCATCGCCCGCCGTCCAGAAGGACTGGGCGCCGAGGATCCTGTCGCGCAAATACGATTCGGCCAACAAGCCGGCCATGCAGAAATCCGCCGTCACCATCGGCATGGGCATGACCGAAAAGCAGGGCGGCACCGATGTCCGCTCCAACACGACGTCTGCCGAAAAGGTCAGCGAGGGCATCTACCGCCTGTCGGGCCACAAGTGGTTCATGTCGGCGCCGATGAGCGACGCCTTCATCATGCTGGCGCAGACCAAGGAAGGCATGGGCTGCTTCCTGGTACCGCGCCTGCTTGAGGACGGCTCGGCCAATGGCCTGCAGTTCCAGCGCCTCAAGGACAAGGTCGGCAACCGCTCGAATGCCTCTTCCGAGGTCGAGTTCAGCGATACCTTCGGCTTCCTGCTCGGCGGCCCGGATGCCGGAGTTCGCACCATCCTCGACATGGTCACGCTGACTCGCCTCGATTGCGCGCTGGCCTCGTCTGGCATCATGCGCGCCTCGCTGGCGGAGGCCGTGCATCACACCCGTGGCCGTAGCGTCTTCGGCAAGATGCTGGTCAGCCAGCCGATCATGACCCGCGTGCTTGCGGACATGGCGCTCGACGTCGCCGCCGCCACGGCGCTCTCCTTCCGTCTCGCCGACGCCTTCGACCGCGCGCGCGGCAGCGCCGAGGAGGCCGCTTACGCCCGCGTCATGACGCCGGTCGCCAAATACTGGTGCTGCAAGATCGCGCCCGCGCTCATCTATGAAGCGATGGAGTGCATCGGCGGTAGCGGCTATATCGAGGAACGCCCGATCGCCCGCCACTACCGCGAAGCGCCCGTGAATGCGATCTGGGAAGGCTCGGGCAACGTCATGGCGCTCGATGTCTTGCGTATCCTGAACCGCGGCAAGGATCTCTTCGAGACCGTCTTCGCAGGCCTTGCAAGGGATCTCGGCCCGGCCGGCAAGAAAACCATCGACGTGCTCCGCGCCGCCATGGCGCTCTGCGAGCGCGACGAGGGCGCCGCCCGTCTGCTCGTCGAGCAGCTGGCACTCGCGGCGGGTGCTGCCGAACTCTATCGTCTGGGGGCAGGGCGCATCGCCGATGCCTTCATCGAAACCCGTCTCGCCGGCGGTTGGCGCTCCACCTACGGCATGCTCGATAGTCGTTTCGACGCCAGCTATATCGTCGATCTCCTCTATCCGCCGGCAAGCTGATGACGACAACGCTGCGCCAAGCCCGGCTCGACGATCTCGATGAGATCTACAACATCTCGCTGGTCACGGGCGATGCGGGCAAGGATGCGACGTCACTGCATGGTGACGGAAAGCTCATCGGCCATATCTACTCCGCGCCTTACGTGACGCTCAGCCCTGAAACGGCCTTCGTGGCAGAGGATGCCGAAGGCGTCGCCGGCTATATCGTTGGCGTCCACGATACGCTTGCGTTTCAGGCGCAGCTTGAGCGCGACTGGTGGCCGGCGCTGCGCAGCGCCTACCCGGACCCTCAGGGCGATCCCGACCTCTGGGATGCCGACGAGAAACGCATCGCCGCGATCCATCATCCCTCGTCGGCGCCATCGGCGATCATCGAGGCGTTCCCGGCGCATATCCATATGAACCTGCTGTCGCGTCTGCGCGGGCAGGGGATGGGAACGAAGCTGCTCGACCTGTGGCTCTCGCAGGCAAGAGGCGCCGGCGTGAAATCCGTGCATCTCGGGGCCAGCGCAACGAATGCCAATGGCATCGGCTTCTGGGGTTCACGTGGCTTCACGCGCCTCGGACCACCGCTCGTGGAGCCATCCGAGCGCACCGTCTGGTTCGGCCAGAAGCTCTGATCGATGTCGCCACGCGGCGACATTCGGCTGCACGCCACGAATGGCCTGAAAACAATCCACAATCTTTCAAGGGGTTCGCCGTTGCCGGTTTGGGGCGGTGTTGTTACTCACCGATGAGTGACACATGAAACCCGAGTCCCTGATGCTGAATGACCCCATGCCTTTGACCCCCATCGCGAGCGCACCGCAGGCCGAACCGGAAAAGCGTGTGCGTGACCGTGGCGCGACTGAAAAGGCGATCCTCAACGCCGCCAAGGCGCTGCTTGCGGAAGAGGGGTTCCAGAACTTCGGCATCAACGCCGTGGCGCGCAAGGCCGGCTGCGACAAGCAGCTGATCTATCGCTACTACGGTGGCCTGAATGGTCTTGTCGACGCGATCGGCGCCGATCTCGGCACCTGGGTGAAGGACCGCATTCCCGAGGATACGGGCGGCATGTTCCTGCTGACCTACGGCGACCTGATGGAGCGCCTGTCGCTGCTCTTCCTCCAGGCGTTGCGCGACGACCCGCTGATGCGCCGCATCGTCGCCTGGGAGGTGTCCGAAAATACCGAGCAGGTCCGCCGCCTCTCCGAAGCGCGCTCCAAGGCACTGGCCACATGGCTGGAGCGCATGCGCGGCTCGCTGACGCCGCCCAAGGGCGTGGACGCCGTCGCCGTCAACGCGATTCTGATCGCCGCCATCCAGCATATCGTCCTTTCGGCGTCGGCCGGCGGGCAGTGCGCCGGCCTGACGTTGAAGGCATCGAAGGACTGGGAGAAGGCGGAGCAGGCCTTGAAACGCATCGTTCGCGGCGTTTACGGCTGATTGGGCCCAAACTTTCCCACAGCCTCCCGCTTCGCTGTTAACCTTAACAAATGGTTTACGTTGCGCCAGAGTGTTTAAGAAGTCAGGTTACCAGACAGTTTCAAAGTTTGAGTTGTCTGGAACCATGCGAACCAAAATCGCGAGAATCATGTTCCTCGTTGCCGCGATGATGTTCTTTGCCGTGCTCGCGCTCGATATCGCGGTGCCGGCCCTGGTGCTGGGTTTGATGGCATTATCGACATGGCTGGTCTCGCTCGATCTGCCATTCGCAAAGCGACAAAGAGGGGCGACCGCATGAAGTGGTTCCTGATCTTCTGGGCCGGTCCGATTGTGTTTCTGGCGGGCTGGTATTGGCTATCCTACTACGACATGAGCTTCGGCATCTTCATGCTCACACGCCAGGCCCATGACCTCACATTCCAGGTCTACGCCAATATCCTCGGCATTCCCGCCGAAACCATTCCGCCGCTGGTCGCCCGCGCCGTCGTGGTCGACAGCTTCGTGGTGTTCGCGATCATGGCCTTCCGCCGACGCAAGAAGATCGCCGCCTGGTGGCGGGGACGTCAGGCGTCCGGTTCTTCGAGCGCCGCCCTTCCAAGCAAGGACAGCCTGTCCAGAGCGCCTTGAAGAATGAAGCTCGCGGCCGCCGAATCGATGCGTTCGGCCCGCTTGGCGCGTGACACGTCCATTTCCAGCAGCGCCCGCTCGGCGGCAACCGTCGACAGCCGTTCATCCCAATAAACGAAGGGCAGGGCCGTCTTCTGCTCCATGTTGCGCACGAAGGCGCGCGTGGCCTGGACGCGCGGACCAGCCGATCCGTCCATATTCATGGGCAGGCCGATGACGAAGGCCGCGACTTTCTCTTTGTCCGCGAAGCTTAGAAGCACCTCCGCATCGATGGTGAATTTCTCGCGCTTGATGACCGGGCGCGGTGTCGAGAATCGCCGGCCGAGGTCCGACATCGAAAGCCCGATCGTCTTGGTGCCGAGGTCGAGACCGGCAATTGCCTGTCCCGGCTGAAGGGCTGCCGCCAGTTCCTCGATCGTCAACACCGTCATCGTCGTTCATCCCGTCAAAAGAAATTGAAGCCTCGACCGCTTTTCTTTGCGGCGGTATCGGTTATCTCCATACCCATCGAAACAGGCTTTTGCATCACTTAATAAAAGGACAGATTTCATGAAGATCACCTGGCTAGGCCATTCCGCCTTTCGCATCGAGACCGCGAAGGCAACCATCCTCCTCGATCCGTTCCTGACGCATAACGGCTCGTTTGCCGGCCAGGACATCAAGGACGTCACCGCTGGCGTCACCCACATCCTGCTCACCCACGGCCATGGAGACCATGTCGGCGATACTGTCGCCATCGCCAAGGAAACCGGCGCCGTCGTTCTCGCCAACGCCGATCTCGCCTCCTGGCTCGGCACCAAGGGCGTTTCGAAGATCGAGATGGGCAATACCGGCGGCACGGTGTCGCTTGGCGGCTTCTCCGCCACCTTCACCAACGCGCTGCACTCCTCCGCCCAGGTCACCGAGGACGGCGTCTCCCACGCACTCGGCAACGCCAACGGCCTGATGCTGCACTTCGACGACGAAGCCTCGATCTTCGCCATGGGCGATACCGACATTTTCTCCGACATGGCGCTGATCAACGAACTGCACCAGCCCGATATCGGCCTCGTCCCAGTCGGCGACCGCTTCACGATGGGTGGTGCGGTGGCCGCACTCGCCTGCCAGCGCTACTTCAACTTCAAGACCGCGATCCCCTGCCACTACGGCACCTTCCCGATCATCGACCAGACGCCCGAAAAGTTCGTCGCCGGCATGGAAGGCGCAAAGACCGAGGTGAAGGCGATCAAGCCGAGCGAGAGCGTCGTTCTCTGATGCAATCGCGCTCCGACCCGACTTGAAAGGGCGGAAATCTGAATGAACGAAAGGCCATGCCCGTTGCACACAGCGGGCATGGCCTTTATAGCGGGTGGGAAAATCCCATCCGGAGAATATGATGTCCGTCGACCTAGCCACCGTTAAGCGCGTTGCGCGCCTTGCCCGTATTGCCGTCTCCGAAGATGAGGCAAACCGCATGGTCGGCGAGTTGAATGGGATCCTCGGCTTCGTCGAGCAGCTCTCCGAAGTCAATGTCGAAGGCGTCGAGGCGATGACCTCGGTCACGCCGATGCTGATGAAGAAGCGCACCGACGACGTCACCGACGGCAATAAGGCCGCCGATATCGTTTCGAACGCGCCCGTTACCGATCAGAATTTCTTCCTGGTGCCCAAAGTCGTCGAATAAGGCCTTTTGCCGCTTTCCGACCTCGTTGCCATTCAAGATTTGAAGCGAACCATCATGAGCGAACTCACCAGCCTGACCATTGCCGAAGCCCGCACCAAGCTGCGCGCCAAGGAAATCAAAGCGACCGAACTCACCGAAGCCTATATCTCGGCGATCGAGGCGGCCAACGACAAGCTCAACGCCTATATCAAGGTGACGCCTGAAAAGGCGCTGCAGATGGCCGAAGCCTCCGACGCCCGTCTTGCCAGCGGCAAGGGCGGCGAGCTCGAGGGCATTCCGCTCGGCATCAAGGATCTCTTCGCCACCGAAGGCATCCACACCCAGGCCTGCAGCCACATCCTCGACGGCTTCAAGCCGCATTACGAATCGACCGTCACGCAGAACCTGTGGGACGACGGCGCCGTCATGCTCGGCAAGCTGAACATGGACGAGTTCGCCATGGGCTCCTCCAACGAGACCTCGCATTACGGCGCGGTCATCAACCCCTGGCGCGCCGAAGGCTCGAACCAGCAGCTGGTTCCCGGCGGTTCCTCGGGCGGCTCGGCCGCTGCCGTTGCAGCCCATCTCTGCGCCGGCGCCACCGCCACCGACACCGGCGGCTCGATCCGCCAGCCCGCCGCCTTCACCGGCACCGTCGGCATCAAGCCGACCTATGGCCGCTGCTCGCGCTGGGGCACGGTTGCCTTCGCCTCGTCGCTCGACCAGGCCGGCCCGATCGCCCGCGACGTCCGCGACGCCGCCATCCTCCTGAAGTCCATGGCCTCGGTCGACGCCAAGGACACCACCTCAGTCGATCTGCCGGTTCCCGACTACGAAGCCGTGCTCGGCCAGTCGCTGAAGGGCATGAAGATCGGCATTCCGAACGAATACCGCGTTGCCGGCATGCCGGAAGAAATCGAAACGCTCTGGCAACAGGGCATTGCCTGGCTGAAGGATGCTGGCGCCGAAATCGTCAACATCTCGCTGCCGCACACCAAATACGCTCTGCCGGCCTATTACATCGTGGCACCGGCTGAAGCCTCTTCGAACCTCGCCCGCTACGACGGCGTGCGCTACGGTCTGCGCGTCGACGGCAAGGACATTGCCGACATGTACGAGAAGACCCGCGCCGCCGGCTTCGGCAAGGAAGTCAAGCGCCGCATCATGATCGGCACCTATGTTCTCTCGGCCGGCTACTACGACGCCTATTACATCCAGGCGCAGAAGGTCCGCACGCTGATCAAGCGCGACTTCGACCTCGCCTTCCACGCCGGCGTCGACGCCATCCTGACGCCCGCCACCCCGTCGTCCGCCTTCGGCATCGCCGACGAGGATCTGGCATCCGATCCGGTCAAGATGTACCTGAACGACATCTTCACCGTCACCGTCAACATGGCCGGCCTTCCCGGCATCGCGGTCCCCGCCGGCCTCGACCATAAGGGCCTGCCGCTCGGCCTGCAGCTGATCGGCAAGCCGTTCGAGGAAGAAACCCTCTTCAAGACGGCCCACGTCATCGAACAAGCCGCCGGCCGCTTCACCCCCGCCAAGTGGTGGTAAGCGGACTGAACATCAGAGACATGACGATCGCCGACCACATGCTGGTCGGCGAAGTCGGTTTTGGGGTAGGGAAGACCCACGCATCTTAGATGCGCCAAGTGGAGGAGAAGCTTATGGCATCGCAGATCACAGCGCTCGTTGACGCTTTCGACCGCCTGGCTGCCGCGGATTTCGTTATGGGAGCCGAGTGGAAGGCCGTACACGACATCTGCCAGGCCCACGAAGGCGAACAGCCTTTCGATTGGGGCCACGCGCTGTGTCACCGCATCGAAGGCGATACGTGGAATGCCGGTTACTGGTATCCGTTGGCTGGCAAGCAGGTTGCCACAGGTTCGTTCGGCGATGAGT
Source organism: Rhizobium sp. Rhizsp42 (assembly GCF_047304155.1). Taxonomy (NCBI): domain Bacteria; kingdom Pseudomonadati; phylum Pseudomonadota; class Alphaproteobacteria; order Hyphomicrobiales; family Rhizobiaceae; genus Rhizobium; species Rhizobium sp. Rhizsp42. The sequence continues at coordinate 298,006 of NZ_JBGLYS010000001.1, read as the reverse complement.
GGGCGGCCATGCGCCCGGTGCTGCTGTCCAAGTGAAAACGGCGCCGCACACGCATCCACCGTGTTTCGGGCACTGGTTTTTCATCTCTGATTTATCGGTCCACAAGTATCCAATTTGCTGATGCCGATCACGCATGTATCTCGCTGGATTTTTATTTGGCGACCTGCTACGTGCGATTGAATTCTATTGGTGGATAACGCTTTGCCCGCAGGCCGTATTTCTATTATCGCCCCGACATACAATGAATCGGGAAACGTCATTCCTTTCATCGAACGCACCAAGGCTGCCCTTCATGAAAAGGATTGGGAGATCATCTTCGTCGATGATAATTCCGCCGATGGAACGGCGCAGAAAGTCTTCGACTACGCTGCGCATGATCCACGCATACGCATTATTACGCGTCTGACCGATCGAGGCCTCGCCAAGTCGAGTATCCAGGGCATGCTGTCTGCAAAGGGCGGACTGCTTTGCGTCATGGATGTCGATGGTCAGCACGATCCTGAAGTGGTCAGGGATCTGGTCGATCGATTGAACCAGGATGACCTGCACATCGTCAGCGCCGCCCGCCGGTTGGGCGATGAGCGTCAGGCGGATGCTTTGTCGCCGGTGCGCAATATCTTGTCGAAGGTTGGCAACTGGTTGAGCAGCTTCGTCCTGGGACGCCAGCTGGTCGACCCGCTGACGGGCTTCTTCATTATCAGGCGCGAGGCGTTTCTGGGCGTTGCGCCGCAGCTTGGCGACGCGGGCTTCAAGCTCCTTCTCGATATCCTCTATTCGCGCAAGGACCTGCGGCACGCCGAAGTGCCCTTTGATTTCCAGGCGCGCCTTAGCGGCGAATCGAAGCTCGACAGCTATGTCATCTGGAAATTCGTCACCTTCCTTCTCAGCAAGATGACCCGCGGCATCGTGCCGGCGAACCTGATCTCCTTCCTGTTCGTAGGAGGCTCGGGCCTCTTCGTTCACTTGGCGGTTCTCTACAGCGCACTGGCGCTAACCGTGCCCTTCATGGCGGCACAGACCGTGGCGACGCTGGTCGCGGCCACCAGCAACTTCCTGCTCAACAACCTGCTGACCTTCCAGGATCGCCGGCTGCGCGGCTGGACCAAGTTTTGGGGCTATCTCAAGTTTCTGTTCGTCTCCTCCGTCGGCATCGTCGCCAACGTTTCTGCTGCGACACTTGCCTATGAGCGACTGGTTCACGTGGTCTTCCTTGCTACGCTGGCGGGCATCGCCATCGACACGGTCTGGAAGTTCGTGATCGCCAACAAGTTCATCTGGAAGTAGGCGAGGCGCACCCCATGCAGTCCAAGACCGTGGATGCTGCAAAGCCTCTCTGGATCATCCTTGCAATCGTCGTCTGCCTGCTGGTGCTGCGTCAGCTCATGCATCAGTCGATGTTCTTTGATGGCGCGATCTACGCAAGCATCGCGCGCAATCTGGCTGAAGGCGCTGGATCGCCGTGGCGGCTGCAGTTTTCGGAGACCCTGTTCCCGGTCTTCTCTGAACATCCGCCCTTGATGATGTGGCTTGAGGCGATTGGTTTTCTTCTGTTCGGCGACACGATCGCGGTCGAGAAATGCTTCTCCTTGCTGACGCTCATCGCCAGTGGTTTCGTTTTGCTGAAGATTTGGCAAAGGCTTCACGGCAACGATCCGGAGCTTCGTTTGGCAGGCCCTACGGTTTTGGCCATGGCGCTTGGCGCAGGACGTGTCAGCTGGGGCTTCACCAACGGTATGCTCGAAAACCTGCTGATCGTTTTCACCTCCCTGGCGATCTATTGTGTCATCGTTGCTTATGATGGCGCAGATCGCGGGAAGGTCATGTCGCGTTTGATCCTGATGATCGCGGCAGGAATATTGGTGGCGTTGGCGCTGATGACCAAAGGATTGGTCGGCCTGTTCCCGCTTGCAACACCGGGAATATGGTGGCTGGCATTTCGTCGTCGAAGCCTGGTTTCCGTCATTGTTGACACCTTGGTCATGACAGCGACGGTCGTCATATTTTTCGCAGCTCTCTGGCAGTTGGACGGCGCCCGGGACGCGATCGAGCGCTATCTCTCGATACAGTTGCTGCCGAGCCTCACCGGTCAGCGTGGCAGCGGTGGCGGCAACTGGAACGCAGTGCGTGCTTTCATACGCGTCAATGCGTATCCGGCGATCGTCACGCTGATTATCCTGCTCTGCGATCGCCGTTGGGGAAGCCGCTCCGCAGTGCCGCGTGATTTAAGCCAGGCGCGACGAAGGGCCGCGATCTTCCTCGCGCTCGTTGGCTTCTCCGCCTCGCTTCCCTTGCTCGTCAGCCCGCGCGTCGCCAGCTTCTATTTCAATCCTTCGCTTGCCTATTTCGCATCTGCCTTTGCGATTGCGGGCGCACCAGCCGTTGTCCGAGCGCTTCAGGCGATGAACACGCGCTCATATCGGCGGCTGTCGATCGGCTTGGCTGTCGCACTTGCGCTGAGTGCCATTCTCGTCGGCTTCAACATTGGTCGGCCGGGGGTGGATGCGGATACGATCGCCAATGCCGCGCGCATCGCGGATCATGTCTGCCCGTCATCGGGAACGTGCGAAAGTACGGTGGCCGTCTGCGGCGCCGGGGCCGAGGACTGGGCGCTTTACGGCTATCTGGAGCGTCGACATAAGATCAGCCTTGCAACCATGGACGCCGCTACGAGCAACCATATCGTGGTCGACGATAGCTGCGCTGGCGAAGCGGTCGGCTACAGCGACACAGGTCTTCAGCTTTCGAAATATCGCCTGCTTCAACGCTGAGGCGGCAAAACGGCGCCACCTGAGCGGCGCCGTTTCCCTGTTATCGGTTGTCCAATTGCGAGCGCACCAGCCGCAGCCCGCGTTCGGTGATCAGATACGGCTGTCCGGTCTGCGATCTGATCGCCTTCAGCCGTTTGAGCTTTCGAAAGAGCTCAAGGTCGAAGCCCGGGTAAAGCCAGCCGTCGCGGGTGAGGCAGTTGACGGCCTCGATCTTCTTTCTGCCGTCGCGTTCGATTTCGATGCGGCCGCCTTGGGCCAGCAAGTGCAAGATGCGCTGTTCCGCGCGTGAAATATCCATGGAGATGTTGATCCGGTCTCGCGCCGTTTAAGGCGCACAAAAACGATCTGGCGTCCGGATGGGACGTCAGGGCTTCGTTCTCGTCGGGCCCGTGCGCGCAAGAAAACTTGCGGGCAGGGCCTTTACCGGGTCTCTGATTGCGAGCTCAACATGAGGATTTGATAGGCTTTGGCCCCGTCGGCGTCAAGGTCGGCGCCAAGCGAGCTCCTTCTTTCGCAATGCGGGATAAGCTTCGCCTGACGTTACGGAAGGCTTTGATGTGGCCTGATTCGGTGGTTTACTTTCCTCGGTGTTTCGGAGGTTCTGATTGATCACTATTCGCAATGCCCATGAGGGCGAAGCCGAGTTTTTGAGCGAAATCGGGCTGCGCGCCTGGCAGAAGGCCATGGCGCCGATCGGCGAGGCGGACGCGATGGCGTCGGCTGCTCGCAGCGCCTTCATGAATTTCGCCGAGACGCGTTGGCTCACCATCACCGTCATCGAATGGAACGGCCACACGGCCGGATGGGCCGCCCGTGAAAATCTCGACGAGACGATTTCCGACTTCTGGATCGATCCGTCGTTCACCGGCCATGGCCTTGGCTCGGCTCTGCTGCAGTCGATCGAAAAGGAAGTGGCGGAGCAGGGACTCGACAGCGTGATGATGCAGACGCACGCCGAAAACAACGAGGCGATCACCTTCTTCAAGAAGAACGGCTATTCAATTCACTGGCTGTCGGTCGCCTATAATCCCAAGCTCGACAGGGACGTTCCTTCCGTCGGGCTGTCGAAGCCGGTGTCATCGTCGGGCGATGGTCCCTACGGCGCCTTTTAGATCAGCCCAAGCATCCTTGCCGCGATGCCGGAGATGAGCGCGACCACGGCAAGCAGATGAAAGCCGCAGATCGCCATCAGCTCCGAGCGAAACGGCTCCTTGCGGGTCTTGTGGCGCAGCAGCTGTTGTGCGCTCACGGCGCCGGGGCTTCCGGCAAGGAAGGCAAGCGTCAGAAGTGTCTTTTCGCTGATGCGCCACTGGCCATAGCGCGCCGCCTGCTTGTCGATGAAGTAGATCGCAAACACCAGCCCGTTCCAGGCTGTGAACAGTCCGATGATTTTGGCGATATCGGTGAGAAGCATTGCTGGACTCTAAGGGTGGCCGGTTAACAACCGAAAAATGGCCAGTGCGCGGCCTGCAATGGCTGAGACCGTGCCGAAAGCCTTGCACCGGAAGGTCATTTCCGTTACCTCACCAGTTGAATAAGATAGCCTCAAAAGAGCATTTCCATGACCCTTGTTGACGTTCGCACGCCTGATCCGAAACGCTTCATTCCCGGCGCCACTGGTGATTGGGAAGTCATCATCGGCATGGAAGTCCATGCGCAGGTGCTGTCCAATTCGAAGCTGTTCTCCGGCGCCTCGACCGAGTTCGGCAAGCCGCAGAATTCCAACGTCTCGCTCGTCGATGCCGCCATGCCCGGCATGCTGCCCGTCATCAACGAGGAATGCGTCGCCCAGGCGGTTCGCACCGGACTCGGCCTGAAGGCGCAGATCAACAAGCGCTCGATTTTCGACCGCAAGAACTACTTCTATCCCGACCTGCCGCAGGGCTATCAGATCTCGCAGTTCAAGGATCCGATCGTCGGCGAGGGCCAGATCGTGATCTCGCTCGGTCCGGATCGTCAGGGCCAGTTCGAGGATATCGAGATCGGCATCGAGCGCCTGCACCTGGAACAGGACGCCGGCAAGTCGCTGCACGACCAGCACGCCACCATGTCCTATGTGGATCTCAACCGTTCGGGCGTCGCCCTGATGGAAATCGTCTCCAAGCCGGACATGCGTTCCTCGGATGAGGCCAAGGCCTACATGACCAAGCTGCGCTCGATCGTGCGCTACCTCGGCACCTGCGACGGGAACATGGACGAAGGATCCATGCGCGCCGACGTCAACGTCTCCGTGCGCCGTCCGGGCGAAGGCTTCGGCACGCGTTGCGAGATCAAGAACGTCAACTCCATCCGCTTCATCGGCCAGGCGATCGAATACGAAGCCCGCCGCCAGATCGCCATCCTCGAGGATGGCGGCGTGATCGATCAGGAAACCCGCCTGTTCGACGCCGGCAAGGGCGAGACGCGCTCGATGCGCTCGAAGGAAGACGCGCACGATTATCGCTACTTCCCCGACCCAGACCTGCTGCCGCTCGAATTCGACGACGCCTATGTCGCAGCACTCGCAGCCGACCTGCCGGAACTGCCCGACGACAAGAAGGAGCGCTTCGTGCGCGAACTCGGCCTATCCATCTACGATGCCTCCGTGCTCGTGTCGGAAAAGGCGATCGCCGATTACTTCGAGGCCGTTGCCGAGGGTCGTGATGGCAAGATGGCCGCCAACTGGGTCATCAACGACCTCTTGGGCGCCTTGAACAAACTCGGCAAGGATATTGAATCGACTCCGGTTTCCGCCGCTCAGCTCGGCTCGATCATCGACCTCATCAAGGCCGAGACCATCTCCGGCAAGATCGCCAAGGACGTGTTCGAAATCGTTCTGACCGAAGGCGGCGACCCGGCCGAGATCGTCGAAAGCCGCGGCATGAAGCAGGTCACCGACACCGGCGCCATCGAGAAGGCCGTGGACGAGATCATCGCCGCCAACCCGGATCAGGTCGCCAAGGCGCAGGCCAAGCCCGCTCTCGCCGGCTGGTTCGTCGGCCAGGTGATGAAGTCGACCGGCGGCAAGGCCAACCCGCAGGCCGTGCAGGCGCTGGTCAAGGCCAAGCTCGGCATCGTCGAGGAATAGGTCATCCGGCATCGCCGAAAAGTGTGAAGCGGTTTTCGGATAGCCGATGCCGGAAGGAAGAAAATGGTCTACTTCGTCCGCACCGCCAGCGAGCGCGATCTCGACAAGGTTCGCGCTCTCCTGGTCGAAACTTTCCATGCGACCTACGACGCGCTGCTTGGCGCGCCGAAGGTCGATGAACTAGTCTCCACGCTCTTCTCGCCCGCGGCGTTGAAGACGCGCATGGCAAACAAGAACGCCGAATTCCTGGTCGCCGATGACGGCAAGGAAATCGGCGGCGTCGGCTATGCCGCCATGTCCGGCGAGATGACCAAGACGGTCATGCTGCATCTGCTTTACGTGCGCCCCTCGCTGCAGCGCGAGGGCATCGGCCGCGATATTTTCGCCGAGCTCGAAACCTGCTTTCCGGCAGCCGAGATCATGCGGCTCGAGGTCGAGCCGCGCAACGAGGCGGCGATCACGTTCTACCACCAGCTCGGTTTTGCCGATGTCGGCCAGAGCGAAAACAACGGCCCCGGCCAATCCGGAATACCGGCGCTGATCCTCGAAAAACCGCTCGCCAGCTACTGAGACGTTTCAAATGGCCGTAGAGATCATCATTCGCGAAGCCCGCCGGGACGATCTGAAGGCACTGATCGCCATGTTCGCCGACGATGATATCGGCGGGCACGGCGATACGGTTTCCGAAGACGCGCTGCCGGATTACGAGCGCGCGTTCGAGACCATCGCGGCCTCTCCCGATCAGACACTGTTCGTGGCTGAACTGGCCGGCGAAGTCGTTGGTACCTTCCAGACCGCGATCACCACGACGCTCACCGGGCGCGGAACGTCCTTCATGATCATCGAGGCCGTGCAGACGCGCGGCGACATGCGCGGCCGGGGCATCGGCGCCCGGATGATCGAATTCTGCATCGAAACGGCGAGGGCGCGTGGCTTGCCGCGCGTGCAGCTCATCTCCAATGCCAAGCGCAAGGATGCCCATCGCTTCTATGAGCGGCTCGGTTTCGAAGCCTCGCATCTCGGCTTCAAGATGGCGCTGAAATGAACCCTTTTGCCTTCGGAATCACTGGACAACAGGCGCTGCTGGCGGCATAAGCGAAGGATCGAATTCTGGTCCCGCTTGCTCCCAAGGCAGGCACAAGGAAAAGACATGAAAACTCTCCTCCTGCAAATCTTCACCTGGTGGAACGGTCAGACGATCGGTACCCGCTTCGCGACCTGGCGTTTCGGCAAGCGCGTCGGCGAAGATGAATTGGGCAACGTCTATTACGAAGGCGGCACCACCTCCTTCGGCCTTCCGCGCCGTTGGGTGATCTACAAGGGCTACGCGGACGCTTCGGCGATCCCGCCGGGCTGGCACGGCTGGATGCACTACCGCACCGACGTGCCGCCGTCCAAGGAGACCTATGTCGCCAAGGAATGGCAGAAGGGACACCGCGCCAACCCGACCGGTTCGCCGCAGGCCTACCGTCCGCCGGGCTCGCTCGCCGTTGCCGGCGAACGTCCGCGCGTGACCGGCGACTACGATGCGTGGACGCCCGGTAGCTGATCGCAGCCAGTCCGGCCCGGTTTTTGGCCACAATTGACCTATACCCGCAGAATGGCCGCAGACACTGCGGCCTTCTATTTTTGAAATGCGGTGGAGACGGAAAGATATGAAGCTTCTCACGCGGAACCCCGTCCTGCGTGCCGCCGGCATTGCCCTGGCGCTTGGCTCGTCCTTCCTGCCGCAGACGGTTCTCGCCGCCCGCATCGACAATCCTGTCGCCGTCTTTTCCGGCCTCGACAAGATCACTGGTCGCATCACCACCTTCGACGTCTATGTGAATGAAACGGTGCAGTTCGGCGCCCTGCAGGTGACGCCGAAGGCATGCTATTCGCGTGACCAGAGCGAAGTGCAGAAGATCGACGGCTTTGTCGAAGTCGACGAGATCACGCTGGACCGCAAGATCCGCCGCATCTTCACCGGCTGGATGTTCGCCGACAGCCCCGGCCTCAACGCCGTCGAGCACCCGATCTATGACGTCTGGCTGAAGGACTGCAAGGCGACGTCGGACGTGCCTGCGCCCGACGCCAAGACGAACTAACCTCTGCGATTATGCCGAGGGTTTCTTGCGCGAAAACATTCCCTTGAGGGTCCGCAATAGCGCTGCTCCCGCGACAAGAACAAGCACGCCGGCCTTCTTGAAGAAAACGGCCGCCATTGCGAGCAGCCCGACTTTGGCCGCGACCTTCGCGCCGGCACCGGCCGCGATCATGCCGGCCATGCCGTAGGCCGCCAGCTTGTCTCCGCTTTCATAGTCTTTGTAGGTCTTGCCGCTGTCGAATTTGACCATGGTCAGAACGTCGGGGACGGCGGACTGAATTTCCTTCAGCTGGTCCATTCCCGCGACGAAATTAAACATGAAGACGCCTTCGCGCCCAAAGACGCGCACGGAATAGTTCAGCGTGTGCGGCTGACTCATGTCGTCTCCGAAGATGAGATCACGGGCCCAATGCAGCGCATGCGCGGATTGGTCGTAATGCGGGGGTGAGGCCCAGCCGACGAGCGTGATCTTCTCGAAACCCTGCTTCTCGCGTTCCGGGTTGGTTTCCGCGATCGAGTCCTTGATGCTGCGGAGCAGTTCGTCGTAGTCGGTGGAAGCGGCATCCACGTCGGAGACGTAGCCGTCAGCACTGTATTCGACGACGGAGCCCCATGATCCGCCCTCAACCGGAGCGTATTTGGCGGGGAAGACCATCCCCATCGTTCCTTCGCCCGCTTGTGGCGGATTGCCCCAGATGTCGACGATCACGCGGCGAGCGTCCGCAGGGCTGAGATAGTAGAATTCCTCGGGAATATTGAGGGTGGCGTTCGCGCCGGGAATCTTGATCGCGCCTTGCTGAAAGTCGATCTTTTCCAGGATAGCTTTGTCGGCATCTCCGAAACGATCCGCACCCGGAAACATCTCCTGATATGGTTTCGCCTGAGCCAGCGTTGCTGCCAGGACGAAGAGGGACGTTAGCGCGGCAATTTTCAACTTCATGAACAATACTCCCGTTAAAGGCGCGACAATAGGCGACTGGGGAGTAACGTCAACGTGAACGTGTATTTTATTGTGCAAAAGGCAGATGCGGCGAATCCATCGCCGTGGCGAGCATGTGCTCGTACTCGTCCTTCGGAACGTCGATGGCGCCGAAGGTCTTCAGGTGTTCGGTGGTGAACTGGGTGTCGAGCAACACGAAACCGTTCTCCTTCAGCCGCTCCACCAGATGCACGAGGCAGATCTTCGAGGCGTCCGTGCGCCGCGAGAACATGCTCTCGCCGAAGAAGGCGGCACCAAGCGACACGCCGTAAAGCCCCCCCACAAGCTGGTCGCCATCCCAGGCTTCGACGGTATGGGCGTGTCCCATGCGAAAGAGCGATGAGTAGAGCGACCTGATCGTCTGGTTGATCCAGGTGCTTGGGCGCCCCGACGTTTCCTCTGCGCAGGCCGCGATCACGGCCTCGAAGTCATGGTCGAAGCGGATCTCGAACGGTTTGCGCCGAATGGTTTTGGCGAGGCTTTTGGAAACGTGGAAATCATTGAGCGGCAGAACGCCGCGAAGATCGGGCTCGACCCAGAAGATCTCGGGATCGTCAGCCGATTCTGCCATCGGGAAGAGCCCGATGGAATAGGCGCGCAGGAGAATTTCCGGTGTGATGCCTGGAGATTTCCTGCGCGACCCTGCCATTGCGGTTAAGCCGGCTTGCTGGCCAGATAATTTTCCAGCCAGTGGATGTCGTAATCGCCGTTGGCGATGTCCTGGTTGTCGACCAGATCCTGGAAGAGCGGCAGCGTCGTCTTGATGCCGTCTACCACGAACTCGTCAAGCGCACGACGCAGACGCATCATGCATTCGACGCGGGTGCGGCCGTGCACGATGAGCTTGCCGATCAGGCTGTCGTAGTAGGGCGGGATCTTGTAGCCCTGATAGACGCCCGAATCGATGCGCACGCCGAGACCGCCAGGTGCATGGAAATGCGTGATCGTGCCGGGCGAGGGCACGAAGGTGCGCGCGTCCTCGGCGTTGATACGGCATTCGATGGCATGGCCATGGAAGTGGATCTCATCCTGTGTGACCGACAGGCCGCCGCCGGAAGCGACGCGGATCTGTTCGTGCACCAGGTCGATGCCGGTGATCGCTTCGGTGATCGGATGCTCGACCTGAAGACGGGTGTTCATTTCGATGAAATAGAACTCGCCGTTTTCGTAGAGGAACTCGATCGTGCCGGCGCCGCGATACTTCAGCTTCTTCATGGCGTCGGCGCAGACCTGGCCGATCTTCATGCGCTGTTCGACGTTGAGGGCAGGCGAGTTGGCTTCTTCCCAGACCTTCTGGTGGCGGCGCTGCAGCGAGCAGTCGCGTTCGCCGAGATGGATGGCATTGCCTTCACCGTCACCGAACACCTGGATTTCGATGTGCCGCGGCTTGCCGAGGTACTTTTCCATGTAGACGGCTTCGTTGCCGAATGCGGCAGCCGCTTCGGTCCGGGCCGTCGACCACGCCTCAATCACGTCGTCAGCGCTCTTGGCGACCTTCATCCCGCGTCCGCCACCACCGGCAGTCGCCTTGATCAGCACCGGATAACCGATTTCAGCGGCCGTCTTGATGGCCTCTTCCTCGGTCTTCACTTCGCCGTCGGAACCCGGAACGACGGGGATGCCGAGTTCCTGCGCCGTCGTCTTGGCAGTGATCTTGTCTCCCATGATGCGGATGTGTTCCGCGGTCGGGCCGATGAAGGTGATGCCGTGCGCTTCGAGGATTTCGGCGAACTTGGCGTTCTCCGAAAGGAAGCCGTAGCCGGGGTGTACAGCGTCGGCGCCGGTGATCTCGCAGGCAGCAACGATCTGATGAATGTTCAGATAGCTGTCGCGCGACGGCGGCGGGCCGATGCAGACGCTTTCGTCGGCCAGGCGCACATGCATGGCGTCGGCATCGGCGGTCGAGTGAACGACGACGCAGGGAATACCGAGCTCTTTACACGCGCGAAGCACGCGAAGGGCGATTTCCCCGCGGTTGGCGATGAGGATTTTCGAGACCATGACGTTCGCCTTATTCGACGACCACGAGAGCTTGGCCGTATTCGACGGGCGTGCCGTCCTCGACAAGAATTTCAACGACCTTGCCCGACTTCGGGGCTGGGATCTGGTTCATCGTCTTCATCGCTTCGATGATGAGCAGCGTCTGGCCTTCCTTGACCGTCGCGCCAACTTCGATGAATGCACGCGCGCCCGGAGCCGGTGCCATGTAGGCGGTGCCGACCATCGGAGCGGAAACCGTGTTGGCCGGGTTGCGGGCCGGTGCGGCGGAAGCGGCAGGCGCTGCGCCAGCAGCCGGAGCTGCAATCGCTGCCGGAGCGGCGGCGTAAGCAGGCGCTGCCATTGGCGCCTGGATATACTGGGTGTTGCCGGCGCGCGAAACGCGGATACGCAGATCGTCCTGCTCGACTTCAATCTCGGTCAGATCCGTGTCGTTGAGGATGTTCGCGAGATCGCGGATCAGTGCCTGGTCGATACCGTTCTTTTTTTCAGCCATGAGTTTTGCCCTGTCTTTTTATGCGGTGACGTTCTTTAGCGCGTGGAGCGCCAGAATATAGCTATATGGTCCGAAGCCGGCGATGACACCCTTTGCAGCGGGCGCGATCATCGACTTGTGGCGAAATTCTTCCCGCGCATGCACGTTGGAGATATGGAGCTCTACAACGGGAATGGAAATGGCGCGGATCGCATCATGTAGCGCAACCGAGGTGTGCGTGTAGGCGCCGGCGTTGATCGCAACGCCAATGGCCTTGTCGCTGGCTTCGTGCAGCCAGTCGACGAGCTGACCTTCATGGTTGCTTTGACGGAAATCGACATCGACGCCAAGCTCTCGCCCGGCCGACTTGCAGTCCGCCTCGATGTCCTCAAGCGTCTTGCCGCCGTAAATGCCGGGCTCTCTTTTGCCGAGCATGTTCAGGTTTGGCCCGTTCAGGACGAAAATGGTTTGCGTCATCGAGTGTTCCGTCAAATGTGCGAGGGCAACCTATAGACTCACCAAAGGCTTAATGAAAGCCCTTTGGGCAAGGCATCAGGAATCGCGCCATTTTGTCCACATGGCTGAAGCACCGGGATTTTGGCAATTTGATGGGGGCCGGTTCAGCAGCTGGTCTTGCCGCAGGTCCGCATGTTCTTGACCTTGGTCTCGAGGTCGTCATAGCCGACCGCGCCCTGCACCAGCTCGTTGCCGATCACATAGGACGGCGTGCCCGTTATGCCGAGGTTCTGCGCCAGTGAGTAAGTCTCCTGCACGGAAGCGTCGCTCGGGCTTTTGGCCATCTCCGCCCGGATCTGCTTTTCGCTGACGCCAAGAGACTGGGCCGCTTCGATGGCGCTCGCCTCGTCGGCGCGCCCATCGCTGCCGAGAAGTGCTACGTGGAACTTGCTGTACTTCTCCGGAGCGATCTTGCGGAAGGCATCGGACACCTTGTGGGCGGCAACCGATTCCGGTCCGAGGATCGGGAATTCCTTGAGCACGAAGCGGACGTTCGGGTCCTTCTTCAGCATGGTCTGCATGTCGGTCAGCGCGTGGCGGCAGTAACCGCAATTGTAGTCGAAGAACTCGACGATCGTGACGTCGCCCTTCGGGTTGCCGATCGTCATGTCGTATTTGGAATCGAAGATCGTCGCCTTGTTTTCCGAGATCGTCGCATTGGCCTTCACCAGGCGCGCGGTCTCCTGCTTCTTCTGCAGCGCCTCCTGCACATCAAGCATGATCTCCGGGTTCTCGATCAGATACTGCTTGATGAACTCGCCGAACTCCTTCTTCTGCGCGTCGTCGAGGGCTGCGGCCGGTTGGGCGGAGGCTACGGAGGCGGTCAGCGCGAGCGCCGTGAAGATTTTCGGGAGAATGGCCATGATATCCTCGTCTTTGCAGGTGATGTCGGTCGTTCAATGCTTCGGGTATCACAGTCCGATGATCGAAACGCAATGCGAAGCAGCAAAAATACGGCGCATCCCGGCCTATTGAAACAGGAATTCTCGCGTTCGTAATCTGGTCGCGGGATTGTGAAGATCTCACTAATGCGGCATTTGTCGGGCCGCAAATCGAGCCGAAAGAGAAGAACCCTTGTTTTCCATTTCCAAACGCAGTGCAGTCGAGCCGTTTCACGCAATGGATGTTCTGGCGGAAGCGACGCGGCGGCGCGCAAGTGGCCGGCCGGTGATCTCGATGGCCGTTGGCCAACCCTCGCATCCGGCACCCCGCGCCGCACTCGACGCGGCAAAGGCAGCCCTCGATGATGGCAGGATCGGCTACACCGACGCGCTCGGCATTCTGCGTCTGAAGGACGCTCTCGCAACACATTATCGCGCCCGGCACGGGCTGGACATTGATCCGGCGCGCATCGCGATCACGACAGGCTCGTCTGCCGGCTTCAATCTCGCATTCCTGTCGCTCTTCGACGCCGGTGATGCGGTGGCGATCGCCAGGCCCGGCTATCCCGCATACCGCAACATCCTGGGCGCGCTCGGCCTGCGGGTCATCGAAGTGCCCGTCACCGCCGAAACGCATTTCACGCTGACGCCCGAAAGCATCGAGGCAGCCCAGAAGGAAAGCGGCATCCGGCTGAAGGGCGTTCTCCTTGCAAGCCCGGCAAACCCGACCGGCACCGTAACGGGCCGCAAGGCGCTTGCCGAACTGGCAGACTATTGCTCGGCCAATTCGATCGCCTTCATTTCCGACGAAATCTATCACGGCCTCACCTTCGCCGGCGAGGAGACGAGCGCGCTCGAATTGACCGACGAAGCAATCGTCATCAATTCGTTCTCGAAATATTATTGCATGACCGGCTGGCGCATCGGCTGGATGGTGCTGCCTGATCGCCTCGTGCGCCCGATCGAGCGAGTTGCCCAAAGCCTCTACATCTCGGCACCAGAGCTATCGCAGATCGCCGCCACTGCTGCGCTTGGCGCTTCCGCCGAGCTCGACGTCTACAAGGCAAGCTACGCAGCCAACCGTGACTTCCTGATGCGGCGTCTGCCGGAAATGGGCCTTACGATCGCTTCGCCGATGGATGGCGCTTTCTACGCTTATGTCGATGTGACGCGCTTCACCAACGACAGCATGGAATTCGCCAAACGGATGCTGGCGGAGATCGATGTCGCCGCGACACCGGGCCTCGATTTCGATCCGCTGGAAGGACACCGTGCCATGCGCATGTCCTACGCCGGCTCCGAAGCCGAGATCGCCGAAGCGGTCGAGCGCATGGCTGGCTGGCTCAAGTAAAGCGAGACGATTTCAAGGCGCTGCAAGCGTTTGCGGACTCATTTTCTGAGCGCCTTGAAAGAAGATTGTGACGGGATGCCGGCCATTCAGGCCGGCTTGCAGTTCTCGCGATCGAGCTGCGAAACCATCGCCAGCAAGGTTTCCGAAACCGGCGTCGGCACCGAAGCGAGCCTGCCGAGCGCAACGACCATGCCGACCAGCGGCGTGATCTCAAGCGCCTTTCCAGCAAGCAGGTCCTGCAGCATCGAGGTGCGGACAGGGCCGATCTGGCTGGCCTGCTCAAGGCGTTCTTCCACCGACATGCCGACATTGGCCCCAAGCGCCTCGCCAACCGCCTTGACCTCCTTCATCACCTTGCCGATCTGGTCGCTGACGGCGACGTCGGCCATGAGGTCGGACATGGTGGAACGCGTCAGCGCGCTGATCGGATTGAACGAAGCATTGCCCATCAGCTTGCTCCAGATATCGTTGCGGATCTCCGGTGACAGCGTGATGTTGAGATCGGCCTTCTGCAGCAGAGCCTGGATGGCCTCAAGATCAGCCGTGATCTCGCCCGAGGGCTCGCCCAGGATGAAACGGCCCTTGTTGCTGAGCTTGACATGACCGGGTTCACTCACTTCCGCGCCCTGGTGCGCCACGCAGCCGATGACCCGGTGCGGGCCGACAAGTCTCCAGAGCGCACCGCCTTCATCGAGTTCCTCGAATTGCAGTTCGGCGAATTCGGGATGGTCGTCGCGGTGGAAATACCACCACGGAATGCCGTTGAGGATCATCAAGACGCGCGTATCGGCTTTCAACAGCTTTGCCATGCCCTCGGCGGCGGCGCTGAGCTGATGTCCCTTGAGACCGGTAATGACCAGATCCTGCGGCGGAAGATCGGCCGGATTGTCCGTGGCCATTACCTTCACGTTGATCGGCGTCTCGGCGCCCGCTTCATGCAGCGTCAGACCGTTACGGCGGATGGCATCGAGATGCGCTCCGCGCGCGATGACCGACACCGTGACGTCGCTTCCAAGCAACGCCGCGATCTTGGTGGCGATCATCCCGCCCAGCGCACCGGCGCCAAAAATGCAGATGGTCTTGATGGTCATGAAATCCTATCTCCGCAATCACTTGACCGCGTAGAGATAGGCCATCCGGCCTCGAAGGCGAATGATTTTTCGGTGTTCAGCGATCGCCCGGCAGCAACTCGCTGCGACGCAATTCGTCGATCGCGCTCACCGCGTCCTCTGCGGACCAGCCGGCCTTTAGAGCAGCGGAAATCATCCGCAACTCCGCCTCGGCCTCGATCTGCAGGAAGAGCGGCTCCAGCGCTTCCTGAGCGGTCACGACATGGTCTTTCGGAGGGGCTATCGACTGGCTGGAAGCGAGCATAGGCATCTGCGCGGTACTCCTCTCTTTTTGGGCAGGCGGACTTTCAATTTTGACTGGCTTGAATCGACCTAATGCGCCAACCTCAAAAAAGGTTCCGGATAAATTTTAGAAAAGCCTGCATCTTGTTCTTTCGCCCCGCCTCTGCCTTCTTGCGCCCATAGGCTGATGCGCGATTCGGGTCCCGATAAAGCGGTGGAGCCCACGAAAGAATGCGCACGAAGGAGATTGCGATGACGAACGCCAAGCCCGGGATTTCCGAGATGCGGCCAAGAATTTCGGTGATCGGCGTTGGTGGTGGTGGCGGAAACGCCATCAACAACATGATCGCGGAAAGCCTCGAAGGTGTTGAATTCATTGCCGCAAACACCGATGCGCAGGTGCTTGCCACGTCGAAGGCCTCGCGCCGCATCCAGCTCGGCGCACATGTGACTGAAGGCCTCGGCGCCGGTTCGCTGCCCGAGATCGGCCGCGCTGCCGCTGAAGAATCGATCGACGAGATCATGGATCACCTCGCCGGCTCGCACATGTGCTTCGTCACCGCCGGCATGGGCGGCGGCACCGGTACGGGGGCAGCACCTGTGATCGCGCAGGCGGCCCGCAACGCCGGCATCCTGACCGTCGGCGTCGTCACCAAGCCCTTCACCTTCGAAGGCAACCGCCGCATGAAGACGGCCGAAGCCGGCATCGAGGCGCTGCGCCAGGCTGCCGATACCGTGATCGTCATCCCGAACCAGAACCTGTTCCGCATCGCCGACGCGAAGACCACCTTCGCCGACGCCTTCATGACCGCCGACCGCGTGCTGTTTGCCGGCGTCGGCTGCATTACCGACCTGATCGTCAAGGAAGGCCTCATCAACCTCGATTTCGCCGACGTGAAGTCGGTCATGCGTGGCATGGGCCGCGCCATGATGGGCACCGGCGAAGCATCGGGCGAAGAGCGCGCTATGAAGGCTGCGGAAGCCGCGATCGCGAACCCGCTGCTCGACGACATCTCGATGCGCGGCGCCAAGGGCGTGCTGATCTCGATCTCCGGCGGTTCCGACATGACGCTGTTCGAGGTGGATGAAGCCGCAAGCCGCATCCGCGACGAAGTGCAGGACGATGCCGATATCGTCGTCGGCGCGATCTTCGACCGCAATCTGGATGGCAAGTTCCGCGTCTCGGTCGTCGCCACCGGCCTCGATGGCGCGGGTGCTGGCGTCGCACCGGTCCAGCCTGGCGCGCCCCTGGTTCAGGGCCTGCCGCCGCGGACGCTGCAGTAAGCCGAAAGAAAAACCTGGTTCGATCCGGCCGCGTGCTCCAGCGAGCACGCGGCCTTTTTGCGTCTATTGGCCGCAACGTCCCGCCAATTCTGGAAAAATCAGTCGGACGACCCTAGATCAAAAGGTGCCCCCCAAGACGCCCCGGAATACATCCGAGGGCGCTTTCGATTTCAGACGAACATTTCAGGAAAACACCATGTCTCAAGATAAGAATCCCGTCTGGTTCATCACCGGTTGCTCGACAGGCTTTGGCCGCGAACTGGCGAAACTGACCATAGCCCGCGGCTGGCCGACTGTTGTCAGCGCCCGCGACAAGGCTCGCGTCGCCGATCTCGTGACCGGTCATGAGGACGATGCGCTTGCCGTCGATCTCGACGTGACCGATGCTTCCCAGATCACCGCCGCCGTGAAGGCCGCCGAGGAGCGCTTCGGACGGATTGATGTTCTCGTGAACAATGCCGGCTATGGCTATCAATCGCCGATAGAGGAAGGCAGCGACAGTGAGATCCGCGATCAGTTCGAGGCCAATGTCTTCGGCCTCTTCGCGATGACCCGCGCCGTTCTGCCCGGCATGCGCACGCGCAGACGCGGCCATGTGATCAACATTACCTCGGTGGCCGGCTTCATCGGCTTTCCTGGATCCGGTTACTATGCGGCGAGCAAGCATGCGGTTGAGGGTATGTCGGACGCGCTTGCCGCCGAAGGCGCGCCGCTCGGCATCAAGGTCACCTGCGTCGAGCCCGGTCCGTTCCGCACCGATTGGGCCGGCCGTTCGCTGCGGCAGACCGAGAGCAAGATCGCCGATTACGCGGAAACCGCTGCCGCCCGCATGCGTCAGACGGCCGGTTACAGCGGCCAGCAGCCGGGCGATCCCGTGCGCGCCGGCGAAGCGATCATCAAGATCACCGAGGTCGAAGAAGCGCCACGCCACCTGGTGCTTGGCGAATTCGGCTATGGCGCGGTCACGGCCAAGCTGAGGGAGCGACTGGCGCTGATCGAGGAATGGAAGGATACCAGCCTCGGCGCCGATTTCCCGAAATCGTGAGGCTCGCGCTCTGGCATGAACAGTGCGCCGTGGAGGAAGATGTGATGGTGAAGCTGGTCTACGCTCTTGAAGGCTTGCTGGTCCTGGCCGGTCTGATCTGGATGGGGCAGGGCAGCGGCTATTTTCCGTATCCGGCCGAAAGCTTCATGATCGACCAGACGCCCTGGATTTATTGGGGCGCGCTTGCGGTTGCCGTCGGCCTCATTCTGATCGTGCTGACCAAGAGCCTGCGCGGCAGGCGTTAACACGCGCCCAAAACAAATTCGCCGGCTGGAAGGGCAACAAAACCCCGCCAGCCGGCGATAATCAATCGCGTGGAAGCGTTTAAGCGCGGCGCAGACGCGCCTCGGGCAGTTCGGGCCGGGTGCCGTCAGGCGCGCGAAGGCCGCGATGCTTGCTGACGAAGATCCATTCGACATTGCCGGGCTCGAACGGCCGGCGCGGATTGCGCAGCGCCAGGCGGCGCTCGGACAGGCTGCGGGGCAGGGTGTCGATCATGTCGTTCATGAACGTGTCGAGACACTCTTTCCAGCGGGGAGAAACGGCGACATCGACGCCGCCGTAGCGATGAAAATCGGGGTGTTTGCGGGAGTAGCATGCGCCGATCATCCAGGCATGCTGCTGTTTCAGAAAACGCTCTTTAATGGTCATTCGCAGTCTTTTTCATTCCTTGGCGTCAGCGACTCCCTAGCCGTCGAAGCGAGCGATGTTGATCGGCCGTTCCGCTGTCCAGGTGCCATCCGCACGCTGATATTTTGTTTGCAAACCGGCTGCCGATCAAACGATCGATAAGCGACCTGGGGCCGCCGCCGGTGCCTCTACACGAGTAGGAAAAGGTGGCCGATTGAACGCCGTCGAAGCCTGAGCTGGGACGCCATTACGTTCGGCGACGTGCTACCTAGTCGACATTGATTGTTCCTTCAAGGATTTTCCTGAAACAATTTTGCATGGCTGCCAGTCGCGGCGAAAAAACGGTAGCAGCGCCCTCATCGGCTCGCGTCATGAGCGTGAATTTTGCCCGTGGCTGACTTGAGGCTGTATATGGCTACCGAGGTCAGGGGATGCGGCGCCGAATGCGCTTGCGCAGCGAGGGAACGCTTCATAGGCTCGCTGCGTTGATGGATTCGTTCAACGCTTTTCAGTAGGAATCACATGCGCGCTCAATCGAAGCCGTTCGTTGTTGAAATCAAGACTTCCCGCCGTACCGATCGCAGCAAGGAAAAATCCATCTGGGGCAATCTCGACCTCTCCGCCGTCGCGCAGGAAGTGGCCGATGACGTGCCGTTGTCGGCAGCACCTGCCACGGGTGTCGAGCAAAAGGCCGTCCGCTAACGACAGAAAGGGCGCGCGCCTTAAGACGCAGCCGCGCCCTTCATCGAATTCCGTATAAGCTGAGTACCGTCAGATCGGATTACAGGTCATGCCGTTGCGCTGGGCATTGGCGATGCAGTCGCTTCGATTGTTATAGCCTTCTGTCGACGCGCCAACGATCCGACCGTTTGGCGCCGTGCGCCGCCAGTGCCACTGACCATTCGTTTGGTAGATCTCCCAGGTATCACCATTGCTTGCCTTACAACTCGCCATGTCTCCCTCCCTTGCTTTGACACAATAGGGCTAGGCTATTCCTCCGCGCGTTTCCACGAACTGACCGCAATCAAAGGTGGCGCCTCGCCGCGAGGTAGGTTGTGTCGGCGGTAAGATGCCAGACATAAGTGGCGAACCATCTGGTCCCTTGGGCGTTGTTTGAAAACACGCTGAAGGAGAAGATCGATGCCAATCAACGATGATGGAAAGAAGCCGCTGTCGCGCAGCGAGGACTATCGCGATTTCGAAGAGCGCAATATCGACGACGGCTGGCCCTATGCGGACACAACGGATAACTCGTCGGCAGCGCCTGAAAAGCGAGCCTATGGTGAAACGCCCACCAATTTCGACAGCAGCGACAATCCAGGCTTCCGCATCGACGGCATAGACCGCGATGGCAACGAGAACCGGCTGAAGGATTCGCTGCGCGCCGACACGATCGACCGCGATGACAGCGACGATCTCGAAGCGCGGGTCACCGAAAACATCGAGAACGTTCCCGAAGTCGATATCGACAGCATCGAGGTCCACGCCGACGGCCATGTTGTGACTGTCGAAGGCTCCGTCGAAACCATCGGCATCGCCCGCAAGGTCGAACTCGCCGCCTCCTCGGTCGATGGCGTTCACCATGTGAGGAACAGACTGCACACGACGGGTGTGGATGCGCATTCGTAATTTGCGTTCTATCTCCAACGGAAAAGGCCGCCCGCTTGGATAAGCGGACGGCCTTTTAGTTAGCTGTACGAGGACCAACGTCCGCTCAAAATGGCATAGAAAGCTTCATTCGCATGCGAATAGGAGAAAACGCCGTGGCCATCTATAACTTCAACAAATCAGTGTGATGGTGTCGTCGGCGCTGGCATACGCGTCGGCGACTCCACGATCATGGTCTCGTGGTGGGGCCGTCCAGATCCGGCGAGGTTGGGAGTCCGAGTTCGGCCCTTGCGGTTACGAATTGTATGTCCAGTAACTCCAGGAGACGCTCGCCTAGGTCTCTCGTTTCCCGATCAGCATCAGACCAGCGGTAGAGCATGCGGTTCTTGAGAGAAAGGACAGCGAAGTCGTCCGGTCTGTTGTCGATCGGATACCGCGCGGCCACGGCGCTCAACACTGCTCTTACCAATCGGGCGTCGAGAGGATCCTTCGTGTTCCACAGGTGGACCGCGGTCCGCCGGCCACCGATCTCAAGGAGAAAATCCGGAGTGAACTCCACCTTGTAAAGGCCAGCCGGACTTGGAAAAGTGAAGGGCGCCGCCGTCTCGAATATTCCAGGGTGCTCGTCCTTCCATTTGAAAAACTGCTACAGAGCGTGTCGCGCCGACTTCCGCTCCGGCTCTTGCGAAATCTGATGCGTCGAGGCAAGCACGGCCTCCCTGGAAAGGCCATTAAATGACACTTGCTGGACGCGATGACGCAGGCTCTTGTGGAAGTCGTATCCGCCGGTACTCGGGCCGCAGCGCTTGCGGACGCTCGTTCGCTGGGGACGAGGATTGGCGTTGATGACTTTGAGAAATGCTGAAAAACCAAATTTCGGAACTGACATGCTATGACCTCGTGATGAGACAACTGGGAGAGTTGTCAAACTGATGCAGCGCATCGGGCAGATCGATAACTGAACTCGGATACTCGAAAGTCGTTCTCCTGGGTTATCGCGCTCCTTGCTTAGATCGGATCGCGTAAACCTCTGGCCATTTTGACATCGTGATGTTGCCCTTGCAGATTCGCAGCGGGACGCCGGTCGCGATGGCAAGTGTCTCCGGGTCGCTCCGGTACTCGTAGGCCAGGTGAGGGGGAGCAAGAAAGTGTCGGGCGAACATGTCCGCTTGGTCTTCGATGCTCTCGGTCGCCATCATGTTGCGGATCGGCTGCACCGCTCCAGCTTGATCCTTGTGCATCGGAACGTCCTTCTCGCGATGAAGAAGGAAGTGCCCGAGCTCGTGCGCGAGGACTAGCCTAGCCTCGGCGTTGCCGCTGCAGGCGGCAACGTAGACGGACTCCTTCACAGTGATCCTGTCGTTGTGGGGTTCCGCGAGCGCATCCTCCTTCATCTCGGAATCACGCTCGATCGCTAGCTTAAAATTCGGATACAGTTCGACAAGCTTGAATTCGAGAATGGAGACGATGTCCACGAGTTCGACATGCTGCATGTCGAACTCGTGACGATACTTAATGGCTTGAGCCATCATTTGCGGCGTGGTCAGTCCCTTGGCCGTAAAGTAGTCTCTTGCCATGACTCTCTGTACCTCGTGATGTCGACGACGGTGTCGTGCTGAGCACCTGTGGAGACCGCTGCCTGGTTCGCAGCCTTGATCCGTTCGCTACGGAGGAGTTTGGTGAAGAGGTCCGGGCCTAGACCGAAGTACTCGGAGAGCTGTTCCATCTGTGCCTCGGGGAGTGCAGATTTTCCTTGCTCGAGCGCGCTCAAAGCGTGGATTTCGATGCCCGTTTTTTCGAGCATGTCGAGGAAGGTCCAGCGGCTAGCTTGTCGCTGCCGTTGGACCATGCCCCCAAAAGCAGACAACGCTGCACGGAAGCCGGGATCATCAATGTCATCGGACATAATAAATTACCTCACTATGGATTTGGTCGAGGACGGGGCGCCGCAAGCAACGCCCCGCTTTCCTACTTACGGCGACTGGGCTCGCCCTTCGTATCGCCGTACCCGGACTTCGGAATCCGCTCGACAGTTGTCGATGCGGGGCGGGTCGTCGCTTCCTTGACGGTGATGAACTGACCCGATCGAGAGTCGCGTCCAACGTCGAAGGTTTTCCTGTTGCTCATTTTCCAGACCTTTTCGGTTTGTGGATAATGACTGGCGACCTCGACAGCGGAGACCGAATCCTCCATAGTGCTCTTGCAAAACGGGTAGAGGATTTCGGTTCTGCTGCCCTGCGAATGCCAGTCTGTTGTTCGCAAGATGTCGTAGCCGAGGGCTCAATCTCGGTTGCGACATTGCGGAGATAAGTATCTCCAATTTCCCAATTAAAATCTCCTTTCCCTTGGGGTGATTCGCATCCTGAATATACTATATCTGTGGATGGATTGAAAGTATAAAACGCTAAAATTGCGTTTATTTTCAATGATGCGAAGATTATCTTCTGAGTCAATAAAGTATATAGTGCCTACGCGTATCGCGTGGCCCAGACTATCAAAGTCAATACTGTTTCGATCGACCTTCGTAGTCTTTCGAGGGCTATAAAATCCGCGGCCCAAGCGGTTTTCATTCAGTTCTTACTTGAGAAAGTCCCAGGTGCATCGCGCCTGGGACTTTCTATCTTTTTGCGCCTGCTGTCAGCGGCGGAGGTCGTCGAGAAACTCTTGCTTGGTTGTGCTCCGACGTAAGGTCATCGAGTTGGCAGCCATTGGATGCAGAATGTCCCTTTTCCTTCCTTTTCTGACCGCTCAGTGGTGCGCGTTACAATTAGCGTTCTCTAAAGCCGATCAGCTGCAGCCGCTGGTCGCGCCGCAAGTGTCGCACTTCTCGCAAGTGCCGTTGCGCACCATCGTGAAGTTCTGGCATTCCGAGCAAATGTTGCCGGTGTAGCCCTGCATGATCGACCGGGCGCGGCGCTCGGATTCGATCTTCTTGGCTTCCGTCTTGGCCGATGCGGCGTCAGCCGCTGCCTTGTCGGAGAACAGGGCAGTTGCCTGCTGCTGGTTCTCGGTCGTGACTTCTTCCAGCACTTCCTCGGCGATCTCTTCGGCCAATTCCTTGGCGCGCTCTTCGTAATCGCGCTTGAAGGCGACGATTTCGGAGGTCGAGATGGCGGTCGTCGGCTCGATCTTGCGGGCGGCGGCGCCTGCAAACGACGTCACAGTCGCACCGGACGAGGCGCGGGCAGGGGCAGCCGTTGCCGAGCCCTTCGGCTCGCCGGAAGCCTGGCGTTCGCTGTTCGAAACGATCGTCGGCTTGTAGCCGCGGGTCCAGCCGGTCGAGACGAGGTTCGTCTTGCCTTCCTGGATGCCCTTGCCGAGTGCCGTGTTCGAGAAGTCCGACGTATCGACATGTGCCAGATCGTGGCGGCCGAGGTAGGAGACGGCCAGTTCGCGGAACACGTAGTCGAGGATCGACGTGGCGTTCTTGATAGCGTCGTTGCCGATGACCATGCCGGCCGGCTCGAATTTGGTGAAGGTGAAGGCCTCCACATATTCTTCGAGCGGCACGCCGTACTGCAGACCGAGCGAGATGGCGATGGCGAAGTTGTTCATCATCGCACGGAAGGCAGCACCTTCCTTGTGCATGTCGATGAAGATCTCACCAAGGCGACCGTCACCGAATTCGCCAGTGCGCAGGTACACCTTGTGTCCGCCGACGGCAGCCTTCTGGGTGTAGCCCTGGCGGCGGTTCGGCAGCTTCTCGCGTTCGCGGGTCACGCGCTCGACCACACGCTCGATGATCTTTTCGGTGATGGTGACGGCCTGGGCGGCGACCGGCTGCTGCAGCAGATCGTCCAGTGCGTCCTCATCGCTTTCGTCTTCGATCAGCGAGGCGTTCAGCGGCTGCGACAGCTTGGAGCCGTCGCGATAGAGAGCGTTCGCCTTCAGGCCGAGCTTCCAGGAGAGCATGTAGGCGCTCTTGCAATCCTCGACCGTCGCGTCGTTCGGCATGTTGATCGTCTTGGAGATCGCACCCGAGATGAACGGCTGGGCGGCAGCCATCATGCGGATGTGGCTGTCGACCGAGAGGTAACGCTTGCCGATCTTGCCGCACGGATTGGCGCAATCGAAGACGGCGAGGTGTTCGTTCTTCAGGAACGGTGCGCCTTCCAGCGTCATCGCGCCGCAGACGTGAACGTTGGCAGCCTCGATGTCCTTCTTCGAGAAGCCGATGTGCTCGAGCAGGTTGAAGCTCATGTCGCCGAGCTGTTCGTCGGAAACCTTCAGCGTGCCCTTCAGGAAGTCGGTGCCGAGCGTCCACTGGTTGAAGACGAACTTGATGTCAAAGGCCGACTTCAGCGCGCCGTTCAGCGCTTCGATCTTCTCGTCGGTGAAGCCCTTGGCCTTCAGCGAGCCGGGGTTGATCGCCGGTGCCTGGTTCAGGTTGCCGTGACCGACAGCGTAAGCTTCGATCTCGGCGATCTGGCTCTCGGAGTAGCCAAGCGTGCGGAGCGCTTCCGGAACGGCGCGGTTGATGATCTTGAAGTAGCCGCCGCCGGCGAGCTTCTTGAATTTCACCAGCGCGAAGTCAGGCTCGATGCCGGTCGTGTCGCAATCCATGACGAGGCCGATCGTGCCTGTCGGCGCGATGACGGTTGCCTGGGCGTTGCGGTAGCCGTGCTTTTCGCCGAGCTCGAGAGCCTTGTCCCAGGCGCTCTTGGCGTGAGCCGCCAGATCCTGGTCCGGGTTCTCGGAGTGGATGAGAGCGACCGGGTTGATCGACAGGCCTTCATAGCCCGACGTCTCGCCGTAAGCGGCGCGGCGATGGTTGCGGATGACCCGCAGCATGGCTTCGCGGTTCGGCTTGAACATCGGGAAAGGTCCGAGTTCAGACGAGATCTCGGCCGAAGTGGCGTAGGAGATACCGGTCATGATGGCAGTCAGCGAGCCTGCGATGGCGCGGGCTTCGTCGCTGTCGTAGGGGATGCCCGACGACATCAGCAAGCCGCCGATGTTGGCGTAGCCGAGGCCGATCGTGCGGTACTCGTAGGAGCGCTCGGCAATCTGCTTTGATGGGAACTGCGCCATCATCACGGAGACTTCAAGCACGATCGTCCACAGGCGAACGGCGTGTTCGTAATCAGCGATGTTGATGCGCTTGGTGGCCGCATCCTTGAACTGGATGAGGTTCAGCGAGGCAAGGTTGCAGGCCGTGTCGTCGAGGAACATGTATTCCGAGCACGGGTTCGACGCGCGGATCGGGCCGGCGGCCGGGCTGGTGTGCCAGTCGTTCATCGTCGTGTTGAAGTGCAGGCCCGGATCGGCGGAGGCCCATGCGGCATAGGAGATCGATTCCCACAGGTCGCGTGCCTTCAGAGTCTTCATGACCTTGCCGTCCTTGCGGGCGGTCAGGTTCCAGTCGCCATCGTTTTCGACTGCGCGCAGGAAGTCGTCCTTGATCGAGACCGAGTTGTTCGAGTTCTGGCCCGAAACCGTGAGGTAGGCTTCCGAATCCCAGTCGGTGTCGTAGGTCTTGAACTCGAGGTCCTTGTAGCCCTGGCGAGCGAACTGGATGACGCGGCCGATGTAGTTCTCCGGAACCTGGTCCTTCTTGGCAGCGCGCACTTCGCGCTTCAGGGCAGGGTTCTTGTTCGGGTCATAGCAATCGTCATTGTCGCCGTCGCAATTGACGCAGGCCTTCATGATCGCCTTCAGGTGGCGATTGACGATCTTGGAACCGGTGACGAGGGCAGCAACCTTCTGCTCTTCCTTGACCTTCCAGTTGATGTATTCCTCGATATCCGGATGGTCGATATCGACCACGACCATCTTGGCCGCGCGACGCGTCGTGCCGCCAGACTTGATGGCGCCGGCAGCGCGGTCGCCGATCTTAAGAAAGCTCATCAGGCCGGAGGAACGGCCGCCGCCGGAAAGGCGTTCGCCTTCGCCGCGCAGATAGGAGAAGTTGGAGCCGGTGCCGGAGCCGTACTTGAAGAGGCGGGCTTCGCGAACCCACAGGTCCATGATGCCGCCTTCGTTGACGAGATCGTCTTCGACGGACTGGATGAAGCAGGCGTGCGGCTGCGGATGCTCATAGGCAGACTTCGACTTCGTCAGCTTGCCGGTGAAGGGGTCCACATAGAAGTGGCCCTGGCCGGGGCCGTCGATGCCATAGGCCCAGTGCATGCCGGTGTTGAACCACTGCGGCGAGTTCGGGGCGACGCGCTGCGTCGCGAGCATGTATGCAAGTTCGTCGCGGAAGGCGGCCGCGTCTTCTTCGGAAGAGAAATAGCCACCCTTCCAGCCCCAGTAGGTCCAGGTGCCGGCCAGACGGTCGAAGACCTGGCGCGCATCGGTTTCAGAACCGTACTGCTGATCCTTGGGGAGGTCCTTCAAAGCGGCCTCATCGGCAACCGAGCGCCACAGGAAGGAAGGAACGTCGTTTTCCTCGACCTTCTTGAGGCGGGCAGGGACGCCGGCCTTGCGGAAATACTTCTGCGCCAGAATGTCGGCAGCGACCTGCGAAAACTGCGCGGGAACATCGATGTTCTCGAGGCGGAATACGATCGACCCGTCAGGGTTCTTGATCTCGCTGGTTGCCTTGCGGAATTCGATAGCCGCGTAAGCGCCCTGATCTGCCTTCGTAAATCGGCGTTCTATGCGCATTTGCCTTAACCTCTAGCTCGCGCGCCCCGTCCCCGTTGACCAAGGCGCAAGTTTCCACCTCCGGCGGCGCCGTAAGGAGCGCAGCCAGTTCTCGTTTCCGTATCGTCACAGGAGTGTCATCCGGAGATGGGTCGTCCTGTATCTTGTGGTGATGGTGGCTGCAATCACTAAATATAGTATTAACAGCCTTTTTCCGCCAGCCCCGGATGTCGCTTTTTCAGGTGGCAAAAATCGCGCAGAACATACTCATGGCGGCTCACCCCTCATGGATCAACGCCCTGATTCAATGCTCGATTTCTGTTGAGAACCGGCCTCGTCATGCCCGGTTCAGCTGCCGTCGCAACATCGAAGTTCATTAAGTTGAAAAGAGGCGATTCCGTCAAGGGCTTGTTCTTAACGAAGTGTTCACCACAAGATATTGTGGAGTGGGCTGTGGAGACTGGGGAAAAACCAGTTGGGCAAGAATTTCAATGGCTTGCTGCGGGATGCGCAAGGGAAATGCCAAAGCCGGATAAATTTCGCCATATTTTGTCATTTGGCGGTGGCTTTTCGAGCGCAAATGAGCCTTGTGATTCGCAAGGCCGAACAAGGCGCTAAAGTGCGTCGATGGCGATCGTCACGGTGGCGCTTCCGATCGCCTGTCCACGCTCGTCGCGAACAGTGAAACTTGCCTGCGTTTCCAGCAATTGCGTGGCATCGTCGCGGCTGGCGCGATCGATGAAGACCTCGTCGGAGTCTCTGGCGAAGGTCTTCAGGAACTTGTTTTCGTCGCCTTGCCAGTAGTCGTTGGTGGGGACGCTCTGTGCGACATTCAGTCCGTTCCGGTCGGTCACGAATATTTCCACAATCGTTCCTTGCAAATCATCCTGCTTGGCTTTGAGGTATCGCGAGACCGGATTGTTGAGGAGGCGGGTGACCATCTGCCATTGCCCGCTCTTGATCTCCGAGCGGTAGCTGTTGTCGAGCACCTGGATATCCATCGGGCTGATATCGCCGAACTTCCTGTTCTGCGCCTTGATCGCGGCCAGAACGTTCGGCTTGTTGATCATCGGCTTGACGAGTGTATCCACATATTCGCGCACGACGGAGATATAGGCGGGTTCGGCCGACACCGCGCGCGGATGCACGTTCAAGCACAGCCCGAAGGCCGCGATCAAGCCGATAAACCGCCAACGCTGCATGGTCGTTCCAGTGTCGCGCTAGCGACCGCCCTCTACCCAAACACCCTGCCGCGCCCTGCCGCCTGATGCCATATGATCATACGGCGGACGGCGAGGGGCGGACAGCGAATTTGATTATGTTAGTAAACAAAGATTGGAGCAATTTAAAGTTGCTTCCGTCTTTGTCTGCTAAGAGCCTGGAAAATCAGCCCTTGCTGCCCTTGGAGATTGGCTCCTGATAGCTGAAACCCATATCCCACGGGAAGTAGATCCAGGTATCCTGGCTCACCTCGGTAACGAAAGTATCGATGGTCGGCACACCCTGTGGTTTTGCATAGACGCAGGCGAAGTGTGCCTTCGGAAGCAGGGTGCGGACTTCGGAGGCTGTCTTGCCGGTATCCGTCAGATCATCGACGACAAGCACGCTTTCACCACCATCTTCAAGCAGTTCGGCCGCGATCCCCTTGAGGAGCATCATCTCGCCCTGGTTCACGTAGTCGTGGTAGGACGCGACACAAACCGTCTCGATCAGACGGATGTTCAGCTCGCGCGAAATGATGGCAGCCGGCACGAGGCCGCCGCGGGTGATGCACACGATCGCCTTGAAATCACGGTTGAGACCGGCGAGACGCCAGGCCAGCGCGCGTGCGTCGCGGTGAAATTGATCCCAGGAAACGGGAAAGGCTTTATCGGGAAGGGACATTGGCTCGCTCCGAGGCATGGATGATGACACGCCGTTTGCCGGCGGCCGGACGCTCTTCCGTTCACTCGGGTCAAACGCAAATCGCGCAGCCGAGACTGCGCGATGGAAGGACCGAAGCCGGAGCTCGTCGTCGGTCGTGGCAATTAGCGGAATTTGGCCGCAAAACGCAAGCCCTCGCTGATCGCGGCCGCTAGCGCGAAAGCAGCGTCATCGCCGTCATCGAATGCAGCAGTGTCTTCGTCGTGCCGCCGAAGATCATCTGCCAGAGCCTCGAATGCGTGTAGGCGCCCATCACCAACAGATCGATGCTGCTGTCGGAAAGCCGGTTCTCGATAACGGCCGACGTGCTCTTGTCCGTGGTCGTCGCCGTTGCGAGGGTGACGTTGACGCCGTGGCGGGCGAGCGTTGCGGCGATTTCCGCACCCGCGACCGCCGCCGATTGCAGTGCGTTGTCGACTGGATCGACCGAGAAGATCTCAACCTCGTCGGCGGCCTTCAGGAAGGGCAGGGCGTCGAAGGTCGCGCGCGCGGCTTCCTTCGAGCCGTTCCAGGCGACGAGCACCCGCTTGATCGGCTTCGGCTGGCGGATGATGAAGGGGATCATCAGGACCGGCCGTCCGCTTTCGAGCAGGAAATTGTCGACATCGACGTGACTGTCCGACGGCCGTGCCGGATCGGCCTGCGAGGCGATCAAGAGATCGGCGCTACGGGCGCTTTCGATCAACGGTGCCGAACCATAGCCGGTCGAGGAAGCAAAGCTGCGCCACTCGAAAGAGACGCCTTCCACTTCAGCCTTGCGGCGAACGATCGTCTCGATCTTGACCCTTTCGCTATGCGCCATGTCCTGCAGCGCCTGCACGGCGACAGGATCCGGGATCTCCATCGGCGCCACGAGTGGAACGACGGCGATCGTTTCCGCATGAAGCCCGATCATATGGGCACCGTGTTCCGCAGCCAGCGCGAAGGCGAGATCGGCGACTGCAACGCAATTGTCTGAAGTATCGAGTATCGCAAGAATGGTTTTGTAAGACATGTGTATCTCCTTGCTCGGATGAAAAAGTCCGTAAGAGAAGCAATGCGCTTGCCCGGCATTTGTTTCCTTGACCGAGATCAAGGGTCATAGGCCGGTCTCGAAAGAGATTAGGCCTCTGCCGAATGGTTTTCCAGGATATCCCGCTCGCGGCGAATGCCTTCGATCATCGCCGCGACATCCGCGCCGGCGGCATCGATCACCGCCTGCGAGCGACCACGAACGACGATCTCGGTGGAAAATTTTTGGCCGACATAGCGCGGATAGGAGCCGATGCTGGTTTCCGGATGCGCCTTCTGGATGGCCGCGAGCGGCGTGCCGATATCGCCTTCGCCATAAGGGCACGAGATCGCCAGCGACAGCACCGGCGTTCCGGTTCTGAGCGTCGGGATCACCGCGTCGACCATCGCCTGAAACACCTGCGGCACGCCGGCCATCACATAGACGTTGCCAATGACGAAACCCGGCGCGGTGGAAACGGGGTTGGGAATGTGGGTGGCGCCGACAGGCATGCGTGCCATCCGCTGGCGGGCTTCGGTGAACTCCATCTCGCGGCGCTTGTACATATCGCCGAGTAGCGCCATCGCCTTCTCGTCATGATGGCAGGCAACGCCGAAGGCCTTGGAGACGGCGTCGGCCGTGATGTCGTCATGGGTCGGCCCGATACCGCCCGAGGTGAAGACGTAGTCGTATTTCGTCCTCAGCGCGTTCAGCGCCTCGACGATCGCGTCCTCTTCGTCAGCGACGATGCGGACTTCCTTGAGGTCGATGCCTGCAAGCAGCAGCATATCGGCGAGATGGCCGATGTTCTTGTCCTTGGTGCGGCCGGATAAAAGCTCGTCGCCGATTGCCAGAATGGCTGCGGTCACAATCTGTTGGGTCATGGTAGGTCTCTGTCTTCACTCAGTCTTTGTCGTCGAACTTATACCAAATAGAGCGGACGGGAAGCCCGTGCCCACCAATACGGAAATGTGAACGCAAGCCAAAAACGTGCGATAAGATTGAACAGTCCGTCTCCCGCAGCGCGGCTGGCCGCCACCAAGTGCATGCGCTAGCTATTGGTCATACGCACGATAGCGTTGCGAGGCATTCTTTATGATACGCGAATTCATCAAACGGATTTTGGTCGGTGCGCCAACGCAAGCACCCGCCGCAACCCAGAAAGAGGAAACTTCCAAGATGGCTAAGGTTCTGGTTCTCTACTATTCGTCGTACGGCCACATCGAGACGATGGCATACGCCGTTGCCGAAGGCGCGAAATCCGCGGGCGCCGACGTGACCGTCAAGCGTGTACCGGAACTGGTGCCGGAAGAGGTCGCCAAGGCATCGCATTTCAAGCTGGACCAGCAGGCACCGGTCGCCACCGTGGAGGAACTCGCAGAATACGACGCGATCATCGTTGGCGCAGGCACCCGCTTCGGCACCGTTGCATCGCAGATGCGCAACTTCTGGGACCAGACGGGCGGCCTGTGGTTTGCCGGCAAGCTCGTGGGCAAGATCGGCTCGGTATTCACCTCGTCCGCCACGCAGCACGGCGGCCAGGAATCCACCATCCTCGGCTTCATCCCGACCTTCCTTCACCAGGGCATGGTCGTTGCCGGACTTCCTTATGCCTTCCAGGGACAGATGGGTGTTGACGAGATCAAGGGCGGCTCGCCTTACGGTGCGTCCACGATTACCGATGGCGATGGTTCGCGTCAGCCGTCGGCAATCGAGCTCGACGCCGCCAAGTTCCAGGGCGCGCATGTTGCCAAGCTTGCGGCAAAGCTCGCCTGAGCCAAGGCACCTTGAAACAGTGAAGGGGCGGCCTCGGGCCGCGCCTTTTCATGTGTGGCGTCGAAACGCCGTCATAAAATCGAAGTCGTCGCTGCTGATTTCCGCGATCGTCTAGCCGTAAAATCCGTGGAATTTTGCCGTGTAAACGAACAGCGGTACCCCAAATACCGCCAGTGCAATCAAGAATGCCGTGCCTGTTCTAAACAGTCTCAGGCGCCGTGTTCTGGCGCCATCCCAATCGTAAACCATCGTCTTACTCCCACCACAAGACAAGCTTTACAAATACACGCCCTAAAGCCGTAGCTTTGCTGACGGCGGGCATACAAACACATTCTAACGTTGCAAGAAAGAGATATTACTAATTAATTAAGCGATGTCTCATAAATGCATCGCAGCCGCTCGTTTTGTCTTCGGCTATTCTTCGAGCGGTGCGCAGGTCGGCGTTGCTCCACTCGTCCGCTGCTGGATGCCGATGTGGGCTCGTTGCTGCCTTTGACGGGGTACATGCTTCGATTCTTCGCTGTTCGAGCAACCCATCCTTTACGTCTTTGCTGATACTTATGTCAGCACCTGTTGAATAGCATGGGATTCCAAGGTGTTGCGGCTGATACGAATAAGCGCATTGCTGACGATCTTGCTCGTCTGCATGTTTTTCCTCCCGCCGTTCAATGGATACGTCAATGGGGGCGTGCAATACGTCCGGGATTATTTCGACAAGAGGCCCGAGCAGACCGCCTTGTTCATCGGCAACAGCCGCACCTTCTATAACAATATGCCCCAAATGGTGCGTGCCATCGCCGATTCCGCCGGCTATTCCAAGAGGCTGCGCATCGTGATGGATGCGGAACCGGGCGTCAGCCTCGGCTATCACATCAAGAGCGAAAAAACCCAGGCGCTCCTTTCCCGACGCTGGGATCAAGTCGTGCTGCAGGTGCTGAGCAGCGACCAGTATAGCGCGCGGCAATCCGGCCCGGCATGGGATGATGCCGAGAACCTGATCCGGGAGGTCCAAGCGAAAGGCGACGTGCCGGTCATGTTCGTCACCTGGCGCTATACTGATCAGTGCATCAAGGATGCCGGCATGCCGAAGACGGCCGGCGATTACTCACCAATGGGTTATGCCGACATGCACCTCAACATCCAGCGGCAGCATGCCCGTCTCGCCGCGCTGACCGGCGTCGCGCTCGTCAATGTCGGCATGATCTGGGAAGCGCTTCAAAGCCAGCCGAAGGATTTCAATCTCTACTATGATTGCAACCACCCTTCGATCTACGGCAGCTATCTCTCGGCTCTGATGTTCTACAACTATTTTTCCGGAAACGACGTTCTGAACGTGACGTTCCGGCCGAGTGAAATGTCTTCAGAGGACGCGGCGATGCTGCGGAAGGCTGTATCGGACTATCTGGCGAATTCCGCCAAGGCTTGAAATATTGCGATAAACATATTCAATCAAGCCGGTTAAATTAACGTCTGTTAAATTCCCTTATGGTTGTATGTCCCCGGGGCTGAGGGCGGGATATATGGTGGGCGACAGACCAGATGGACGACGTCACGATCTTGATGCGTTGCGTGTGTTTTGCTTTGGCACGCTCATCATCTACCATTCGAGCCTCGTCTATGGAGCGAAGAGCTGGTGGGTCCACGCTTCGGATACCACGAAGCTGATCGATCTGATCACGATCGGGTCGCATCCATGGCGGATGAGCCTGCTATTCTTCATTTCCGGCGTGGTCACGGCATCGCTGCTCAAGAAGAGATCCGTGGCTGAAATTCGCACGACCCGCACGCGGCAGCTCCTTCTGCCCTTTGTATTCGGCGTTTTCGTGGTTGTGCCGCCGCAGATCTATCTCTCGCCGTACAACTTCACCCCCGATCTCTCTTATTGGGAATTCTGGAAGACCTATGTCGTCTCCGGGATTCAGCTTGAGCATATGTGGTTCCTGGCCTATCTCTGGATCTATGTCATCGCCTGGTCGGTTGCCCAGCCGCAGCTCGCGCGGCGCTGGCCCGGCCTATCGGCGTCCCTGGCGGCGCGGCTGCGGGGCAGGGGCTTGTTCGTGGCGCCGATCGCATTTCTGTCGATCCTGAGGCTCTGTCTCTATCCCGTCTTCGGCGAGACGCTGGTCATCAATTCCGATCTCTATTCGCACACCGTGTATTTCACGATTTTCATGCTGGGCACGCTGCTCGCCAACGAGCAGAGCTTCTGGCAGGAGATCGATCGCCAGCGCTGGATGAGCCTCTGCGTCGCCACGCTGTCGCTGGCGGCGCTTACGGCAGTATTCCTGTTCATCCCACGGGAGGCGAGGCCGGATGCACTCGTGGTCGCGATCAGGGTCGTCCGCTCGGCCTTCCAATGGAGTGCCTTGCTTGCGCTGCTTGCCTTCGCGGGCAGGATCGCCAACCGGCCGAACCGGGTCATCATGTACCTGAACAAGTCGATCATGACCTATTATATCGCGCATCAGACGGTGATCGTCATCGCGGCCTACTACATCGCGCAGGCAGGCCTTCTCGACATCCGTTCCTTCATACCGCTCGTGATCTTCACAGCGCTTGTCTGCGCGCTCATCGCGGAGATGAAGACGCGCTTCAGACACTTCCTCACCAATATGACATCGATGATAAAAGGGTTGCGAAAGCCGCTTCCCTCGGAAACGGCCTGAGTCGTCCTCACATCAATTTATGGGTAAATACCAGGCACCTGGTGCGGGCGGCGGGGATCGAACCCGCACAGCCAAAGGCCGAGAGATTTTAAGTCTCTTGCGTCTACCAGTTTCGCCACGCCCGCGCAGGCTTCTCATTCAACGACTGCGGCGATTCAGTCAAGGGCATGCGTGCGCGGGGCAGGCGTCAAGATGCATTCGCCTTGGCGGCTCGAACCCTGTTGAACAGCGATCCGATAGCGACGCCGGCCGTGGCGCCCACGGCTTTTACTGCGGCGTCGTGAAAGCGTGCGTGGCGAGTGGGCGACAGATATTGCAGATATTCGATAAAGACCGCGCCTGCGATCAGGAGCAAAGCCACTGTCAGCCAGTGCTTGGGATAAGCCACGGCGAAGGCGAGGCCTACGACCATATAGGCAAGCGCCCGGTCGACATTGACTGAAGTCACCGTATGGGGACGAAGGCCGATCGGCGAGACCGTTACGAAAATGATGGCGGCGAGGAGGAGCCAGGCGAGCGGCTTTGAGAATTTGTCTGCTGTCATAAAACTCACAATATTGATGTCACCGGGCGGTTTCACCGCACGATTGCGTTATCTCGGCGGCACGGCCTACGTTACTTCGGTACTTTTCCCAAAACGCGTGGCACTGCGCTCTACCGAACCGTTGTGGTT
The DNA here is from genome assembly GCF_047304155.1 of Rhizobium sp. Rhizsp42. Lineage (NCBI taxonomy): Bacteria > Pseudomonadati > Pseudomonadota > Alphaproteobacteria > Hyphomicrobiales > Rhizobiaceae > Rhizobium > Rhizobium sp. Rhizsp42. Next base: position 263,349 of record NZ_JBGLYS010000001.1, on the reverse strand, counting down.
GAAAATGGGCTTCTTTCGAGGGTCTGCCTATGGCATAGCGTGGGGCGCAATAACAAGGGACTGAGACCGTGACCAGACAGAATGTCGAAGCTGCCGAAGAGGCTCTGCGCAGCCTATTTCCGGCAACGCCGCTGCAACTCAACGAGCATTTGTCCGCTCGCTACGGCGCGGATATCTGGCTGAAACGCGAGGATCTGTCGCCCGTCCGCTCCTACAAGATCCGTGGCGCCTTCAATTTCTTCCGCAAGCGCATCGAGGAAGGCGCGTCCGGCAAGACCTTCGTCTGCGCGTCTGCCGGCAATCATGCGCAGGGCTTTGCATTCGTCTGCCGCCATTTCGGCGTTCCGGGCGTGGTTTTCATGCCGGTGACGACACCGCAGCAGAAGATCGACAAGACCCGCATCTTCGGCGGCGAATTCATCACCATCAAGCTGACCGGTGACTTCTTCGACCAGTGCTACAAGGCAGCCCGCGACCACGTCGAGATGATCGACGGCGTCATGGTACCGCCGTTTGATCATGAGGATATCATCGAGGGCCAGTCGACGGTGGCCTCCGAGATCATGCAGCAGCTGCCCGAGGGCACGGTGCCCGACCTCGTCGTCATGCCTGTCGGCGGCGGCGGTCTGGCGGCCGGCATCAGTGGTTATCTCAAGGACACGGTGCCGAGTGCGGGCTTCTTCTTCGTCGAGCCCCAGGGCGCGCCGAGCCTGAAGCGCAGCATCGAGGCTGGTGAGGTCGTGACGCTCTCCAAGGTGGACAATTTCGTTGATGGCGCGGCGGTTGCCCGCATCGGCGACCTGAATTTCGCGGCGCTGAAAGGCTTCCCCAGCAATCAGGTCATGCTGATGCCTGAGAACGCCATCTGCGTGACGATCAACGAGATGCTGAACGTCGAGGGCGTGGTGCTGGAACCGGCAGGCGCTTTGTCGCTGACGGCAATCGCCACGATGGATCCCGAAACGATCCGCGGCAAGACGGTGGTCGCGATCGTCTCCGGCGGCAATTTCGATTTCGAGCGGCTTCCGGATGTGAAGGAAAGGGCCATGCGTTACGCGGGCCTGAAGAAGTATTTCATCCTGAGATTGCCGCAGCGCCCCGGCGCGCTCCGCGACTTCCTCAACCTGCTCGGCCCTGATGACGATATTGCCCGCTTCGAATATCTGAAGAAGACCGCCCGCAATTTCGGTTCCGTCCTCATCGGCATCGAAACCAAGGCGCCGGAAAACTTCGCGGCACTCTTCGCGAAATTCGAGGCATCGGGTATCAGTTTCGAAGACATCACCGAAAACGAGATCCTCGCGAACCTCATCATTTAACTTTTAGGGCAACGGCCCTATTTAACCCTGATGGCATCCGCCCTCATCACAAAGGCGTATCATGGCTTCGATTTTTTCCAGCATTTTCTCCATGTTCTCGGGCGGCGCCAAGCAGCCGGGTGCGGCGTCTTCGAGTGCAGCCTCCGATCCGCAGCCCTATGCCGATTGCACGATCTATGCCGAACCGATGAAGGAAGGCGGCCAGTATCGTCTGGCCGGCCGTATCGAGAAGACCGTTGGCGACGAGGTGCTGGTGCGCAACTTCATCCGCGCCGACATGTTTTCGTCGACGGACGATGCGATCGAATGCACCGTGCGCAAGGCGCAGCAGATCATCGACCAGAACGGACCATCCCTGTTCAGCGACGGAGCCAAGGTTCGTCAGGTCTGATCACGGAACGCCGGCGCGCCCTTGCATGTTAAGCGGTCGCGCCGCCATTCCCTCATGCTATTTTAAAACATTGCGGCGATCCTGCGCTCAGCAGACATCGCAGGAATATCCAGTGCCTCAGAATGCCCGCCGCACATTCGTTTCCAATGCCGCCGACAAAGTGGTCGAGATGGCATGGCGTGGCGTCATCGGGCCGGCACAGCCGCCGCATCGCCTTGACGGGAGGTCGCGGCGTTGATCGCAAACGTCAATCTCATCCTCTTCGTTGTCGAAGCCATCGGCTACTTCACGCTGATGGTGACTCTGCTGCATTTTCGCGCCCGCATCGGCCTCGGCATATTCCTGACGGCACTCGGCGTCATGCACTTCATGGAGACCTACCTCGCGGCGGTCTTTTATGTCGAATTGCCGTTTGGCATCGTGTCGCCGGGATCATCGGTGTTTTTCACCGGCAAGCTGATGATGATCCTGATGCTCTATCTTCAGGAAGACGCCGCCGTCGTCCGCCAGCCGATCTACGGGCTCTTCATCGGCAACCTTTTGACCGTCGCGATCGCCTGGATCGTGCAATGGCACGCGCCGCTGGAGCTGACATCGGGCGCTCTCCCCAGCGACGAGTTCCTGAAGGAAATGGGCTGGCTGATGCTCGGGGGTACGGCCATCCTCTATCTCGACGCGATCGGCATCATCCTCCTCTACGAGCGGCTCGGCCGCTATCTCCGGCAACGGCCGGTTGTCCGCTTCATGATCTGTGGCTTCGTACTTTTGACCTTCGACCAGATCGCCTTCTTCGGCGCGCTGCACTATTCGGTTGGCGTCCCGCTTGCCGCCTTCTGGGGTGGGTGGAAGGCAAAGATGCTCGCCGTCTGCATCTACACCGTCCTCTTCGCGATCTACGAGAAATGGATCGGCCGCGCCGTGACAACATCGAGCGCGCGTCCCATCGGCGACATCTTCAGCGACCTGACCTTCCGCGAGCGCTACAACGATCTCCTGAGCCGTACCGGTCGCGACGTGCTGACCGGACTTTACGACCGTACGCGGATGGAGCTCGAAGCGCCGGTGATGATCCGCGAATCGCTGCGCCAGGGGCAGTCCGCGACAGTAATGATCCTCGACGCCGACCACTTCAAGAACGTCAACGACGTGTTCGGCCACCTGCAAGGCGACGACGTCCTGCGCGCGATCTCTGCGCGCCTGGGCTCAATCCTGCGCGCCGGCGATCGGGTCTTCCGCTTCGGCGGCGAGGAATTCGTGGCGATCTGCCCGTTGACCGATCACGCCGAGGGGCTGCGTCTCGCCGAGCGGTTGCGCTGGACGATCGAAAACAGCGTCGCCACGCCCGATGGCAAGCCGGTAACGATCAGCATCGGCGTTGCAACGGCCAGCGAAGACGGCGATGCCTTCACCGCAGTCTTGTCGGCAGCGGATGAGCGGCTTTATTGCGCCAAGAAGAACGGCCGAAACTGCGTCTTCGGCCAGACCGGCGTCCATGGCCTTACGGTCGCCGGCTAACAGTAGGTCTCCGCAAACAAAAAGACGGCCGGCAAGCCGACCGTCTTCCTGAACTGACTAGCCTTTGAATTAGGCAGCGAGCGCGAGTTCTTCCGCGCGTGCCTTGGCAGCGCCGACAGCCTTCTCGGCTGCTTCAGGACCAAAGGCCAAGCCTTCGACATAGATTGTTTCGACGTCGGTGATGCCCATGAAGCCGAGAACGGTCTTCAGGTAAGGTACGGCATGGTTCATGCCGGCAGCCGGACCCTGCGAGTAGACGCCGCCGGAAGCGAGAACGACGTAGACCTTCTTGCCGGTGGCAAGGCCAACCGGGCCGTTTTCGGTGTACTTGAAGGTCAGGCCGGCGCGGGCGACGTTGTCGATCCAGCTCTTCAGCGACGAGTAGATGTTGAAGTTGATCAGGCCGGTGCCGATGACGATCGTGTCTGCTGCGAGCAGCTCGTTGACCAGCTCGTCGGAGATCTTCGCGGCTTCGTTTTCTTCGGCCGTGCGGGCGTCCGCCGGCTTGCGGATCGCGCCGGTGAAGAGGTCGTTGATATGGGCTAGCGGGTTCGCGGCGAGGTCACGGCGAACGACGACACTGCCGGCCTTCTGCGACTGGAGCTTGCCAGCGAGGTCTACGGCGATATCGGTCGAAAGCGACTCAGCGCGCGGGCTGGAGGTCAAGAGCAGAATGGACGACATGATTGATAATCCTTTGATCTTTGCGTTTGCGGCGCGATCGGGGGAAGGTCGAACCGCGTCTTCGAGTGAAGAAATAGGTCTAGCGGCCTATCGAAAAAACTGTGATAATGTCGATCAAGACTATCGATCGATTGGATGGATGTAATGTTGCCCAACCCGACACTGGACCAGCTGCAGGTTTTCCTGACCGTTGCCGAGACCGGCAGCTTCTCGGCCGCCTCGCGCGTGCTCAATCGCGCTCAGTCGGTCGTCAGCTACACCATCGCCAATCTCGAGTCACAGCTGGAAATGCAGCTGTTCGAACGCTCCGGCGCCCGTCAGCCGAAGCTTACCGAGGCAGGCAAGGCGATGCTCGAGGATGCGCGCCGGCTGATGACCGACCTGCAGGTGATGCGGGCGAGGGTGAAGAGCCTGAAGGAAGGGCTGGAGGCCGAGGTCGATGTGGCGATCAGCGTCATGGTGCCGTCGCAGGCGGTCGTTGCCGTGCTCCGGGAGTTCCGCGATCGCTTCCCCTCCGTCACGCTCAATCTCAGTGCTGGCGAACTCGGCATGGTCATGGAGGCCGTCCTGTCGGGCAAGGCCACGATCGGCATCGGCGGCGCGCTGCTAAAGCAGGACGATTCCATCGCCGTCGAAAAGATCGGCCATTCCTTCATGATCCCGGTCGCCGCGCGTTCCCATCCGCTGGCCAATATCGACAGGCCGCTGACGCTTAGCGATGTTCGCGAGGAGGTGCAGCTCGTCGTCACCGACGCCTCAGGACTGACCAAGGGCCGCGACTTCAACGTCTTGTCCTACAAGACCTGGCGCGTCAGCGACATCGCCACCAAGCATGCGCTGATCCGCGGCGGCCTGGGGTGGGGCGGCCTGCCGGCGTCGATCATTCGCGAGGATTTGGCCAACGGCACGCTCGTCCACCTCGACCTGCCGGCTTACGAGCAGGGCGAATATCCGATCTATGCGATACGGCGCATTGCCAACCCGCCGGGCCCGGCCGCCACATGGCTGATCGAAGCTTTCCATTCGAAGCTGTCGTTCTGCCCGAACCACGCCGATTTCACTGCGGCGCTGAACGAGATCAAGGCTCCCGATCTGCCGCTCGCGGCGGAGTAGGCGAGACGCTTAGCCCCGCCTATAGTCTGTCTTAGAGAACCAGCCGGAACTTGGCGAAACCATCCGTTCCTTCGCCGGCATCCGCGATCTTCGCGCCCTTGACGTCGGCGATGAACTGCTTCGCCTTCGGCCCGCTTTGGAAAGTCGCAGTCGCGCCCGTCACCGGCTTGAAGGTCCAGTTGCCGTCGGCGGCGGGATTGATCGTTCCCTGCTCGTGCACATAGCGCACGATCACGTCGCGGTTCGTATCGGGCGCCTGGAACACGACCTTGTCGGCCGCGATCTCGGGGAACTTGCCGCCACCGCCGGCGCGGTAATTGTTGGTCACGACCACGAATTTCTGGCTCGGATCGATCGGCTTGCCGTCGAACGCAAGGTTCTGGATGCGGTTTGACCCGGCATTGATCGCGTTGCCGTCATTGTCGTATTTGCGCGGCTGCGCCAGGTCGATCTGGTAGGTGACGCCGTCGATCACGTCGAAATTGTAGGAGGGGAAGTCGGCGTTCAAAAGCTCGGCGTCCTTCGTGCCTTCCTTGATCTCGTTGAACATCCCCGCCGACATTTCCAGCCAGTTCTTCACCTGCTCGCCGGTGATGACGACGGCCTGGACGGTGTTGGGATAGAGATAGAGGTCGGCGATGTTCTTGATGGCGAGATCGCCGGCTGGAACATCCGTATAGTAATCGGCGCCGCCACGACCGCCTGACTTGAAGGGAGCCGCCGCCGAGAGCACCGGCAGGTCCTTGTATTCGGTGTCGGCGAGCATCTGCTTGATGTACCAGGTCTGCGCCTGGCTGACGATCTGCACGGAGGGATCGTCGGCGACCAGTGCGAAATAGGAGTAGAGCGGCGCCGACGTCTTGCCGACGGGGGTGCGGACATAGGCGAGCGTCGCCTCGTGCTCCGCCTTTGCGGCGTCAACGACTTCCTTTTTGTCGGCGACATCGGCCACGACCTTCTTCTTGTCGTCGCGGTGATAGATCGGCCGCGCCTCGGAGGTGAAGTCGACGATCTTCCAGCTCTTGCCGTCCTTTTCGAGCAGCAGATCGATCAGGCCGAGATGCGAGCCCCAGAAGCCGGCCATGACGGCAGGCTTGCCATGCAGCGTTCCCTTGACCGGATCGGCATTCTGAATGCCGTCCCAGGTCTTCGGTCCGGGGAAGACGAGGTGCTGGTGGCCGGTAAAGATCGCGTCGATGCCGTCGACGGCGGCCAGATGTAGCGAGGCGTTCTCCATCTTGTCCGTGGGCGCGCTGCCATCGATGCCTGAATGCGAGAGCGCGATGACGATATCCGCGCCTGCTTCCTTCATGGCCGGAACCCAGGCCTTGGCGGCTTCGACGATATCGCGCGTCTGAGCCTTGCCCTCGAGGTTCTTGATGTCCCAGAGCATGATCTGCGGCGGAACGAAGCCGATGAAACCGATCTTCACCGGGCTCTCGTTGCCCGCCCCGTCCTTGATCATCTTTTCGACGATGATGTAGGGCTTGAAGAAAAGCTCGTCGTTTTTCGGATCGGAGGCGAGCTGGCCCTTGGTCAGGTTGGCGCAGACGAACGGGAAGTTGGCACCACCAAGCACCTTGAACATGAAATCGAGCCCGTAATTGAACTCGTGATTCCCCAGCGTGCCGACGGTGTAGCCGAGCGTGTTCATCGCCTTGATCACGGGGTGAACGTCGCCATCCCTCAAGCCGCGCTGATAGGCCATGTAATCGCCCATCGGATTGCCCTGCAGAACGTCGCCATTGTCGATCAAAAGCGAGTTCGCCGCCTCAGCTCGGATCGTGTCGATGATCGTCGCGGTGCGCGCCAGTCCCATCGTGTCGTTCGGCTTGTCGGCGTAATAGTCGTAAGGGAAAACGTTGACGTGAATATCCGTCGTTTCCATCAGCCTGAGATGCGCCTGGTTGGCGGCGGCACGCGCGGTGAATGGATGCAGCAGAACGAGCGCTGATGTGGCGGCGATGCCGGAGAGAAGAGAACGACGGCTCATGGATGACAGATCAAGATTGGAAGACATGAAAACTCCTTCGAAACATCACGCGACACCCGCCCGGCGGCGAGAGTAGGGTGATTTTCGAAGGAGTAAACCCCGTAAATGACAGGGGAATATCGCTTTTCGCTTTATGCGTGCTGGGCGCGGCCTACCGCGCCAGAACCGGCTTCACTTCCTTGTGGAAGAACCGGAAGTAGGAAGCCACCTGCGCGCGGGCGTTGGAGTTCGGGTCGAACTGGACGCCGACGCGGCCATTGTGGCTCCAGCGGATGACGCCGTGCAGAACGCCGAGATCGTCGGCGAGGATCTGCACGCGGCTGCCGGATGCCGCATGCAGCGGTGAGCGGACTTCAAGCGCAATGCCCGAGATGGACATGTTGAGAATGCGCGCATCGACTTCCTTGGTCAGGTAACGAACCTTGCCGAAGATCCGGCACGACTTGCGTTCGGCCTTGCGGGTAATAATGTTGAGATTGTGCATGACGCGTCTCCCAAATTGAACTGGAGACAGCATACGTCGCGTAGATTGAAATGAATTTATACAATTCGCTAAAATTGCACGGTCGATTTTTACTTCCGCATTGCTTCCCGGCGGGCGACGACATGCTCGCGCCAGATCGTGAAAATGCCGGAGGCGACGACGATGACGGAGCCGATGATCGTGTTTAGGCTCAGCGTCTCTCCGTAAATCGTCACCCCGATAATCGAGGCATAGACGAGCTGCAGATAGGTGAGCGGCTGGACGGCCGCGGCATCGAGCATGTCATAGGCGCGGATCAGGAAATAGTGGCTCGATATGCTGGTCATGCAGACGAGCGCCATCCACACCCAATCCGCCGGCGCCATCCAGGTCCAGTAGAACGGCCCGACCAGCGTCATCGCGATGGCGCCAACGACACCGGTATAGAAAAAGCTCGTCATCGACGAATCGTCGCGGCTGACCAGCCGGGTTGCGATGACGTAGAAAGCGAAGAGGAAACAGGAGAGGACAGCCAGCAGCAGCGTGACATCGAAGAAGCCGCTATCGGGCTTCAGGATCAGAAGCACGCCGACCAACCCCGCCCCGATCGCCGTCCACCGCCGCCAGCCCACCCGCTCGCCGAGCAGCGGCATGGCCAGCAGCGCAATCAGGATCGGCGTCGCCGAGAAGATCGCCTGCGAGTGCGCAAGCCCGATCACCGCGAAGCAGCTGATCACGACAACCACCTGGGCGGCGAGAAGCAGCCCGCGGATCACCTGCAGGACCGGCCGCTTGGTTCGCGCCGTGGCGACGATCCCGCCGCGCATCTTCGCGGCCAGAAGGATGGTGAAGAGGCCAAAGGCCCAATAGCGGATCATCGTCACGAAAACGGGCGGGTAGGCGCCGCCCAGATGCTTCGAGATGCCGTCCTGAATGGAAAAGATGGTGATCGCCAGAAGAACGAAAATATAGCCCCGGGTCTTCGATCTCATAGCGTCTTCTTAACACACCGGCCTCGGCCGTATTCCGGAAACACCCGCGCTGGCAAGTGATTCCGCTCCTCCGTCATAAGCCCACATTGGGCCGGTCCATCACCTCGCGCAAGGCAAAGCTGGAGTTGATCTTGACGACATGGGGCAGGGCCGAAAGCCAGTCGCGATGGATGCGCTCATAGTCCTCCAGGTCGCGGGCGGCCACGCGCAGGATATAGTCGTATTCGCCCGACATCAGGTAGCAGACGAGCACGTTGGGACAGCGCTTCACGGCGGTCTCGAATTCCGACAAGGTCTTCGCGAACTGGCCGGACAACGAGATGTGCACGATGGCGATCATCTTGTAGTCGAGCGCCTTGGGCGAGACATGCGCGTGATAGCCGAGGATGACGCCGCTGCGGTCGAGGATGTCGAGCCGCCTGGAACAGGCCGACGCGGAGAGCCCCACCTTGGCTGCAAGATCGGCATTGGTGATCCGCGCGTTCGATTGCAGCGCTTTCAAAATGGCATGATCGATGGCATCGAGTTCCGACATTCGAAGAACTTTCGACTATTGCGTCCAAAACGCATCTTTCTTCGAAAAATGCCATTCATGCAAATCCTCTTTGCAAGGACATTTCGTGCGCGCGGTGGTTGGATTCCCCTTGTGAACGCCTCGCTCGACGAGGTTGAAAAAAACAAACGAGGAGGAGCGCCCCGATGCGCGTCGGTTGTCCGAAGGAAATCAAGAATCACGAATATCGCGTCGGCCTGACGCCTGCAGCCGTTCGCGAATATATCGCGCATGGCCACGAGGTCTGGATCGAGACGAAGGCGGGTTCCGGCATTGGCGCCGATGACGCGGCCTACGCCGCCGCGGGCGCGAAGATCGCTTCCTCCGCCAAGGACATCTTCGAAAAGTGCGACATGATCGTGAAGGTCAAGGAGCCGCAGCCGTCAGAATGGGCGCAGCTGCGCGACGGCCAGATCCTCTACACCTATTTGCACTTGGCGCCGGATCCCGAGCAGACCAAGGGACTGCTGTCGTCAGGTGTCACGGGCGTGGCTTACGAGACGGTGACCGACGACCGTGGCGGCCTGCCGCTCCTGGCACCGATGTCCGAGGTTGCCGGTCGCCTTTCGATCCAGGCCGGTGCGACGGCGCTGCAGAAGGCCAATGGCGGCCTTGGTATTCTCCTGGGTGGCGTGCCCGGCGTTCTGCCGGCCAAGGTCACCATCATCGGCGGAGGCGTGGTCGGTCTGCATGCGGCGCGCATGGCCGCCGGCCTCGGCGCCGATGTCACCATCCTCGACAAGTCGCTGCCGCGCCTGCGCCAGCTCGACGATCTCTTTTCCGGCCGCATCCACACCCGCTATTCCAGCATCCAGGCTCTCGAAGACGAAGTCTTCTCCGCCGATCTCGTCATCGGCGCGGTGCTGATCCCCGGTGCCGCCGCGCCCAAGCTCGTCACCCGCGAAATGCTCTCGGGCATGAAGAAGGGTTCGGTCATCGTCGACGTCGCCATCGATCAGGGCGGCTGCTTCGAGACATCGCACGCGACGACCCATTCGGACCCGACCTACGAGGTCGACGGCGTCGTGCACTACTGCGTTGCCAACATGCCGGGCGCGGTTCCGGTCACTTCGGCGCATGCGCTGAACAACGCCACGCTGGTGCATGGCCTGGCGCTCGCCGATCGCGGGCTGCGCGCCATCGCTGAAGACAGGCATCTCAGAAACGGTCTCAACGTCCACAAGGGACGTGTCACCAATAAAGCCGTTGCCGAGGCGCTGGGCTACGAGCCTTACACTGCGGAAGCTGTGCTCAACGTAGCGTAAAGTCCATCGCGCTACGTCAACTGAAGCCGGTTGCTCTCTCCGCAACCGGCTTTTTCCGTGAGTTAACCGTCGATCCGGCATTGATAACAATTGTTGCGGGCTGAGCGCACATGCACATAGGAGACCTCGGGCTTCCGCACTAGCTCTGCCGCATAGGCAGGGATATCGGCAACCTCGGTCACCGCGCCGGTGCCGTAGACGATGCGGTTGTTGGGGCCGTAGCCGCGCAGGATGAAGTTGGGGCTTGTTGTCAGGACAGGCGGCAGCACTTCCTCGGCGGCATAGCGTTCGCATCGCTTTTGATGCAGGAACACCGGTCCCGTCTCCGCATAGGGCTGCATCTCCGGGAAGGGGCGGTAGGCAAAGACGTAGAGCGCGTCGCCTGTATCTATGTTCTTCAGGCAGTGGCGGCAGGGGTGTCCCGGACCATCGGAAATCATTGTCTCCGGCAGGTGACCATAGGCATCGTTCCCGCCGTTCCAGATCGTCTCTGCGTCGGCAGTGGGCATCGCGGTGAAAGATAGTGCGGTCATGGCAAGTCTCCTTTTTGAGCTTGCCTTGAATGCGCTCCAAACCAGGTGGAAGCCACCCGATCCTTGCGTCCATATATCGTCGCGTAAGGAAACCGCCGAAACGCGGCGGCTAGCTTCTCTTCGTCAGCTCGAGCAACTCCTTGTCGCTGAGCGGCCGCACGATCGCGGTGCCCGTCGAGACAGGCGAAAAGCCGAACATCTGGTAGAGCTGCAATGCGCGGGGATGGTCGAGATTGTTAGTCGTGGTCGTCACCCGCAAAGGGTTCTGCGTCCAGATCGCATAGAGCGCCTGCAGCAGGAACCACTTGCCGATCCCGAGACCTAGCGCGTGCTCCATCAGCCCGAAATGGCTGAGCTCGATCGTATCCTCGTCAACCGTCAGATACTCGTAGAAGCCGGCAGGCGCACCGTTCACATAGAGCACGCAGATCGTGTTGCGCTTGTCATAGAGCGTGGCGGCCAGTTCCTCGTCGCTCATCCTCAGGCGATCCACCCACTGCCACCGCGCGCCGACCTGGCGATAGAGATAGCGGTAGAAAGGCAGCGGAATTTCCGGCGCGCGCATGATGGCGGTCTGGATATTGACCGGCACGGGCAGGCTCGTCTTCGGCGCCGCCGTCATTTCGAGGCGGGTCACATGGGCCTTCAGCGAAGAGGGAGCTTTTGCCATGGTCAAGCTTTGATCGCTTCTGCGGGGCCGGTAACGATGGGCGTGTCCTCACGGCTGCCCCACTCGCTCCAGGAGCCATCATAAAGCGCGTTGTCGTCATGGCCAACGCTTTCCAGCGCCAGCATGATCACGGCGGCGGTCACGCCCGAGCCGCAGCTCGTCACGACAGGCTTGGAGAGATCGATGCCCGCATCTGATATCATCGTCTTCAGCGTCGCCACATCCTTGAAGCGGCCATTGGCTGAGAGCGAAGTTGCCGGCAGGCTGCGAGCGCCGGGCATGTGGCCCGAGCGCATGCCGGCGCGCGGCTCGGCTTCCTCGCCGGTAAAGCGGCCAGCGCCGCGCGCATCGGCGATCTGCGCCGAACCGTCATCGACGATCTCGCGCATGGTCTCGAAGGGGATAACCTTGTCGGCACGGAACTTCGGCTTGAACTCGGCTGTCACAGGAGCGGTCGTCCCGGTCTCCAACGCGCGTCCTTCGGCCTTCCAGCCATCAAGGCCGCCATCCAGAACGTAGACGTCCTTGGCGCCCATGGTCCGCAGCATCCACCAGACGCGCGGCGCCGAGAAGAAGCCCATGCCGTCATAGACGACGATCGTGTCCGTCTCTGAAATGCCGAGCTTGCCGACTTCGGCAGCGAAGAACTCCGGCGAGGGGAGCGAATGGGGTAGGCCGGTCGAGTGGTCGGCAATCACGTCCTGATCGAAGAACACGGCGCCGGGAAGGTGGCCCGCCACATACTCGTCCTTGGCGGCGCGCTTGTGGGCCGGCAGATACCAGGAGGCGTCCACCACCTTGAAACCTGAAGTCCCCAGCTGCTTTTCGACCCAATCGGCCGAAACGACGAAGCGGCTCGTGGTCTCGCTCATGCTGCTCTCTCCAATCAATGCTTATGCGTCGTCGCCAGGAGCGCCGAAACGGATACGGAAGCGGCGGTTTTCCTTGCCCTTCTTCTCGATCTTGGCGATGTGAATCTGTCCGACTTCTCGTGTTGTCGCAACATGTGTGCCGCCGCAGGGCTGGCTGTCAATCGCCGAGTTCTCGCCGATGCAGACGAGGCTGACGCGGCCGAGCCCCATCGGCGGGCGCACGTTCTTCGATTTGACGATCCCTGGATTGGCCGCCAGTTCCTCGTCGGTAATCCACTGCAGGTAAACCGGATGGTCCTGGTCGACCAGCGCCATCAGCTTGGCCGTCACGTCGTCCTTGTCGATAGTGTCGGTCATGTCGAAATCGACGCGGCTCTCCTCTTCGCCGACGGCCGCTCCTGTGATCGGGTAGGAGCAGACGACGGAAAGCAGGTGGCACGCCGTGTGCATGCGCATCAGCTTGTGGCGGCGCTCCCAGTCGACATGCAGCACCACTTTCTCGCCGACCGCAGGGCTTGACTGCCCCTCGAGAGGAACATGGATGATGATGTCCTTGGCGGCGCCATGCTTGGTCTGCCCCAACGTGATCTTGCTACCGTCGGCGCGCTCGAGAAAGCCGGTATCGCCCGGCTGGCCGCCCGAGGTTGCGTAAAGGCAGGTCTGATCGAGCTCGATGCCCCCGTCTTCGTGAATGGCGGTGACGACGGCCTCGCAGATCGAGAGATAGAAGTCGTCACGATAGAGGGCATTAACGGGCATTGGGCCTCACGCTGCGGGTTCGTATGGGATCTTGATATCGACAGGCGAGGTCAGCCATGCCGGAAGCGGCAGCGACTTCGATGTCAGGAAATCGGGATTGAAGAGCTTCGACTGGTAGCGGTTGCCGTAGTCGCACAGAATGGTCACGACCGTGTGGCCGGGGCCGAGATCCTTGGCAAGCCGAACCGCGCCCGCGATGTTGATCGCCGACGAGCCGCCGAGGCAAAGCCCCTCATGCTCGACGAGATCGAAGACGTAGGGCAGGGCTTCCGCATCCGAGATGTTGTAGGCGAAATCAGGCGTGAAGCCTTCCAGATTGGCAGTGATGCGGCCCTGGCCGATGCCCTCGGTGATCGAGGAGCCCGCGGACTTCAGCTCGCCATTCTTGTAGAATTCGTAGAGGGCCGCGCCATCCGGGTCGGCGATGCCGATCTTGATGTCCTTGTTGAAGCTCTTGAGGCCCATCGCGGTGCCGGCAAGCGTGCCGCCCGAGCCGACGGAGCAAATGAAGCCGTCGACCTTGCCCGAAGTATCCGCCCAGATTTCCTTCGCCGTCGTCTCGATATGCGCCTGCCGGTTGGCGACGTTGTCGAACTGGTTGGCCCAGATGGCGCCATTCGGCTCGGTCTTGGCCAGCTGTTCGGCCAAGCGTCCGGAAACCTTCACGTAGTTGTTCGGGTTCTTGTAGGGCACGGCAGGCACTTCGACGAGTTCGGCGCCCAAGAGCTTCAGCGCGTCCTTCTTTTCCTGGCTCTGCGTCTCGGGAATGACGATCACGGTGCGGTAGCCGAGTGCCTTGGCGACAAGCGTCAGGCCGATGCCGGTGTTGCCGGCGGTCCCTTCGACGATTACGCCGCCCGGCCGCAACAGGCCCTTCTTCTCGGCGTCGCGAATGATGTAGAGCGCCGCGCGATCCTTGACCGACTGTCCCGGGTTGAGGAATTCCGCCTTGCCGAGAATGGTGCAACCGGTCGCGTCCGACGCTCCCTTGAGCTTGATCAGGGGAGTGTTGCCAATGGCTTCTAGGACGGAAGGATGAACGGTCATGGAATCTGCCTCTTTGAAACACTTAGTTTAGGAACGGTCTTTTCCCTTCACAAGGCTGGGTTGGCAAGAAATCCTATTCCTCGCCTCCAACCAACGCGGTAAAATTAGACTTCCCGTCCCAGATTGGCTCGCGACGTGCTGATCCGGGTCGCTATGTGATCTGAACCCGTCTGTGATCTGAACATTGACATTCATCGTATGGATGATGACAAAGCAATCACTGAAAGCGGAAACGACCGAAACCATCATGGTTCACGAGCATATCGACACGGTCGATGCATTGATGGCGTATTATGTTGCGGGTTCCCTTCCGGAGCCGGCGCGCGTTCTTGTCGAATCGCATCTGCAAATGAAGCCGGATCGTCGGCCTTTGGTACGCGACCTGGAATTTCTGGCCGGCCAGGCGCTGGAGCAGACATCCGAAGCAAGTCTTGATGACCGCGATTCCAGATTGGCGAGGATCTTCGCATCCGCTGCGCCCGTCGAGCCCAAGCCATTGATCGCGACTGACAAACCGAGCGTCTTTCCACGCGCGCTGCGCCGCCTCGTGGGCTTCGATGTCGATACGGTGCCGTGGAAGACCAAGCTCCCCGGTTTCAAGGAATATTCGATCGATATCGACGGCTGCGAAGTCAGCGTCATGTGGATTAAGCCCGGCCGCGCCATGCCGGCGCATACTCACAAGGGCATGGAACTGACGCTCATCCTCGATGGCGCCTTCAACGACAATCGCGGCCGTTTCGGCCCCGGCGATATCTCCGTTGCCGACGAGACGATCGATCACCGCCCGGTGGCCGAAAAAGATCGTCCCTGCATTGCATTTTCCGTTCTCGATGCCCCCATCAAACTGACCGGGTCCTTCCGCCAGCTGATTGGCGACCTGATCGGCTGAAAGCAGCCACAATAGCGTGATAGAGCCATTATCCCGGGAGGTTGAGAGGAACTTCCGGGCCCGTTTCGACGTTTTTCGATACAACCGGAGGAATCGCGCCATGAACGATTTTGTAGCCCGCCCCGAACATGGAATTGCCTGGATCTCAGGCGCAAGCTCCGGCATCGGCCGGGCATTGGCGCTGAAATTGGCAAGCGAAGGCTACAAGGTCGCCGTGACCGCCCGCGACCACGAAAAGCTTGCCGAACTGCAATCGGAAGCCAACGGTCTTGCTGGCAGCATCATCGTTCTCGATGGTGACGTCACCAATCCCGAAGACATGGAGCATGTGCTCGCATCGATCGAATACGAGCACGGCGCGCTGGCGCTCGCTGTCTTCAATGCCGGCGTCTATCTGCCTGTTCATGCGGAGGAACTGCGCCGCGAGGATTTCGAGCAGAGCTTCGCCGTCAATCTACAGGGCGTGGTCAATTGCCTGGTGCCTGCCGTGCGTCACATGAAGCACAAGGGGCAGGGGCAGATCGCCATCGTCTCCTCGGTCACAGGTTACGGCGGCCTGCCCACGGGCGCTGCCTATGGCGCCACCAAGGCTGCCTTGATCAACATGGCCGAGAGCCTGAAATTCGATCTCGACAAGATGGGCATCCGCATCCAACTCATCAATCCGGGTTTCGTCGACACGCCCGCCACCCGCAAGAACGAATTCCCCATGCCGTCACTGGTCCCGGTCGACGAGGCCGCGGCCGAGATCTATGCGGGCCTGAAGTCGAAGAATTTCGAGATCACCTTCCCGAAGCGCTTCACCTACACGCTGAAGGCTCTCAACCTCATGCCCTACAGCCTGTATTTCTGGCTGGTGAACCGCGCCACCGGCTGGCAGGAGCGCCCACGCGCCGATGGTCGCCGCCCGGTGACGCCAAGCCCGGCGGAATAGCTCAGGCGCTCACGAGTCATCGCGCCGACAACCGATAAGGATGTTGATGAGGGGATAGACGAGGCGGATGGCGACCGGGACAGGAGGTCGACTGTCTGGTCCCGCCACCCGCTCTCGTCAGCTCCGCGAAAAGACGACCTGGCGGACGTCTATGTTTCGGGCGCGGAAACCTGCTTCACAATAAAATAAATAGAACTCCCAGAGCCGCTTGAAGCGCTCGTCGAAGCCCAGTGGGCGAACTCGTTCCCAAACGGACCAAAAACGCTCTCGCCATTCGGCCAGAGTACGGGCGTAGTCTAACCCAAAACCGAAGTCCCGCACCAGTGACAAATTCACTTTTCGCCCAAGTTCCGCCAAATGCTCGCGGGTCGGTAGCATGCCGCCGGGAAAAACGTACTTCTGGATGAAGTCGGGATTGCTCCGGTACTGTTCGAAGGACTCGGGCCGAATCGTTATGATCTGCAGACCGGCCTTGCCGCCAGGCTTCAGGCACTGCTCGAGCTTGGAGAAATAGGCGGGCCAATATTTCTCGCCGACGGCCTCGAACATCTCGATCGAAACGATCTTGTCGTAGACGCCTGTCTCGTCGCGATAGTCCTGAAAGCGGAAGTCGACCTTGTCGCTGAGACCCGCCTTGCGGATGCGCTCCTCGGCGAAGGCCAGCTGCTCGCGGCTGATCGTCAGGCCCGTGACCCGACAATTCAGCTCGCTGGCGGCGAACTCGGCAAAACCGCCCCATCCGCAGCCGATCTCCAGAACATGGTCACCCGATTTGATCCCGGTCGCCTCGGCGAGAGCCCGATACTTGGCGTTCTGCGCTGACTGCAAATCGTTGGCGCCGGTGGAGTAAAGCGCCGACGAATAGGTCATCGTCGGATCGAGCCACTGCTTGTAGAAGTCGTTGCCGAGATCGTAATGCGCCGAGATGTTCCGCTTCGAGCCCTTTCGGGTGTTCGTATTCATCCAGTGGCGGATGCGCTCGACCAGACGGGGCAGGCCGCGCTTGCCGTTGGCATAATCCTGGATCGCTTCGTCGTTGACGATGAACAGCTCGAGGAACGCCGCGATATCGGGGCTGTCCCAATCGCCATCCATGTAGCTTTCGGCCACGCCGATCGTGCCGTTGGAAAGCGCCCGGTAGCAGATGTTCCAATTCTTGAGATGGATCTCGGCGTGCTGGCCGGGCGTGCTGCCGGTCACCCGCACCACGCGACCATCGGGAAACGCGATCGTCAGCGAGCCATGCTGCATGCGAAGCAATGCCCTCAACGCCAGCTTGGCGCGCAGCGGCAGTCCCTTCGAAACCTGTCCGATATTCTGCTGCGTCAGCTGGATCGCGTTGCGTTGAGAATCGGTCAAGTCGCTAGCATCACTCATGGTTTTCTCCTCCGGCAAGATTTGGCCGGTTCAGGACGACGATGCGCTGAAAATCTCCGCCCCCCGGCGATTGCTTTGAACGCTATCGTAAAAATTGGAAAAGCCAAACAATTTTCCAATCCTGTGTTGCGCACAATCGACGCATGCACGGCAGCGCGCTTGCCTCATTCGGCCGCTTCCGCCGTCTCGCGCGGCGCGACGACATTGACGGGGGCAGGCGGCGCGGGCTTTGCGATGTATTTCGCGCCCTTCAGCCACAATTTCAGCGCCTCCCAATGAATGCCGCCGACAATCTTGATCGGCAAAAACGGAACGGCGGCCGTCAGCCACGCCAGGTTCCTCGTCGTGAGGCTCACCTGTCGTCCCGAGAAGGTCGCCGCAAGCAGCGGGCCATCGGCATCGGTTTCGAGAATACGCCAGCGAATCTCCTTGCCCGGCGGCAGCATGCGGAAATTGTAGCGCATGCCCATCTCGATGAAGGGCGAGACGTGAAAGATCTTGTCGCAACTCTGCCGAATGCCGGTGTCGCTGACCTCGCCTGAGCCGATAGGGCAGACATAGGTATGGCGTTCGCCGAACGTGTTGCGAACCTCGTAGATCATCGCGATCAGCTGATCACGCGCGTCATAGGCATGGTAGACGGAGAGCGGATTGAAGACGTAGCCAAGGATGCGGGGATAGCAAACCAGCACGATGCGCTGGGCACGCAAGCCCGCATGCGCCAGCAGTTCATCGGCATGCGGCCTGGCACCCATCTCGCCGCCATGGTCGCTTTCGTGGAACGACACGGCATTGCGTTTGTTCACGGAAAACAGCGCGGACAGCCTATCCGCCTCATCCAGCCGGTCGAGATCGATCGCCATCGAGAACACGCGGTAGCGAAAGCGGTGGCCGAAGGGCTTCATGCGCTGGTGCATGACGTCGCCGACGTAGAGTGCTGCCGAGGCCTCGGGCGGCGGCCCGTTGTCGCGCATGCTCACGCCTCGTCCTTCGCGCTTCTTCGTCATGCGACGGCGTCCAGCTCCTGTTCGATACTATCAGTCTTGAGCGTGCTCCACGGCAGCGCCGCGCCGAGCGCCTTGGCGGCCGCGAGGCCCGAACTCAGCCCATCCTCGTGGAAGCCGTAGCCCGTCCAGGCGCCGGCAAAGTAGCAGCCGTTGCGTCCCTGTATATCCATGAGCGCGCGCTGCGCCTGAACGCTGTCGGCTGAGAACTGCGGATGCTCGTAGCTGAACTCCGCGAAGACCTTGCGCGGGTCCGGCTCGCGATCGGGGTTGAGCGTCACGAACAACGGGAAGCGATCGTCGATCGCCTGCAGCTTGTTCATCCAGTAGGTGACGGCGACATCGGCGTTACCGTTAGCCGAGCTGGACCGCAGATAGTTCCAGGACGCCCAGACCTTCCGGCGCTGCGGCATCAGCATCGGATCGCGGTGAAGCACCACCCTGTTGGGCTGATAGGGGACGGCCGCCAGCAGCCGCTTTTCCTGCTCGGTCGCATCAACGAGCATGCGCCGCGTTTGATCGCTGTGCGCGGCAAGGATCACCTTGTCGAAGCGGCGCTCCTCGCCGCGTTCGTCGACGATGGTGACGCCACTCTCGGTCCTGATCACGGCGCGCACGCCGAGGCCGAGCTTCAACCGGTCACCCAGAGGCTCAAGCAGTTTTTCGAGATAGTTACGGCTGCCACCGGTCACCGTGCGCCACTGGTGCTGCCTGGAATAGATCAGGCGGTGATTGTCGAAGAAGTTGACGAAATGCTCGGCCGGAAACTGCATCATCTTCGCGGCCGGCGTCGACCAGATCGCCGCTGCCATCGGCACCAGATAATTGTTGGTGAACCCCGGCGAGAAGCCGCGCCAGTCGAGATAGTCGCCGATGGAACGCGCGGCGAGGTGGCCGGCGGCTCGGTCGAGAAGGCAGGTCTTGTTGAAGCGCAAGATCTCGCGGATCATCAACAGGAAGGACGGGCGCACCAGATTGCGCTTCTGCGCGAAGATCGAAGACAGCCCGCTGCCGCTCCATTCCAGTTTGCCGTGGTCGAGCGAGAGCGAAAAGCTCATGTCGCTGGCATGGGTGGCAACGCCGAGCCGCGCAAACAGCGCGGTCAGGTTCGGGTAGTTCGGCTCGTTATAGACGATGAAGCCTGTGTCGACCGAAATGGGCACTCCATCGTAATCGACATCCACGGTGGCCGTGTGGCCGCCGGCGCGCGTTTCCTTCTCATAGAGCGTGACGTCATGCAGCGGATTGAGCGCCCATGCCGCCGATGCCCCGGAGACGCCGGAGCCGATGACAGCGATCTTCAAGCGACTGTGCGGGTGGTGAAAATGCGCGTTCATGCTGCGTCCTTTACGGCGTTGTAGGCTTTCAACGCCCGGTCGCGGGCGGTCGCGTGGTCGACGATCGGCTTGGGGTAGGTTTCGCCAAGCTTGATATCCGCCTTGTCGAGCACGCTTTGAGGTGCCGCGAATGGCTTGTGGATGTATTTGCTGTCGAGCGCGGCAAGCTCGGGAACGAACTCGCGGACATAGGCGCCATCCCGATCGAACTTCTCGCCCTGCAGCACAGGATTGAAGATGCGGAAGAAAGGTGCGGCATCCGCCCCGCAGCCCGCGACCCACTGCCAGCTCGCGGCATTGCTTGCCGGGTCGGCATCGACGAGCGTGTCGCGAAACCAGGCTTCGCCGCGCCGCCAGTCGATCATCAGATCCTTGATCAGGAACGAGGCGACGATCATCCGCACCCGGTTGTGCATGAAGCCGTGCTTCCAGAGCTGGCGCATGCCCGCGTCGACGATCGGATAACCGGTCATCCCCTTGGTCCAGGCGCGAAAATGCGCGGTGCTGTTGCTCCATTCGAACCCGTCGAAGCGGTCGTTCCAGTTGGCGTAAGGCAACTTCGGGAAGTGAAACAGCAGATGGTAGGAGAATTCGCGCCAGGCGAGTTCCTTGCGGAAGTGAACCAGATCGTCCGCCGGTACATCCAACCCTTGGGTCTCCTCCCATATGCGGGCAGGCGATATCACGCCCAGCGCCAGATAGGGCGACATCATCGAGGTTGACTGCTTAGCCGGAAAATCGCGGTCGGCCTTGTAGCCTTCGAGGCTCTGATCGAGAAAATCGGCAAGCCGCTCGCGCGCCGCCTCTTCGCCGGCAGTCCAGACCTCGGCGAAATCCTTGGCCCAGTCCGGCTTGGTCGGCAGAAGCTTCCAGGATTTCAGTGTCTCGCCTGCAGCGAGCTCCGGCGCGAATTTGACCTTCTTCGGCGCATTGACAGGGTGAGGCGGCTCGCCAGCACCCTCAAGCGTCCGCCAGAAGGGCGTGTAGACGCGGTAGGGCGTCCCGCCGCCTGTTTTGAGCCGCGACGGCTCATGCAGCAACTGGCCGGCGAAGCTCTGCGCATCCAGGCCCTGCTGCTCAAGCTCCCGCTTGATGCGCGTATCGATGGCGATGCCGGGCGGATCGTAGCGGCGGTTCCACATGACGGTGTCCGCACCAGTCTTCTTGATCAGGTCGGCGAGCACATCGAGCGCATCGCCGCTCACAAGATTGAGCGAGCCGCCAAGCGCTTCGATCGATGCCGTGAGCGACACCAGCGAATGATGCAGCCACCACTCTTGCGCGCCGCCTAGAGGCCCGGTGCCGGAAGAGGAAGGCTCGCGGATATAGAGGGGAATGATCGGGCGTCCGGTGCGGCAGGCAGCATGCAGCGCATGATTGTCGTCGAGGCGAAGATCCTTGCGAAACCAGAGGATAAGCGGCTTTGCGGCATCGTCGGACAATGAATGTGATCCTCTGTTTCTCTCTTGTCTCTGTTACGAAGCTACGGGGAGTGTGGATCAAAAGTTTCAGCCTGCATAAAGATTTAACACGGCACATCGGCAAATTATCCGACAGGATCGTTGGTCGCGCGCCTCGTGGGTCGATCGTCGCCCTCAGGCGAGATCAGCATGCCGATTTTTCCGCTTGTCCGCGCATGCAGGGATGCTCATTCCTTTAATCTACTAAAAAGATAGAGAATACTGCTCTCATCAGATGGCGGCCCGAAAAAGACGCAGCCGCACAGGAGAGACGACGATGAGTATCATCCGGCATTTCGATCGCCTTTGCACCATCCGCGACCAGCTGGAAGCGAGGCTCGAGCTGCATGAAGCGCGCTATTGTTTCGGCAGCGAAGACGTCGAGGATGGAACCGGCGCCGATCTGCGCGAGCGCATCATGCAGATGACCGACGAGATCTCGGCGCTCATGCACAGCCCGCGCTATTCCGATTTCTAGGAGGGAGCGATGACCCCGACACTGATCATCCCCGGCCTCTATGGCTCCGGCGAGGGCCACTGGCAGCGATACTGGCTCCGAGATCATCCTGACAGCGTTCTGGTGGAGCAGGACGATTGGGACGATCCCTTGGTCGATCGTTGGGCCGACCGGCTTGACGAGATGCTGCTTGAGCACGGCGAGGCCTATATCGTCGCCCATAGTCTCGGCTGCCTGCTGACGGCGAAGTTCGCCGACCGGCCATCGGCGCGCCGCATCAAGGGCGCGCTGTTGGTCGCTCCCTGCGACCTGCGCCCCACGGAACGGCGACACCCGGATGCCGCCATCCGCTTCGGGCCGATGCCGACACGGGCGCTGCCGTTCCCCAGCATCACCGTCGGCAGCCTGAACGACCATTACATGGAGCTCGACCGCCTGACGCTCTACGCGCGTCTGTGGAAGACCGAGCTCAGGAACATCGGTCTGGCGGGCCACATCAACATCGCCAGCGGCTTCGGCCGCTGGACCGGTGGCTATGCGCTCTTCGACAATCTCAGAGAGGAGGCGAAGGCGCCGAGGAGATACGTACCGGAACACGCGTCGCACACCTCGCTTGGCTGATCGCCATTGCCGTTCGATGTAATCCTCGGCGCCCATATCCCCCGAACGGTGAAGCGCGACAGTTGTCGTAATGCTGTAATGTGGTCCCCATCGATAGCATGTGACGGATGGGAGGCCGGATATGTGGTATGAAGTTGCCTTGGCCATGACACTCGTGGCGTTTACGCTCAGCAGTTGCCAGACGGTGGTCACAAATACGCCGACGCAGATGTCGACGGCGAAAATGAACTGCGATCCCGCCACCAACCGCTGCCAGACCCCCGAATTCGGCATCAAGCAGAAAGCCCGCCAGGGCCAGCGGGTGTCGTGGACCATGCAGCCGGCCGAGGGCTGGCGTTTGACGGGCAATCCCAAGACCACCTTCGCCGGCAAGGGCGTCTACGATGTGACTGTTACCGCATGGGATCCCAACTCGCTCACCTGCCAATGGCACGCCGAGGGTGATTCCAAGCTCTTCGCCAGCGACGGCTGGGTCGCCGGATATTGCTACGCCGACGCCGAACTCATCCCGCCGCCGGCACCGGTCAAAGTCCGTTCGACAAAGAAGAAAAGATAACGTCCCTGGTCGGATGGCCGCCGAGGCAGGCGCTGTCGGCGGTCACGATCACGTGTTTTAGCAGAGTCGAACGGAAAGCGGCCCCGCTGCCATTGACAAGCACGACGGTCCGGGCGGAAACGGTTGCAACAACAACCCCCAGAGGCGCGCTGTCGGCAGCGGGCCGGACAGTCTTCTCATGGATGCATCAGCAGTTCACCAGGATAGCGTTCTGCGCCATCCCGGCTATCTCAATTTCGCGGCTTCCCGCGTCTTCTCTTCTCTCTCCTTTCAATGCGTCGCCATCGCCATGGGCTGGATGATCTACGATCAGACCCACAGCGCCTTCGCGCTCGCCATGGTCGGTCTCTGTCAGTTCCTGCCGATGGTAGTGCTGACCTTCGTGGTCGGCCACGTCGCCGATCGGTTCGACCGAAGGCGCATCGGCCTGATCTGCCAACTGATCCTCGCCACGGTGTCGGCAGCACTTGCTGTCGCCACCTGGCAGAACTGGCTCACCCCTGCAGGCATCCTGACGGCGGTGACGATCATGGGCGCGACCGTCGCCTTCGAGCGGCCGACGATGGCAGCTCTTCTTCCCAGCATCATGCCGCCCTCGCTGCTGCAACGCGCGGTGGCGACATCGACCTCGATGATGCAGACGGCGCTGATCGTCGGCCCGTCGCTGGGTGGCCTGCTCTACGGCGTCGATGCCGTCGCCCCCTTCGCGGTGGCCGCCGTCCTGTTTGCCGTTGCAAGCATCAACGTCATCTCGATCCGCATGGAATGGACGCCGAGCAAGCGCGAACCGGTCACGCTGACCTCCGTCTTTGCCGGCGTCTCCTTCATCAAGAGCAAGCCGGTCATGCTCGGCACCATCTCGCTAGACCTCTTCGCCGTTCTGCTGGGCGGCGCCACGGCCCTCCTGCCGATGTTCGCCAGCGATATCCTTCATGCCGGCCCCTGGGGCCTTGGCATGCTGCGGGCGGCCCCGGCTGTCGGTGCGCTTTCCATGTCGATCGTTCTGGCAAGACGCTCGCTGACAAGCAAGGTCGGCGCGAAGATGCTGACTGCCGTGGCTGTGTTCGGCGTCGCGACGATCGTCTTTGCCGTATCGACCAACATCGCGCTGTCCATCGCCGCGCTGCTGGTGGTAGGCGCTGCCGATACGGTGAGCGTCGTGGTGCGCAGTTCTCTCGTTCAGCTCCTGACCCCGGATTCGATGCGTGGCCGTGTGAACGCCGTCAATTCGCTTTTCATCGGCACTTCGAACCAGCTGGGCGAATTTGAATCGGGCATGCTGGCCGGCATGATGGGTCCCGTCGCCGCCGGCGTCATCGGCGGCGTTGGGACAATCGTTGTTGTGCTCATGTGGACGCGGCTGTTCCCGGATCTTCGCAAGGTCGACACGCTGCAAGGGTAGGGTGCCCAGCCGCACCAAGCGTTCGCCAATCGTGACGTAAGAAATTTAGGCCCTAAGATGTTTACATGGCGTTTGGCGGCTGCGTGCTAGCTTAATAGCCAAGACAGTTTCGAGGAGGTCCATATGAAGCGAATTTCAACCGTCCTGGCCGTGATCATGCTGATCGGCCTTTCGGCGCTCACGACAGGATGCGCGGGCTATCCGACCTCCGCGGGGTCGGCATCCGGCTATGTGCCTGGCGATTCGATGAACCGCGCCTGCTCCGATGGCTTCAGGCCAAGCAACGGACGCTCCTGCGGCTATTGATATCGCCGCTTTGTCTTTCATCCCCGTGGCTAGATCGCCCACGGGATCAAACAATCGCGCCGCCGCTGAGGATAACCTCGGGGCGAAACCTATCGCTTTGATTCTGGAAAAGAAAAAGGCCTGCATTTTTCAATGCAGACCTTTTAGAAACTGGCTCCCCGGGCCGGATTCGAACCGGCGACCTGTCGATTAACAGTCGAATGCTCTACCGCTGAGCTACCAGGGATCACCGCTCGCCGCGGTGTGAGTGGGCTAATACAAATGCTTGCTCGATTTGCCAAGCGGTTTTTTCAAAAAAATGACATCTCCTTGCAATCATTCAGGTTATCCCCACATGCTGTGGATGACCGAGACCCCGAAAAACACTGCCAAACGCTTTGGCATCGATCACACCACCGGCCACATCGTCATGGGGCCGACCCGCATTCCGCTGCCGAAGTCGCGCATAGCAAGGCTTTTGATCGGCGGACTGCTGATTTTGGGCGGATGCCTGGGCTTTCTTCCGATTCTCGGCTTCTGGATGATTCCGCTCGGCGTGCTGGTGCTGTCGCACGACCTGCATGTCGCGCGGCGAATGAGACGACGATTTTCGGTTTGGTGGCACAGGAGGCGGAATTCCGCCTCCTGATATCAATCGCTCAGGCGAAGAGGCCAGCGATCCAGTAGAAGGCGGCGGCGATCAATGCGGCGGCCGGCAGCGTCACCACCCAGGCGACGACGATATTGCCCGCAAGGCCCCAGCGCACGGCAGACACCCGCCGCGCCGCGCCGACGCCGATGATCGCGCCGGTGATCGTGTGTGTGGTCGAGACGGGGATCCCGAGCCATGTGGCGCCGAACAGCGTCAGCGCGCCGCCGGTCTCCGCGCAAAAGCCCTGCATCGGATTCAGTCGCGTGATCTTCGATCCCATCGTATGCACGATGCGCCAGCCGCCGAACAGCGTGCCCAGCGCCATCGCCGACTGGCAGGAAAGCACCACCCACAGCGGCACGTGGAAGCTGCCGCCGAGATAGCCCTGCGAATAAAGCAGGATGGCGATGATGCCCATGGTCTTCTGCGCGTCGTTGCCGCCGTGGCCGAGCGAATAGAGCGACGCCGAGACGAACTGCATGATGCGGAAGGTGCGGTCGACCGCGAACGGTGTCTGCCGCACGAAGAGCCACGAAACGATCAGAACCAGGAACAGCGCCAGTAGGAAGCCGATCATTGGCGACATGACGATCGCGCCGGCGGTCTTGAGCAAACCACTCCAGACGATCGAGCTGAAGCCGACCTTGGCAAGCCCGGCGCCAACAAGCCCGCCGACCAGCGCATGCGACGAGCTCGATGGTATGCCGAACACCCAGGTGACGATGTTCCAGATGATCGCGCCCATCAGAGCCGCGAAGATAACCATCGGCGAGACGATGGCCGGATCGATGATGCCGGTCCCCAGTGTCTCGGCGACATGCAGCCCGAAGAACAGGAAGGCGATGAAGTTGAAGAAGGCCGCCCAGGCAACGGCGAACTGCGGCCGGAGCACACGCGTCGAGACGATCGTCGCGATCGAGTTGGCGGCGTCGTGCAGGCCATTCAGAAAGTCGAAGAACAACGCGACCGCGATCAGCCCGGCAAGCAGCGGGAAGGCAAGGGTGGCGTCCATCAGACGTTCTCGATCACGATGCCGCTGATCTCGTTGGCGACGTCCTCGAAGCGGTCGACGACCTTTTCGAGCTCGCCGTAGATCTCGCTGCCGATGATATAGGCCATCGGGTTTGTGGCGCCATGCTTGTGGAAGAGGTCTTTCAGCCCCTGATCATGCAATTCGTCCGACCGTCCCTCGATCCGCGTCACCGCCTCGGCGATCGCTGTCAGGCGAGGGGCGTTGGCATTGATTCGATCTAGGAGCGGAATGGCCTCGGCGATCATATGCGCGGCCTCGACGATCGTCTTGCCCATCTCCTGCATCACGGGATCGAAGCTCTTCTGTTCGAACAGGCGGATGGTCTTAACCGTCTTGTGCATCATGTCGATCGCGTCATCCATCGACTGGATGAGGTCCTTGATGTCGACGCGGTCGAACGGCGTGATGAAGCTGCGGCGAACGGCGAGCAGGACATCGCGGGTGATATCGTCGGCCTCGTTTTCCAGTGTGACGATGCGCGCGCAGTGCTTCTCGGTGTCGTTTCCGGAAAGCAGTTCGTTCAGCGCTTCGGCAGCACCCACGACTGTTTTCGCGTGCTGCGCGAAGAGATCGAAGAACCGGTCTTCGCGTGGCATGAGTTTCCGAAACCAGCTCAGCATAGTATCCATCCATGAAAGGGCATTGTCATAAAAGTGTCATAAAGCAGCGGCCGGACCAAAGAAAGTGCCGGAGGGGCATTCGGGCGCGCAGGGTTAACCCACGCGAAATCGCAGCATTCGCTGGCGAATGCTGAGCAAAACCAATTGATTGGAACGAGTTGCCGAAATGCGCGTTATCTCGTCATGGGACAACGATGAAGCATCTCTGTGGATTGTGAGGTCTGAAATGAAGAAATTGGCCATTATCGCCGTGGCGCTGATGACAGCCCTGGGCGGCATATCTCCGGCCGCCGCCTTTGAGGTCAAGGGTCAGCACTACGACGCCCCTCCGGATGTGAGGCGGCCGAATTGGGATCGATGCGGCCCATACAGGAACTGCTACGGAAACCGGGATCGCTACCGCTACGGCAACCGTGGTCGCGACTACTACGGCCGTTATGATGACCGCTACTATCGTCATCATGACAACACCGGCGCCATCATCGGTGGCTTGGCTGCAGGCGCCATTATCGGCGGTATCATCGCTTCGCAGCCGCGCGTCCGCTCGGGCGGTTCACATGTGGACTATTGCTACAGCCGCTACCGCTCGTACCGCGCATCCGATAACACCTACCAGCCCAACTACGGCCCCCGCCGTCAGTGCGTAGGTCCGTGATAGGCCAAGGCTCGCGTCGAATGACGACAAACCTGATCGCTGGATAGCGGTCAGGTTTTTTAATGAGGGAAGGGGCACGCGTTTCGACGCGCGATCTCGCATCGCCCGCGCACTGCCGGCGCGCCAGGTATCGTCACATCATTTGTCGGTGAGAAGTTTGGAGGCCTCGCCCGGAATTGAACCGGGGTACAAGGATTTGCAGTCCTCTGCGTCACCACTCCGCCACGAGGCCTCACGACGCTTACTTTCGGAAGCGTGGGCGGCATTTAGAATGAATAGAAAACAAGCGCAAGGGGGTTGTTCAAAAACCTGGGGGATTTCAGGCGCCAAAATGCAAACAGGAGATGACCCTTCGAAAGGTCATTGAAGAACGCGAAAGGCAACGCCCATTGCCTAGGCGATTTCGGCCTCTGTCAGTTCCCGCCCCGCAACGAAACAAGCGGCGAAACGCCGTTGGTCGCAACGCCAGGCACACTCGCATGCACAAGCGGTATCATCACGACGATCGCAAATAGGCCTCCGATAAAGAGCCCACCCAAAAGAGCTGATTTCGTCATGGCACCCCGCTGGTCATCGTTCTTACTGGTTAAAGTCATCGCTAATAAAGCTGACGACCACCTGAACGTCGTGGTTGCGGGGAGACGATGTCCGAACCTCAGCCTGTCTCTTTTCCCAGCAACCCGCAGCACATGATCGCGATCAGCGCGGCGACGATGAAAAAGTCGAACAGCGAGAAATATTCAGCTATGACTGACATGATCTTCTCCTCCTTATTCCTCCGGTTGCAATATTATCACAATCTTATGAACGTCACCATGGATTTTTCTGAACGTCCTGGGCGATTGGCCACACCGTCCGAATTCTTGCTGCAGTCGCTCAGGAAGCCTTGAAAGCCGGTTGCCCTGCGATTAAGACACGGGTGAGCAATAAGCGCTTTTCATTGGGCGAGAGGACACTATGAATTTCGAGACGGCACGCGCCAACATGGTCGACAACCAGATCCGCACCACGGATGTCACCTCTCACTCCGTTCAGGCCGCTTTCCTTGCCGTGCCGCGTGAGGCTTTCGTTCCGGAAAAGTCCAAGGCGATCTCCTATATCGACACCGACGTCGAAATCTGTCCGGCGGCCGCAGGCAAGCCGGCGCGTTTCCTGATGCAGCCGTCGCCGCTCGCCAAGCTGCTCCAGCTCGCGGCCGTGACCAAGGATGACGTCGTTCTCGATGTCGGCTGTGGCACGGGTTATGTCTCCGCGCTCTTCTCCAAGCTCGCGGGTTCGGTCGTCGCTCTCGAAGAAAACGAGGCGCTGGCCACCGAGGCGACGGCAAACCTTGCCGATTACGCCAACGTCTCCGTCGTCACGGGATCGCTTGAAGCCGGCAGCGCCAAGGGCGCTCCCTACGACCTGATCTTCGTCAACGGCGCGGTGGAAGAAGTTCCGGCTTCGCTCTTCTCGCAGCTGCGTGAAGGCGGCCGCCTTGTCACCATCAAGGGATATGGCGGCTCGGCGCGTGCGACGGTGTTCGTCAGCGAGCGCGGCGCGGTCTCCGAAAACGTCTTCTTCAACGCTTCCGTCAAGCCGCTGCCGGGCTTCGCCAAGGCACGCGAATTCGTGTTCTAAGCGACGCATCGAGAAGTTTTTGATGATGCGGGCGCCACTGGCGCCCGTGTCTGTTTCAGGCGGGCCTTCGAAGCGGTCATTGACCTTTGAGAAAACTGTGCAAAGCGGCAGTCATTTGATTCGCGATGATTTTTTTCCCCGATCGGCTATCCTACAGTCTGGGTGATTCGGATGCCGACACCTCGCAATCCGGTCGTTGTTTGAGAATAACGGGGATAGATATGGCTCAGCCAAGCGTAGCGCGTGAACCGTCCATGGAAGAAATCCTGGCGTCGATCCGCCAGATCATCGAAAGCAATGAGCCGGGCGCGGGCAGGGCACTCTCCGCATCGCTGCCGCCTGTTTACGGTGATGATGAAGACGATCACGGCTCCGACATTCATCTGACTGTTGATCAGGCCTATGCCGGCGTGGAATTCCCCGATCCCGCACCGCAGCAGACCGATCCACGCTTCGTTGCTGCCAATTCCGCGGGCTCCGCACCCGCGCAGGAAGCGCCGCGCGCCGCCATGTCGCTGGCCGATGTCGCTGCCCGCGTTCGCGCCGCCTCCGAGCGCAACACGCTTCAGCCGCAGCGCGAACCACCCCTCGAGTTCCGCCAGCAGCCGGCGCCTGTCGCACCGGCCCCTGTCATGGAAGCTCAGCCGCAGCAGCAGGTAGTCGAGGAACATCCGATGATGCACCAGGCCGCTCCGGCGGCTCAGCGTGCGCCCGAGCCCGTGCTGGTCGAAGAACCAGCCGCAATGGCGTTCGAAATGCCGCCTCAGCAGCCGGTCGCAGAAGTCGAAACCGTTCAGCCCGCACCGGCACCGGTTCGGGAACATGTCGCCATCGCTCCGCCGATGTCGGCTGCTCCCATCGCAGCACAGCCGGTCTCCGCGCCGCTGTCGGATCGCCTTCTGCCGAGCCTGATGGACGAAACCCAGCAGTCGCTGCTGTCGCAGGATGCCGGCCTGCAGATCGCCCGCTCTTTCGAGGAACTGGCCGCCGCCATCGATGGCGCCGAGCGTCGCTCACTGGACGAGATCGCCGAAGACATGCTGCGCCCGATGCTGCGCGACTGGCTCGACGACAACCTGCCGACCCTGGTCGAGCGCCTCGTGCGCGAAGAGATCGAGCGCGTGGCGCGCGGCCCGCGCCGCTGATCGGATCCGTCGCTTTTTACAAAGAGCCGCTCCGGTCCCCGGGGCGGCTTTTTTATTGACTTGGCTGCGGGCATCCTATTTACAACCCGCATCCAGAAAACCTCCAGATTTGGTCCAAAAATGCTCGAAAAGACCTACGATTCCGCAGCCGTTGAACCGAAGATCGCCGCGAAATGGGACGAGGCGGACGCTTTCCGCGCGGGCGCGAACGCCAAGCCGGGCGCCGAAAGCTTCACCATCGTGATCCCGCCGCCGAATGTGACGGGTTCGCTGCACATGGGCCACGCGCTGAACAACACGCTGCAGGACATCATGGTCCGCTTCGAGCGCATGCGCGGCAAGGACGTGCTGTGGCAGCCGGGCATGGATCATGCCGGCATCGCCACGCAGATGGTCGTCGAGCGCAAGCTGATGGAACAGCAGCTTCCGGGCCGCCGCGACATGGGCCGCGAAGCCTTCATCGAGAAAGTCTGGGAGTGGAAGAACGAGTCGGGTGGCCTGATCTTCAATCAGCTGAAGCGCCTCGGCGCCTCCTGTGATTGGTCGCGCGAGCGCTTCACCATGGACGAGGGTCTCTCGGAGGCCGTCCTCGAAGTCTTCGTCAGCCTCTACAAGGAAGGCCTGATCTACAAGGACAAGCGTCTCGTCAACTGGGACCCGAAGCTGCTGACCGCGATCTCCGACATGGAAGTCGAGCAGCTGGAGGTCAAGGGCAATCTCTGGCACTTCCGCTATCCGCTGGAAGCGGGCGTCACTTACCAGTACCCGATCGCTTTCGACGAGGAAGGCAAGCCGACGGAATTCGAGACGCGCGACTACATCGTCGTCGCAACGACCCGTCCGGAAACGATGCTCGGCGATACCGGCATCGCGGTGAACCCTGAAGACGAGCGCTACAAGTCGATCGTCGGCAAGCATGTCATCTTGCCGATCGTCGGCCGCAAGATCCCGATCGTCGCGGATGATTACGCCGATCCAACCGCCGGCACCGGCGCCGTCAAGATCACGCCTGCGCATGACTTCAACGACTTCGAGGTCGGCAAGCGCGCCGGTTTGCGCGCCATCAACGTCATGAACATCGATGCCTCGATCTCGATCAAGGAGAACGAGGATTTCCTCGAAGGTCTCGATCATCCGGCAGCACTCCATGGTGCCTGGGACCGTCTGGAGGGCCGGGATCGTTTCACCGCCCGCAAGATCATCGTCGAGATTTTCGAAGAGGCAGGCCTGCTCGACAAGATCGAGCCGCACAAGCACGTGGTCCCGCATGGCGACCGCGGCGGCGTGCCGATCGAGCCGCGCCTGACCGATCAATGGTGGGTCGACAACAAAACGCTGGCCCAGCCGGCGATCGCGTCGGTCCGTGAAGGCCGCACCAATTTCGTGCCGAAGAACTGGGAAAACACCTATTTCCAGTGGATGGAAAACATCCAGCCTTGGTGCATTTCCCGTCAGCTGTGGTGGGGTCACCAGATTCCCGCCTGGTACGGTCCCGATGGCCAGGTCTTCGTCGAGAAGACCGAGGAAGAGGCGCTGCAGGCTGCCATCCAGCACTACATCGCTCACGAGGGACCTTGGAAGGCTTGGGTCGAGGAAAAGCTCGAAAACTTCCAGCCGGGCGAAATCCTGACGCGCGACGAAGACGTGCTCGATACATGGTTCTCGTCCGCTCTCTGGCCGTTCTCGACCCTCGGCTGGCCGGAAAAGACGCCCGAGCTTGCTCGCTACTACCCGACCAACGTTCTGGTCACCGGCTTCGATATCATCCCGTTCTGGGTTGTTCGCATGATGCAGATGGGTCTGCATTTCATGAAGGACGAGGACGGCGTTCCGGTCGAGCCGTTCCACACGGTCTATATCCACGCGCTGGTTCGCGACAAGAACGGCCAGAAGATGTCGAAGTCGAAGGGCAACGTCATCGACCCGCTGGAACTGATCGATGAATACGGCGCCGACGCGCTGCGCTTCACGCTTGCGATCATGGCGGCCCAGGGGCGCGACGTGAAGCTCGATCCGGCCCGCATCGCCGGCTATCGCAACTTCGGCACCAAGCTTTGGAATGCGACGCGCTTCGCCGAGATGAACGGCGTCGTTAACGACCCGCATTTCATTCCCGAGGCAGCCGAACTCACGGTCAACCGCTGGATTCTGACGGAACTGTCCCGCACCGAACGCGACCTCACCGAGGCGATCGAAGCCTATCGCTTCAACGATGCCGCCGGCGTGCTCTATCGCTTCGTCTGGAACCAGGTCTGCGATTGGTATCTCGAACTGCTGAAGCCGATCTTCGGCGGCACGGACGAGGGCGCCAAGAAGGAGGCGCAGTCCTGCGTCGCCTACGTGCTCGAAGAGATCTACAAGCTGCTGCACCCGTTCATGCCCTTCATGACCGAAGAGCTTTGGGCGCATACGGCAGGCGAGGGCCGCGAGCGTGATGGCCTGGTCTGCCACGCCGAATGGCCGTCGCCGTCCTACGCCGACGACGCGGCGGCCGACGAGATCAACTGGCTGATCGACCTCGTCTCCGATATCCGCTCGGTTCGCTCCGAAATGAACGTACCGCCGTCCGCCGTAGCCCCGCTCGTCTTCGTCAACGCCAACAGCCTGACGCGTGACCGGCTGTCGCGCCACGATGCGGCGATCAAGCGCCTCGCGCGCGTCGATGGCATTTCGCTGGCTGACCAGGCGCCGAAGGGTGCTGCCCAGATCGTGGCCGGCGAAGCCACCGTCTGCCTGCCGCTCGGCGCGCTGATCGATCTTGGCGCCGAAAAGGCCCGCCTCGAAAAGGCGATCGCCAAGACCGAGGCCGAAATGGCCAGAATCAACGGCAAGCTCTCCAACGAGAAGTTCGTTGCCAACGCCAACCCGGAGGTCGTCGCGGCCGAAAGGGAACGTCTGGAAGAGCTGACGGTCCAGCTCGCGAGCCTCAAGATCGCGCTCTCGCGTGTAGATGAAGCCTCGTAAAATCAACTTTCAATAGTATTTCATTCCAAGGCGTCCGATGAAGAATCGGGCGCCTTTTTTCGAAAAATTAACCGTAATCAGGCACTCCGCCGCCACAACTTGGCCGGAGCGGCACCATTTTTCAGCTTTTCCACGAAGTTTTTCCTAAAAATCGAACTGTTGTCAGAAGGTAACATATCTGTGCTCGTATAGAACGATCGCCCTATCGCCTGATCGATTCCAGGATTTTTTGAGATGCATTTTCTAAAATGAGGAAATTTTGACGTGCTCGTCAATTTTTTACGTAAAGCATCCATTAGCTCACTTTTCAATCGCGCCCGGTCACGAAGTTGCCATTTTAACCTCTCGCCGTCACAGTCCCACCATCGCAATTGCCTCAGTGGGGGAGACACCTTGGCATCTCGTAAGGTTCTGGCGGCAGCCCTGCCGCTTGTTATGATTTCGACGCTCACCCAGCCTGCCCTCGCGGGTGGTCTGGATCGTGGCGGCTATAATATCGATCAGTTGTTCGATGCATCGCAGTTCTCCGTCCAGTCGGGCGTGATCTATGTCATGCCGCAGCGCAAGCTGAAGAACGCCAAGGATACCGATCCAAGCGATGGCTTGGGGAGCAATGGTCGTGGTGGTGGATCGACCACCGCCGACGACACTGAGAATTATGCCATCCCCTATGGTGGCATCAAAGGCGGCATCGGTGATCTCGACTGTTTGGTCGATTACTCGGAGCCCTTCGGCGCTCACACCAATCCGGGTGCGAACTGGGTTGGTGCGCAGAACAATATCGAAACCAAGATCACGACGCACAATTATGGCGCGACGTGCTCCTACAAGTTCGACATGGGTCCGGGGCAGCTCCGCGTGATCGGTGGCACGTTCTATCAGGAAGTCGAAGGCTTTAAGGAACGTTACGTTTTCAATCCGGCGCTGTTGGGCGGCACCGGTACCGGCATTGGCCGGCTTGACCTGGAAGACCAGGCTTGGGGCTGGCGTGCAGGTGTTGCCTATGAGATTCCGGAATACGCGCTTCGCGCGAGCCTGGTTTATAATAGCCGCGTCAAGTACGACAATCTGACGGGTACCGTCGACCTCACGCAGGCGATCGGCGGGATCGCGCCTTATAACCGCGCTCCCTACGGACGCGTAACGCCCGTATTTGGCTCTGCCGAAGCGCCCGATTCGCTTGAGTTTAAGGTGCAGAGTGGTATCGCGCCGGATTGGCTGGCCTTCGGATCGGTGAAGTGGACCAATTGGAGCTTGCTTCAGTCCATATCCCTTTGCCCAACGGCGACCAGAGGGCGTACTTGCAGCGCGACCAGCGGTACGCAGCTTACCTCACTCGATCTGCTTTACCAGGATGGCTGGACGGTGACGGGCGGTATTGGCCACAAGTTCAACGATCAGTGGAGCGGTGCAGTCAGCCTGACGTGGGACCGCGGCACGAGCCATGGTTACGGTGCTCAGACGGATAGCTGGACGCTTGGCGTTGGTGCCGCGTACAGCCCGACCGAAAACATCGAGTGGCGGCTCGCTGGCGCGCTTGGCATTCTGACAAGCGGTTCCTCGGGTGCCATCACGCAGAATGGTGTCACTTATGGTGACGACGTCTCCTACGACTTCGGCAACGATCTCGTGGCGGCCATCTCCACCAGCATCAAGGTCAAGTTCTGACCCGCCAAGATCAGTGCAAGTGAAAGCCCGGCAAACTGTCGGGCTTTTCTTTGTCTGGGCGCCATTAAGCATGCTCTCGTCACGTGTCATTTTGTGACGATTCAGCAACAGTTTTTTTTGAGTGTTGGCGTATGATGGGCTCCATCACGAATTGTCCATTTCCCGCCACAAACTAGGCGCAGCGGTAATCTCGGGCGAGGGAATGACAGGCATAGGGTGCGCGTAAAAGAGTAAGATGGGTCGTTTTTCGGTGAGTGTGAAAGAGACGGACATGAGGTGTGGCGCAGTTGCCGCCGCTTCGCTTGTTTCGCCTGTTTTACAGGGTGTCTCAGCCGCAAAGCGCCGTTCTATCGCAGCGTTCTCAAGCCTTTCAGTTTCCTCACGTTTGACTGTGTTGCCGCTTTCCGAACTGGCTTTCGGTAACGACGTCTCGCGTTTTGTCACAATTGGTGACTACGACATTTCTGAAGGCGAAATGCCGCTCCGCGGGCTCGCCGAAAAGAGGTTGAAGGCATCGCCGTCAGTTCGCGCCGGAAAGCGGGCGGATGCTGTCGGTGCGAAGGGAATGAAGGCTCTCTCAAGAGAGCAAAAGGCTGGATGCGACGCGGGCAAGCGGGTCTTGGAACCCACCGCGGGATCGCTCGCCGAAGGGACTTTATCTGCGGGCCGAACGGGCGGGATGTTCGAGATGGCGCGTATGGGTGGAAACGAAAGAAATCGAGTGAAATGCTGACGTTCGAGTTCAGACCTTTCAGATTGATGCTTATGGGGCTCTCCGTCGCCTGCTGCGCGGCGATGAGTTGTCCGGCAAGCGCGTTCGACATCAAGTCGGGCGTCAACAAGGAATCCGGTCCTTTCGATCTCTTCAAGTTCGGTTTCAAGGCCTACAAGAACGGCCAGAAGGAAGAGGCTGTCGAAGCCTACAAATACGCCGCCGAAAAGGGCCACACCGGATCGCGCTGGGCGCTTGCCAACATGTATGCCGATGGCGACGGCGTCGCGCAGGACGATTTCGAAGCTTTCAAGATCTATAGCGAGATCGCGCAGCAGGGCGTCGAGCCCGGCTCCGAGGATACCGGCTTCTTCGTCAACGCGCTGCTGTCGCTCGCCGGCTATTACAAGCACGGCATTCCGGGCAGCCCCGTGAAGACCGATCTCACCCAGGCGCGCCAGATCTACTTCCAGGTCGCCTCCACCTTCGGCGTTCCCGAAGCGCAGTTCCAGCTGGCGCAGATGATGCTTGCCGGCGATGGCGGCGCCACCAGCACGCAGCAGGCCAAGAAGTGGCTGAACCAGGCCCGCAAGGCCGGTCACCCGGGCGCCATGTCCGTCTTCGGCAATATCCTGTTCCAGGAAGGCCAGTCGGCCAACGGCCTGGCGCTGATGACGGCGGCGCTCGATCGCTGCAAGCCGAAGGATTGCAACTGGATGGAATCGCTGCAGGAGCAGGCCTTCTCGGTTGCCAGCGAAAGCGACCGCCGCAACGCCATCGCCCTCTCGCACAAGATCGCCAGCAGCAACACCGACTGAGCGATGTAAGACCGGATCGCCGAGATCCGGCCTCGATTAGTGCCGCCTAGCCCTTAGGCCGCGAAATCGAAATAGGCGACCACAGGCACGTGGTCGGAAGGCTTCTCCCAAGCACGCACATGTTTTTCGATGGCCGTCGAGGTCATCCGGTCGGCGGCTTCCGGCGACAGCATCAGGTGATCGATGCGAATGCCGTTGTTCTTCGGCCATGCGCCGGCCTGATAATCCCAGAACGTATACGCCGGCACCGCATCCGTCGTCGCGCGCACCGCATCGGTCAGCCCCAGACTCTCCAGCCTGCGAAACGCCTCGCGCGTCTGTGGCAGGAACAGAGCGTCGTTCTCCCACACCTTGGGGTCGAAGCAATCATGCGGCTCTGGGATGACGTTGTAGTCGCCGGCAAGGACGAGGATCTCTTCATAAGCCAACCGCTCGGCCGCGAATGTCCGCAGCCGCTCCATCCAGGCGAGCTTGTAGTTGTATTTCTCGGTGTCGACAGGATTGCCGTTCGGCAGATAGAGGCAGCAGACGCGGGCAACGCGGTTGCCGGGAATGGAGAACACGGCTTCCAGAAAGCGTGCCTGCTCGTCCAGCGGATCGCCCGGCAGTCCGCGCGTCACTTCGTCCGGCTTGGTCTTGGAAAGAATGGCGACGCCGTTGAAGCCCTTCTGCCCATGCGTCTCCACATGATAGCCGAGGGCCTCGATCTCCAGCCGCGGAAAGCCTTCGTCGACGGTCTTGATCTCCTGCAGGCAGGCGATATCGGGGTTCGAATCCTTCAGCCACTGCGTGAGGTTGTCGATGCGCGCCTTGACGCCGTTGATGTTCCAGGTCGCGATCTTCATTCTTTTGTCCCGTTCCGCTTTGACGTCTTCTTCTAGCGTGGTCTTGAGACAAGCGACAAGACGTTAAACCGGCCGGAAGGCAATCTTCGGCCGGTTCGGTGTGGATAGCGGAGGAGGGTGGTCAGATCGAGAAGCTGGTGCCGCAGCCGCAGCTGGCAACCGCGTTCGGGTTCTTGATCTGGAAGGACTGGCCGAGCAGGTTATCGACGAAATCGATCTCCGAGCCCGCCATGTAGATCAGCGAAATGCTGTCGATCAGCACCTTCGCGTCGTTCTTCTCGACGATCACGTCGTCGTCCTGGATGCCGTCGGTGAGGTCGAACTTGTAGGAAAAGCCCGAACAGCCGCCGCCTTCGACGGAGACGCGCAGCGCGCTCTTGCCGGGGTCGCTGCCGACGATGGTGGCGATTCGCTTCGCCGCGGCGTCGGAAAGGGTTACATTTGCTTCGGTCATGTCTGCTCCTGCCGGGGTCAAGATCCGGAGAGAATAGTGGTCAAGCCATCAATATAAACGGCTGTTTTTCAATGCTATCGCGCCTTATATCATGAAAGCGCGGCCCGCGGCAAAGTGGGCGATACGTCGTCTCTTTGCCGTTTATGCTCTCTATAGGTATGAAGAGCATATGGCGGCGTCAATGGGCGTGCGCTTGGACATGGCGAGTGACGGTGAAGAATGACGATCGACAGACGTGCATTAGGCTTCGGTAACAGCGACAGGGCAATCTACGCGGCTGACCCGTGGACGACGCGTGGGCGGCTCTATCCCGAGAACTCCAGCCCGACACGCTCGGACTTCCAGCGCGACCGCGACCGCATCGTTCACACGACCGCCTTCCGGCGCCTCAAGCACAAGACCCAGGTCTTCATCGCACAGGATGGCGATCACTATCGTACGCGGCTCACGCATACGATCGAGGTCGCCCAGATCGCCCGCGCGCTCGCTAGAGCGCTGAAGCTCGACGAGGATCTGGCGGAAGGCGTCGCTCTCGTGCACGATTTCGGCCACACGCCCTTCGGCCACACCGGCGAGGACGCGCTGCACGAGGTGCTACTGCCCTATGGCGGCTTCGACCACAATGCCCAGTCGCTGCGCATCGTCACCAAGCTCGAACGCCGCTACGCCGATTTCGACGGCATCAACCTGACATGGGAAAGCCTGGAAGGGCTGGTCAAGCATAACGGTCCGCTACTCACCAAGGACGGAACCGGCACACGCGGCCCCGTGCCGCAGCCGATCCTCGATTACTGCGAGATCCACGATCTCCAGATCGACACCTACGCCAGCCTTGAGGCCCAGGTTGCCGCGATCGCCGACGATATCGCCTATAACACCCACGATATCGATGACGGCCTGCGGTCGGGCTATCTCACCTTCGACATGCTGGAGGATATTCCCTTCCTGGCCGGGCTGATGGCCGAGGTGAGGGAGCGCTACCCCACGCTGGAGCCAAGCCGCTTCACCCACGAAATCATGCGCCGCCAGATCACCCGCATGGTCGAGGACGTGATTTCGGTCGCGCAGGAACGTCTGGCCGAGATCCGCCCCGAAAGCGCCGACGACGTCAGACACGCCAGCCGCGTGATCGCGACGTTCTCCGAGGGGATGGCCGAGACGGACAGGCAGATCAAGGCGATGCTCTTCAAGCGCATCTACCGCCATCCCGACATCATGCGCATTCGATCAGGCGCGGCCCAGATCGTCACCGACCTGTTTTCGGCCTACATGGCCAACCCGAAAGAGATGCAGAGCCACTATTGGGTGGATCACATCGCCGGGCTGGCCGAAGCGCCAAAGGCGCGCCATGTTGGCGATTACCTCGCCGGCATGACCGATACCTACGCCATCAGCGCCCACAGGCGATTGTTTGACCAGACTCCCGATTTGCGCTAGGCAGCGGTCGCTCGGCAAAGGCCGGGCGGATGCCGTGTGGCACAGCCTATGCATGGAAGAGTGCGATGAACCTTTTTACCGATTTCGAAGCCAGGATTAAAACCGCCCTTGAACAGATCGATCTGGTCAAGGAAAAGCGATCCGAGCTGGATTTCGGACGCATTGCCGTCGAGCCGCCGCGTGATGCGAGCCACGGCGATGTCGCGACCAATGCGGCGATGGTGCTTGCCAAGCCGCTCGGCACCAATCCGCGCGCGCTGGCCGAAATCATCACCGAAAAGTTGAAGGAAGATCCGGACGTAGCCGAAGTATCGGTCGCAGGCCCTGGTTTCATCAACGTCAGGATCGCCGTCGGCTACTGGCAGCGCCTGCTGGCCTCGATGATCACTGCTGGCACCGACTACGGTCGCTCGACAATGGGTGAGGGCCGCAAGGTCAATGTCGAATACGTCTCGGCCAACCCGACCGGCCCGATGCATGTCGGCCATTGCCGTGGCGCCGTCGTCGGCGACGCGCTGGCCAATCTGTTGTCCTTCGCCGGCTTCGACGTCACCAAGGAATATTACATCAACGACGCCGGCTCGCAGATCGACGTCTTGGCGCGCTCCGTCTTCCTGCGCTACCGCGAGGCGCTCGGCGAAAAGATCGGAGAGATTCCAGCTGGCCTCTATCCGGGCGATTATCTCGTTCCCGTCGGCGAAGCGCTGGCGCGTGATTACGGCGTCAAGCTGCACAACATGCCCGAGGATCAGTGGATGCCGCTGGTCAAGGATCGCACCATCGATGCGATGATGGTGATGATCCGCGAGGATCTGGAGGCGTTGAACGTCCATCACGACGTGTTCTTCTCCGAGCGCACGCTGCACGCCAATGGCGCTGCCGCCATCCGCACGGCCATCAACGACCTGACCTTCAAGGGCCACGTCTACAAGGGCACGCTGCCGCCGCCGAAGGGCCAGCTGCCGGAAGACTGGGAAGATCGCGAACAGACGCTGTTCCGCTCGACCGAAGTCGGCGACGACATGGATCGTCCGCTGATCAAGTCTGATGGCTCCTACACCTATTTCGCGGCCGACGTCGCCTACTTCAAGAACAAGTTCGATCGCGGCTTCAGCGAGATGATTTATGTGCTCGGCGCCGATCATGGCGGCTACGTCAAGCGCCTGGAAGCGGTTGCGCGCGGCGTGTCGGAAGGCAAGGCCAAGCTTACCGTTCTGCTGTGCCAGCTGGTCAAGCTGTTCCGCGATGGCGAACCGGTCAAGATGTCGAAGCGCTCGGGCGACTTCGTGACGCTCCGCGATGTGGTCGAGGAAGTCGGCCGCGATTCGGTGCGCTTCATGATGCTGTATAGAAAGAGCTCGGAGCCGTTGGACTTCGATTTCGCCAAAGTAACGGAACAGTCGAAAGACAATCCGGTCTTTTACGTACAGTACGCGCACGCCCGTTGCATGTCTGTCTTCAGGCAGGCCAAGGAGGCGTTTCCGGATCTCGACGTGTCGCCTGAAACCCTCGCGAAAGCTGTGTCTGGAATCTCGGATCCTGCGGAATTACAATTGGTTGCGAAGGTTGCCGAGTTCCCTCGGCTGGTCGAGGCGGCGGCTCAATCGCAAGAGCCGCATCGTGTCGTATTCTACCTCTATGATCTTGCCAGTTCTTTCCATGCTCATTGGAATAAGGGCAAGGATCAGGTAGACTTACGATTTATTAACGATAAGAGCCGAGAGTCTAGTATTACCAGACTAGGGCTGGTGTACGCCGTTGCGTCCGTTTTGAAGTCGGGTCTTGCCATCGCAGGAACGGCTGCGCCGGAAGAGATGCGGTAGCGTCACCATTTACCCACAATGCGCTGGCACGAAACCTTTGCATTTGCGAGTGGATGAGTATGGCAGATAAACAGCGGGCGTATGACACGCGTAACGATGCGAACCTCTTTGCTGACGACGATCCCCTTGCGGAGCTTGCGCGTATCGTCGGTTTTGAGCCCCGTGTAGCGGCAAACACCGTCGAAGCGGCGCCAAGGCAGGAGCCTGCCTTCAATCTCGAAGACGAACTGCTGCGCGAGTTCGAGCGTTACGACGCTCCGACCGCGCCTGCAGTCGTCGATCATCCGATCGAGGCGGCCTACGCTCAGCCTGAGCCCGTAGTCTATGCCGAGCCGGAGCCAGTCACCTACGACGAGCCCGAGCCGCACTACGAGGCCGCACAGCACTACGAGCAGGCACCGCGCTATGATGCCGAGCCGGTTCATTACGAGGCGCCGGTTGTCTCGGAACGGGTCGAAGACGAGGCCTTGCCTGTCATCGAGCAGCCGTCTGTCATCGAACAGCCAGATGCCCGCGCGATCCTCTCGTCCGCCGATTGGGCGGCCAGCGTCTCGCGGCCTGCGGAGCCTGTCTCCGGCGGCGCTCGTGATCTGATCGAGGAACTCGAGCTTTCGATCAGCGCCGCACCGACGCCGGTGCAGCCCGCCAAGGCGCCGCAGTGGTCGGCCGCAAGCATCCGCCTGCCGATCGCCAACTTCCATACGTCTCGCCGCGAAGAGCCGGCCGCAGCGCCTGTTGCCGCTCCGGCACCTGTCGTCGCTGCCGAGCCCGTGCCTGCCGCGCCGCGCTTTGAAGCGCCGGCCGCCGCAAGCTTCCCCGCCGAGATCGACCGTCATGAGCCGTCGTTCGTCGTCGAGCAGCCCGTCGCCGAGCCGATCGTCGAGCCTATGGTCGATCACAGCGCCTTCGATCTGGCCGCTGCCGCCAAGGATGGTGACGTCAAGGCCGATGCCGCACTGACGGAAGCCGTCGCCGAAGTCGATGATATCGCCTTCGATATCGATGACCTCCTCGCTGATGTTTCGCAATATCCGGTTACCGCTCGCGAAGCTGCGCCCGTGGAAGCCCAGCCGGTCGCCCCGGTCGTCCACGCGCCGATCCCTGCACCGGCCTATGTGCCCGAGCCGCCTGTTGCCGCCGCTCCTGTCGCGGCAGCGCCCGTAGCGCCGCGCTATGCACCCGAGCCCCAGCCGGTTGCTGCCAAGGCCGCACCTGACGTCGAAGACCCGTTTGCCGGCCATGACTTCGAGCTGGATCTCGAAGGCATCGAGCTCGAGCTCGCCGACCTCGATTTCGTCGAGCCTGTTGTTGCCGAAGAGATCGAACAGCCGAAGCCGCAGCCTGTAGCAGCACCCGTGGCCTACCAGCCGGCAGTCCGCCAGCCGGAGCCTGCCGCGCAGCCGGCACCCGCACCGTATCAGCCGTCCGCCCCGGCACAAGCTTATCAGGCGCCGACCTACCAGGCGCCCGCCTATCAGGCAGCCGCACCGGTCTACCGTTCGCCGGAGCCCGCAGCCCCCGCAGCGCCATCCTACCGCGCGCCGGCACCTGTCGTCGACACGACGGAAGAGCTGCCCTTCGATCCGTCGATGATCTCCGATGCGGAGTATCAGATGGAAGCGGTCGAGATGCATGTCCCGACGCTGCCGCCGGTCGAAAAGCACGAACCCGTTCCCGCGATGTCGGATTTCGATTTCGACGTCGATTCGGAAATCGCAAACCTGCTGACGCCAGCCAAGCCGGTCGAAGCACCCGCAAAGCCGGCTCAGGACATCCGCGCCCGCGCCCAGGCCTCTGTCGCCGCCGTGGCATCCGTTGCACGGCCGCAGCCGTCGCAGCCGCAGGCCCAGAGCTTCGATGAATTCGAGCGCGCTCTGGAGGAAGATTTCCGCCGCAGCGTCAACGAGCCCGTGCAGCAGCGTCGCGAGACGGTGTCCGAAGTTCAGATCCAGTCGGCGAGCGACGCCGAGGATATGAGCCGCGCGCGCTCGATGAAGCGCATGCTGGCGGCAGCCGCTGCCATCGTCATCTTCGGCGGCGTCGCTTATGCCGGCTATTCCTTCCTGGCGCGCGACGGCGGCCTCGGTGTCGCCACCGGCGAACCGCGCGTCATCGTGGCCGACAAGGATCCGGTCAAGGTCGTTCCGGAAAACCCGGGTGGCAAGACCGTTCCGAACCAGGACAAGGCTGTCTATGACAGCGTTGGTGGCGCGGCCACCGAAGCTCCGAAGCAGAAGTCGCTGGTGTCAAGCGACGAGCAGCCGGTTGAC
Organism: Rhizobium sp. Rhizsp42; assembly: GCF_047304155.1. Classification (NCBI taxonomy): domain Bacteria; kingdom Pseudomonadati; phylum Pseudomonadota; class Alphaproteobacteria; order Hyphomicrobiales; family Rhizobiaceae; genus Rhizobium; species Rhizobium sp. Rhizsp42. The sequence continues at coordinate 220,139 of NZ_JBGLYS010000001.1, read as the reverse complement.
GTCGTTCAGCGCACGCTGACGCCGGAAACGCTGCCTGAAGACAACGACGCCCCGATGCCATCAATGGCAACGCCAGTCGGCGACACCGAGGATCCGCGCCTGCTGCCGAACGACAGCGCGACCGATACGGCAGCAGCCGCTCCGTCGGATGCCGATCGTTCGCCATCGGTCTCGGCCCGCAAGGTCCGCACCATGATCGTCAAGCCGGACGGCACGCTGGTCGCCAGGGAAGAGCCGGCGCCGGAGCCTGCGGCATCCTCGCTGCCGAAGCCCACCTCGGTGCAGACGCAGAAGATCGCGGCAGGTGGTGCATCGGCTTCGGCTCCGACGATCGAACAGCTGGCGTCCGCCGACATTCGCTCGACGCCGGTCGAAGGTGCTACGCCGACCGCAAAGCAGACTTCCGAGAACGTGCTTGCCAAGGCCGCGGCGGCAACGCCTGACAGCGTCAACCCGCCGGTCCGTGCCGTCACCAGCACCAAGACCGACACCGCGCCGACCCCGGCATCGCGTCCGGGCGCTTCGGCTCTCGCACCCGCGACGGCCGCACCGGCGCCAGCTGCCCAGGCACCAAAGGAAGTCGCGGCGGTTCCGCCGGCAGCGGCTCAGGCCCAGCCGACCACGGCCGCTCCTGGCAGCTACGGCGTCCAGATCGCATCGCTGCCGTCTGAAGCCGAAGCCAAGAAGTCCTATGCAAGCCTGTCGAAGAAGTTCGGCGGCGTACTGGCTGGCATGCCTTACGAAATCCGCAAGGCCGACATCGCAGGCAAGGGCACCTATTACCGCCTGCGCATCACTGCCGGTTCCAAGGACGAAGCAGCCGCGATCTGCGAAAAGTATCGCGCAGCCGGCGGCTCCTGCCTGATTTCGAAGTAAGGCTCGAAACTGAATTGATTGAGAGCGGCGGGGCCTACCCGCCGCTCTTTTCGTTTGCAGAACTCAGTTTTGCGTCGTTCTTTTTTGTGAATGGCAGTTGACGCTGCTCGCATTTCGCCAAGGCGTCTCTATGATTCGGGTATGACCGAATCAAAAGCGATGATCCTTGGCTGTAGCGGCCTTTCCCTGACGCCCGAAGAGAAGGCCTTTTACGCGGGCGAGCGCCCCTGGGGCTTCATCCTGTTCGGCCGCAATATTTCCGAGCCGCAGCAGATCTCTGACCTCGTGGCCGAGATGCGCGAAAGTGTCGGCTGGCAGGCGCCGGTACTGATCGATCAGGAGGGCGGCCGCGTCCAGCGCATTCGCCCACCGATCCTGCCGCATTATCCCTCCGGCCAGCAGCTGGGCGACCTCTATCGAGAGGACCCGGAAAAGGGCAAGCGCGCGGCCTGGCTGATGTCGCGCCTGCACGCCTTCGATCTCTCGAAATTCGGCATCAACGTCGATTGTCTGCCCGTCCTGGATGTTCCGGTCGAAGGCAGCAGCAACGTCATCGGCAACCGTGCCTATGGCATGGACCCGAAGACGGTGACCGACATGGGCAACGCCGCATCCGAGGGCCTGAAGGCCGGCGGCGTGCTCTCCGTGATGAAGCACATGCCGGGCCACGGCCGCGGCTTTGCCGATTCCCATCACGAGCTTCCGGTCGTCCGCGTCTCGCGCGAAGAGTTGGAAGCCCATGACTTCCCGCCATTCATCGCCATGAAGGACGAATTGATGGCGATGACCTGCCATCTCGTTTTCACCGCGATCGACCCGGAAAATCCCGCCACCACCTCGCGCAAGGTCATCGACGGCATCATCCGCGAGCATATCGGCTTCAAAGGCCTGTTGCTTTCCGATGATAGTTCGATGAACGCGCTGAGCGGCACGCTTGGCGAGCGGGCGGCGAATATCATTGCGGGCGGGTGCGATATCGTGCTGCATTGCAATGGTCATATGGATGAGATGCTTGAGGTGGTCGCCAACGTGCCGCTGCTGCAAGGTGGAGCGCTCGAACGTGCCAAGCGCGTGGAGCAGGGGTTCCCGACGGCCGATGGCGCCGACGAGGCCGTGATCCGCGACGAATTCGATGCGATGTTTGCGACGGTCTGATCGCGAAAGGAACGAGACGACGTGACAACGACGACAAAGGCTCAGGAGCGCCCGCAGACATCGGCAACGCCGATGGACAAGCTGTGGCAGGACGGCGGCGCCGACCGCGCCTCGACCGATCCGGCGCTGTTGATCGATGTCGCCGGCTTCGAAGGCCCGCTCGACCTCCTTCTCCATCTGGCCCGCACACAGAAGGTCGATCTCTCCCGCATTTCCGTGTTGGCGCTCGCCGAGCAATATCTGCTGTTCATCGACAGCGCCCGCCGCATCCGCATCGAGCTCGCGGCGGACTATCTGGTCATGGCGGCATGGCTCGCCTACCTGAAGTCACGCTTGCTCATTCCGCAGCAGGTGAAGGACGACGGCCCCTCGGGCGAGGAAATGGCGGCGTCGCTGGCGTTTCGCCTGAAGCGCCTGGAAGCGATGCGCGAGGCGGCCGGTGGTCTCGTGAACCGTAACCGTCTCGGCCGCGACGTGCTCGCCCGCGGCGCGCCCGAGCATATTCCCGATCGCCACCAATCCGCCTACGACGCCAGCCTCTACGATCTGCTGACCGCCTATGCCTCGCTGCGCCAGCGGCAGGCGGTGACGCAGGTCACGATCGCGCGCCGCACGGTCTGGTCGCTCACCGAGGCGCGCGAACTGCTGACCCGCCTGATCGGTGAGATCGGCGACTGGACGGCGCTCGAGCAGCATATCCTGACCTACATGGTCTCGCCCGAAGACCGGGTGACGGCGATCGCCAGCGCCTTTGCGGCATCGCTCGAGCTCGCACGCGAAGGAAAGATCGAAATCCGCCAGGAAGGCGTCTTCGAGCCGATCTACATGCGGCGCGGACCAAACCATGCGACACTGCAGGTCGTCGAACAGGAGCTGCCGGCGTGAGCGATCTGGAAGATACCGATCTGGACGATGGCGACGCCGAGCGCGACACCGACCGTACCGGTGATGACACCGTCCAAGACGAGAGCGAGGCAGCGCGTATCGCCGAGGCCCTCGTCTTCGCCTCCGCCCAGCCCGTCTCGGAAGCTTTCATCAGCGATCGCCTGCCTAAGGCATTCGACGTGCGCGCCATCATGCTGCGGCTGCAGCAGGAATACGCCCATCGCGGCGTCAATCTGGCGAGGGTTGATGATGCCTGGGCGTTCCGCACCGCCGCCGACCTCTCCTTCGTCATCCGCCGCGATGAAAACGAGGTGCGCAAGCTCTCTCGCGCCGCGCTCGAGGTTCTCGCCATCATCGCCTATCACCAGCCGGTGACGCGTGCCGAGATCGAGGATATCCGAGGCGTGCAGACCTCGCGCGGCACGCTGGATGTGCTGATGGAAGCCGGTTGGGTGCGTTTTCGCGGCCGCCGCCGCACGCCGGGACGTCCGGTCACGCTCGGCACCACCCGCGACTTCCTCGATCATTTCGGGCTCGAGGAACTGCGCGACCTGCCGGGTATCGAGGAGTTGAAGGGGGCAGGGCTGCTCTCCGGCCGCATTCCGGCCAATTTCAACATTCCGTCGCCGTCGATGAACGACGAGCTGACTGAAGAGGAAGACCCCATCACGCAGATGGATCTCGAGGAACTGGGCCTTCTGGCGCCCGGTGGCGCGTCCGAGGAATAGCCGGCTCCGTGTCTTTGTTTCGCCACTGGAAGCGAAAACAATTGTCTTCACGACTTTTCGACCGGGGACTATCTTGTCACGATGGTCGATACCGTGACATTAAGCGTCTATCTACGGGGAATTAGATGTTGGATTTGATGTCGGGTATTCTTACATCAATAGAGCATCACAACAGGAGTTAGCGTAATGGGTTCTTTTAGCATGTGGCACTGGCTGATCGTTCTGGTCATCGTGCTGTTGCTCTTCGGTCGCGGCAAGATTCCGGAACTGATGGGCGATGTTGCCAAGGGCATCAAGAGCTTCAAGAAGGGCATGAACGACGAGGACGCGCCCGAAGCTTCGAGCACGACCACCGCAGGCAAGACCGTCGATCACAAGGCCGACGAAACGAAGTAACCACGTCCGGGCAGCGCCGCCCCCGCGTTTCCCGTTCAGGAGCCTTGAATGTTCGATATTGGCTGGACCGAGCTGCTTGTCATCGCGGTCGTATTGATTGTCGTGGTGGGTCCCAAGGATCTGCCCCCGATGCTTCGTGCTTTCGGCAAGATGACGCAGCGTGCCCGCAAGGTCGCCGGCGAATTCCGTGCCCAGTTCGACGAGGCGCTGCGCGAAGCCGATATGGACGACGTGCGCCAGACGCTGAGCGACGCGCAGAAGCTCAATCCCGTCAACACGCTGCGTGAGGCGATGAACCCGCTTCGCCAGATGGGCAACGAGATCAAGGCTGATCTTCAGCGCTCGACAACGGTCGATAGCAAGACGGAAGCGCCGCTCGGCTTGATGCCGGCGCCCGAGGTCGCACCGACCGAGACGCCTGCGGTCATGCCGGCTCCGACGCCGGTGCCTGCAGCATCGGCCGCCGTGCCCGAGGCCGCCGCGGCAAAGCCCGCTCGCAAGCCCCGCGCCAAGGCCGCCGACAAGGCGGACGCTGTAGCCGCCGTCGCGGTGACGCCGGCCGAAAAGCCGAAGCGCGCTGCTGCCAAGCCAGTTGCCGTCAAGGCGGCGCCGGCTCCGGCAAGTGCCGCTCCTGCCAAGGCTGCTCCCGCAAAGAAGACGGCCGCCGCCAAGCCGGCAGCAGTAGCCACGGCCGCGCCCAAGAAGCCGGCGGCGAAGAAAAAGAAAGATGAAGCATGAGCGGTGATATCGAAGACAAGCCGCAGCCGTTGATCGAGCACCTGATGGAGCTGCGCACGCGGCTCATGTGGTCGATCGGCGCCTTCTTCGCTGCCTTCATCGTCTGCTTCATTTTCGCCAAGCATCTCTTCAATGCGCTGGTCTTCCCTTACAAATGGGCGGTCCAGTGGGCGCATCTCGATGTCTCCAAGGCGCAGCTGATCTACACGGCGCCGCAGGAGTTCTTCTTCACGCAGGTGAAGGTGGCGATGTTTGGTGGTCTCGTGATCGCCTTTCCGATCATCGCCGCGCAGATCTACAAGTTCGTGGCCCCCGGCCTCTACAAGAACGAGCGTTCGGCCTTCCTGCCGTTCCTGATCGCCTCTCCGATCCTGTTCCTGATGGGCGCCGCACTCGTCTATTTCTTCTTCACGCCGATGGTCATGTGGTTCTTCCTGACCATGCAACAGGCGCCGGGCGAGGGCGACGTTGCCATCTCGCTCCTGCCGAAGGTCTCGGAATATCTCAGCCTCATCATGACGCTGGTCTTCTCCTTCGGCCTGGTCTTCCAGCTTCCCGTCATCACCACGCTGCTCGCCCGTGTCGGCCTGCTGACGTCCGACTGGCTGCGTGAAAAGCGCAAGTTCGCGATCGTCATGGCCTTCATCGTCGCAGCGGTGCTGACCCCGCCCGATCCGATGTCCCAGATCGGCCTTGCGCTGCCGACCATCATTCTCTACGAGATTGCCATCTACGCGGCGCGACTCGTGGAACGCCAGCGTGCTCGCGATGCGGCCACCGAGGCTGAAGGGTCCCAGGACGTTGCCAAGACGGACAACGTCTAGCGTCACCGCAATTCCTCGATGAGCGCTTTCCAATATCCGGTCGAGGCCCGGTCAGGCTTTGGCCGGGTCATCCTTTTTGTAACGACCTGGAACGACGATGCTCGATATCAAATGGATCCGTGAGAATCCCGAAGCCCTCGACGCGGCACTTGCCAAGCGTGGTGCCGAGCCCCTGTCTGAAAGCCTGATCGCGCTGGACGAAAAGCGCCGCACGGCCGTTCAGAAGGTCCAGGACATGCTGTCCCGCCGCAACGCCGCCTCCAAGGAGATCGGCGCTGCCATGGCGCAGAAGAACACCGAGCTGGCCGAGAATCTGAAGGCCGAGGTCGCCGACCTTAAGGTCCTGCTGCCGGCCGCCGAGGAAGACGATCGCGCCTTCTCCGAAGAGCTGAACGACGCCCTCTCGCGCATCCCCAACGTCCCCCATGACGACGTCCCCGTCGGCAAGGACGAGGCCGACAACGTCGTGACGCGTGTCACCGGCGAGAAGCCGCGTTGGAACCATACGCCTAGGGAACACTACGAAATCGGCGAAGCGCTCGGCTACATGGATTTCGAAACCGCCGCCAAGCTCTCCGGCTCGCGCTTCACCGTCCTGACCGGCCCGCTGGCAAGGCTTGAACGGGCGCTCGGCCAGTTCATGATCGACCTGCACACCAGCGAGCACGGCTATACCGAAGTGAGCTCGCCGCTGATGGTGCGCGACGAGGCGGTCTTTGGCGTGGGCCAGTTGCCGAAATTCGCCGAGGACATGTTTCGCACGACGGACGGCCGCTGGCTGATCCCGACCGCGGAAGTCACGCTCACCAACCTCGTGCGCGAGCAAATCCTTGAGCACGACAAGCTGCCGCTGCGCTTCACCGCGCTCACCCCGTCCTTCCGCTCGGAAGCAGGCTCGGCCGGCCGCGATACCCGCGGCATGCTGCGCCAGCACCAGTTCTGGAAGTGCGAGCTTGTCTCGATCACCGACGCCGAAAGCTCGATCGCCGAGCATGAGCGCATGACGGCTTGCGCCGAAGAAGTGCTGAAGCGCCTCGGCCTGCATTTCCGCACGCTGACGCTCTGCACCGGCGACATGGGCTTCGGTTCGCGCAAGACCTACGATCTCGAGGTCTGGCTGCCCGGTCAGAACACCTACCGCGAAATCTCGTCCTGCTCGGTCTGCGGCGATTTCCAGGCGCGGCGCATGAACACGCGCTATCGCGGCAAGGAAGACAAGACCAACCGCTTCGTTCACACGCTGAACGGCTCCGGCACCGCCGTCGGCCGCTGCCTGATCGCTGTTCTGGAAAACTATCTGAACGAGGATGGCTCGGTGACCATCCCCGACGTGCTGGTACCCTACATGGGCGGCCTGACGAAGATCGAAAAGGCGGCTTGAGACCATGCGCATTCTGCTTACCAACGACGACGGCATTCACGCGGAAGGCCTTGCGGCGCTGGAGCGGATTGCGCGCACGCTCTCCGACGACGTCTGGATCGTCGCGCCCGAGACCGACCAGAGCGGTCTCGCCCACTCGCTGAGCCTGTCGGAACCGCTGCGCCTGCGCAAAATCTCCGACAAGCACTTCGCGCTGCGCGGCACGCCGACCGATTGCGTCATCATGGGCATCAAGCAGGTGATGGAGATCAAGCCCGATCTCGTGCTGTCTGGCGTCAATGCCGGTTCGAACGTCGCTGACGATGTTACCTATTCAGGCACGATCGCCGGCGCCATCGAAGGCACGATGCAGGGCGTGCGCTCCTTTGCGTTGAGCCAGGCTTACATTCGCGAAGGCGACCAGCGCATCCTGCCCTGGGAAGTCTGCGAGGCGCATGCGCCGGCGCTGCTCAATAAGCTGATGTCGGTCGATCTGCCCGAGGGCACTTTCCTCAATCTCAATTTCCCGAACTGCGCGCCTGACGAAGTCGAGGGCACGGAAGTGACCGCGCAGGGCAAGCTCGCCTTCAATCTGGAGGTCGATGCCCGCGCCGACGGTCGTGGCTTTCCCTACTACTGGCTGAAGTTCGGCGAGCGCGCCGGTGCCTTCGTTGATGGCACCGATGTCAACGCGCTCAAGAATAGAAAGATTTCGGTAACGCCTTTGAAACTGGATCTGACCGATTATTCCGTACAGGACCGCGTGGCGCGGGCGCTTTCGGGTACGGAGTAAATCGCATTGGCGGCACGTCTGGTGGAGAAGGAAGAGTTTGCGGCACTCGTTTTGAGGCTGCGGGCCGAAGGCGTGTCCGATCTTGATCTGCTGACGGCGGTCGAGCAGGCGCCGCGCTCGCTCTTCGTGCCGCCGCAATTCGCAGAGCAGGCCTATTCCAGCCGCACCATCCCGATCGAATGCGGCTCCTTCCTCGAAGGCGTCGATTTCGCCGTCCGCGTCCTGCATCACCTGAGGGTAAAACCCGGCCAGCGTGTGCTGGAAGTGGGCACGGGCAGCGGCTTCATGACGGCTGTGATCGCTCGAATGGCCGAGCGCGTCCTCACCATCGACCGCTACAAGACGCTGACCTCTAATGCTCAGAAGCGCTTCGAGACGCTCGGCATCCGCAACATCATCGTGCGCCAGGCCGATGGCAGCGCCGGCCTGCAGGGCGAGGGCACCTTCGACCGTATCCTGGTCACCGCCGCCTTTGAGAGCATGCCGCGCTTCTATGCCGACCAGCTGGTTTCCGGCGGTTCGATGATCGCGCCGCTGATAATCTCCGAGACCGAATGTCGCCTCGTGCGCCTGACCAAGACCGGAAGTCGCTTCGAGCGCGAGGAGTTGTTCAACTCCCCATACCTGCCGATTGTTCCGCGCGTCGCCTCGCAACTCTGACCGCGTCGTCGCTATGGTTAGCGATTTGTCAAAAAACGCAAGCTGATGTTTCCGCCTTAACCGGTTGGTAATGCTAACGCGCTTTAATCATACCCACAAATGGTTGCGTTATTCAGTGGGTCGAGTGTCATGCGTTTCAGCGTTTCGCCTAAGTTCGGGAAGTCTGCCGGTAATGCCCTGATCGTGGCTCTCCTGGCGAGTGCTGCATCAGGTTGCAGTTCCGATGTGACGCGTTTCGGCGGTCTGTTTTCTTCGTCCGGTCAGGACCAGATGACGACAAATTCCATTCCGCGTCGGAGCATGAGCGGCCTTCAGGCTGATCCCGTGCCGCAGGCGGACATGCAGGGCGGCGCGATGCAGCCCAACTACGCCAACAACAATCAGGCGATGAATCAGCCCTATCCGAGCCAGCAGTCGACCTACGGCTCGAGCGCTCGCATGGCATCGGCTCCGGTTTCTGTTCAGCGCTCCGAGCTTGCCGCTCCCGGCGCTGTGTCGCAGGCTCCCATGGCTTCCGGCAACATATCCGCCGCTCGCGAAAAGCAGGTCGCTCTCGCTCAGCCGTTCCCGGCCGCCAACGCGCCGCAGCATTCCAGCCAGGTCATCGTTCCGCCGAAGCGCAACGCCGACAACATCGTCACGGGCTCGACGCCGAAGGTCTCCGGCTGGTCCTCGACCAACGCTCCCTCGGTGACCATGCGTCCCGGCGAAAGCGTCGCGATCCTCGCCAACCGCTATGGCGTTCCAGAAAAGGAAATCCTGCGCGCCAATGGCCTGAAGAGTGCCGCCGCCGCTAGGCCCGGCCAGACCATCCTGATCCCGACCTTCAACGGCGGCAACGCCGCCAAGGCCGCCGCGCAGTCGAACGACCTTGCGAAGGGTGGTCAGGCGCCGCAGCCGGCTCGTGGCCAGGAACAGAACCTTGCGGTCATCCCGAATGGCTCGAACGCCTCGCGTGACAAGTCGATGGCAAGTGCTGATCAGTCCGGCAAGGCGCCCGTCGGCGCCGGCCCGAAGGGCGCTGGCGGCACCTACGTCGTCAAGTCGGGTGACTCGCTTGCCAAGATCGCCAAGGCGACCGGCAACAGCATCGACGACATCAAGGCCGCCAACAACCTCACGGCCGGCTCGATCCGCATCGGTCAGGAACTGAACATCCCGAACGGCAGCGGCTCCGCCGACACCATGAAGACGGCGTCGATCCAGCCGAAGGCCGAGCCCAAGCCCGCCGCACAGCCGGCATCGGCATCGGCACCGGAAACGGCCGCAGCCCAGCCCGCCACCTACAAGGCGCCGGTCGCGACCGAAAGCGTCAGCGACGCCGCCAAGAAGGAAGTGGCATCGGCAGCACCTGAAGCCACCGGCATCGGCAAGTATCGCTGGCCGGTCCGTGGTGCCGTGATTGCCGCCTACGGCGCCAACGTCAACGGCAGCCGCAACGACGGTATCGACATCTCGGTTCCGCAGGGTACCGCCATCAAGGCAGCTGAAAACGGCGTCGTCATCTACGCCGGCAACGGCCTCAAGGAACTCGGCAACACCGTCCTCGTTCGCCACGACGACGGCACCGTCACCGTCTACGGCAATGCCGACACGCTGAGCGTGACGCGCGGTCAGAAGATCCAGCGCGGCCAGACGGTCGCCGTCTCCGGCATGAGCGGCAACGTCAAGCAGCCGCAGGTTCACTTCGAAGTCCGCAAGGACGCGACGCCGGTGAACCCGATGACTTTCCTCGAGTAGTTTAGGCGTCAGGTAGGTCAAGAGTTTCCTCGAATAGGTATTGTGTATCGAGGACAATGCAAAAGCCCGGCGGACGCCGGGCTTTTGTCGTTTCAGTCGATGATTGAATGAGGACTAGGCTCTATCGAGCGCGATCCGCTTCCGGCCCGCGAGGTCCTGAATGTACTGCCAAGCGACGCGGCCCGAGCGGGCGCCGCGCGTCGTTGCCCATTCCAGCGCTTCCGCATGCAGCGTTTCGCGGTCGAGCGGCAGCTTGAAGTGGGCGGCGTAGCCGTCGATCATCGTCAGATAGTCTTCCTGGCTGCACTTGTGGAAGCCGAGCCACAGCCCGAAGCGGTCCGACAGCGACACCTTCTCCTCCACCGCTTCCGACGGGTTGATCGCCGTCGACTGCTCGTTTTCCATCATGTGGCGCGGCAGCAGGTGGCGACGGTTGGAGGTCGCATAGAACAGTACATTTTCCGGCCGTCCCTCGACCCCGCCATCAAGCGCCGCCTTCAGCGACTTGTAGGCCGTGTCGTCGTGGTCGAAGGAAAGGTCGTCGCAGAAGACGATGACCCGGTGCGGCGTGTCCTTCAGGAGGTCGAGCAGTGTGGGCAGACTGGCGATATCCTCGCGGTGCACCTCTACCAGCTTCAGTGAGACGCCGCTGTCGCGTCTGACATCTTCGTGAACGGCCTTCACCAGCGACGACTTGCCCATGCCCCGTGCACCCCACAGAAGCACGTTGTTGGCTGCATAGCCCTCGGCGAAGCGCACCGTGTTTTCATGCAGGATATCGCGCACGCGATCGACGCCGCGGATCAGCCCCAGCGCCACACGGTTGGGGCGGGCAACAGGCTGCAGATGCTGGCGGGCAGGGGCCCAGACGAAACAGTCGGCCGCGTTCCAGTCGTTGATGGCGGGCGGCGGTCCCGCCAGCCGTTCCACGGCATCGGCAAGGCGGCGCAGTTCGCCGAGAATGATGCTGTTGACGTCTTCGGCCATGGCCTTTTCTCCTTGGGGCGTATGCGGCTGTGTGGCAATTGCTTTTCGTAGTCGGGTAGCATGGCCTTTTATACGCGGAAAGGTTATTAGGCAGCGGAATCGGTACGGTTTTCGGCTGTTTCAGTTGCAATCGCAAAGACCATAATTATAGTCCGGCCACCGAGAAAAAAGGCGACATTCCGCCTCCGGAAAAGTTTGAGGAGATTAGCATGTTCATCACCCCGGCATTCGCCCAGGCCACCGACAGTGCGGCGTCGCCGTTCGGTTCCGGCTTCGAAATGATCATCCTGTTCGTGCCGTTGATGGTCGTCTGGTATTTCCTGCTCATCCGTCCGCAGCGCGCCCAGGCGAAGAAGCGTGACGAAGCCCTGAAGGCAATCCGTCGCGGCGATCAGGTCGTCACATCCGGCGGTCTCGTCGGCAAGGTCACCAAGGTGATTGACGAAAAAGAAATCGAAGTCGAAATTGCTGATGGCGTGCGCGTTCGCGTTGTCCGCACCGGCGTCACCGAGATCCGCGTCAAGGGCGAGCCCGTAAAGGCAGACGCCGCATAATCATCACGCATATCCCACGAACCGGATCACCCGGATCTGACATAGTCGAGAGAAAATGCTTCATTTTTCCCGCTGGAAGACCCTTCTGATCTGGTTTGTGGTGCTGGTGGCCGTGTTGATCGCGGCCCCCAATTTTCTGCCGGTCGGCCAGTCCGGCCTGCTGTCTTCCTGGCTGTCCAAGCACCGCGTCGTGCTTGGTTCCGATCTCCGCGGCGGCACGCATGTCGTCTTCGAGGTCGACCGCGCCGATGTCGCGCGCCAGAAGCTGGTCGCCACCGTCGGCGAGATCAGCCGGTCCCTGCGCCAGGCCAATATCCGTTACACCGGGCTTACGGGCAACGACCAGACAGTCACCGTTAAGATCACCGACCCCGCGCAGGTCGACGCCGCCGTCGCCGCGCTGAAAAATCTGACATCGACGCAGGGTGTCACGCTCAAGCAGACCAATAGCGGCGACCTCACCATCGAAATCGCGGATGCCGCCATCAACGCCGCCATTTCTGAGGCGCAGGCCCAGTCCGTCGACATCGTCAGCCGCCGCATAGCCGGCCTCGGCAATCCGGATTTCGCGATCAAGCCCGAGGGTGCCGATCGTCTCGATGTCCAGGTCTTCGGCGTCATCGATGCCGAGCGTCTGAAGAATATCCTCAACGAACCCGCCAAGCTGTCGGTCCGCATGCTCGACGAGACCATGTCGGGGCAGGACGCGGTCAACGGCCGCTGGCCGGCTAGCTCCGAAGTTCTCTATTCGCTGGATGATCCGCCGATCCCCTATCTCGTGGACCGTACCGATTTCATCACCAGCGCCAATGTCGTCGATGTCCAATCCTTCGCGGATGCGCAGGCCGACACGGTGGCGATCCGCTACGCACTCGACGCCGAAGGCACCAAGCGCCTGGCGGAGAAGACGCAGCAGCACGCCGGCGGCCATCTCGCCATCATCTTTGACGACCAGGTCATGGCGTCGCTCCCGATCAGCGCGCCGATCCTCGACGGCAAGGGCGAGATCCCGGTCAGCTACACCGAACAGGGCGCCAGCGACCTGGCCCTCATGCTGCGCGCCGGCGCGCTTCCGGCCACGCTGACAACGGTCGAGGAGCGCACGGTCAGTCCGGCGCTCGGCGCGGAATCGGCGCGGGCAGGGCTCGTCGCCGGCACCGTCGCGGCCATCCTGGTCATCGGCCTGATGTTCGGCTTCTATCGCGGCCTCGGCCTGATCGCCGCTTTGTCGCTACTTCTGAACCTTATCCTCATCCTCGCGGTGATGAGCCTCATCGGCGCCACGCTCACCTTGCCGGGTATTGCCGGCATCGTGCTGATCATGGGCATGGCTGTCGACGCCAATGTGCTGATCTACGAGCGCATCCGCGACGAGGCAAAAACCGGCCGGCCCTTCTTCGAGGCGATCGATTACGGTTTCTCCCGCGCGATCATGACGATCCTCGACGCGAACGTCACCATCTTCATCGCCGCAGTCATCCTCTATTTCCTTGGCAACGACGCGGTGCGCGGCTTCGCCGTCACGCTCGCCGCGGGCATCCTCACCACCATCTTCACGGCGGTCACGCTCACCCGCTGGATCGTCGTCACCTGGCTGCATCGACGCCATCCCCGGCATCTGCCGAAGGATGTTCACACCGGCATCTTCGACCGCGCCAACATCCGCTTCATGGGCATCCGCCGCTACGTCTTCACCGCCTCGGCGGCGCTTTGCGTCGCCGCCATGCTGGGTTTCGCAGCGGTTGGAATGCATCTCGGCATTGACTTCGCCGGTGGCTCGATCATCGAGGTCAAGGCCAAGCAGGGCCCTGCCGATCTTGAGGATATCCGCGCCCGCCTCGGCGATCTGCCGATCGGCGATATCCTTGCCCGCAGGCTGGCCGATCCTGCCGGCGCGCTGATCCAGCTGGAAGCGCAGGGCGGCGGCGAGAATGCCGAACAGTCGGCGGTCACGCTGGTACGCGACGAACTCGCCAACGACTATGATTTCCGCCGCGTCGAAGTGGTCGGCCCCGCCATATCCGGCGAACTCACCCGCGCCGCCTCGCTCGGCGTGCTCGCGTCACTCATCGTAATCCTCGTCTATATCTGGATGCGCTTCGAGTGGCAGTTCGCCGTCGGCGCCATCGTCGCCACGTTGCACGACATCATTCTCATCCTCGGGCTCTTCGTGCTCACCGGCATCGAGTTCAACCTGACCAGCGTCGCGGCTCTTCTAACGATCATCGGCTACTCGCTCAACGATACCGTCGTGGTCTACGACCGCATGCGCGAAAACCTCAAGCGTTACCGCAAGATGCCGTTGCCGATCCTGATCGATGCGTCGATCAACCAGACGCTGTCGCGCACCGTGCTGACCGCCGCCACCACCATGCTGGCGCTGCTCGCGCTGGCGCTCTTCGGCGGCGAGGTCATCCGCTCCTTCGCCTTCATCATGTTGGCTGGCGTTGCCATCGGCACGTTTTCCTCCATCTACATTGCTGCACCGGTGCTGATCGTCTTCAAGCTCCGCCCGGATGCGCTCGATAACGATAACGACAAGAAAGTACCGGAACCGGCCGCCCAGCCCGGCAAGCCGGCAGTGTGAGAATATGGCAAGAGGCATAGAGATACGCGAAGCGCATTTTCCCGGCCGCGCTCCGATCGATACCTACGGGAACGGCGGCTTCCGCTTCGCCGACATGTCGCATCGCGGCTCCATCCTCTGCCTGCCGTCGGGCATCCACGGCTGGAACATGGACGCGACCATGCCGCTGTCGATCGAAAACCTGCAGCGCGTCCTGAACGAAGCGTCCGAGATCGAATTCCTGCTGCTCGGCACCGGCGTCGACATGCGCCCGATACCGGCTGACCTCAAGGCTGCGCTGAAGGGCGCCGGCATTTCCTCGGATTCGATGAGCACGGGTGCCGCGGTGCGCACCTTCAACATCATGCTGATGGAATCGCGCGCCGTCGCAGCGGCGCTGATCGCGGTCTGACGCATGGCCGATCAATCCTCGACGAACCAGGACATTTGCCTGGCGATGCTGCGCGACAGCGATCGCGACCGCTATCTCGCCTGCCTCCTGTCTCCCGAAGACAAGCGCGGCGCGCTGGCGGCGCTTTACGCCTTCAACGCTGAGCTCGCCCGCATCCGCGATCTCGTGCACGAGCCGCTGCCCGGCGAAGTTCGCATGCAATATTGGCGCGATCTTCTGGAGGGAACCGCGCACGGCTCCACCGAGGCCAACCCGCTGGCTGCGGCCCTGTTGTCAGCGGTCGAGACCCACCGCCTCCCGCGCCAGACGCTGTCGAATATGATCGACGCCCGCATCTTCGACCTCTACGACGATCCGATGGAATCGCGCGGCGCGCTGGAAGGCTATGCCGGCGAAACCGCTTCGGCGCTGATCCAGCTGGCAAGCCTGATCTTGTCGCCTGAGGAGGCAGCGCAGTCGGCCGAAGCGGCTGGCCATGCCGGCGTCGCCCAGGCGATCGCGGGATTGCTGCTCTTGATGCCGCTCCATCGCCACCGCGGCCAGATCTATATCCCACTTGAGATCCTTGCCGCGACCGGGCTTGACCGCGACAGCTTTCTGGCGGGCGAAGACAAGGCGCGCATCTCGGCCGCCATCGAGGCCTTCGCCGGACTTGGCCGCGACCATCTCGCGAGGGCGCGCAAGGTGACTATCCCGCAAGCGGTCTTCCCGGCCTTCCTGCCCGCAGCACTGGCCGCGCCGGTTCTGTCGAAAGCGCAGAAGCTGGGGGCGGGGCTGTTCGATCGCTCCGCGCAGCAACCGCAATGGCGCCGCCAGATCGGCATGACCATGGCGCTGATGCGCAAGAAAATCTGAGGCTCGTTCAAACTCGCGCAAGCCTCGCGCGTTATAGCTGTCATCATCGCTTGCTTTGAATGGAGTGTGACGTGAGCATAATGATCTGGGCCACTCTTTTCGTGATGCTCGTCATCGTGGCCTTCATCGCCGTGCGCATGTCGGCGAAGCACGAGGAGCAGGGCCTGCACGATACCGGCCTTGCCATCATCGAGTTCAACCGCGCCTTCCCGACCGAAGCGATCCGCTCGCTGCAGGCAACGGCCAACGGTCAGGTGGTCTTCGTCCGCCTGCACGACAACAAAGCCGGATTCATGCGTAGCATGCAGCGCCATTACTCCTGCCAGGTCATCCAGCCGGGTAGGGTGCGCGTTCTAAGCTCCGATAGCGGCAAGGGGCTGACGGTCGATTTCCTCGATACGCCGCATCAGAACGGCACCTTCGAATTCGCCTCGCCGAAGGAAGCCTCCGAAGTGGCCCTATGGCTACTCGGCAACTACGTCGCCGAACCCGATCGCGAACTGCCGCTGGCCGACCCGACGGCCGCAAACCACCGATAAGGCGACACGCACTCTTCCCTTACAACGCATTTCATCCCCGCCTATCGTTTGAGAGGGCGGGGATGGATGTTGAGCGTTGCTATCCGCGCTTTTAGTGCAGGATCTGGCTGAGGAAGAGCTTGGTGCGCTCGTGCTGCGGATTGTCAAAGAACTCGGCGGGCGAGTTCTGTTCGACGATCTGGCCCTGGTCCATGAAGATGACGCGGTTGGCGACCTGGCGGGCGAAGCCCATTTCGTGGGTCACGCACAGCATCGTCATGCCTTCTTCGGCCAGACCGACCATGGTGTCGAGCACTTCCTTGATCATCTCGGGGTCGAGCGCCGAGGTCGGCTCGTCGAACAGCATGATCTTCGGGTTCATGCAAAGCGAGCGGGCGATCGCCACGCGCTGCTGCTGGCCGCCGGAGAGCTGGCCCGGATACTTGTTGGCCTGCTCGGGGATCTTGACGCGCTTGAGGAAGTGCATGGCGATCTCTTCGGCCTGCTTCTTCGGCATCTTGCGCACCCAGATCGGCGCCAGCGTGCAGTTTTCCAGGATCGTCAGATGCGGGAAGAGGTTGAAGTGCTGGAAGACCATGCCGACTTCGCGGCGCACTTCGTCGATCTTCTTCAGGTCGTTGGTCAGTTCCGTACCATCGACGATGATCTGGCCTTTCTGGTGTTCTTCCAGACGGTTGATGCAGCGGATCATCGTCGATTTGCCGGAGCCAGAAGGGCCGGCGATGACGATGCGCTCGCCGCGCATGACCTTGAGGTTGATGTCGCGCAGCACGTGGAAATCACCGTACCACTTGTTCATGCCGATGATCTCGATGGCAACATCGGTTGCCGACACGGTCATCTTTTTGGGTTGGGCTTCAGCCATGATTTTTCCCCTTGCTCTTATCGTTTGTGGCCAGTGTCGAGGTGGCGTTCCATGAAGTTTGAATAGCGTGACATGCCGAAGCAGAAAAGCCAGAAAACGAAGCCCGCAAAGATCAGGCCGGTCAAAGGCGTCACGGCACTTGCCCAGTTGGCGTCCGAGAAGTTCAGGCGCACGATGTTCAAGAGGTCGAACATGCCGATGATAGACACCAGCGACGTATCCTTGAAGGTGCCGATGAAGGTGTTGACGATGCTGGGGATAACCAGCTTGATCGCCTGCGGCATGATCACCAGCCGGGTTTTCTGCCAGTAGCCGAGGCCGAGCGAATCCGCGCCCTCGAACTGGCCCTTCGGAATGGCCTGCAGGCCGCCGCGGATGACTTCGGCCATGTAAGCCGAGGTGAAGATCGAGACACCGATCAGTGCGCGCAGCAGCTTGTCGATGGTCCAGCCGGTGGGCAGGAACAGCGGCAGCATGACGCTTGCCATAAAGAGCACGGTGATCAGCGGTACGCCGCGGACGATTTCGATGAAGGCCACGCAGACCATGCGGATGACGGGCATCTTCGATCGCCGACCGAGCGCGAGCAGGATGCCGCAGGGGAAGGAGACCGCGATGCTGACGAAGGACAGGATCAGCGTCACCATCAGGCCGCCCCAGAGCGACGTTTCGACGACCTCAAGACCGAAGCCGCCGTAAAGCAGCCAGAAGGAAACGACCGGCAGGACGAGGAACAGCAGGATGGCGTTCAGACCCTTGCGCGGCACCGACGGGATCAGCATCGGTACCAGGAGTGCAACGAACAGGATGCCGACGATGGTCGGGCGCCAGCGGTCGCTGATCGGATAGCGGCCGAAGATGAACTGGTCGTACTTGGCCTGCACGAAGGCCCAGCATGCGCCGCTCCAGCCATCAGGCTGAACGCCGCCCTGCACGGTGGTGGCGCAGAAGGTGCGGTCGGGACCGGACCAGACGGCCTGGATGAACAGCCAGTTGACGATGTGCGGCACCGCCCAGAGGATGAGCGCCAGCGCAAGCACCGTCAGCACGACGTCTTTCGGCGTCGCCAGAAGGTTCTTGCGGACCCAGGCGGTGACGCCTTTTTCTCCCGCCGGAGCGGGTTCGGGCGACAGCATGGTGGTTCGGACGAAGGAGTTCTTGGATACGGACATCGTCTTATCTCTCCACCAGGGCCATCTTGGCGTTGAACCAGTTCATGAACAGCGAGGTGAGGATACTCAGCCCGAGGTAGATGATACCCCAGATACAGACGATCTCGATCGCCTGGCCGCTCTGGTTCATGATGGTGCCGCCGACCGCGACGAGGTCCGAGAAGCCGATGGCGATCGCCAGCGACGAGTTCTTGGTGAGGTTGAGATACTGGCTCGTCAGCGGCGGGATGATGATGCGCATCGCCTGCGGTACGACGACGAGGCGCGTAACGCTCGAGGGATGCAGACCAAGCGCACCGGCCGCTTCCGACTGGCCCTTCGGCACGCCCCGGATACCGCCGCGAACGATCTCGGCGATGAAGGATGCGGTGTAAAAGGACAGCGCCAGGAATAGCGACATGAACTCGGGCCCGACGACCGAGCCGCCGGTGAGGTTGAACTTGCCGGCAACGGGAATGTCGAAGGACATCGGCAGTCCCGATGCGAGGAAGGCCACGACGGGCAAACCGACGATCAGCCCGATCGAC
Source organism: Rhizobium sp. Rhizsp42 (assembly GCF_047304155.1). Taxonomy (NCBI): domain Bacteria; kingdom Pseudomonadati; phylum Pseudomonadota; class Alphaproteobacteria; order Hyphomicrobiales; family Rhizobiaceae; genus Rhizobium; species Rhizobium sp. Rhizsp42. The sequence goes on along the minus strand of NZ_JBGLYS010000001.1, from coordinate 201,507 downwards.
ACCCAGATGGTGTGGAACGGCTTGCCGGTAGCCGCCTGCCGCTTGTGCGCCCAGCGCGCCATGAAGATGACGGCGATGATCGCGATCACGAAGGCCGCCAGCACCGCGAGCATGCCGCTCTCGAAGATCGGGCGAGGGAAGGCCAGGCCGCGATTGTTGAGGAACATGCTGAACGGCAGATGCAGCGATTCACGCGGCTGCGGCAGAACGGCGAGAACGCCGGAATACCAGAAGAAGATGACGAGCAGCGGCGGGATGTTGCGGAACACCTCGACATAGATCTGGCACAGCTTGGCGATCAGCCAGTTGTGCGACAGGCGCCCGATGCCGACGATGAAGCCGATGATGGTCGCCGTGATGATGCCGGTGATGGCCACCAGCATGGTGTTGAGGATACCGACGACAAGCGCGCGTCCATAGGTCGAATCGCTGGAATAGCTGATCAGCGACTGGCCGACTTCGAAGCCGGCGCGGCCGCGCAGGAAGCCGAAGCCCGAGGCCGTGTTGCTGCGGGCCAGGTTGGCCGCTGTGTTGTGCGCGATCCACCAGACGAGGCCGACGAGTGCGACAACGGTGAGAACCTGGAAGAAGATGCCCCGATATTTCGGGTCGTTGAGTACGGACCGGTAGTTCCAGCCGTTTTCGGATATGGGTGTGGTGTGAGCCGCCTCTTGCTGCGCCATGCCGAGCCTTTCCCCTGTGTGCCCCTTTTAGGGCTTTTCTTTTTTGGAAGACGGAAAGGCGGCTTGGCCGCCTTTCCGGGCTTTCATATGGGGCCGATTAGCGGACCGGAGGTGCGTACTGGATGCCGCCCTTGTTCCACAGCGCGTTCAGGCCGCGAGCGATCTTCAGCGGGCTGCCCTGGCCGATGTTGCGTTCGAAGATTTCGCCGTAGTTGCCGACGCCCTTGATGACGTTTGCAGCCCAGTCGTTGGTGAGACCGAGATCGGTGCCGATCTTGGTGTCAGCCTCGGAGCCGAGGAAGCGCTTGATGTCAGGGTTCGGCGAGTTCTTCATTTCGTCGACGTTGGCCTGAGTGATGCCGAATTCCTCGGCATTGATCAGCGCGTAAGCCGTCCAGGAAACGATGTCGAACCACTGGTCGTCGCCCTGGCGAACGGCCGGGCCGAGCGGCTCCTTGGAGATGATCTCAGGCAGGATCATGTGCTCGTCGGGGTTCTTCAGCGTCAGACGCAGCGAGTAGAGGCCGGACTGGTCGGTGGTGTAGACGTCGCAACGGCCCGAATCATAGGCTGCGTTGACTTCCTCGAGCTTTTCGAAAACCACCGGATTGTACTGCAGGTTGTTGGCCTTGAAGTAGTCGGCGAGGTTGAGCTCGGTCGTGGTGCCGGACTGTACGCAGATGGCAGCGCCCGAGAGCTCGAGAGCCGACTTCACGTTCAAGCTCTTGCGAACCATGAAGCCCTGACCGTCATAATAGGTGATCGGGCGGAAGTTGAAGCCGAGAGCGGTGTCACGGTTGATGGTCCAAGTCGTGTTACGCGACAGAACGTCGATTTCGCCGGACTGCAGCGCCGTGAAGCGCTCCTTGGCGTTGGTCGGCGTGTACTTTACCTTGGTGGGATCGCCGAAAACGGCGGATGCAACGGCCTTGCAGAAGTCGACGTCGAAACCGGCCCAGTTGCCGGAAGCGTCAGGTGCCGCGAAACCGGTCAGACCGGTGTTGACGCCGCACTGAACGAACCCTTTTGCTTTTACGTCCCCGAGCGTCGTCGCCGAAGCTGCCGAAGCGCCAAGTGCGAAGACTGCTGCGCCAATGGCGACCGACAGAAGCTTAATCTTCATTTTTCCCAACCTTTTTCCGTTATCTTTTGTTTATTGTGGGAGCGTCGGCAGAAGCATGCAGACCCCCCAAAAGACCCGACACCCTCCCGGCGCGAGTTGGCCTATCACAGTCGGAAATGTCACCACGGTCAAGTCTCGCGCCACAAGATTGCGTGATATTTCGGCAATTTGCTAAGCGCGGCTCACAAAATGAGCAATTGATTACCCAAAAGGCAGCGTTTGGCGAAAAAAATCGCGCAAACTAACTGATATATCTGGATAATTGCCGTACCGAGCGGTTCTCTTTGTCGACTTTACGTTACGTGAGCGGGGTTGACCCCGCCTCGGGACAGGTCCAAGACTTCCGCAAAGCGCGTTCATTCCAAAGGCTTAATTAGACATGACAGATAGAGACGGCCTGCTTCAAAACGCCGGCATTAATACCCGCCTTTCGCATATCGGCAACGACCCTTCCGACTATCATGGCTTCGTCAATCCGCCGGTCGTGCATGCATCGACGGTGCTGTTTCCCAATGCCAAGGCGATGGACCAGCGGGCGCAGAAATACACCTACGGAACACGCGGAACGCCAACCACCGATGCTCTTTGCGAAGCGATAGACGCGCTCGAGGGATCGGCCGGAACGATCCTCGTTCCCTCGGGTCTCGCCGCCGTCACCGTGCCGTTCCTGGCTTTCCTGTCGTCGGGCGACCATGCGCTGGTCGTCGATTCGGTCTATGGCCCGACCCGCCATTTCTGCGACACGATGCTGAAGCGCCTCGGCGTTTCCGTCGAATATTACGATCCGGCGATCGGTGTCGGCATCGAGACGCTGATCAAGCCGAACACCAAGCTGGTGCACACGGAAGCGCCGGGTTCCAACACCTTCGAGATGCAGGATATCCCGGCGATTGCCGCGATCGCCCACAAGCATGGCGCGGTGGTAACGATGGACAATACCTGGGCGACACCCGTCTATTTCCGCCCGCTCGATTACGGCGTCGATATCTCGATCCACGCGGCGACGAAATATCCGTCCGGTCACTCCGATATTCTGATGGGCACGGTGTCGGCCAATGCCAAGCATTGGGAGCAGCTGCACGAGGCCAACATCACGCTCGGCATCTGCGGCGCGCCCGACGATGCCTACCAGATCCTGCGCGGCCTGCGCACCATGGGCGTACGCCTCGAGCGCCACTACGAGAGCGCGCTCACCATCGCCAAATGGCTGGAAGGCCACGAAGACGTGGCCACCGTGCTGCATCCGGCGCTGCCGAGCTTCCCGGGCCACGATCTCTGGAAGCGCGACTTCAAGGGCGCCAGCGGCATCTTCTCCTTCGTGCTGAAGGCCGATAGCCCGGCCGCCTTCAAGCCAAAGGCACATGCCTTCCTCGATGCGCTGAGGATCTTCGGTCTCGGCTGGTCCTGGGGTGGCTTCGAGAGCCTAGCGGTCCACGTCAACCTGAACGACCGCCGCGTCACCAAGGCGCCGACCGAGGGGCCGGTGATCCGCCTTCAGATCGGTCTGGAGGACGTCGCCGATATCAAGCTCGATATCGAGCGCGGTTTCGCCGCCGCCAAGACGGCCTGATCAGGTGCGCTGTCAGTCCATCGCGCGATAAGCGTAGATCCAGTCAAGATCCGCCGCGAGGCTTTGCGGCGGCTTCAGCGAGAGAACGATATCACGCCCGATCCGGAATGGACCGCGGGCGTGATAGACGAACTGGTTGAAAGCGCCGCGCTGGCGCAGCCGGTTCACGCGCGGCACGCGATGCGTCTCGAACAGCGGCAGCGCTTCTGAAACGGGACGTTTGGCCAGGAACGACGCCAGTTCGTAGGCGTCCTCGATCGCCATCGCGGCACCCTGTGCGGCAAACGGCATCATCGCATGCGCCGCATCTCCGATCAGCACCGTATCGTGACCGTTCTGCCACTTGCCGCGCGTCGCCTCGTAAAGCGGCCAGAAGGTCATCTCACCGGATTTTTCGAATAGTGTCAGCAACGCCGGGTTCCAGCGCGAGAAGCGGGCGAGCAACTGCTGTCGCTGCGCCTGCGTCGGCTGCGCCAGCCACTCGCGCGCGGCTGCGTGACCAGTCGTGATCGCCACCATGTTGAAGCTGTCGGTCTCGCGCAGCGGATAGGCCACCAGATGCGCCGATGGCCCGAGAAAGGCCGAAACACTCTCCCGGTTGAGGACGCCCCGCGCATCCGCCGCCGAGACGGTGAAGCGATAGGCGATGTTGCCGGAAAAGCGCGAGGAGGGGCTGTCCGCGATGAGATCGCGCGTCTTCGACCAGACGCCATCGGCGCCGATGATCACGCCGCTGGCGCGGGTGATCGCGGCGATGTCGCCGCTTTCGATACGCGAGCCGAGATGAAGCGTGCAGAGCGGATTGTCTTTGACTGCGGCAAGCAGCGCGCCTTGCAGGCTGGTGCGATGCAGCACCCCGTAGGGTGCCTCCCAGCGCGCGCGGGCGGCAGGGCCCGATGGCACGGCGGCCAACTCATGCAGCGACCTGCCGGAGATCAGGCGAATGTTGTTCGGCTCGAGCCAGACCGGTGTCAGCAGGTCGAGAACACCGAGCTTGTCGAGGATGCGCGATGCATTGGGCGATATCTGCAGCCCGGCGCCCACCTCGGTCAGTTCGGGCGCCTGTTCGAAGATTTCGGAACGAATGCCATGCCTGGCGAGTGCCAGCGCCGCCGTCAGACCAGCGACGCCCGCTCCGATAATAGCGGCATGTTCGACCGACATGGTCGATCCAATCTGTGTTTCGGTGAATTAAGCGACCTGGAAGTGGAAGACGCAACCGGCCGGGTTCGTCTGGGTGGCCTTCAGCGCGCCGTTGAAGCGGTAGAGAGTCGAGCAGTAGGAACAGACCTTCTCGTTCTCGTCGCCCATGTCGATGAAGATATGAGGGTGGTCGTAGGGAACGGAGGCGCCGGTGCACATGAATTCCTTCACGCCGACTTCGATGACACGGTGTCCGCCGTCGTTCTGGAAGTGAGGGATATTGTGACCGGCCATGAGGGATCTCCGAATGCCTTTGAAAACGTGCGCACCTTATAGTGCGTCGCCGGAAATGTGTCGAGCCAAAGGAGAGGCGCGCCCGATAGTTTTTGGAGGCGCTTTCGGCCGTGCTTTTTGATTGGGGCAGGGGTTCCCGTCAGCGGCCCGATAAAATATGGTCCCGGCAAAACAGGACTGCCCCGATGAACTTGAATACGCCTGCCTTTTCGACCTTCGTGCACGACGGCCTCAACCTTTCCTATTTCGACGAGGGAAATCCCGAGGGGCCGCCGGTGCTGCTCATCCACGGCTTCGCCTCGACCGCCAGCGTCAACTGGGTCTACCCGGGCTGGCTGAAAACGCTGGGCGAGGCCGGATACCGGGTGATCGCCATGGACAACAGAGGCCACGGCGCAAGCGACAAGCCGCATGATTCCGAAGCCTATCGCCCCTGGATCATGGCTGCTGATTCCATCGCGCTGCTCGATCATCTCGGCATCTCGGAAGCCGACCTCATCGGCTATTCGATGGGTGCGCGCATCTCGGTCTTCGCAGCGCTCAGCAGGCCCGATCGCGTTCGTTCGCTGGTGCTCGGCGGCCTCGGCATCGGCATGACCGATGGTGTGGGCGACTGGGACCCGATCGCCGATGCGCTTCTCGCACCGTCGATCGATGGCGTCACCCATGCACGCGGCCGCATGTTCCGCGCCTTCGCCGAGCAGACGAAGAGCGACGGCCAGGCTCTCGCCGCCTGCATCAGGGGATCGCGCGATCTGGTCGAAAGAAGCGACATGGCAAAGATCGAGGCGCCGACGCTGGTCGCCGTCGGAACCAAGGACGATATTGCCGGTTCCCCGCAGGAACTGGCGGCGCTGATGCCTGACGCCCGCGCGCTCGATATCCCCGGCCGCGACCACATGCTTGCCGTCGGAGACAAGGTGTTCAAGGCGGCGGTGCTGGACTTTTACGCGGAACTCTCCGATCGGTGACATCAGGGGCGGACGCGCAAGGACGATCGTTCACCAAAATGCGGAAATAGCGAAAAGCTGTTTCCGCCGCCCCATTTATATCAGCCGGATTTTGCCCTATATAGGGTGACACTCAAGCGCCAGTGGCGTGGCCGGATCGCGCGATCTGGCCGGAATACAATGCCCGGATGGAGTGCCATTCGGAAGACAAGGAGACCTCGATGGTCGCGAAGTCAGACATTCGTCCTCTTGAGACCCAAGGTTCGCTCAAGGCGATGGACCCGATCTGGGATAGCCTGCGCGAGGAAGCGCGTCTTGCCGCCGAAGCCGATCCGGTGTTGGCGGCGTTTCTGTATTCGACCGTGCTCAACCATCGCTCGCTCGAGGAATGCGTGATCTACCGCATCTGCGAGCGTCTCGATCACCCCGATATGCAGGCGATCCTACTGCGCCAGACCTTCGACCAGATGCTGGCCGACTGGCCGGAATGGGGCGCCATCCTGCGCGTTGACATCCAGGCCGTTTACGACCGCGATCCGGCATGCCTGCGCTTCATGGAAGCGCTGCTCTACTTCAAGGGTTTCCACGCGCTGCAGACCCATCGCCTCGCGCACTGGCTGCTCAATCGCGGCCGGCGTGATCTGGCGCTCTATCTGCAGAGCCGCTCGTCGAGCGTCTTCCAGACCGATATCAACCCGGCCGCACGCATCGGCCGCGGCATCTTCCTCGATCACGCGACCGGCCTCGTCGTTGGCGAAACCGCCGTCATCGGCGACAACGTCTCGATCCTGCACGGCGTCACGCTCGGCGGCACCGGCAAGGAGGGCGCGGACCGCCATCCGAAGATCGCCAGCGGCGTGCTGATCGGCGCCGGCGCCAAGATCCTCGGCAATATCGAGATCGGTCATTGCTCGCGCATCGCCGCCGGCTCCGTCGTGCTGAAGGCGGTGCCGCCGAAGACGACGGTCGCGGGCGTACCCGCCAAGGTCGTCGGCACGGCCGGCTGTTCGGAACCATCCAGGCTCATGGATCAAGTGATCATGGATCAGGTGATGGGCGCCGACATCTAGGCGCTTTCGCGTCGCTCATAGCGACAACATGGCCTGAAGAACGGCGGGGAAAGCGGTGTCACTACCGGCTCCGCGCCTTTACAGGCCCAACTTTCCCATGCAAAAAGCGGCCATTGAGACCGCTCAGGAGATGCAGTGTGAAGCCCGAAGAAATCAAGAAACTCGACGCCTATTTCAAACGCACGTTCAACCCGGAAATGATCGTCAAGGCACGTCCGCGCAAGAACGACTCCGCTGAAGTCTACATGGGCGAGGAATTTCTGGGCGTCGTCTACATCGATGACGAGGACGGCGACCGCTCGTACAACTTCTCGATGGCGATCCTCGACGTCGATCTCTGATCCGATCGCGAGGTCCTTCTCGCAACGATTGTGCCTGGCCGCGACATCGCGGCCTGGCCGAAATTGCTGGTCCCGCTCTGGACCACCCGGTCTTGCGCCCCATCTTGGGTTTGAGCATGTGCTCAAGCGCCATCAAGGGGAAACCGGACATGGGTATTTTCGACAAGATCAAACACGCAATCTGGGGTGAAGCGCACGCCGCCGAGGCAGCGCCTGCCGCGCCGAAGATTGAGCCCGCGCAGGCGCCGATATCGCCCTCCGCGGCCCCGAGCCCGTCTCCGACCCCTGCACCGACATCGCCAGCCACGTCCGCTCCGTCAACCTCGGTCGATATCGCCATGGTGCTCGACGCTGCCGTCAAGAAGAATGGCCAGAAGCTCGATTGGCGCCGCTCGATCGTCGATCTCATGAAGGCGGTCGGTATGGATGCGAGCCTGACCGAGCGCAAGGAACTGGCGACCGAGCTCGGCTATACCGGCGACAAGAACGACTCGGCGACGATGAACATGTTCTTGCACAAGGCACTTCTGAAGAAGCTATCGGAGAATGGCGGCAAGGTGCCGGCCGATCTGCTCGACTGATCGTCGTCGAGAAAGTATTCGCGGCTCGCAACCGAGTTTTTGGTCAAAGCTTACGGTTGCGGCCGCCTGATATATTTTAGCGAAATCAATTAAAGACGTACGTCGCTCGAAAACCGGGCCAGGATTACAATTGCCATCGCAACCAATGATTGTTTTGCATTGCACAAAGTCGCTTGACTTCGTGTGCGGTGCAGCTAACCTTCGATGTCGAGGCAGGGCAAGGAGGCCCACGCACGGCAAGTACGCAAGACAAGGAGGATAGTCATGCTGAATTTTGAGGACACGAATCGCAAGAGCAAGGAAGCCATGGACGCGGTGCTGAAAAGCTACTCGGAAACGGCCAAGGGTATGCAGGCGATCGCGACGGAAACTACCGAATATTCCAAGAAGTCTTTTCAGGACGCTGTCACGCATTTCGAGACGCTCTCGGGCGCCCGCAGCTTCGAAGACGTCTTCGAATTGCAGACCAGCTATGTGAAGTCCGCCTATGAAAACTTCGTCGCCGAAGCGACGAAGCTGACGGAAATGTACTCCGACATCGCCAAGAGCGCCTACAAGCCCTACGAGGCGCCGGTCGCGGCCGCCACCAAGGCAATGAAGCCGGCGCCGGTGGCGACGCAGACGGCGGCGTAAGCTTAGCGCACACGTCTCTTACCTCTTGAAATACAAAGACCGGCTACGCATCTGCAGCCGGTCTTTTTGTTTTGCCGCCAGGCAGTCTCAAATCTGCGCGCTATTTTTGTGTCTTTGCGCCTGACGCGGGCGAATTGTGATTGCAGTGTGAAGCAAGGGGCTTAAAATCGCTCTATTATGAACTAAGTTAGTAGTCAGACATTCGGCGGGTAAAGCACATCTCCCATGCTCCGCCGGGTTGATCGAGGAACGAATGAAAATGATCGCAACGCCCGTCCGGATGCAGGATGATAGCGAAAGGAACGGGGACAACGGAAATCGCGGCACCTCGGTCATAACGCGCACCAAACCGAAGACCAAGAAGCCTAACCTGTACCGCGTGCTTATTCTGAACGACGACTACACGCCCATGGAATTCGTCATCCACATCCTGGAGCGGTTTTTTCAGAAGGACCGTGAAAGTGCCACCCGCATCATGCTGCATGTCCACAACCACGGCGTTGGCGAATGCGGAACATTTACATACGAGGTGGCGGAAACCAAGGTGAGCCAGGTGATGGACTTCGCCCGACAGCACCAGCATCCGCTGCAATGCGTCATGGAAAAGAAGTGAGGATCTGAACGTGCCAACATTTTCGCCTAGTCTTGAGAAGGCGCTCCATCAGGCACTGACCTTTGCCAACGAGCGGCATCACGAATATGCGACGCTCGAGCATCTGCTGCTCGCCCTGATCGACGACGCCGATGCGGCAGCCGTCATGGGTGCCTGCAACGTCGATCTCGTCGCGCTGAAGAAGACGCTCGTCGAATACGTCGACAATGAACTCTCCAACCTGATCACCGGATACGATGAAGACTCGAAGCCGACCTCCGGCTTCCAGCGTGTCATTCAGCGTGCGGTAATCCATGTGCAGTCGTCCGGCCGCGAGGAAGTGACCGGCGCCAACGTGCTCGTCGCCATCTTCGCCGAGCGCGAAAGCCATGCTGCATACTTCCTGCAGGAGCAGGAAATGACCCGCTACGACGCGGTCAACTACATCTCGCACGGCATCGGCAAGCGCGCCGGTTCTTCGGAGAACCGCACGCCGCGTGGCGCCGAGGAAGGCGAAGCCGAGAGCAAGCCGAATGCCGCGCGCGGCACCGAGGAAGAAGGCGGCGCCAAGAAGCAGCAGGACGCCCTGAAGGCCTATTGCGTCAACCTCAACGAGAAGGCCAAGACCGGCAAGATCGATCCGCTGATCGGTCGTCACGCCGAGGTCAACCGCACCATCCAGATCCTGTGCCGCCGTTCGAAGAACAATCCGCTCTACGTCGGTGATCCCGGCGTCGGCAAGACGGCGATCGCCGAAGGTCTGGCCAAGCGGATCATGGAAGGCAAGGTTCCGGAAGCGCTGGCCGATGCGACGATCTTCTCGCTCGACATGGGCACGCTGCTCGCCGGTACGCGCTATCGCGGTGACTTCGAGGAACGCCTGAAGCAGGTCGTCAAGGAACTCGAAGAGTATCCTGGTGCCGTTCTGTTCATCGACGAAATTCACACGGTGATCGGCGCCGGCGCCACCTCTGGCGGCGCGATGGATGCATCGAACCTCTTGAAGCCGGCTCTGTCTTCGGGCGCGATCCGCTGCATCGGTTCGACCACCTACAAGGAATATCGTCAGTTCTTCGAAAAGGACCGCGCTCTGGTGCGTCGCTTCCAGAAGATCGACGTGGCTGAGCCGTCCATCGACGACGCCATCGCGATCATGAAGGGGCTGAAGCCTTACTTCGAGGAATATCACCACCTGCGATACTCGAACGACGCCATCAAGACGGCGGTCGAGCTGTCGGCGCGCTACATCTCCGACCGCAAGCTGCCGGACAAGGCGATCGACGTGATCGACGAAACCGGTGCGGCCCAGATGCTGCTGCCGCCATCCAAGCGCCGCAAGCTGATCACCGAGAAGGAAATCGAGGCGACGATCGCCACGATGGCCCGTATCCCGCCAAAGAGCGTGTCGAAGGACGACGAAGCCGTTCTCGCCAATCTCGAGCAGGAACTGCGCTCAGTCGTCTACGGCCAGGATCTCGCGATCGAAGCGCTCTCGACCTCGATCAAGCTGGCACGCGCCGGCCTGCGCGAACCGAACAAGCCGATCGGCTCCTACGTTTTCTCCGGCCCGACCGGCGTCGGTAAGACGGAAGTGGCCAAGCAACTGGCCTCGTCGCTCGGCGTCGAGCTTCTGCGCTTCGACATGTCCGAGTACATGGAGCGGCACACGGTTTCGCGTCTGCTCGGTGCACCTCCCGGCTATGTCGGCTTCGACCAGGGCGGTCTCTTGACCGATGGCGTCGACCAGCATCCGCATTGCGTGGTTCTGCTCGACGAAATCGAAAAGGCCCATCCCGACATCTACAACATCCTGTTGCAGGTGATGGACCATGGCACGCTGACCGACCACAACGGCAAGAAGATCGACTTCCGCAACGTCATCCTGATCATGACGACCAATGCGGGCGCGTCGGAAATGGCAAAGGCCGCCTTCGGCTTCGGTTCGTCCAAGCGGACGGGCGAGGACGAGGAAGCGCTGAACCGCATCTTCACGCCGGAATTCCGCAACCGTCTCGACGCGGTCATTCCGTTCGCACCGCTGCCGACCGTGGTCATCCACAAAGTCGTGCAGAAGTTCATCATGCAGCTCGAAGCCCAGCTTTCCGAGCGGAATGTCACCTTCGACCTGCACGAGGATGCGATTTCGTGGCTGGCCGAGAAGGGCTACGACGAAAAGATGGGCGCCCGTCCGCTGGCGCGCGTCATCCAGGACGTCATCAAGAAGCCGCTGGCCAACGAAATCCTCTTCGGCAAGCTGAAGAAGGGCGGCGTCGTCAACGTTACCGTCGGACCGAAGGAAGACGGCAAGCCGGGCATCATCCTGGAAGCCGTGTCGGACACCGCGCCGATCAAGCCGAAGCCGGAAGCCGAGGTCGTACACCCCGAGGTGGACGACGAGGATGATGGCGAGCTGAAGACGAAGGCCAAGGCCAAGAAGGCCACGGTCAAGAAGTCGAAGGCAGCGGCGGTTGCCGAGCCCGAGGTAAAGAGCGCGCCGAAGAAGGGCGCGGTGCCAAGGGTGCCGAAGAAGTAAAACGAATATAAAAGGCGGCTCCCGGGCCGCCTTTTTTGATGTTTCGGAGCCTGTGCCTCCGACACGCGAACGCTACCCAGAAACGCTGGTCAGAGCGGTGTGTGGTCGATCTCGATAAACTCTTCGACCTCAGGCACCCAATGGTCGCGGACAAAGGCCGTGTGTACGGGATGCTCGTTGTAAGCGTCGTATCCGGCCTGATTTTCGAACTCCATCGAAAAGCCGAAGGCGAAGCTGTTCTTTCGGCTGGTCTGCCGCAACTGCTCAAAGTTTCTCACACTTGGGATCGTTGTGAGGATGAGTGCTGCGTCCAGAAAGGCCTTTTCCTCGGCGGATCCTTCCGCGTGCTTCAGGCGAAATGCCACGGTATGACGTATCATTGGTGTTCTCCTGATGTGGGTGCGGTCAGCCCAGTCGGCCTCATCAATCAAAGCTCCGCTTTGATCTTCTCCGCATTCGCAGCCAGCACGGCGCCATCTTCCATTTGGCCGGAATGCGGCTTCAGTGCGATGCCTTCGTGCCGTGGGATGACGTGGAAGTGCAGGTGGAATACGGTCTGGCCTGCCGCTGGTTCGTTGAACTGGCAGACGAAGACGCCATCGGCGTCAAACGCTTCCTTCACCGCGTTGGCGATCGTCTGGACGACGGGGATAGTCTTGGCGAGTGCGGCCGGATCGGCGTCGAGAAGGTTGCGCGAGGCGGCTTTCGGCACGACAAGCACGTGGCCCGGCGCCTGCGGCATCACATCCATGAAGGCCAGCGTATGTTCGTCCTCGTAGACCTTGACCGAGGGGATCTCGCCACGCAGGATTTTGGCGAAGATGTTGTTGGTGTCGTAAGCCGCGCTCGTCATCTTATCTCTCCTGATGGTGTCGTCTTCGCGTAGCGCGGCTGAGGCGAGGGCGTCAATCCTCCTGTAGCCGCTCGCCGCGACGGAACGGGCTGTGCTCGCTCAAAATCTCGTTCATGTGCTCGACGTCGTCGCGCTCGCGGGCGAGGTAAGCGCCGATCGCCTGGCGAAGGCCCGCATGGGCGACATAGTGAGCCGAGTGCGTTGTCACCGGTAGGTAACCTCGCGCCAGCTTGTGCTCTCCCTGCGCGCCTGCCTCCACCCGCTTTAGCCCCTTGGCGAGCGCGAAATCGATCGCCTGGTGATAGCAGACCTCGAAGTGCAGGAAGGGATGATCCTCGATGCAGCCCCAATGCCGGCCGTAGAGCGTTTCGGAGCCGATAAAGTTGATGGCGCCGGCGACGTAGCGGCCATTGTGCTTGGCCATGACAAGCAGGATATCCTCGGGCATGCGCTCGCCGATCAGCGAATAGAACTCCCGCGTCAGATAGGGCCGTCCCCATTTGCGGCTGCCGGTATCCATGTAGAAGGCAAAGAACTGGTCCCAGATATCCTCGGTGAGGTCGCTTCCAGTCAGCCAGTCGATGCTGATGCCGTTTTCGAGCGCGGCGCGACGTTCCTTGCGCAGCGCCTTGCGCTTGCGCGAGGCGAGCGTTTCCAGGAATTCATCGTGGTTGGCATAGCCTTCGTTGATGAAGTGGAACTGCTGGTCGGTGCGGTGCAGATACTCCTCGCTCTCCAGCACCGCCATTTCGTCGTCGGGCACGAAGGTGATGTGCGCGGAGGAGACGCCGAGACGACGCACGACTTCCTTCAGGCTCTCCGCCATCGCGTCCTGTACGGCGAGACGCGGATAATCCTCGGCGACGAGCAGGCGCGGGCCGGTGGCGGGCGTAAAAGGGATCGAGCATTGTAGCTTCGGATAATAGCGGCCGCCGGCACGCTCGAAGGCGTCGGCCCAGCCATGGTCGAAGACATATTCGCCGCGGCTGTGGTTCTTCAGATAGCCGGGCAGGGCGCCGACAAGGCGTCCGTCGTCCGTCTCGAGCAGCATGTGGTGCCCGAGCCATCCCGTCTCCGCCGTTGCCGATCCCGATTCCTCGAGCGAGGACAGGAAGGCATGCGAGACGAAGGGGTTGTAGGCGATCGATGTGTTTGATCGGGAAGCCCCGGCGAGCTTGAACCAGCTCTCCGGGGAAATAGCGGTGAAAGACCGCTCTATGCGGATTGAAAGTTCATCAGTCATGGAGCGAATGCGAGACCGTTTCAATGATTTGGGGGCATTGCCAGTCTGCGCATATCTTGATGAAAAAGCGAGGGCTTGTTGAAAAAGCGAGCGTCAAACGGACGCGCGCGGGTCGAAGCCCTCGAAGGTCATTTGGTCGGCGTTTTCGAAGGTATGCTTGCGCGCCTTCTCGTCACGAACCGTCCAGGTGATGACGACGATGCCCTTCTCTCGCTCTGCCGTGATGAACGAGTTGGGCAGGTCCGCATAGAAATAGGAAATGAAGTCGAGACCGTGTTTCATAGCCTTTTCATGGGCTTGGAACTCCTCCGGCTTGTTTCCACCGGCCGTCAACCCGATCGGGTAGGGAGCGTTCAGCGCCTTCAGTTCCTTCAAGAGCCAATGGTCGAAGCTCATCAGCGCCACCTGGCCTTCATAGCCCTCGAGCTCTTCCAGCACCGCCTCGACGAAGCCTTCATCGTCGGTTTCACGGCCCTTGAGCTCGATCACGAGCGGCACTTTTCCCTTCACAAGTTCGAGAAGTTGGCGAAGCGTCGGGATCTTGTCGGCCGTTCCGCCGACCGAGAGCATGCCAAGTTCCTTCGATGTACGCTCGCGCACGTCGCCTTTCAGATTGCAAAGGCGCTCGAGATTCTCATCGTGAAAGACGACGGGAACGCCATCCGAGGCATAATGCAGGTCGCATTCGATCGCGAAGCCTGCCTCGACCGCGCGCGCGAAGGCGGAAAGCGTGTTCTCCCAAACGACCTTGTTCTGGTCGTGATAGCCGCGGTGAGCGACGGGACGTTCCTTAAGCCATGCTGCAGAGGTCATTATGCGATTTCCATGATAGCATCGATTTCGACGGCGGCGTTCAGCGGCAGCGCCGCCATGCCGACGGCGGCACGCGCGTGTTTGCCGGCATCGCCGAGAACATTGGCGATAAGGTTAGACGCACCATTGATGACGAGGTGCTGTTCGACGAATTCAGGCACGGAAGCCACGAAGCCGTTCAGCTTGATGACGCGCTTGATGCGGCTAAGATCGCCGCCGAGTGCTGCACTTGCCTGCGCCAGGATGTTGATGACGCAGAGTTCAGCAGCGCGCTGGCCCGTGGCGACGTCGACATTGCGGCCGAGGTGGCCGGTAACCGCGATCTTGCCGTCTTCGATCGGCAACTGGCCGGAGATGTGGAGGACGTTGCCCGAGATGACATAGGAAACGTAGTTGGCGGCGGGTGCTGCAGCCTGGGGCAGGGATATCCCCATCTCTTTCAGCCGTGCTGCGATCTGATCGGACATTTTTCTCTCCGCTTTTATTGTGAATAGTTCTAAAACTATGCATCCGGGCTTGAATCAATTTTGTGACACGATCGAGCCTCGATTTAGCCGGATGCGTTCTTATAACATCGTTGGTGAGTCCAACAGGAGATTATCAATGGTCCGATCGAGTCTTGCCGCGCTGTTGCTTGCAGGCGTTTCGGCAACCGCTCATGCGGCGACACCCGCAGCCGGCGCAGTGATGGCCACGGGCCTGATCGCGCATCGGGCGATCTACGATCTGGAACTGAAGGATGCGTCGGAGCGCTCCGGCATTTCGGGCATGTCCGGCCGCATGGTCTACGAGTTCGATGGTGACTATTGCACCGGCTACACCACGAAGTTTCGCTTCGTGACGCAGATCGACACCGGCGATGCCGTGCGCGTCAGCGATCAGCAGACCAATACGTTCGAGAACCTGAAGGACCGCAAGTTCACCTTCGACACCAAGTCGTTTACCGACGACCAGCTCGACAAGGAAGTGAACGGTGCCGCCCAGGATCAGGCCGATGGAACCAAGGTCGATCTGAAGCAGCCGGCGAGCAAGGAGCTGCAGCTGGCCGCAAGCCGCTTCCCCACCGAGCACATGATGGACGTCATCAAGAACGCCAAGGCCGGCAACCGCCTGTTTGAAGCCCGCGTCTTCGATGGCTCGGATGATGGCGACAAGGCGCTGGCGACGACAACGGTTGTCGGCAAGGCGGTGACACCCGTTAGCGACGAAGCCGATGCCGGCAATGCGGGCGCCTTCTCCAAGACCTCGTTCTGGCCGGTGACCATTTCCTATTTCAACGAGAACACCAAGACGGACGCCCTTCCGGTCTATCGCATGTCGTTCAAGCTCTATGAGAATGGCATCACGCGCGACCTGACGATGGATTACGGCGATTTTGTCCTGACCGGCAAGCTCTCCAAGCTGGAGCTTCTGGACGCCAAAACCTCGCCTGTAAGTAATTGCACGCGTTGAACGATTTCACCGTTTCAGTTTGACACGGTATGCAAAGCGACGCGCTCTGTGCTAGAGATCGCTCTATAGTGAGCATTGACGGCAAGCGGAGTGCATATTTTGCCAGGCTTTAGAGTATCGATCATGGCCGTGACGGCCTTGGCTGTCGCCATGCTGGCGGCTGCATTTTCTAGTTCGATCTCCGCGGCCGATTGCGGCTCGACCGCCTCCGCGGGTATAGATTGGGGCGGTTGCAGCAAGAAAAACCTGATGTTGCAGGATGGCGATTTCGAGAAGGGAAACCTCGCCGACGCCGATTTCACGCTCACCAATCTCAGCCACAGCAATCTCGCCTCCGCCAACCTGGAAAAGGCGACGTTGGTGCGTACCTGGTTTACCGGCTCCGATCTGACGAAGGCAAATTTCTCCAAGGTCGAAGCTTATCGCTCCGGCTTTGAAGGCGTTAAGGCCGAAGGCGCCAATTTCACAGGCGCGGAGCTGCAGCGCGCCAACTTCAGTGGCGCAACGCTGAAGGGCGTCAATTTTGAAAAGGCTGAACTCGGTCGCGTCAACTTCAAGGGCGCAGACGTTACGGGCGCGAATTTCTCGCTGACCAACCTGTCGCGCGCCGATCTCAGCGGCGCCACCTTCACCGGTCCGATCTCGTTCGACCGCGCCTTCCTGTTCCTGACCAGGATAAGTGGATTGGATCTGTCGCAGGCGACCGGCCTTGAAGAGGCGCAGGTGGCACTGGCCTGTGGCGATTCGAAGACCAAGCTGCCCCAGGGCATGGCGACGCCGACAAGCTGGCCCTGCGACGCCGACTGATCCGCCCCAAGGTCCGGAATGTGCCTAAAGGCCGGGCATAGCGGTTATTTTGCCGATAAGGCTTGATTTTCCGGGGCGGGGAGGGTATGGCCCCCGCATTCCACACGTAAGGCATGGGATTGTCCGGGAGAAATCCGGATGGTTCCGCCCGGTGGCATTCTCGAAGAGAGTGCTGTTCGCCTTGCGGAGGTTCAACCGGAAAAGGATAACTAGGCATGGCATTGCCCGATTTTTCTATGCGCCAGCTGCTTGAAGCAGGCGTCCACTTTGGTCACCAGACTCACCGCTGGAACCCGAAGATGAAGCCGTACATTTTCGGCGATCGTAACAACATCCACATCATCGACCTCGCACAGACGGTTCCGCTTCTGTCGCGCGCTCTGCAGGCTGTTTCCGACACCGTAGCCCGTGGTGGCCGCGTTCTGTTCGTCGGCACCAAGCGCCAGGCTTCCGAGCTCATCGCTGACTCGGCCAAGCGTTCCGCTCAGTATTACGTCAACTCGCGTTGGCTCGGCGGCATGATGACCAACTGGAAGACGATTTCGAACTCGATCCAGCGTCTGCGCAAGCTCGACGAGATCCTGTCTTCGGAACAGTCCGGCTACAACAAGAAAGAGCGCCTGAACCTTGAGCGCGAGCGCGAGAAGCTCGACAAGGCTCTCGGTGGTATCAAGGACATGGGCGGCACGCCGGACCTGATGTTCATCATCGACACCAACAAGGAAAAGATCGCGATCGACGAAGCCAAGCGCCTCGGCATCCCGGTTGTCGCGATCATCGACTCGAACTGCGACCCGGATCTGATCGACTATCCGATCCCCGGCAACGACGACGCTTCGCGCGCCATCGCTCTCTACTGCGACCTGATCTCGCGCGCTGCCATCGACGGTATCGCTCGTCAGCAGAGCTCGTCGGGCCGTGACCTCGGTGCATCGATCGAAGCTCCGGTTGAGCCGGCGCTCGAAGGCGAAGCCGAAGCCTGATAAAAGAAGCAGGCGGATCAAATGGTCCGCCGTGCTTTCCAGAGATTGGGAAAAGGCCGCTCGCGACTTTCATGAAGTTGGGCGGCCTTGACCATTTCAGGCGAGGGGAAAAAGTCTCTCGCCATTTGAGTTTCGTTATGACGCGTCATTCATCACGCTGTCATACATACAGGTACATTTCGTGCCTCAATCCGGTGCCGCACCGCCTTTTGCGGGCCACCGTTTGAACCGACAAGAGGAAGCTTATGACCGAGATTACGGCTGCACTGGTGAAGGAACTGCGCGAGAAGTCCGGCGCAGGCATGATGGACTGCAAGAAGGCGCTGGTGGAAAACAACGGCGACATCGAAGCATCGATCGACTGGCTCCGCGCAAAGGGCATCTCGAAGGCCGACAAGAAGGCTGGTCGCGCTGCTGCTGAAGGCCTCGTTGCCATCGCCGGCGCCGGCCACAAGGCTGTTGTCGTCGAGCTCAACTCGGAAACCGACTTCGTTGCCCGTAACGACGCCTTCCAGGATCTGGTTCGTGGCATCGCCAACGTCGCCCTGACGACCGACGGCACGGTTGAAGCCATCTCGGCTGCGACCTACCCGGCATCCGGCAAGCCGGTCGCCGACACCATCAAGGACGCGATCGCCACCATCGGCGAAAACATGACGCTGCGTCGCTCTGCCAAGCTCGAAGTCGAGCACGGCGTTGTTGCGACCTACATCCACAACGCTGCCGGCGACGGCATCGGCAAGCTCGGCGTTCTGGTTGCCCTGAAGTCGGAAGGCGACAAGGCTGTCCTGACCTCGATCGGCCGCCAGGTTGCCATGCACATCGCTGCTACCAACCCGCTCGCGATCCGCGCTGAAGAAGTCGACGCTACCGTTGCAGAACGCGAACGCAACGTCTTCATCGAGCAGGCTCGCGAATCCGGCAAGCCGGAAGCCATCATCGAAAAGATGGTCGACGGCCGCATGCGCAAGTTCTTCGAAGAAGTCGCTCTTCTCTCGCAGGCTTTCGTCATCAACCCCGACCTGACGGTCGGTGCTGCTGTTGAAGCCGCTGCCAAGGAAGCTGGCGCCAAGATCGAAGTCGTCGGCATGGCGCGCCTCCTGCTCGGCGAAGGCGTCGAGAAGGAAGAGAGCGATTTCGCTGCTGAAGTGGCTGCTGTCGCCAAGAGCTGATCGTCCTATATATGTGAAAACAGAAGGGCATCGCGTGACAACGCGGTGCCCTTCGTGTATCCGGCACTCAGCGGTAATATACGAGGAGCCAAGATGTCGTCAGAGCCTGTCTACAAACGTGTTCTACTCAAGGCTTCCGGCGAAGCCCTCATGGGCAGCCAGGGATTTGGAATCGATGTAGCGGTGGCCGACCGCATTGCGGCCGACATAGCCGAAGCGCGGCAGATGGGCGTTGAAGTCGGCGTCGTCGTCGGCGGCGGCAACATCTTCCGCGGCGTGGCCGTCGCTTCCAAGGGCGGTGACCGCGTCACAGGCGACCACATGGGTATGCTCGCGACCGTCATCAACGCGCTGGCGCTGGCGACCTCGCTGCGCAAGCTCAACATTGATACGGTGGTGCTGTCGGCGATCGCCATGCCGGAGATCTGCGAGAGCTTCTCGCAGCGTGCCACGCTTTATCATCTTTCGCTGGGCCGTGTGGTGATCTTCGCCGGTGGTACCGGCAACCCATTCTTCACGACCGACTCGGCCGCAGCCCTTCGCGCCGCCGAAATGGGTGCCGAGGCAATCTTCAAGGGCACGCAGGTCGACGGCATCTATTCCGCCGATCCGAAGAAGGTGCCCGATGCGACGCGCTTCGACCAGCTTACGCACAAGGAAGTGCTCGACAAGGGCCTCGCCGTCATGGACGTTGCGGCTGTAGCACTCGCACGCGAAAATTCCATTCCGATCATCGTCTTCTCGATCCACGAGAAGGGCGGTTTTGCTGAAATCCTTAGGGGCGGTGGTCTGAAGACCATCGTTACCGACAACTGACAGAGTGGCGGCGCCCAAAGCGCGCCGCAGCTTCTACCGAGACGGGAGCACTGCTATGAGTGAAGGCATCGACATCAACGATATCAAGCGCCGCATGGATGGCGCGATCAACGCGTTCAAGAGCGATATCGCATCGCTGCGCACCGGTCGCGCATCGGCGAACATCCTCGACCCGGTCACGGTCGAAGCCTATGGTTCGCGCGTGCCGCTCAACCAGGTCGCGAACGTGACCGTACCGGAGCCGCGCATGCTCGGCATTTCGGTCTGGGACAAGTCGATGGTCGGCGCTGTCGATCGTGCGATCCGCGAAGCCAATCTCGGCCTCAACCCGATCGTTGACGGCCAGAACTTGCGCATTCCGCTGCCCGAACTCAACGAAGAGCGCCGCAAGTCGCTCGTCAAGGTCGCACACGACTATGCCGAGAAAAGCAAGGTTGCGATTCGCCATGTTCGCCGTGACGGCATGGACGGCCTTAAGAAAGCCGAAAAGGACGGTGTCATAGGGCAGGACCTGAGCCGCTCGCAGTCGGATCGTGTGCAGAAGATGACAGACGACACGATTTCTGAGGTCGACCGCTTGCTTGGCGAGAAGGAAAAGGAAATCATGCAGGTCTAAGGCGCAAAGCGCCTGCGCCTTGGACCTTAAAAACCGGACGGGAAATGTTGGAAAGAACATTTGTGACTGTGCCAGAACACGTTGCCATTATCATGGATGGCAACGGTCGATGGGCAAAGCAGCGGGGGTTGCCGCGCACCATGGGGCATCGCAAGGGCGTTGACGCCGTGCGTGAGACCGTGCGCGCAGCGGGCGACATCGGGGTCAAATATCTCACCCTCTTCGCCTTCTCGTCGGAGAACTGGCGCCGTCCGGAAACCGAGGTGTCGGACCTTTTGGGCCTGCTGAAGGCTTTCATTCGCCGCGACCTCGCCGAACTGCACAAGCAGAACGTGCGCGTGAAGATCATCGGCGATCGCCACAGCCTGCAGAACGACATTCTCGACCTCCTGATCGACGCCGAAGAGACCACCAAGGCCAACACGGCGCTGACGCTGATCATCGCCTTCAACTATGGCTCGCGCGACGAGATCGCCCGCGCCATGGCAAGCCTGGCGCGCGATGTCGAGCAGGGGAGGCTGCGCTCGCAGGATATCACGCCCGCGCTCATCAATGGCCGGCTTGATACCGCCGGCATCCCGGATCCCGATCTCATCATCCGCACCAGCGGCGAAGAGCGCCTGTCGAACTTCCTGCTCTGGCAGGCCGCCTATTCGGAATTCATCTTCATTCCCGATTACTGGCCGGATTTCAGCCGCGAGACGCTGTACGCGGCGCTCGAAACCTTCGCGTCCCGCAACCGCCGCTTTGGCGGTCTGGTCGCCGAAACCGCGGCGGCGGTGGGAACCTGATGCACCGCGAACTTCAGCTTCGTATCATCTCGGGCATCATCCTCGCCGTCATCGTGCTTGCAGCGACATGGTACGGCGGTCTCGCTTTCAGCCTTTTGGCGGCCCTGATCGGGCTTTTGATCTATTATGAGTGGTCGACGATCACCCGCCTCGCCAGTGAGCAGCCAGTCGCCAATGCGATGGGCTGGATCGGGCAGGCGGCGATCGCCGTTGCGGTCGTCTCCGGCACTGTCGGCTACTCGCTGATCCTGCTCTTGTTGTTCTTTGCCATTGCTGTCGGCTTTGTCGTCGCCCGTGGTGTCTCGCGCTGGTTCCCGGCGGGCATCGTCTATGCGGGGCTGACCGGGATTGCGCTCGCGAATATTCGCGGCAGCGATGCGGCCGGCCTGCACGCGATGCTCTTCGTCTTCGCCGTCGTCTGGGCGACCGACATCCTCGCCTACTTCATCGGCCGCGCCATCGGCGGGCCGAAGCTGGCACCAAGGATCTCGCCCGGCAAGACATGGTCGGGCGCGATTGGTGGTGCCGTCTGCGCGATCATCGCCGGCGTGCTGGTGGCCTACGCGGCATTTCCCGATGGTGTCGTGCTGGCGGCCTTCGTGGCGCTCGTGCTGTCCGTCTGCAGCCAGCTGGGTGACCTCTTCGAATCCTTCATCAAGCGCCGCTTCGGCGTCAAGGATTCGAGCCGTCTCATTCCGGGGCACGGCGGGGTCATGGACCGGGTTGACGGGCTCATTTTCGCCTGTTTTGCGGCGTTCTTGCTAGCCGGGCTTTTTTCGCTGATAAAGGGCGGAGAAATGGCGTCGCTGGGCGCGGCCTTGTTCGGCGGATAATGTCGATAGAGGCTGATGGAAGGATTTTATGGCAGGCTTGACCGAAGTTTTTGGGTTTCTGACGGGATATATCGTTCCTTTCGTGCTCGTGCTTTCTCTCTTGGTGTTCGTGCACGAGATGGGGCACTACCTCGTCGGTCGCTGGAGCGGCATCCGCATTCTGGCGTTTTCGGTCGGGTTTGGCCCGGAACTCCTGGGGCGAACCGATAAGCATGGAACGCGTTGGAAGCTCTCGCTGATCCCGCTCGGCGGCTATGTAAGGTTCTTCGGTGACGAGGATGCGTCGAGCAAGCCTGATGAGGACAAGCTCGCGCAGATGTCGGACGAGGAGCGTGCGCGGTCATTCGCAGGCGCCAAGCTCTGGAAGCGCGCGGCAACGGTCGCCGCCGGCCCGATTGCAAACTTCATCCTCGCAATTGCCATCTTCACCGTCCTGTTTTCGATCTACGGCCGCTCGGTTGCCGATCCCGTCGTTGCGCAGGTCAAGCCGGGCAGCGTTGCCGCAGAAGCCGGCGTCGTGCCGGGTGACCTCTTGATCGCGATCGATGGCGGCAAGGTGCAGACCTTCGACGATGTGCGCCGATACGTCAGCATCCGTCCGATGCAGCGCATCGTTGTGACGATCGAGCGCAACGGCGAGAAGATCGACGTGCCGATGGTGCCTGAACGCACCGAAATGACCGACCAGTTCGGTAACAAGATCGAGATAGGCCTGATCGGTATCGTCACCAATCAGGACGTCGGACACTTCCGCCAGCAGACCTACACGCCGCTTGAAGCGCTGCATGAGGGAACGCTGCAGACCTGGCACATCGTCACCGGTACCTTCAAATATATCGGCAATCTGGTGTCCGGTTACATGAAGCCGGACCAGCTGGGTGGCCCGATCCGTGTCGCGCAGGCATCCGGCCAGATGGCGACGCTGGGCGTTGCAGCTTTGCTTCAGCTGGCCGCCGTATTGTCGGTTTCGATCGGATTACTGAACCTGATGCCGGTTCCGGTACTTGATGGCGGCCATCTGATGTTCTATGCGATTGAAGCTGTGAGGGGAAAGCCGTTGGGATCGTCGGCTCAGGAGGTTGCGTTTCGCATCGGCCTGGCCATGGTTCTGAGCCTGATGGTTTTTGCCACGTGGAACGATATTAGTGCTCTGATCGGCTGATTGCGGGACGAGGGAAAATTACGATTTATTTACGATGTTTCAAAGCTGTAGTGGCGAAAGCGTCACGCTTTGAAATGAAGTAAACAGAAATTAACTAGCTCCCTTGCTTGTATATCAAAAGCGGGTAAAACGACACACGTGACCGGAATCGGGGGACGCCTGGTGATGGGGACGAGAAAAAAGGTAATGGGTGAAATGAAGGCTGGTTCAAGATTTTTGAACGCAGTATCGGCGGTTGCGCTGTCTGCAGGTATTGTTGCGTCGGGGGCTGGTGCAACGGTGTTCATCTCGGCTTCTGCTGCCGAGGCTGCAGTCATTCAGCGTGTTGACGTTCGCGGTGCAAACCGCGTTGGCGCCGAAGCTGTGCGGTCCAACCTCACGATCCAGCCCGGCCGGAGCTTCTCCAACACCGACATCGACGACTCCGTAAAGCAGCTCTACGACACGGGTTACTTCTCCGACGTCAAGATCTCCGTTTCCGGCAGCACGCTGGTTGTGACCGTTGAGGAAGCTCAGCTGATCAACCAGGTCGTGTTCAACGGCAACCGCAAGATCAAGGACGACAAGCTTGCAGCGGTCGTCAAGACGCAGTCTTCGGGCGCTTACAACGAAACCCAGATCCAGGCCGACATCCAGTCGATCAAGGACGCGTATGCAGCGACCGGTCGCAGCGAAGTCGAAGTGACGACGCAGGTCGTTCCGCTCGGCCAGGGCCGCGTCAACCTCGCATTCGTCATCAATGAAGGCGACCGCACGAAGATCGACTCGATCAACTTCGTCGGCAACAACGCCTATAGCTCTGGCCGTCTTGCATCGGTCATTGCCACCAAGCGAAGCAACTTCCTGTCCTTCCTGACCCGCAAGGACGTCTACAGCGCTGACAAGCTGCACGCAGACGAAGAAGCGCTCCGCCAGTTCTATTACAACCGTGGTTACGCCGACTTCCGCATCGTGTCTTCCGACGCGGCGTTCGACGAGACGACCAACAAGTACACGCTGACCTTCAATATCGAAGAAGGCCCGCGTTACGACTTCGGCGCAATCTCCGTTCAGTCCACCGTTCAGGGTGTCGACGGCGCGCAGCTTCAGGGTCTCGTTCGCACCCATGAAGGCCAGGTCTACAACGCCAAGGAAGTTCAGAAGTCGATGGAAGCGATTTCGGATCAGGTGGCTTCGGCCGGCTATCCGTTCGCTCGTGTCACGCCCCGTGGCAACCGCGACCTGAACAACAACACCATCGGCGTCGAATACCTCGTCGACCAGGGCGAAAAGGCCTACGTCGAGCGTATCGAAATCCGCGGCAACAGCCGTACGCGTGACTACGTCATCCGTCGCGAGTTCGACATGAGTGAAGGCGACGCCTTCAATCAGCAGATGATCACCAGAGCCAAGCGTCGTCTTGAGGCTCTCGGCTACTTCTCGACCGTCAACATCTCGACCCAGCCCGGCAGCTCGCCGGACCGCGTTGTCGTTGTTGTCGACGTTCAGGACCAGGCAACCGGTTCGTTCGGTATCGGCGCGGGTTACGCTGCCGGCGGAGACGGCCTGCTGCTCGAAGCTTCGATCGAAGAAAAGAACTTCCTCGGACGCGGCCAGTACATCAAGGTGTCTGCCGGTGGTGGTCAGGAAGGTTCGCGTACTTACGGCCTGAACTTCACCGAGCCTTACTTCCTCGGCTACCGTCTGGCTGTCGGCTTCGACATCAACCACAGCGAGACGTCGAGCAACGACAACTACGACTACGAAGAAAACAACGTCGTTCTGCGTGCGACCGCGCCGATCACCGAAGATCTGGCGACGACGTTCCGCTATAACTACAAGCAGATGAAGTACGATCCGTCGGGATCGCTCTCCGATCTGTCCACGCCTTACCAGGACCTCGTCAACAACAGCCCGTGGGTAAAGTCGTCTGTGTCGCAGACGCTGACCTACAACACGCTGGACGACATGGTTCTGCCGCGTGAAGGTATCTACGCCAGCCTGACGCACGAAATCGCCGGCCTCGGTGGTGACTCGCAGTTCTACAAGATCTATGGCAAGGCGCGTTATTACCACACGCTGGCTGACGACGCCGACATCATCGGCTCGGTTGCCGGTTCTGCCGGTTACGTCGTTGGCTTCGGCAAGGATCTGCATGTCTTCGATCAGTTCACGCTGACCAACGGTGACATCCGCGGCTTCGAGAATAAGGGTATCGGCCCGCGCGTTGGCGGCGGTCCGGATGATCCGCTCGGCGGCACGACCTACTTCACCGTTTCGGCTGAAGCATCGTTCCCGCTTCCGGCTTTCCCACGTGACTTCGGTCTTCGTGGCGCGGTCTTCGCGGACGCCGGTACGCTCTTTGGCAACAAGGTCAATGTCAGCGGTTCCGAGTTCGTGAACGGCGAAGATGCTTCGCTGCGCGCGTCCGTCGGTGTCGGTATCGTCTGGAACTCGCCGTTCGGTGCTCTGCGCGTCGACTACGCGATCCCGGTCCTGAAGGAAGACTACGACAAGGTTCAGCACTTCAAGTTTGGCATCAACAACCAATTCTGATATCGGCAGTCCGGAACCGTAAAATCGAATTCCGTTCTGGAGATTTGCCGATGGAGCAAACCTATTTCTTTCCGCCCCATGACGGTGTGAAGCTCTCGGAGCTAGCGCAATTTCTTGGGGCGGAACTTGCCGACCCCAAACATGCCGACATCGTGATCCGTTCCGTTTCGCCCGTAAGTCGGGCGAAGGCGGGCGATCTCTGTTACGTCATTTCCAAGAAGAGCAAGGACGAACTCGTGACATGCGAGGCGTCCGCTGTGCTGGTCAGTTCGGCATTGCAGTCGATCGTGCCGGCGCATGTGCCTGTTCTCGTGTCGAAAAACGCTCATGCCGCGTTCGCGATGGCTGGTGGGCTGCTCTATCCGAGCGCCTTGACGCCTCAGCGGCTGCGCTCTGTGAGTGCTGATGTTTCCGACCGCGCGTCTGTCGATCCAACGGCGAGACTGGAAGCGAATGTCGAGATCGAGCCGTTTGCCGTGATCGGCGCTCATGCCGAGATCGGTGAGGGCACGCGCATCGGCGCTGGCGCCGTCATCGGACCAGGCGTCAAGATTGGCCGTGATTGCACGATCGCCAGCGGCGCCAGCATTCTGTGCTCGCTGGTCGGCAATCGCGTGATCGTCCACAACGGCGCACGCATTGGCCAGGATGGCTTCGGCTACGCGCCGGGCCCTCGCGGCATGATCAAGATCGTTCAGATCGGCCGCGTCATCCTGCAGGATGATGTCGAGGTTGGTGCCAACACGACGATCGATCGCGGCACGATGGACGACACCGTGATCGGCGAAGGGACGAAGATCGATAACCTGGTCCAGATTGGCCACAATGTTCGCATCGGCCGTCATTGCGCCGTTGTCTCGCAGGTCGGTATTGCCGGAAGCGCCATTATCGGCGATGGCGTGCAGATCGGTGGTCATTCTGGTATTCGAGGCCATATAACAATTAACGACGGTGCCCAGATCGCTGCCATGAGCGGCGTAGTGTCCGACATCCCCGCTGGGGAGCGCTACGGCGGCATACCTGCACGGCCGGCGCATGACTTTTTGCGCGAAGTCGCGGCAGTCATGATGCGGACGACGGGCCCCAAGAAAACGGGAGAAAAGAATGGCTGAAGAAGTCAAGAAGTCGCTTTCCTCGGCTGACATCATCGAAATCATGAAGTTGCTGCCGCATCGCTATCCGTTCCTGCTGGTCGACAAGATCATCGACATCGACGGCGATGATTCCGCGATCGGCATCAAGAACGTGACGGCCAACGAACCGCATTTTACCGGACACTTCCCGGAGCAGCCAATCATGCCTGGCGTCCTCTTGGTCGAAGGCATGGCCCAGACGGCCGGCGCGATCTGTGCCAAGAAGGAAGGCGAAAGCGGCAATCTGGTCTACTTCATGACCATCGACAACGCCCGTTTCCGCAAGCCTGTGGTTCCTGGAGACCGGGTGGAGTACCATGTCGTCAAGCAGAAGCAGCGCGGCAACATCTGGAAGTTCCACTGTGATGCGAAGGTCGATGGAGCGCTGGTCGCCGAAGCCGATATCGGCGCGATGATCGTGCGCAAGGATCAGGCATGAGCACGATCGCAGCCAGTGCCAGCATTCACCCGATGGCAGTCGTCGAAGACGGCGCCGTAATCGGCGAGAACGTCAAGATCGGCCCGTTCTGCCATGTCGGCCCGCGGGTCGTGCTCGGCGATAACACCGAAATGCTCCCGCATTCCATCGTCAGCGGCATCACCACGCTCGGCAAGGGATGCCGGATTTTCCCGATGGCTGTCATCGGCGGCGATCCGCAGAGCGTTCATCATGGCGGCGAAGAGACGACCTTGACGGTCGGCGACAATTGCACGATGCGCGAAGGTGTGACGATCAACACCGGCACCGCCGATTTCGGCGGCAAGACCATCGTCGGCAACAACAACCTGTTTCTCGCCAATTCGCACATCGCCCATGATTGCCGCGTCGGCAACCACGTCATCATGTCCAACAACGTGATGCTTGCCGGCCACGTGGTCATCGAGGATCGCGTGATCCTGGGTGGTGGTTGCGCCGTGCACCAGTTCACCCGCGTTGGCCGCCACGCTTTCGTTGGTGGTCTATCGGCCGTGAGCTACGACGTCATTCCGTACGGCATGCTGAACGGCAATCCCGGTCTGCTCGGCGGTCTCAACGTCGTCGGCATGACGCGTGCGGGCATCGATCGCGCGACGATCCATATCGTGCGCCGTGCCTACAAGGCTATCTTCGAGACCGAAGGCAATCTGCGCGACAACGCCGCCGCCATCCGCGAGGAATTCGCCGATTGCGAGCAGGTCGTCCAGATCCTCGACTTCATTGCTGCCGAAAGCGATCGCGCGCTCTCTTCTCCGACGCGGGGACAGAAGGGATAAACCTTGTCTCCAGCAAGTGACACGGCAAAAGGCCGCCTGGCGATCATCGCCGGCAGCGGCTTCTTGCCGTCCTATGTCGCCGAGGCCGCCAAGAGCGCCGGCGAAGACCCGTTGATCATCGCGCTGAAGAACGAGACTGACCGGACGTGGGAAGGCTTCGAGCACGCCATCGTCGGCGTCGGCGATTTCGCCGCCATCGACGGCATGCTGGATAGCCATCGCATCGAGCGTGTTGTCATGTCCGGCGCCGTGCGCCGGCGCCCGGAATGGCGCGAGGTTCGCCCGACGCTGAAGACGCTCGCAAGCATTCCCTCGACCATTCGCACCCTGCTCTCAGGCGGTGACGATACCGTGCTGCGCATGGTGATCGGACTGATAGAGAAGAACGGCCGCCGCGTTATCGGCGTGCAGGAGATTGCACCGGATCTTCTGGCCGCAGTCGGTCCGCTCGGCGCGATTGCGCCATCGGCCGAGGACGTCAAGGACATCGCCAAGGCGGGTGCCGCGGCTGATGCGCTCGGCCGGCTGGATGTCGGGCAGGGCGCCGTCTCTGTCGGTGGCCGTATCGTGGCGCTCGAGGGTGTCGAGGGCACTGACAGCATGTTGCAGCGAGTGGCCGATCTGCGCGCCGCCGGCCGTATCTCGGCCCGCCGTCGCGGCGTGCTGGTCAAACTCTGCAAGCCGCAGCAGGATCTGCGCGCCGATCTGCCGTCGATCGGAATCTCGACCATCGAAAATGCCAGCAAGGCCGGCTTGGCGGGTGTTGCGATCGAGGCCGGGCGCGCGCTGATCCTGGATCGCCCGGCAGTCATATCGGCGGCAAAGGAAGCCGGTATCTTCGTCTGCGGTCTTGATCGTGGATTGCCATCCTGGGGGCTTGAATGAGCGTGCGTGCATTGAAGGTCGCGATCATCGCGGGCGAAGTCTCCGGTGATCTTCTTGCGGCCGATCTGATCGCCGCGCTGAAGCAGCAACATGCGGGTCCGGTGGAACTCGTCGGCGTCGGCGGCGAGGGGCTGCAGGCACAAGGGCTGACGTCGCTGTTCGATTTCTCCGAGCTGTCGATCATGGGCATCACCCAAGTTCTCGCCAAGCTGCCGACGCTGGTCAAGCGCATCCGCCAGACGGCTGCGGCCGTCATCGCCGCCAAGCCCGATGTGCTCGTCATTGTCGACAGCCCCGATTTTACCCACCGCGTCGCCAAGCGCGTACGCACGGCGCTGCCCGACCTGCCTGTCGTGAACTATGTCTGTCCAAGCGTCTGGGCATGGAAGGAATACCGTGCGCAGCGTATGCTGCCCTATATCGACCATGTGCTCGCCGTGCTGCCCTTCGAGCCCGAGGTGATGCGCAAGCTCGGCGGCCCGCCGACAAGCTATGTCGGCCATCGCCTGACCGCTGACGTCGATGTTCTCGCGACCCGCAAGGCGAGGGCGGCAAGCAAGCCGCGCCCGGCACATGAGCCGAAGACGATCATGCTTCTGCCGGGTTCGCGCGGATCCGAGATCACCAAGCTCTTGCCCTATTTCGGCGACGCAGTGGCCGAGCTCTCCGCCCGCAACGAAGGCATGCGCTTTGTGCTGCCGACGGCGCCGCGCCGCGAGGCCATGGTGCGCGAAATCATCAAGGATTGGCCGGTCAAGCCCGACGTGGTGACGGGCAAGGACGACAAGTGGAAAGCCTTCGCCGAGGCCGACGCCGCCATGGCCGCATCCGGCACTGTCATCCTGGAGCTGGGGCTTGCGGGCGTGCCCACCGTCTCGGCCTACAAGACGGATTGGATCATCAAGCTGATGACCGGCAAGATCAAGATCTGGACGGCGGCGATCCCGAACCTCGTCGCGGATTACGCGGTCGTGCCCGAATATATCAACGAGGTCGTGCGTGGCGCAAGTTTCACGCGCTGGGCCGAGAAGCTCTCATCCGACACCTTGCCGCGCCGCTCGATGATGGAGGGCTACGATCTCGTCTGGGAACGTATGCAGACCGAAAAGCCGCCCGGCGTCCACGCCGCGGAAATCGTGCTTGATGTCCTGAAGAACAAAAAACCCGGTCAGGCCTGACCGGGTTTCTTTTTAAGCTTCGATGCGTCGAGATTAACGCTTGGAAACCGGAACGTAGTCGCGCTGCGCTTCGCCGATGTAGAGCTGGCGCGGACGGCCGATACGCTGCTGCGGATCTTCGATCATTTCGTTCCACTGCGCGATCCAGCCGACGGTGCGCGCGAGAGCGAACAGAACGGTGAACATGGTCGTGGGGAAGCCGAGAGCCTTGAGCGTGATACCCGAGTAGAAGTCGATGTTCGGATAGAGCTTCTTCTCGATGAAGTATGGATCGGTCAGCGCGATGCGCTCGAGTTCCATGGCGACGTCGAGCAACGGATCGTCCTTGATACCGAGCTCGCCGAGCACTTCATGCGTGGTCTTCTGCATGATCTTGGCGCGCGGGTCGTAGTTCTTGTAGACGCGGTGGCCAAAGCCCATCAGGCGGAACGGGTCGTTCTTGTCCTTGGCGCGGGCGATGTACTCAGGAATGCGGTCAACCGTGCCGATTTCTTGCAGCATGTTGAGCGCTGCTTCGTTGGCGCCGCCGTGAGCCGGGCCCCAGAGGCAGGCAATGCCGGCCGCGATGCAGGCGAACGGGTTTGCGCCCGAGGAGCCGGCGAGACGAACGGTCGAGGTCGAAGCGTTCTGCTCGTGGTCGGCGTGCAGGATGAAGATGCGGTCCATGGCGCGGGCAAGCACCGGATTGACCACATATTCCTCGCAAGGAACGGCAAAGCACATGCGCAGGAAGTTCGATGCGTAGTCGAGATCGTTCTTCGGGTAAACGAAGGGCTGGCCGATATGGTACTTGTAGGCCATGGCGGCGATCGTCGGCATCTTGGCGATCATGCGCAGCGAAGCGACCATGCGCTGGTGCGGATCGGTGATGTCGGTGCTGTCGTGGTAGAAGGCCGACAGGGCGCCAACGCAGCCGCACATGACGGCCATCGGATGCGCGTCGCGGCGGAAGCCGGTGAAGAAGCGGCTCATCTGCTCGTGCACCATGGTGTGGTGCGTCACGCGGTAGTCGAAGTCTTTCTTCTGCGCGGCCGTCGGCAGTTCGCCGTAGAGGAGCAGGTAGCAGACTTCGAGGAAGTCGCCCTGTTCGGCCAGCTGCTCGATCGGGTAACCGCGATGGAGCAGAACGCCCTCGTCGCCGTCGATATAGGTGATTTTCGATTCACAGGATGCGGTCGAGGTGAAACCAGGATCGTACGTGAAGGAAGCCGTGTTCTTGTAGAGGGCGCCGATATCGATGACATCAGGTCCGATCGTGCCGCTCTTGACCGGCAGGTCGACTGTTTTCTCACCGAGTTTTAGTGTTGCGCTTTGATCCGTCATTCTGATCCTCCAAACTGGCGGTTGGCGCCTTAAAAGCGCCATAGGGTTAAGCGTCGTCTGCGATAGCTATATGATCGCGCGCCTAATGCCAAGTTACCGTGATGCCATTTTGTGCATCGCAGTATCAACTTTTGAGCACTGCTGAGATGCCGTCTCCGCATAGCGGAAGCCAATGATAATCCTGACATTTTCGATGGTTTTATTTCCCGTTTGAATTCAAACGATTATAGTTGCGTTTCGGTTCCGCTGGCCTCATTCTGATTGCAGGTCAGGGTGGCTTTCGGGTGTCGTTGCATGCCGGAGTTGAATGCCAGTCACGTCGTTTTGATGCCACCCGAAGCGGAGCAAATTGCCAATTTGCCGGCCGTACCGGGGCAAAATGCCCGTGCCATAATGACGCGCGCGCCGTTGACGCAGTCGACGTCGGGTTTTCTGAGTCGCGCAAGCCGAGGGATCGGCCGCCAGGCAGCCGTTGCAGCACAAGCGTTCAGCACGGAATTCGATCACGGCCGCTTTTTCCTGGCGTCGCCCATCTTCCTCGGCGCAGGCGCCATCGCCTGGTTCCGCCTTGCTGTCGATATCCCGCCCATGCGGCTCCTTGCCTGGGCTATCCTCTTTGGTCTCGTTTTCGTCGCGGCAGGCGCCGCGCGTGTCGCGAGCGGCCGCGTGGCGATATCAGGCTTGCTTGTCGTCCTCGGCATGTTCGCGGCGTAACTCGAGACCTGGCGCGCTGATACCGTCGTTCTCGATACAGCGGTGACGACGACCGTGACCGGCCGCGTGGAACGGCGCGAGGGCGACGACAACGGCCGCTGGCGCTATATCTTAAGGGTAACGCGCACGGACGAGCCCTCTCTCAAGCGGCCGCCGCAGCAAGTCTCGCTCGTCGCGCGTGCCGGCGAGCCTGTCGCGGTCGGCGGATGGCTCAGGGGCCGAGTGCGCCTGACGCCGCCAGCCGGACCGGCATTGCCCGAACTCAACGATTTCGCATTCTCCGCCTATTTCGACGGCATCGGCGCCAACGGCTTCTTCTACGGCGTTCCGCAGCCCATCGCGTCGCAGACCGATATCGCCGATCTCTCTGCCGCCGATCGCGCCGTGGAATGGCTCTACGGTCTGCGCAGCAGTATTGGCGACCGCATTCGCAGCATCCTGCCTGATGATACCGGCGCCTTCGCCGCCTCGCTTGTCACCGACGAGAGACGCGCCATCTCCAACGAGACGACGGAGGCGCTGCGCCAATCTGGCCTCGCACACATCGTCGCGATCTCGGGCCTCAACATGGCGCTGTCGGCCGGTATCTGCTTTGTCGGGCTGCGCCTGTTCTTCGGCCTCTTCCCCGGTTTCGCGCAGGCCTATCCGACCAAGAAGTTCGCCGCCGGCAGCGCGCTTCTGGCGTTGACGGCCTATTACATGATCTCCGGCTTCGCGGTCTCGGCCGAGCGCGCCTTCATCATGATGGCGATCATGCTTGTCGCGGTGCTGTTCGATCGCCCCTCGATCAGCCTGCGCAACATCGCGCTCTCGGCGCTGCTGATCATCTTGATGTCCCCATCGGAGGTGCTGGGCCCCAGCTTCCAGATGTCCTACGCCGCGACGCTGGCGCTGGTCGCGGGCTTTGCGGTCTGGACCAGAAGGCGACACCGCGAAAGCGTTCTTCTCACGCATCCCGCGATAAAGCCGGTCATGGTCACGATCCGCTTCTTCGGCGGCATTGCGCTGACCTCGATGATCGGCGGTTTCTCGACAGCGCTGTTTTCGATCGAACATTTTCACAGGCTGAGCGGCTACGGCCTTCCCGCCAACCTGCTGGCCATGCCCGTCATCTCCTTCATCGTCATGCCTTTCGGAATGCTCGCGATGTTGGCGACGCCCTTTGGCCTGGATGCGCCACTGTGGACCGTCGCCGGCTTCGGGCTGGATCTGGTGATCGACATCGCAAAGATGGTTTCCAGCTGGGGCGGCAGTGTCGATATCGGGCGGATCCCCGAATGGTACTTCGCGATCGCCGTCCTCGGCTTCCTCGTCTGGGGGCTGATGCGCACACGCCTGCGGTGGATCGGTGCTGCGGTTGCTGCGCTTGCAACGCTCGTCGTCGTCCTGCTGCCTGCGACACCTGCGCCAGAACTCGTCGTGTCCGAGGATGGAAGCCTTGTGGCGGCAGTTACAGGCGACAGTCTCGCCAGCAATCGCGAACGCCCGCCCGACTTCATCTTCGGGCAATGGCAACGCGCGCTCGCGATCGAAGAACACAAGCCGCCGGATGTGATAGAAGGCGAGGCCTTGCCCATCCCCAGGAGGGGTGAGCCAAGGCCACGACTGACACTGAAACAACAACGCGAAGCGCGCGCAATGATGCGCGCTGCAGCGGCTTCGACAAGTGACAGCCGCTTCCAGTGCCTGAAGACCGCGTGGTGCATAACAGCGCTCGATAGCGGCTACGTCATCGCGACGCTCGAAAACGCCGCCTATCTCGGTCCCGCCTGCGATGTGGCCGATATCGTCATCACGCCTGTCCGTCTGCGCCAGGCGACATGCCGTTCCGGCGCCATGCTATTGACGGGCGAAACGCTTAGGCGGTCAGGCGCCGTCGAAATCCGTATCGACGAGCAGGGGGTGCCTGCCGTCAAAACCGCCTATGAAAGCCTCGGCCGTCCCTGGATGCGCCATCGCGCCTATGACTGGCGCAACGACAACTTCAGCGACGACCCGTCATCAACTAGTGACGTCACCACTCAGTGATACCGGCGAATAAGCCCGACGAGCTTGCCCTGGACCTTGACGCGATCAGGTCCGAAAATGCGGGTTTCGTAAGCCGGGTTCGCGGCCTCAAGCGCGATCGAGGCGCCCTTGCGGCGGAAGCGCTTCAGCGTTGCCTCTTCATCGTCGACGAGCGCCACGACGATATCACCGGGATTGGCGGTATTGCCGTTGCGGATGATGACGGTGTCGCCGTCGAAAATGCCGGCTTCGATCATCGAGTCGCCCTTGACCTCGAGCGCGTAATGCTCGCCGGAGCCGAGCATGTCGGCGGGGACGGTGATGTCGTGGGTGTTGTTCTGGATCGCCGAGATCGGCACACCGGCAGCGATCCGGCCCATGACGGGAACGGACGCTGAGTTGCCGTTGTCGGCGCTCGGCGCGGCCTTCGGGGCAGGGGCTGCGGCCACCGGCTGCGGCTTGCCGAGGCTGCCTTCAATGACGCTCGGCGAGAAGCCGCGTCGCGGCTGCAGGCTCGGATTATAGGCTTCCGGCAGCTTGATGACCTCGAGCGCGCGCGCTCGGTTCGGCAGCCGGCGAATGAAGCCGCGCTCTTCCAGCGCGGTGATCAGCCGGTGAATGCCGGATTTCGATGCGAGATCGAGTGCATCCTTCATTTCGTCGAAGGATGGCGGAACGCCCGACTCTTTCATCCGCTCGTGAATGAACAGAAGCAGTTCTTGTTGCTTGCGTGTCAGCATCGAAATGAACCCCAGAGTCGTGAAACAAAGCCAGAACGGACACTATATGTTCCATATGTGTTCCGCAAGTGCCTAAATTTTCGTAAAACTTGGCTCGGAATCGTCGCGATTTTACACTTCATTCGATTTAACCGCGCTCGCCTCTTGCATTGTGGCGAAAGCCAGCGCACATCTCTGCCGAATTCGGGAGGATTTGCCAATGAGTGACCCCCATCCCCTGGACCACGTGGTGCTGCCGGTCGTCAACATCGAGATGGCGCGCGAGCGCCTGGGCAAACTCGGCTTCACCGTCGCCGCCGATGCGCGGCATCCATTCGGCACCGAGAATGCCTGCGTCTTCTTCGCCGACAAAACCTATCTCGAGCCGCTCGGCGTCGCCAGTCTGGAGACTTACGAGGCGGCCATAGGAGACGGCAACGTCTTCACCGCTCGCGACCGCGCCTTTCGCTTCCGCTGCGGCGATGACGGCCTATCGGCGATCGTCTTCGGCACGCCGGATGCCGACGGCGATCACGCCCGCTTTCTCGCCGATGGCATGAGCGGCGGCGAGATGCTGCAGTTCGCCCGGCAGATGAAGATGCCGGATGGTTCGCAAGCGACCGCGGCGTTCCGGCTGGCCTTTGCTGCCGATTTGCGCGCACCCGATTTCTTCCTCTTCGCCTGCCAGCGCGTCAACCCGTTGCCCAGCGACCGCAAGGCACTGGAAACGCATGCGAACGGCGTGTTGGGCATCCTGTCGATCGTGCTCTCGTCGTCCGATCCCAAGGCGTTCGCGCCGCTGTTGCAGTTGGCGTCGGATGCGCAGGCGACCCGCGAGGAGGCATTCGGTGTCAGCCTGGATGCCGGCAACGCCCGTATCAACATCCTGTCGCCGGATGGCCTGAACGCTTACTACGATCTCGCCGAGCCCAAGGCCGATCGCGGGCTGCGCGGCGCGGCGATTGTATTTTCCGTTGCCGATCTCGCCGTGACAGAGGCGCATTTGGCTGCTAACGGGATCACCTATACACGCAAGAACAATCGAATTCTGGTGAAGGCCGCACCCGGCCAGGGCGCGCTCTTCGCCTTCGAGGAGAAACGATGACTGAAACCAATTCCGAAGTGGCCGTCGGCGAAGGCGCCGGCCGTGTGGTGTTTTCCAACACCGGCAAGCTGTCGCTGATCGCCGGCCCCTGTCAAATGGAAAGCCGCGACCATGCCTTCATGATCGCCGGCACGCTGAAGGAGCTCTGCGACAAGCTCGGTATCGGCCTTGTCTACAAGTCCTCCTTCGACAAGGCCAACCGCACCTCGCTGTCGGCCCAGCGCGGCATCGGGCTTGAAACGGCGCTTGAAGTGTTCGCCGATCTCAAGAAGGAATACGGTTTCCCCGTTCTCACCGACATCCACACCGAGGAGCAGTGCGCCGAAGTCGCCACGGTCGTCGATGTGCTGCAGATTCCGGCCTTCCTTAGCCGGCAGACGGACCTGCTGGTCGCCGCCGCCAAGACCGGCCGCGCCATCAACGTCAAGAAGGGCCAGTTCCTGGCGCCCTGGGACATGAAGAACGTGCTGGCCAAGCTGAATGCTAGCGGCAACCCGAACATCATGCTGTGCGAACGCGGCGCGTCCTTCGGCTACAACACACTGGTCTCCGACATGCGCTCGCTGCCGATCATGGAAGCCATGGGTGCGCCTGTTGTTTTCGACGCGACCCATTCGGTGCAGCAGCCGGGCGGGCAGGGTGGCTCGAGTGGCGGCCAGCGCGAATTCGTGGAAACGCTGGCGCGTGCGGCGGTTGCCGTTGGTGTCGCCGGTGTGTTCGTCGAGACGCACGAAGATCCCGACAATGCGCCGTCGGATGGTCCGAACATGGTCTATCTCAAGGACATGCCGCGCCTGCTTGAGAAGCTGCTGGCCTTCGACGCCATCGCCAAGGGCTGACGTTCAAAAGACTGACACGTTCCTGTATTAGGCCACCGAGGAACAAAGCGGCGAAGCATGCGCAAAACGGCCCCAAACTGGCATTGTAATTTGCGCATCTTCGATTAAAGACGAATTTCAAACGATTTATCCACCCCTCAAGCAGAGAAGAGCCGATGACCGCTATTACCGATATTATCGCCCGCGAGATTCTCGACAGCCGTGGTAATCCCACCGTCGAAGTCGATGTCTATCTCGAAGATGGCAGCATGGGCCGCGCCGCCGTTCCGTCGGGCGCGTCGACCGGCGCGCACGAAGCCGTCGAACTCCGCGATGGTGGCAAGCGTTATCTCGGCAAGGGTGTCGAAAAGGCCGTCGAAGCCGCCAACACCGAAATCTTCGACGCCATCGGTGGCATCGACGCTGAAAACCAGATCCAGATCGACAACATCATGATCGAACTGGACGGCACGCCGAACAAGTCGCGTCTCGGCGCCAACGCCATCCTCGGCGTTTCGCTCGCCGTTGCCAAGGCTGCCGCTGAAGCTGCTGGCCTGCCGCTGTACCGCTACGTTGGTGGCGCTTCCGCTCACCTGCTGCCGGTTCCGATGATGAACATCATCAACGGCGGCGCGCATGCCGACAACCCGATCGACTTCCAGGAATTCATGATCCTGCCGGTTGGCGCTGATTCCATCCGCGAAGCCGTTCGCATGGGCTCGGAAGTCTTCCATACGCTCCGCAAGGAACTCGCGGCCCAGGGCCACAACACCAACGTTGGCGACGAAGGCGGTTTCGCGCCGGGCCTGAAGAGCGCTCCTGAAGCCCTCGACTTCATCATGAAGTCGATCGAGAAAGCCGGCTACAAGCCTGGTGAAGACATCCATCTCGGCCTCGACTGCGCCTCGACCGAATTCTTCAAGGACGGCAAGTACGTTCTCGAAGGCGAAGGCCGCACGCTGGAGCCGGGCGCAATGGCTGAATACCTGGCACAGCTCGCTGCCCAGTACCCGATCATCTCGATCGAAGACGGCATGGCTGAAGACGACTGGGATGGCTGGAAGGCTTTGACGGATCTGGCCGGCAAGAAGGTTCAGCTGGTCGGCGACGATCTCTTCGTCACCAACTCGGCTCGCCTGCGTGATGGTATCAAGATGGGCGTCGCCAACTCGATCCTCGTCAAGGTCAACCAGATCGGTTCGCTGACGGAAACGCTCGACGCCGTCAACACCGCGCACAAGGCAGCCTACACCGCTGTCATGTCGCACCGTTCTGGCGAAACCGAAGACAGCACGATCGCCGATCTCGCTGTCGCGACCAACTGCGGTCAGATCAAGACCGGCTCGCTGTCGCGCTCGGATCGTCTTGCCAAGTACAACCAGCTGATCCGCATCGAAGAGGGCCTCGGCCCGCAGGCCCAGTACGCCGGCCGTTCGATCATCCGCGGCTAAGTCGTCTTATTTCAAGCATTTGGAACCCGCGCCCCAACCGGCGCGGGTTTTTTGTTGCGCCGCGTTCATAGTCAACGGACGGTTAATCTCTGCCCGGTAGTCTTCTGGTCAAGGGTAATGCGTTTCGAGAATGCGTGTATGTGGACCAAGCATCATAAGAAGAAAAAGATCGGCCGTTTCGTCATCCCGGCGATGGCGGTCGCGTTTCTCTCCTACTTCGGCTACCATTGCATCCATGGCGACTACGGCCTGCGCGCGACAGAAGTGTTCGAGCGTCAGCGCATCGCGCGCGAAAGGGAGCTGGCCGTGCTTAAAAATAAGCGCGAACACCTTGAAAAGCAGGTGGCGCTCCTAAGTGATGGTTCCATGGATAAGGATATGCTGGACGAGAAGGCCCGTCTTCAGCTGAACTTCTCCCGCGCCGACGAGATCGTCATATTCAATCATTATTCGAATTAACCGAATTCCGGTTAATCGAAATAAATTGATATTTATCAACAGCTTACGCCAGAATATGAGCCATGCATTTATGGCATTGCTGTGGCGAAATTTCTTCCCTATGGTGCGCACCACCCAAGAACCGATAAACCCATAGGGAGGGTTGAATGGCTCCGCGAAAAAACGCGACCGTTTCCAGCCGTAAGACAAGCGCAAAGCCTGCAGCCAAGGCATCGAATGGTGGCCCGGTGGCCGATTTCGATCGTGACGAAGAGCTCAAGGCCTATCGCGAAATGCTGCTCATTCGCCGTTTCGAAGAGAAGGCGGGCCAGCTTTACGGCATGGGCTTCATCGGCGGTTTCTGTCACCTTTATATCGGCCAGGAAGCTGTCGTCGTCGGCATGCAGATGGCGCAGAAGGAAGGTGACCAGGTCATCACCGCTTACCGCGACCACGGTCACATGCTGGCAACCGGCATGACCGCACGCGGCGTCATGGCCGAGCTGACCGGCCGCATCGACGGCTACTCCCGTGGCAAGGGCGGTTCGATGCACATGTTCTCCAAGGAGAAGCATTTCTACGGCGGTCACGGCATCGTCGGCGCACAGGTGTCGCTCGGCACCGGTCTCGCCTTCGCCAACCGCTATCGCGGCAATGACAGCGTCTCGATCGCTTATTTCGGCGACGGCGCTGCCAACCAGGGCCAGGTCTACGAGAGCTTCAACATGGCTGCTCTCTGGAAGCTCCCGATCATCTACATCATCGAGAACAACCGTTACGCCATGGGCACGTCCACGGCACGCGCCACGGCGCAGTCGAACTACTCGCTGCGCGGTTCCGGCTTCGGCATCCCCGGCGTCCAGGTCGACGGCATGGATGTTCGCGCCGTCAAGGCTGCGGCCGACGAGGCGCTCGAGCATTGCCGTTCCGGCAAGGGCCCGATCATTCTCGAAATGCTGACCTATCGCTATCGCGGTCACTCCATGTCCGACCCGGCCAAGTATCGCTCCAAGGAAGAAGTGCAGAAGATGCGCTCCGAGCAGGATCCGATCGAACAGGTCAAGGCACGCCTCATCGAAAAGGGCTGGGCCTCAGAGGACGATCTCAAGGCGGTCGACAAGGACGTTCGCGACATCGTCGCCGATAGCGCCGACTTCGCCCAGGCCGCACCGGAGCCGGATGCATCCGAGCTCTACACCGACATTCTGCTGTAATCGGGGAGGGTAGACCCATGCCAATCGATATTCTCATGCCCGCCCTCTCTCCGACGATGGAAGAAGGCACGCTGTCCAAGTGGCTGAAGCAGGAAGGTGACAAGGTCACCTCCGGCGACATCATTGCCGAAATCGAAACCGACAAGGCGACGATGGAAGTCGAAGCCGTCGACGAAGGCGTTATCGGCAAGCTGCTCGTTGCCGCCGGCACCGAAGGCGTCAAGGTAAACGCCAAGATCGCTATCCTCCTGCAGGACGGCGAATCCGCATCCGACATCTCGGCAGCACCTGCCGCTGCCGCACCGGCCGCCACTGAGGCACCCAAGGCTGCTGAAGCGCCCGCCGCTGCTGCAGCTCCGGTTCCGGCCGAGCCCAAGGCTCAGGTTCCGAACGATCCTGAAATCCCCGCCGGCACCGAAATGGTCTCCATGACCGTTCGCGAAGCACTTCGCGATGCCATGGCCGAGGAAATGCGCGGCGACGACAACGTTTTCGTCATGGGCGAGGAAGTGGCCGAATACCAGGGTGCTTACAAGGTGACCCAGGGTCTGCTGCAGGAATTCGGCGCCCGCCGCGTCATCGACACCCCGATCACCGAGCACGGCTTTGCCGGCGTCGGCGTTGGTGCGGCGATGTCCGGCCTGAAGCCGATCGTCGAGTTCATGACCTTCAACTTCGCCATGCAGGCGATCGACCAGATCATCAACTCCGCTGCCAAGACGCTCTACATGTCCGGCGGCCAGATGGGTGCGCCGATCGTGTTCCGTGGCCCGAACGGTGCCGCTGCCCGCGTCGGCGCCCAGCACAGCCAGGACTACTCGGCCTGGTACAGCCAGATCCCGGGCCTCAAGGTCGTCATGCCCTACACGGCATCCGACGCCAAGGGCCTGCTCAAGGCCGCCATCCGCGATCCGAACCCTGTCGTCTTCCTTGAAAACGAAATCCTCTACGGTCAGCACTTCGACGTGCCGAAGATGGACGACTTCGTTCTCCCGATCGGCAAGGCCCGCATCCACCGTCAGGGCAAGGACGTCACGATCGTTTCCTTCGGTATCGGCATGACCTATGCCACCAAGGCCGTCGCCGAACTCGAGAAGATCGGCATCGACGTCGAACTGATCGACCTGCGCACGCTGCGTCCGATGGACCTGCCGACCGTGATCGAATCGGTCAAGAAGACCGGCCGTCTCGTCACCGTCGAGGAAGGCTACCCGCAGAACTCGGTCGGTACCGAAATCGCCACCCGCGTCATGCAGCAGGCCTTCGATTATCTCGATGCGCCGGTTCTCACGATAGCCGGCAAGGACGTTCCGATGCCGTACGCCGCCAACCTCGAAAAGCTTGCGCTGCCAAGCGTCGACGAAGTCGTCCAGGCCGTGAAAGCCGTCTGCTATACGAGGTGATGAATGTCGTTGCTGACGCCGCATTTTCGCAAAGCGATCGAGAATCTGCCTTTGTCGCCGGAGTTGGGAATCCTTCATCTGCGTGATTCGATTGAGGAATGGAATTCGCTACCTCCTCATGAGGATGACAGTGCAACAAGGGCGCAGCTTAACAGTTTCATCAGGAAGTTTGTCCGGAAACACAATCTGGACATTCCCTTACCTGACGAGGCCGATAATTTTGCTGCTCTTTCAGAGATATTGGATGCCTATGGCAAAGAATATCGGAAGAATGTTGTTGAAGAGGAGTTGGACGAATTAATCGAAGGTATTTCGTCTGAAGCCGACGCAGAATCTTTTGGATACGCACAGCTAAACCAATCGGAGAAGGAACGGATCCACGGCAATATTAGCCGAATCCGG
Source organism: Rhizobium sp. Rhizsp42 (assembly GCF_047304155.1). NCBI lineage: Bacteria > Pseudomonadati > Pseudomonadota > Alphaproteobacteria > Hyphomicrobiales > Rhizobiaceae > Rhizobium > Rhizobium sp. Rhizsp42. Next base: position 159,874 of record NZ_JBGLYS010000001.1, on the reverse strand, counting down.
GAGATGATTGGTGCATCTGATCTAACTGATAGAAAAAAGAACGCGCTTTATGATCGCTTGAACCAACTCGCCAGCGAGGTTGATAAGAGCGGTACAAAGACAGATCGTTTTTTTGCGTTCATGGGCGATGCCGCATTTGTTTTGGGTGATATGGCAACCAAGGCAAAGCCATTCACTACTGAACTAAAAGACATGATCAAGACAATCGGGAAAGCTCGCTCTCGCAAGGAGGGTAGTTTATTGCCCCCAGGAGAAGAAGTGTTGACGCTTCCTGCGCCTGAAGAACGGGAGAACAACGATGCCGATTAACATCACGATGCCTGCCCTGTCTCCGACCATGGAAGAGGGCAACCTCGCCAAGTGGCTGGTCAAGGAAGGCGATACGGTTAAGTCTGGCGATGTCATCGCCGAGATCGAAACCGACAAGGCGACGATGGAAGTCGAAGCGGTCGACGAAGGTGTCGTCGCCAAGCTCGTCGTTCCCGCCGGCACCGAAGGCGTCAAGGTCAATGCCTTGATCGCCGTTCTGGCTGCCGATGGCGAAGATGTCGCTGCCGCAGCAAGCGGCGCGGGTTCGGCTGCTCCGGCACCGAAGGCTGCCGAAGCGCCGAAGGCCGAGGCAAAGACCGAAGCCGCTCCGGCTCCCGCGGCTGCTCCTGCACCGGCTGCAGCGCCCGCCGCTGCTTCCACGGGCGGCAACCGCACCTTCTCCTCGCCGCTCGCGCGTCGCCTGGCGAAGGAAGCCGGTATCGATCTCGCAGCTGTCGCAGGCTCCGGCCCGCATGGCCGCGTCGTCAAGAGCGACGTCGAGGCCGCCGTCGCCGGTGGTGGTGCAAAGGCTGCGCCTGCCGCTGCTCCGCAGGCTGCCGCATCGGCTCCTGCCGCCGCACCGAAGGGCGCTTCCGACGAGACCGTTCTCAAGCTGTTCGAGCCGGGTTCCTACGAACTCGTGCCGCATGACGGCATGCGCAAGGTCATCGCCAAGCGTCTGGTCGAATCCAAGCAGACCGTGCCGCACTTCTACGTCACCGTGGATTGCGAGCTCGATGCGCTCCTGGCGCTGCGCGCCCAGCTCAACGACGCCGCTCCCCGCAAGGAGGGCGCGCCGGCCTACAAGCTGTCGGTCAACGACATGGTCATCAAGGCCATGGCTCTTGCACTGCGCGACGTTCCGGATGCCAACGTCTCCTGGACCGAAGCCAACATGGTCAAGCACAAGCACGCCGATGTCGGCGTTGCTGTCTCGATCCCGGGCGGCCTGATCACCCCGATCATCCGCAAGGCCGAGGAAAAGACCCTGTCGGCCATCTCCAACGAGATGCGCGACCTCGGCAAGCGTGCCAAGGACCGCAAGCTGAAGCCTGAGGAGTATCAGGGCGGCACCTCGTCGGTCTCCAACATGGGCATGATGGGCGTCAAGCACTTCGCAGCCGTCATCAACCCGCCGCACGCAACGATCCTCGCGGTCGGCGCGGGCGAGCAGCGCCCCGTCGTCAAGAACGGCCAGCTGGCTGTCGCTACCGTGATGACCGTCACGCTGTCGACCGACCATCGCTGCGTCGATGGCGCGTTGGGCGCGGAGCTGCTGCAGGCGTTCAAGGGCTACATCGAAAACCCGATGGGCATGCTCGTCTGATCAAACGGCGGAGGCGGAAATGACGAAGACCGTTCTTTGCTATGGTGATAGCCTGACCTGGGGTTATGACGCCGCGTCCGTCGGCCGTCATGAGTACAAGGATCGTTGGCCGAGTGCGCTTCAGGCTGCACTCGGCAATGAAGTCAGGGTTATCGCCGAGGGATTGAACGGCCGTACCACCGCCTTCGACGACCATCTGGCCGATTGCGACCGCAACGGCGCCCGCGTCCTGCCGACCATCCTGCAGACGCATGCGCCGCTCGATCTCGTCATTCTGCTGCTCGGCACCAACGACATGAAGAATGTCGTGGCCGGATCGGCCTTCGCCGCCTGCCAGGGCATCGCCCGGCTGGTGCGGCTGATCCGCAACCACGCATGGCCGTTCGATTTCGTCGTGCCGGATATCCTGATCGTCGCGCCGCCGAGGATCTGCGAAACGGCAAACGTGCCCTTCGCGGCCTCCTTCATCGGCGGCATCGAGGAATCGGCAATGCTCGCGACGCTCTACAGGGATCTCGCCGACGAGCTCGGCTGCGGTTTCTTCGACGGCAATTCGGTTGCCAAGACGACGCCGCTCGACGGCATCCATCTTGATGCCGAAAATACCCGCGCTCTCGGGCGCGGCATGGAATCGACCGTGCGGATGATGTTGGGGCTTTGACGGTGGCGTCTTTCGTGACGCTGCGTCCTGCCACACGGGATGACGCGGCCGAACTGGCGATCCTCTCGGACATTGCCTCGCATGGTTTCGCCTCCTGGCTTTGGCTGGGTGAACTGGGCGGCACCGGAAGCGATACGCCGATGGAGCTTGGCCGGCTGAAGATGCGTCAGGACGAAGGTTACGGCACATGGCGCCACGCGGTGCTGGCCGAAGCCTACGGAGAGACGGCGGGCGCGGCGATAGGCTACGCGCTGGGCGAGGACGTAAAGAATATGGAGGTCGACCGCGTGGCTTTGCAGCCGGTGATCGACCTGCAGAAGATGATTGTTGGCAGCTGGTTCATTGCAACGCTCGGCGTCTATAGCCATCTGCGCGGCATCGGGATCGGCAGGGAAATACTTAAAGGTCAGATCGATATGGCAGGGTCGCTGCCGGTCAGTCTGATCACCGCAAGTGACAATGAAGCGGCGCTGTCGCTTTACAAGAAGAATGGATTTTCGGAAGCGGCGCGCCAGAAGGCGATGTCGCTTTTCGAAAGCAGCAGGAAACACGAGTGGGTGCTTCTCACCCGCGACGCCCGATAACAAAGGCAGGAAAACATGGCTGAGAATTACGACGTCATCATCATCGGCTCCGGTCCCGGCGGCTACGTGGCCGCTGTGCGCGCCAGCCAGCTCGGTCTCAAGACCGCGATCGTCGAGCGCGAGCATCTGGGCGGTATCTGCCTGAACTGGGGCTGCATCCCGACCAAGGCGCTGCTGCGCTCGGCCGAGGTGCTCGACCACGCCAACCACGCCAAGGACTACGGTCTCGTTCTCGAAGGCAAGATGAGCGCCGACGTCAAGGCTGTCGTCGCCCGTTCGCGCGGTGTCTCGGCGCGCCTCAACGGCGGCGTCGGCTTCCTGATGAAAAAGAACAAGGTCGATGTGATCTGGGGCGAAGCCAAGATCACCAAGCCGGGCGAAATCGTCGTCGGCAAGTCCTCCAAGCCCGTCGTCGAGCCGCAGAACCCGGTTCCGAAGAACGTCAAGGGCGAGGGCACCTACAACGCAAAGCACATCATCATCGCGACCGGCGCCCGCCCGCGCGCGCTGCCGGGCATCGAGCCGGATGGCAAGCTGATCTGGACCTATTTCGAGGCGATGAAGCCGGCAGCGCTGCCGAAGTCGCTGATCGTCATGGGCTCTGGCGCCATCGGCATCGAGTTCGCGAGCTTCTACCGCTCGATGGGCGTCGACGTCACGGTCGTCGAAGTCATGCCGACCATCATGCCGGTCGAGGACGTCGAAGTCACCGCGATCGCGCGCAAGCAGCTTGAGAAGCGCGGCATGAAAATCCTGACCAGCGCCAAGATCACCAAGGTTGAAAAGGCCGCTGATAGCCTCACCGCCCATGTCGAGACGGCCAACGGCAAGGTCCAGCAGATCACCGCAGACCGCATGATCTCGGCTGTCGGCGTCCAGGGCAACATCGAAAACCTCGGCCTCGAAGCCGTCGGCGTCAAGACCGACCGCGGCTGCGTCGTTATCGATGGCTACGGCAAGACCAATATCGCCGGCATCTACGCCATCGGCGACGTTGCCGGCCCGCCGATGCTCGCCCACAAGGCCGAGCACGAAGGCGTCGTCTGCGTCGAAAAGATCGCCGGCCTGCCGAACGTTCACGCCACCGACAAGGGCAAGGTCCCGGGCTGCACCTACTGCCACCCGCAGGTCGCCTCCGTCGGCCTGACGGAAGCCAAGGCCAAGGAATCCGGCCGCGACATCCGCGTGGGTCGCTTCTCCTTTGCCGCCAACGGCAAGGCAATTGCGCTCGGCGAAGACCAGGGGCTCTGCAAGGTGATCTTCGACAAGAAGACCGGCGAACTGCTCGGCGCGCACATGGTCGGCGCCGAAGTCACCGAACTCATCCAGGGCTTCGTCGTCGCCATGAACCTGGAGACGACCGAAGAAGAACTGATGCACACCATCTTCCCGCATCCGACGGTTTCCGAAACCATGAAGGAAGCGGTTCTGGATGCCTATGGTCGCGTCCTCAACGCTTGATAATTTTCTTCGCCGCTCTCTATGACGGATTGAACCACGTTCAATCTTGGACTGGAAAAAGCGAAAGGAAATCATCATGTCCATGGGTACGCAGGCACTGCTCATCTTCCTCCTGATCGGTCTGGTCGCGGGGTTCCTCGCCAGTCTGATCGTTGGCGGAGGCGGATTGATACGGTGCCTGCTCAGCGGCATCATCGGCGCGTTCGTCGGAGGCTTTCTCTTCAACGCGCTGGGGATCAACCTGGGCATAGACAGCGCCATCGTGGTGCAGATCATTCACGCCACGGTCGGCGCCATAATCGTGGTGTTGATCGCAAGGGCGATAGCTTGAGGGGATAGGACCGGATGGAAGGTGTGGGCTGGATTACGGCGATCATCGTCGGCGGCTTGGCGGGCTGGCTCGCGGGCATTTTGATGGGCATACGCTTCGGCGTTTTGATGAACATCGTCATCGGCATCGTCGGTGCTGTCATCGGCAGTGCGATCTTTGCCCGCGCCGGCATCTATGTCGCCAGCGGTTGGCAGGGTTACCTTGTGACGGGTTTCATCGGCTCTTGTATCTTGCTATTTCTGGCAAAACTCGTCAGACGCTGACGAAAGAGGCCGTTTCGGCGGTTTGAAGGCAGGTTATTGATGGTAACTATTCTCGACAGGATCAATCCAAGCGCTGAAAAGCGCGTGCGGCACCCGGAAAAGGCGCATCGCCCGGACACGGAAGTCATGCGCAAGCCGGACTGGATCCGCGTCAAGGCGCCGACCTCCAAGGGCTACGCCGAAACCCGCTCGATCGTGAAGGAGCACAAGCTCGTCACCGTCTGCGAGGAAGCTGGCTGCCCGAATATCGGCGAGTGCTGGGACAAGAAGCACGCCACCTTCATGATCATGGGCGAGATCTGTACGCGCGCCTGTTCCTTCTGCAACGTCGCGACCGGCAAGCCGAACGCGCTCGACATGGCCGAGCCCGAGAGCGTGGCGAAGGCCGTCAAGGAGATGGGCCTCAGCCACGTGGTCATCACGTCAGTTGACCGCGACGATCTGGAAGACGGCGGTGCCGAGCACTTCGAAAAGGTGATCTGGGCGATCCGCGCGGCATCGCCGACGACCACGATCGAAATCCTGACGCCTGACTTCCTGAAGAAGCCCGGTGCGCTGGAGCGCGTCGTTGCCGCCAAGCCCGACGTCTTCAACCACAACATGGAAACCGTCCCGGGCAACTATCTGACGGTTCGTCCCGGCGCCCGCTATTTCCACTCCGTTCGCCTGCTGCAGCGGGTGAAGGAACTGGACCCGACCATGTTCACCAAGTCGGGCATCATGGTTGGCCTCGGCGAGGAGCGCAACGAAGTGCTGCAGTTGATGGACGACCTGCGCGTCGCCGACGTCGACTTCCTGACGATCGGCCAGTACCTGCAGCCGACCCGCAAGCACCACGCGGTCATGAGCTACGTCACGCCCGAGGAATTCAAGTCCTACGAGACGGTCGCCTACACCAAGGGCTTCCTGATGGTCGCCTCCAGCCCGCTGACCCGCTCCTCGCACCACGCCGGCGACGACTTCGCCCGCCTGCGCGCCGCGCGTGAGAAGAAGCTGCTGGTGGCTGCGGAGTAAGACGGTTCTCTTGTGTGGCCTGCTGTGCCATGATCGGCGGCAGGCAATGCAGCGAAGGAACACGTCATGCCCGTGGTAACAGTGACCGTGCCGGATGAGATGAAGGCCTGGCTGGAAAAGCAGGCCTCCGCCGGCCGCTATGCCGATGCGTCCGATTACGTCCGCGATCTCGTTCGCCGTGACCAGGAGCGCGCGACCAAGATCGCTCGTATGCAGGCTCTTGTCGATGAAGGGCTGGCGAGCGGCGTATCCGACGAAACAATGAATGACATTCTGCGGTCGCTGCACTAGGTGATAGGACGAGCGCTGCGTCGTACACGCACGAATGAGGAGATGTGGATGCAGATCATTCCTGTCGACCCCATCCATCCCGGTGAAATCCTCAAGGAGGACTTCCTGAAGGAATACGGCATCTCCGCCTATAGAGCGGCGGAGGATATGGGAATTCCGCGCACGCGGATCGAACGGGTCCTGCGCGGCGAAAACGGCATTACCGCGGACACGGCGTTGCGTCTCTCCCGCTATTTCAACAACAGCCCGGAATTTTGGCTCAATCTGCAGCGCACCTATGACCTTGCGGTCGCGCGGAGGGCCGCTGGCGATCTCAGTGGGATTACACCCGTCCAGGCGGCCTGATCTTCCCCGCAATCAGACAAGAGGCCATCGTGTTGCAACAACCGAAGCATCGGCTGAAGGTCACTGATCTCGGTGAGGCGGCTGAATTCCTGAAACGCGCCGACCGCATCGTCATCGTTGGCGCTTCCGGTGGCGGCAAGAGCACGCTGGCGCAGAAGCTCGCGCGGATCCTCGGCGTCCGCTATGTCTCCATGGACCGCGAGGTCTTCTGGCTGCCGGGGTGGGTGTCGAGGCCGAGGCCGGCGCAGCGCGAGATCATCGCCAGGATCGTGACCGAGGACCGCTGGATCATCGACGGGAATAATCCAAGGACGCTCGATCTCAGGCTGCCGCGCGCCGATGTGATCCTGTGGGTGAGGGTGTCGCGCTGGCTCTGCCTGTGGAGCATCTTCAAGCGCGGCATCGTCTATCGCGGCAGGACGCGTCCCGACATGGCGCCTGGGTGCCTGGAGCAGTGGCCGGATCGGGAGTTCATATCCTATGTCTGGAATTTCGAGAGGGACGATGTGCCCGAATTCATGGAAGGCATACGTCTGCATGGGCCTGATGTACCACTCGTTGAACTGAGGAGCAGGGCGCAGATGGCACAGCTGCTTCAGCGTCTCGAAGCCATCGGCTAGGATGACGGTCTGATTCGGTCTTTGCTTGCTGGAGGGGAAGGACATGCCGAATTTCGTCACCGATATCACCAGTGCCGCCGACCTCGTCAGCCGCGCCGACCGCATTCTCGTGATTGGCTGCTCCGGCGGCGGAAAGACGACGCTATCGAAACGCCTCGGCGCGCGGCTCGGCGTGCGGCATATATCGATGGACCGCGACTTCTATTGGTTGCCCGGCTGGGTGAAACGGCCGAAGGCCGAGGAGCGCGAGATGATCGCGGCGGCCGTTGCTGAAGAGCGGTGGCTGATGGACGGCACCGGCGCCTCGACCTTCGACCTCAGGATGCCGCGCACCGATATGGTGCTCTGGGTGCGGCTGCCGCGCTGGCGTTGCCTGCTTGGTGTCACCACCAGGTGGCTTCGCTGGCGGGGCAAAGCGCGGCCGGAGATGGCGCCGGGTTGCCCGGAAAAGCTCGATGGCGAGTTCCTGACCTACATATGGAACTTCGAGCGACGCTGGGCTCCGCTCATCCTCGCGGGGATCGAGCGACACAAGCCCGATGTACCCGTCCTTCAGTTGAAATCGCACCGTGAAATGCGCCGCCTTCTTGATCTTCTCGGCGCGCCCGCTTAACTGCCGGTCATGCCTCAGTTCGAAACGCACCGCCCCGTCCCGCATTCCGCAGACCAGATGTTCGATCTCGTTGCCGATGTCGAGAAATACCCGCAATTTCTGCCGCTCTGCGAAGGGCTTGCGATCCGCAGTCGCAAGGAGCGCGATGGCAAGGTTTTGCTCATCGCCGACATGACGGTCGGTTACAAGGCGATCCGCGAGACCTTCACGACGCAGGTGCTGCTCAACAAGGCGGAGCGCGTCATCGACGTCAAATACATCGACGGCCCCTTCAAGTACCTCGACAATCGCTGGCGCTTCGAGGACACGCCGTCGGGCTCCGACGTGCATTTCTTCATCGATTACGAGTTCAAGAGCCGCATCCTTGGCGCTCTCATGGGCTCGATGTTCGACCGCGCTTTCCGGATGTTTACCGAAGCCTTCGAAACGCGCGCCGGCAAGATCTACAGCTGATCCGGCCTACTGCGGCCCGAGCTGCCGGATCATCGCCAGCGCCGTCCTGACGGTGGCAAGACGAACCTCGCCGCGACCGATATCGCCATAGAGCATCTTGTTGTGAATGAGGTCACCGTTGCGTGACTTGGCGGCGAGGTGCACGAGGCCAACGGGCTTTTCCGCCGATCCGCCGCCTGGCCCGGCAATGCCCGTGACAGCGACGGCGATCGATGCGCGCGAGCGGAAGAGGGCACCATGCACCATCTGCCGCGCCGTCTCTTCCGACACCGCGCCGAAACGCGCAAGCGTCGCTTCCTGGACGCCCAGCATCTCCATCTTCGCGGTGTTCGTATAGGTGACGAAGCCCCGGTCTGCGACCGCCGACGAGCCGGAGATTTCGGTGAGCGCGCCGGCGATCAGCCCGCCGGTGCATGATTCCGCCGTCGACACCATCAATCCCGCCGCTCCGAATGTCCTGATAATGGCTTCGGCCTCGGACAGGATATCGGCGGGATAGAGGCTCATTGGCTGATCTCCTGATAGACGACGGTGGCGGTCGCGATGGCGGCGATGCCCTCGCGACGGCCGACGAAACCGATGGTCTCGTTGGTCGTCGCCTTGACCGAGCACCGGTCGATCGAGATGCCGAGGAATTCCGAAAGCATGGCGCGCATCATGTCGCGGTGCGGCCCGACCTTCGGCGCTTCGGCAATCAGCGTCACGTCGGCGTTCATGATGGTGCCGCCGCGCTCGCGCACGATCTTGGCCGCATGCTCGATGAAGATGCGAGATGGAGCGCCCTTCCATTGCGGGTCCGACGGCGGGAAGTGGTCGCCGATATCGCCGGCGCCGCAGGTGGCAAGCAGCGCGTCCGTCAGCGCATGCAGCGCCACATCAGCGTCGGAGTGGCCCTTGAGCTTCTGGTCGTGCGGGATGAACACGCCGCAGAGCGTCACGCCATCGCCGGCCTCGAGTTGGTGCACGTCGTAGCCGTTGCCGGTTCGCACATCGGGAAGGCGTGTGCTGGAAAGTCTCTGGTCGGCCATTGCGATATCACGCCTCACTGTCAGTTTTACATTGTCGGCCATGCCCTCGACGATGGTCACGGGATGGCCGGCCCATTCGGCGATCGCCGCATCGTCGGTGAAATCGTTGCGATCGGTCGCTGCCGCCTTCTCATGCGCGGCAAGGATGATGCCGAAGTCGAAGGATTGTGGTGTCTGCGCCGCAAAGAGCTGCGCGCGGGGCACTGTCTCGACCACGATGCCGGATTGATCGGCGCGCTTCAGCGTATCTGCAACCGGCATGGCCGGCAGCACGGCAGGCGCTCCCTCAGCCAGCGTGGCCGCCACGCGGTCGAGCAGATCGTGATCGAAGAACGGCCGCACGGCGTCGTGAATCAGGACGTGGGAGACTCCCTTGTCCTTCAGATGCCGAAGCCCTGCGAGCACTGATTGTTGGCGCGTCGAGCCGCCGTGGACAGTAACGATCGGCAGCTTGGAGGTGACACCAGCGGTTGCCTTCGCAAACAGGGCTTCGTCATCGGCGTGAATCACGGCGACGATCTCAGCCGCATTAGGCCATGTCGCGAAATTTTCGAGCGTGTGGGCAATGACGGGCCGGCCACCGATCCGGCGATACTGCTTCGGGCCTTCGACGGATGCGCCGGCGCGCTCGCCCCGGCCTGCGGCCACCACGATAATTCCGATCGATATCGGTTGCTTTTGATGCATTTGCGGCATAAATCCCCAAAAAGCAGAATTTCTGGAGGTGCTCTAACGGCTTGGCGCACCGAATTCCAGCATCTGCCCGAAAAATATCAATTCGGGCACTTCCCCCTTGGCAAGTCTTTTAAATCTGTCTAAAAATAGTGCACCTGCTTAGCGTGCCTGAAAGATAATCAGTTGTCTGACATACACCTCGCATCTCCTTTGTGCATCGGAACCGTTGCGGTGCGCAACCGTATCGTGCTGGCGCCCATGTCCGGCGTCACCGATATGCCGTTCCGTCAACTGGCCTGGCGCCATGGCGCAGGGCTGGTGGTGACCGAGATGGTGGCGAGCCGCGAGCTCGTCAACGACACCGAGCAATCCTGGGCGCGGCTGAAGACCGCGGGCTTCAATCCGCAAATGGTGCAGCTTGCCGGCCGCGAAGCGCACTGGATGGCGGCGGGCGCGAAGATCGCGGCCGCGCATGGTGCCGATATCATCGATATCAACATGGGGTGCCCGGCGAAGAAGGTGATCGGCGGCTACTCCGGCTCGGCGCTGATGCGCGATCCGGATCACGCGCTCGGCCTCATCGAGGCGACGGTCAAGGCGGTGGATGTTCCCGTCACGCTGAAGATGCGGCTTGGCTGGGACGAGAATTCGATCAACGCGCCCGAAATCGCAAAGCGTGCCCAGGAGGCCGGCGTCCAGCTGGTGACGATCCACGGTCGTACGCGCATGCAGTTTTACGAGGGACGCGCCGATTGGGACGCAATCCGCGCGGTTCGTGATGTCCTCACCATCCCGCTGGTCGCCAATGGTGACGTCGAAACGGTCGAGGACGCCCATGAAATCCTGCGCCGCTCCGGCGCCGATGCCGTGATGATCGGCCGTGGCTGCCAGGGGCGCCCGTGGCATGCCGGCGTGCTCGCCGGCGCCGATGCGCCTCAGCCATGGGAGATCGCCGATATCGCCGTCGAACATTATCGCATGATGCTCGATTTTTACGGCGAAGCGGTCGGCGTTCGTCATGCTCGCAAGCATCTCGGCTGGTATATGGAGCGCTTCGCACCGTCGGTTTCGGCAAACGACAAGGCGGCGATCATGACGGCGCGCGACCCACGCGAGGTCTCGCAACGATTCCACGATGCCCTAGTCGCGGCGGCAGACAATACAGATGCCCGGGAGGCTGCATGACAAACGACGCGTCGCTATCATCTGCCCATGTCGGCAGTGCCGTCGCCATGGCCGTTCTCAACGCCATTCAGAACCCCGTCATCATGGTCGATGATGCTGGGCTTGTGGCCTTTGCCAACTGGGAGGCGGAAGCCTTCTTCGGGGCCAGCGCCTCTCATCTGGCGCGTTACAAGATCTCGACCTTCATTCCCTTCGGTAGCCCGCTTCTGGCGCTGATCGACCAGGTGCGCGAACGCCGCGCGCCGATCAACGAGTATCGCGTCGATCTGAGTTCGCCGAGGCTTGGCCAGGACAAGCTCGTCGACATCTACGTCGCGCCGGTGACGAGCGAGCCGGGCTCCGTCGTCATCGTCTTCCAGGAACGCTCGATGGCCGACAAGATCGACCGGCAGCTGACGCACCGCGCCGCCGCCCGTTCGGTCACCGGTCTCGCCTCGATGTTGGCGCACGAGATCAAGAACCCGCTCTCGGGCATTCGCGGCGCAGCACAGCTGCTCGAGCACTCTGCGACCGACGATGACCGCGCGCTGACCCGGCTGATCTGCGACGAGACCGACCGCATCGTCTCGCTGGTCGATCGCATGGAAGTCTTCTCCGACGAGCGCCCGGTCGACCGTGTCCCCGTGAACATCCATTCCGTGCTCGATCATGTGAAGGCGGTGGCCAAGGCGGGCTTTGCGCGTCACATCAAGATCACCGAGAACTATGACCCCTCGCTGCCGTCGGTCTACGCCAACCGCGACCAGCTGGTGCAGGTCTTCCTCAATCTCGTGAAGAACGCCGCCGAGGCGATCGGCGACCGGCCGGATGGCGAGGTCGTGCTGACGACTGCCTATCGTCCCGGCATCCGCCTTTCGGTCGCGGGAACCCGCGAGAAGATTTCGCTGCCGCTGGAGTTCTGCGTGCAGGACAACGGCCCGGGCGTTCCGTCCGATCTCCTGCCGCATCTGTTCGACCCCTTCATCACCACCAAGACCAACGGCAGCGGCCTCGGCCTCGCGCTGGTGGCCAAGATCATCGGTGATCATGGCGGCATCATCGAATGCGACAGCCAGACCAACAAAACCACATTCCGCGTGCTCATGCCTGCCTCCAAGGACGCATCGCTTGAGGACGCAACCATAACCCCCACAGGACCTTCTCGATGACAGCAACGATCCTCGTCGCGGATGATGATGCGGCAATTCGTACGGTGCTTAATCAGGCCTTGAGCCGCGCCGGATATGACGTGCGTATCACCTCGAACGCCGCCACCCTGTGGCGCTGGGTTTCGGCCGGCGAGGGCGACCTCGTGGTCACCGACGTCGTCATGCCCGACGAGAATGCCTTCGACCTGCTTCCGCGCATCAAGAAGGCCCGTCCGGATCTTCCGGTGCTGGTCATGAGCGCGCAGAACACCTTCATGACGGCGATCAAGGCCTCGGAAAAGGGCGCCTACGACTATCTGCCCAAGCCCTTCGATCTGACCGAGCTGATTGGCATCATCGGCCGGGCGTTGTCGGAACCGAAGCGCAAGCCGGCGAAGGTCGAGGACGACGTGCAGGACGGCATGCCGCTGGTAGGCCGCTCGGCCGCCATGCAGGAAATCTATCGCGTTCTAGCGCGTCTGATGCTGACCGACCTGACGCTGATGATCACCGGCGAATCCGGCACCGGCAAGGAGCTCGTCGCCCGCGCGCTGCACGACTATGGCAAGCGCCGCAACGGCCCCTTCGTGGCGATCAACATGGCCGCGATCCCGCGCGACCTGATCGAATCCGAGCTCTTCGGCCATGAGAAGGGCGCCTTCACCGGCGCCCAGACCCGCTCCACCGGCCGCTTCGAGCAGGCGGAGGGCGGCACGCTGTTCCTCGACGAAATCGGCGATATGCCGATGGATGCGCAGACGCGCCTGCTGCGCGTGCTGCAGCAGGGCGAATACACCACTGTCGGCGGACGCACGCCGATCCGCACCGACGTGCGCATCGTTGCTGCCACCAACAAGGATCTGAAGCAGGCGATCAACCAGGGCCTCTTCCGCGAGGACTTGTACTACCGCCTCAACGTCGTGCCGCTGCGCCTGCCGCCGCTGCGCGATCGCGCTGAAGACATCCCCGATCTCGTCCGACACTTCGTCCAGCAGGCGGAGAAGGAAGGTCTCGGCACCAAGCGTTTCGATCAGGAAGCGCTCGATCTGATGAAGGCTTATGCCTGGCCGGGCAACGTGCGCGAGCTGGAGAACCTTATCCGCCGCCTGATGGCACTTTATCCACAGGATGTGATCACCCGCGAAATCATCGAATCCGAGCTGCGTTCCGACGTGCCTGACAGTCCGATCGAGAAGGGTCCGATCCGCAATGGCAACATGACCATTGCGCAGGCCGTCGAAGAAAACATGCGGTCCTATTTCGCGACTTTCGGCGATAACCTGCCGCCTCCGGGCCTTTATGACCGCGTTTTGACCGAGATGGAGTATCCGCTCATCCTGGCAGCGCTGACGGCCACGCGCGGAAACCAGATCAAGGCCGCCGACCTGCTCGGTCTCAACCGCAATACCTTGCGCAAGAAGATCCGCGAACTCGGCGTATCCGTCTACAGAAGCTCCCGCACCGCTTGACGCCCTGCAACGCTTGACAATGTGACGCGATGCGTTGCATTTTCGCCACATTGCGTTGCCAATAAGTCACGCAAGGGGTTTGTGTTCCTGCGGTCAGTTCTGCGTCCGAAGATCCGGCTCGACGATGGACGAGCGGGAGATTGAGCGCGGTCTTTCACCCTGACCCATGGACGGCGGCGAAATGCGTTTCGCCGCGTGGAGAGTTAAACGAATGAAGCAGGATGCGTTGCCGCCGGCGGCGGAGGGCGAAGCAGTTACCACGGTAACGGATCGCCGCGCGCTGTTTGCTCTGCCCGGTCTCGTGCTTGCCGGGGGCGCGCTTCTCTGCGCCACGATGACGCTCTTCGTGCTGCTCGGCCTGACGCCGATCGCCCCGACATCGCCGGTGGTCATCACCTCGGTCGTCGTCAATTCCTTCTTCGTGCTCGGCCTGATGGCGCTGATCGGCCGCGAGGTCTCGCGGCTTCTCAAAGCGCGCAAGCGTGGCCGCGCCGCGGCACGCCTGCATATCCGTATCGTCGTGCTCTTCTCGATCGTGGCGATCACGCCCGCGATTCTCGTTGCCCTCTTTGCCAGTATCACGTTGAACGCCGGTCTCGACCGCTGGTTCGCGCTGAGAACGCAATCGATCGTCAGTTCCTCCCGAAACATCGGGCAGGCCTACATGATGGAGAATGCGAGCTATCTGCAGGGCCAGACGGTCTCGATGGCCAACGACCTGGAGCGCAATCGCCAGCTGTTCAATCTCGACCGCACCGGCTTTGCCGAGTTGATGACGCGCCAGGCGAGGGGACGCGGCCTGCTCGGCGCCTTCCTGGTGCAGGCGGATGGCACGGTCATCACGCAGGCCGATATCAAGACCGAGAAACCGCTGCCGGCGATCCCGCAGGATGCCCTGAACAAGGCCTCGGCTGGTCAGCCGACGCTGATCCCGCCAGGTGTCACCAACCTTGTCGGCGCCATCATCCGGCTCGAATCCATAGACGGCGCCTTCCTTTATACGGTGCGCGCGGTCGACCCCAAGGTCATGACCGCGATGCGGATGATGGAGGAGAACGCCACCGAATACAGGTCGATGGAGGCCGGGCGTTTCTCGCTGCAGATCGCCTTCGCTATCCTCTATGTCGGCTTCGCACTGATCGTGCTTCTTGCCGCGATCTGGACGGCCATCGCCGTCGCCGACCGTATCGTCCGCCCGATTCGGCTGCTGATCACCGCAGCTGACAGCGTCGCAACCGGCAACATGGACATCGTCGTTCCCGTGCATGCCGTGGATGGCGACGTCGCCAACCTGTCGCGCACCTTCAACAAGATGATCTCGGAGATCCGTACGCAACGCGACGAGATCCTTGAGGCGAAGGACGAGGTGGACGATCGCCGCCGCTTCATCGAAGCGGTTCTTTCGGGTGTGACCGCCGCCGTTATCGGGGTTGAGAGCGATCGGCGGGTCACGATCGTCAACAGTTCGGCCGAAACGCTGATGGCGCTCGATGCCGGCGACATGCTCGGCAAGCAACTCTCCGAAATCGCACCTGAGGTCGATCAGGTCCTGACCGAGGCCGCGTCGCGCTATCGCGGCGATTTCCGCAAGCAGATTGCGCTCGTACGCGCCGGAACCGTGCGCACCCTCAGCGTCCAGGTGACGCGCGAGGAAGTGCGCGACCTCAGCGAATCCTACGTCATCACGCTCGACGACATCACCGACCTCGTCATCGCCCAGCGCTCCACCGCCTGGGGCGACGTGGCGCGCCGCATCGCCCACGAAATCAAGAACCCGCTCACCCCCATCCAGCTGTCTGCCGAGCGCATCCAGCGCCGCTATGGCAAGCAGATCAACCAGGACGATCGCGGCGTTTTCGATCAGTGCACGGAAACGATCATCCGCCAGGTCGGCGATATCGGCCGCATGGTCGACGAATTCTCCTCTTTCGCGCGCATGCCGAAGCCCATCAAGGAGCCGAGCGACCTGCGCAAGATCCTGCACGACGCGGTCTTCCTGCGCGAGATGGGCAACAGTCACGTCGCTTTCCTGCAGGAGTTCGGGGATGCGCCGCTAGAAGGGCAGTTCGACAGCCGCATGCTGGGACAGGCCTTCGGCAATCTCATCAAGAATGCGGTGGAAGCGATCGAGGCCGTGCCGGCCAACGAGCGCGAGGAGCGCAAGGTGCTGGTGCGCGCAGCGCTCGACCAGCCGCGTGACCGCTTCACTGTCGATATCATCGACAACGGCCGCGGTCTGCCGGTCGAGAACCGGCACAGCATCTTGGAACCGTATATGACGATGCGCGAGAAAGGGACCGGTCTCGGCCTCGCCATCGTGAAGAAGATTATTGAAGAACATGGCGGGCAGCTCGAACTGCATGATGCTCCTGCCGATTTTGACCAGGGAAGAGGGGCCATGATCCGCGTGCATCTGCCACGCCTGGAGCAATCGCCCGCCGCCTCGGCCGCAAGTGACAAGGAAAATGCATATGGCCTCTGATATTCTGGTCGTCGACGACGAGCACGACATCCGCGAGATCGTCTCCGGCATTCTCTCCGACGAGGGCCACGAGACCCGCACCGCCCACGACAGCGACAGCGCTCTGGCTGCGATCTCGGACCGTGCGCCGCGGCTGATCTTCCTCGACATCTGGATGCAGGGCAGCAAGCTCGACGGTCTGGCGCTGCTGGATGAGGTCAAGGCGCGCCATCCCGATATCCCCGTCGTCATGATCTCCGGCCACGGCAATGTCGAAACCGCCGTCTCCGCCATCAAGCGCGGCGCCTTCGATTTCATTGAGAAGCCCTTCAAGGCGGATCGTCTGATCCTGATCGCCGAGCGTGCGTTGGAAAATTCCAAGCTCAAGCGCGAGGTCTCCGAATTGAAGCGCAAGGCTGGCGATCCGGTCGAGCTGATCGGCACCTCCGTTGCCGTCTCGCAGCTGCGCCAGACGATCGAGAAGGTATCGCCGACCAACAGCCGCATCATGATCCTCGGCTCCTCCGGCTCCGGCAAGGAGCTGGTCGCGCGGATGATCCACAAGAAGTCGTCGCGCGCGAGTGGTCCGTTCGTGGCCATCAATGCGGCGAACATCACGCCCGATCGCATGGAAGTGGCGCTTTTCGGAACCGAGGGTTCGCCCGGCCAGGCGCGCAAGATCGGCGCGCTTGAGGAAGCGCATCGCGGCATTCTCTATCTCGATGAGGTCGGCGAAATGCCGCGCGAGACGCAGAACAAGATCCTGCGCGTGTTGGTCGATCAGCAGTTCGAACGCGTCGGCGGTTCCAAGCGGGTGAAGGTCGATGTGCGCATCGTCTCGTCCACGGCCTACAATCTCGAAAGCCGCATCGCCGAAGGCTGGTTCCGCGAGGATCTCTATCACCGCCTCGCCGTGGTGCCGGTAAAGGTGCCGTCGTTGGCCGAGCGTCGCGAGGACATCCCGTTCCTCGTCGATCAGCTGATGCGCCAGATTTCCGAGCAGGCCGGCATTCGTCCACGCCGCATCGGCGACGATGCGATGGCGGTTCTGCAGGCCCATGACTGGCCGGGCAATATCCGCCAGCTACGCAACAACATCGAGCGCCTGATGATTCTCGCCCGGTCCGACGGCCCGGATGCGCCGATCACCGCCGAGATGCTGCCGACAGACCTGGGCGACATGCTGCCGAAGGTATCGGCGAAGAACGACTATCACATCATGACGCTTCCTCTGCGCGAAGCGCGCGAGATGTTCGAGAAGGATTATCTGATTGCCCAGATCAATCGATTCGGCGGCAATATCTCGCGTACCGCCGAGTTCGTTGGCATGGAGCGTTCCGCGCTGCACCGCAAGTTGAAGTCGCTCGGCGTTTGATCGGAGGTTTGATCGGTAGCAGGCGTGTCTTTTTGATAGGCGGGCAGGGCTGCGGCAGCGCTTGAGGTGATCTGCCGCCCCATAAAATTAGACAGGTCTTTTTCGCCGTTGCGGAAAAGATTGCGATTTGATACCAAAGGCTTTCCAGGCTGCAGGGATGAGGGTTGTCGGCTGCCTGATGGAAAAATAAGAAGTATTTTACCGGCACGTGAAGGCCGGCAATAAAGAAAGAATCGGCGCGATGGCGGAACGTTCTCAAAACCTGCAGGACTTATTTCTCAATACTGTTCGCAAGCAAAAGATTTCCCTGACTATATTTCTGATTAACGGTGTGAAGCTGACCGGCGTTGTTACGTCGTTCGACAACTTCTGCGTTCTGCTGCGCCGTGACGGCCATTCGCAACTCGTGTATAAACACGCGATCTCGACCATCATGCCCGGCCAGCCGATGCAGATGTTCGAAAGCGAAGAATCCGCTTCCTGACAGGACAGACGTCATCTCGACACGTGATACCAAGAATGATTCGATCATCCCGGAAGCTGTGAAGCACCGGGATGACATGCGCGCGACCGTCGTCGTGCCCGTGCTCAAGCAGGCACGCGGCAGCCGCGGCAGTGCCGACACCATCACCACGACCCGCACGCCGGAAAGCCGCCTCGAAGAGGCGACAGGACTGGCGCAGGCGATCGATCTCGATGTGGTCAAGGGCACCATCGTCACCGTCAGCGAACCGCGTCCGGCGACGCTGATGGGTACCGGCAAGATCCAGGAGATCAAGGACAGCCTTGATGAGACCGATTCCGGCCTCGTCATCGTCGATCATCCGTTGACCCCGGTTCAGCAGCGCAATCTCGAGAAGGAATGGAACGCCAAGGTCATCGACCGCACGGGCCTCATTCTCGAAATCTTCGGCCGCCGCGCCTCCACCAAGGAAGGTACGCTGCAGGTCGATCTCGCCCATCTCAACTACCAGAAGGGCCGGCTGGTTCGCAGCTGGACCCACCTAGAGCGTCAGCGCGGTGGTGGTGGCTTCATGGGTGGTCCGGGTGAAACCCAGATCGAAGCCGACCGCCGCATGCTGCAGGACCGCATCATCAAGCTCGAGCGCGAGCTGGAGCAGGTGGTCCGCACCCGCCAGCTGCATCGCGCCAAGCGCCGCAAGGTGCCGCATCCGATCGTGGCGCTGGTCGGCTACACCAACGCCGGCAAGTCGACGCTGTTCAACCGCATCACCGGCGCCGGCGTGCTCGCCGAAGACATGTTGTTTGCGACGCTCGATCCGACGCTGCGCCGCATGAAGCTGCCGCATGGCCGCACTGTCATCCTGTCTGATACCGTCGGCTTCATCTCCGACCTGCCCACCCACCTCGTTGCCGCCTTCCGCGCGACGCTGGAAGAGGTGCTGGAAGCGGACCTCGTTCTGCACGTCCGCGACATGGCCGATGAGGACAACCAGGCGCAAAGCGCCGACGTGCTCCGCATCCTGAAGGATCTCGGCATCGACGAGGCCGAGGGCGAAAAGCGCATCATCGAGGTCTGGAACAAGATCGACCGCCTCGAGCCGGAAAACCACGAAGCGATCGTCCAGAAGGCCGAAGGCGCGCGCAATGTCGTGGCCGTCTCCGCCGTGACGGGCGAGGGCGTCGATGCGCTGATGGAAGAGATCAGCCGCAGGCTGTCCGGCGTGCTGACGGAAACCACCGTCGTGCTCCCGGTCGACAAGCTGGCCTTGCTGCCATGGCTCTACGATCACGCCATCGTCGATAGCCGCGAAGACAACGAAGACGGATCGGTCACGCTCGATCTCAGACTGTCTGAAACGGAAGCCGTCGAACTCGAGCGCCGGCTTGGCAATACGACAAGGCCGAAGGAAGACTGGGAGCGCTGATCGGGCGCCCCATTGTCGATTCGGCGCGCCGCCGGCCTCGTCCGTCGCGGTGATGGCCGTGGTTGTGATGGTGTGGTTCATCAGGCGAGTGACGAAGCGTGCTGATGCCCAGTCGATCCTGGCCCGCATGCCGCATGACGTTGATCTGCAGAACACCGAGAGACGTCCGCAACCGAACAGAATTAACGTTATGCAAACCGGTCTAGAGATTTAAACCGGACAGTGGTCGGTGATGCCGAGAGTACATTACAGACTTCTCGGCATCACCCTAGGATACGCTCAATTTGGCAGCTTAGGCACTATTGAGCGGGTGCATCGGGCAACGCGTAAGCGATGACATAATCGCCGCGGTCACGATTGGTTCCGGTACGGGTCGCCCCGCCGTCCACGACGATGATGTACTGCTTGCCATTCTTGTCCATGTAGGACATCGGTACGCCCTGGCCGCCGACCGGCAGGCGCGAGCGCCACAGTTCGTCGCCCGTGTCGTTGTCGAATGCCCGGACATAATAGTCCAGCGATCCATGGAAGAACGTCAGGCCGCCCTTCGTGACCAGTGGTCCGCCCAGAACCGGCATGCCGATCGGGATGTTGACGCCCGGGCGAATGCCGTTCTTGAAGATGCCGTAGATCGTGGCGTCTTCCATGCTGCCAAGGGGCACCTGCCAACGGACCTTGTTGGTCGTCAGATCGACGGCCGTCATCGAGCCATAGGGCGGCTTGAAGCATGGGGTGCCGAGCGGTGACAGGAACATGCCGCGCTCCACACCCCAAGGGGTGCCGTTCTGTTCGGAATACTCGCCTTCCGTCGACGGGACGAGACCTGCCTTGCTGGCGTCTTCACGCTTGAGGAACTTGCCCCACATCGCCATGCGGATGTCGTTGACGATCAGGGTTCCCGTCGTCGGGTCGATGGCGCCACCGCCCCAGTTGAAGCCGCCGTAATATCCCGGCCAAATCAACGTGCGTTGCTTGTCGGAGAGCGGTGTCCATTCACCTTCCCAGCGCATCTGCTTGAACTGAACTCGGCAATAGAGCTGATCGAAGATCGTGGCGCCCCACATGTCCGATTCTTTTAGCGGATCGACGCCAATGGACAGGGCTGAGTAAGGCTGGGTCTCGGACACCTGCATGCCCGGCATGACGTCGGTTGCGACCTTTCTGTATTCCACCGGAAAAACGGGCTTGCCGTCGCGCCGGTCGAGAATGAATACCTGCCCGCGCTTCGTCAGCTGAATCACGACCGGAACGGTCGTGCCGTCCTTGCGCGGCAGATCGTAGAGAATCGGCTGCGAGGTGACGTCATAGTCGAACTGGTCGATGTTGGCGGTGCGGAAATGCCACCGTTCCTTGCCCGTCTTCAAGTCTACCGCGACAATAGCGTCGTTGTATTCGTTGGAGTAGGGATGGCGGTTGCCAGTCCAGAAGTCCGGGGTCTGGTTGCCCGTCGGGAAGTATGCCAGGCCAAGTTTGGGATCGTATGCGGCGGTGCCCCAGAAATTGGGGGTTTCGGGCGCGTAGTATTGCCCCTCGGGCAGCGGCGTGCTGTCCGTCGCGCCACGGGCAGGATCCCAGGCCCATAGGATGTTACCACTGACGACGTCGAAGCCGCGGACGACACCCGAAGGCTCGCCGACAGTCAGGTTGTCGTTCAGGCGTCCGCCGACGACCACAACACCATCAGCAACCAAAGGCGCCGACGTGACGTTGTAGCTGCCAACCTGACCACCCTTGGGATCGGGCGTTAGGCCGACGGTCAGATCGACATAGCCGTTGACGCCGAAACCTTCGCAAAGCTTGCCGGTCTCTGCATCCACAGCCAGAATGCGCGCATCGATAGTCGTCTCGATGATGCGCTTGCGGCATGTTGCGACCGCCGGGTCCCCGGTGTTGGCGACCGGCTGGCCGCCGCTCTGGTCAGCCTTTAGCTGGTCGAGATCGGCATATCCGACGCCACGGCAACGCTTCCAGCCCTTGACGCTTTCGCTGATCTTCGGCTGCGGGTCGAAGCGCCATTTTTCCTTGCCCGTTGTCGCATCGATAGCGATCACCTTGCTCAAAGGCGTGCACAGATAAACGGTGTCGTCGATCTTAAGCGGCGTTACCTGATACTCGCCACCATCCACGGCCATTTCGCCGGTCCGGTATGTCCAGGCGACCTTGAGATCCTTGACGTTGGTCTTGTTGACCTGGTCGAACTGAACGAACTTCTGCCCCAGCGTATTGCGACCCCAGGCAGTCCAGTCCGCGCCCTCGGACTTACCGGCATCGGGGCTGACGATTTCCGCCTTCTCCCCGCTGGGCGAGACGGTGGCGTGTGGCCGGAACATACCGACGAACGTTCCCACGACGGCGATCGCCAGCACGGCCGCCACTCCGAAGGCCGGCCGCGGGCCGATGCCGGGCTGACCGTTCTTCTTGCGCAGCAATGGAGAGAACACGCTAACGAGAAGCGTGATTATGGCGAATGCAAAAAGGCGCGGTACCAACTGCCAGAAGTCAATGCCGACCTCCCACAGGGCCCATATGACGCTGGCGACGAGAAGGGCCAGGCTGAGAGGGAAAGCGAAGACTCGCTGGCGGATCAATCCATACCCGACGCCCGCGAGTGCCAGTCCTGCCAGCAGATAAAACCAGGAGCCGCCCAGTACGACAAGGTAAAGGCCGCCTGCGGCCAGTCCCACCCCCAGCAGGGCGAGGACGACGCCGAGCACGATGCGCGCCCAGTTGAGAAAAATATTCATAGAGTAGACCTTGGAATTGAGGTTAAATTGCCTCAACGTGATGCATTTGCATCTGATCAAAATGTCCGCTTAAATAATGCAAAAAACGACCTATCGAGCATGTGAGACAATTTGACCACTTGTATGCCTCTTTTTGAGTTTGTGAAGAAGGAAAAATGCCTCATTATGAGGCATTAATGAGAAGGCGGGAGGATTCTGGGAATGGAAAACTGTTGGCTTGGAGGAGCTAAATGAAAAGGCCGAGCATCAAACAATTGATGGAACTGACCGAGCTTAGCCGTGCGACATTGGATCGCGCGCTCAATCAGCGGCCGGGAGTGCACCCTCGAACGCAGAAGATTGTCGAGCAGGCCCTTGACCGACTGGCGGCTCCTCCACTTGGATCGGACCAGCATCCCGCGCTGCGCTTTCGCTTGTTCGTGCAAACGGGCGAAGCCTTTGTCGAATGGCTGTCCCAGCGGATCGACCATCTTGCGTCGGAGATGGCACATGCCCGCGTTCAGCTCGACCTCGTGAACTGTTTCCGGGATAGCGATGAGCAACTGGCCGCGCGAATCCTGCAGTCCGAGGATTCCGTCGACGGGATTGCCATTGTGGGACGAAATACGGCCGTAACGACCGCCGCATCGCGGCATTGCATGGACAATGGCAAGGCGGTCATCTCGCTTGTTTCGGATTTGGAGCCAGAAGCGCGTCATGCGTTTGTCGGCATAAACAACCGTGCGGCTGGCCAATCGGCGGGGTTTCTCATTGGCCGGCACCTGCAACCACTCCAGTCGCCCAATGTGGCGGTGATAGTGGCGACGGCCGCCTATATCGGTCACGAAGATCGGGAAATCGGGTTTCGCTCGCTCTGTCGCAACAGCTTTCCGAACATCAACATCCTGGAAGTCATCAATGGCCAGGATACGGATGAAGCGAATTACGAGGGCGTGCGGAACTTCATACGCAAGCACGGGCGTCTGGACGGAATTTATAATGTCGGCGGAGGTAACGACGGCATGGCGCAGGCCTTGGTTGAACAGGGCCTTGCTGGTCGTACCGTTTGCATTGCGCATGAGCTGGATAGCGTAACGGAACGACGGCTGCGCTCGGGCGCCATCGACTATGTCCTGTCACAAGATCTGGACAACCTTCTTAGGACGGCCGCCGCCGCGCTCAAGTCCGTTTGCGATGGAAATCTCATCGCCGATCAGACTCTGCTTCCTATAGACACCTATTCGCGCTACTCCCTGCGAAGGGAACATACCGGCTGAGGCTCATAAATACCGGATCAAGAGCCCCAAACTAACTTAAATCAGCGCGCTCGCATCCTGCACCGCGACTTTCTTCTTTGACACGAGCCGATCAAGCTCGATCCGTCCAACCGGATCGAGCAGCTCACCCGTGACCAGCGTGGTGATCAGGCTACGCACCAGCGGTAGCTTGGTCGCCGGGCCGATCATAATGTCGCGACTGAACGGCAATACCGCACTGTCGGATTGATAAAACGGCGTCAGGATCCGGCTCAGCAGCTGATAGAAGCGGATATGGATTTGCCGCTGCTTCAAATGGCGGTTAATGGCATCGCCGACGGTAACCTCGCGACACAGCGCTGAGGCGAGCGACGCAGCGTCGAGCAGCGCCATGTTCGCGCCTTGGCCAAGCTGCGGGCTTGTTGCATGCCATGCATCACCGATTTTCAGAACGTGCTTTCCCGCAACCGGCGTGCGGGTCAGATGCCGGTAGCGCGCGTGCACCGGCTCGGCCACGGCGGCAAGCGCTTCCGCTTCCGGCCAGAAGGATCGCACCGCGTCGATCCAGGCCTCGCGCCCGGCAGCCCGCCACGCCTCGAAATCCTTGTTGCGGATGCTCCAGAAGAACGTCGCCATCGGAGCCGCGCCATCGCGTGCGGTGCCGACAGGCAGCACGCCGGCCATCTGGCTTGCCCTCTTGTATCGTTGCTCCAGCTCGTCCTTGCGGAATACGCCATGCTCCGGCCAGGGCACCGTCGCCCAAAGCGCGCCGTAGCCGAGTTCGGTGGCGGCCTTCGCGGCGACCGGCGAGTTGGCGCCCATGGCGTCAATGGCGAGGTCGGCGGTCGCCGTACGCATGCCGCCGTCGAGGACCAGGCGCGGCGCGCTGCCAGCCTCGATCTCGGTCACCCGCGACGATGTTTCGAACCGCACCCCGGCACTGATAGCAGCCTCAAGCAAGAGGTCGAACAGGGCGACGCGCTGGATGGCGATGCCGTAGGCGCCCGGGCGATAGCCGACATCGAGCACGGTTCTGCCGTTGCCGGCGAGGCGCCCATGCATGCGGCTGATGCGGGCGCCGCGTGCCTCGACTTGATCAAGCAGGCCCATCCGCAAGAGGACCGCAGCACCCGTCGGCTGCAGCACGAAGCCGGAGCCAACCGGCTGCGGCGCGCTCATCTGATCATAGACGGTCACGCGGGCGCCGCGGCCTGCCAGCAGTGCTGCCAGCGAAAGACCGCCAACGCCGGCGCCAGCAATCGCGATGTTGAGCGTTTCAAGCTTCATGGCGCCCAGATCAGCCCAGCTGGCGTTCGATGGCCTTGGCGGCCTGCCAAAGCTCCTCCATCCGCTCCAGCGTCGCCGCCTCCAGCGTTTCACCTTGCGCTTCAAGAGACGTTTCTATGTGGTTGAAACGGCGCCTGAACTTGGTATTCGTACCGCGCAGAGATTGCTCCGGATCAGCCTTCACATGCCGGCCGATATTGACCACCGCGAAGATCAGGTCGCCAAGTTCGTCGCTGACCTTGCCATGATCGCCCGAGGCCAGTGCTTCCCTCAGTTCCCCGATCTCTTCCTCGATCTTGTCGAGAATGGGCTCCGGCGCCGACCAGTCGAAACCGACCTTGGCGGCGCGTTCCTGCAGCTTCAGCGCTTCCGTCAATGCCGGAAAGCTGCGCTGCACGGAGCCGAGAAAACCTGCCTTGAAATCCTCCGAGATTCCGCGCGCGGCCCGGCGCTCGGCACGCTCGCGCTTTTCCGCCTGCTTGATATCGTCCCACTGCTTCTTCACTGCATCGGGCGTATCAGCCTCGGAGCGGGCGAAGACATGCGGATGGCGGCGGATCATCTTAGCCGTGATCGCCTCGACCACATCGCCAAAAGAGAACTCTCCGCCCTCCTCGGCCATGCGGGCATGGAACACGACCTGCAAAAGCAGGTCGCCCAGCTCATCGCAGAGGTCGTCCATGTCGTTACGCTCGATCGCGTCGGAAACCTCGTAGGCCTCCTCGATCGTGTAGGGCTTGATCGTCTCGAAAGTCTGGACGATGTCCCAGGGGCAACCGGTCTCGGGGTTGCGGAGGGCGGCCATGATTTCGATCAGGCGGGAAATGTCTTTGGAGGCTTCCATCGTGTTCTGGTCGCTCGCGTCAGTTCAACGGAATATCGTTGTCGCCCTTGGACGACTGGTAGCTTTCGGAGAGAGCGTCGTAGCGCCCCTTGATTCGCGCCGTCTGCGCCTTGAGGTCGGCCTTTCTGGCGTCGCTCTCGGTCTCGACAAGATCAGCGATCGCGAAGCTGTTCCAGAAGGCGTTGCTGCGACGATAACCGCCCGGCTCGAGCCCGAACACCTCCTTCAGGATCTTCAGGTCGTGGGGGATCGCGAAGGCGTCGCGGGAATCCTCGTGACTGAAGAAATAGTAGAAATTGTCGAAGCCGGCCCAGGTGATCGCCGACATGCACATGGTGCAGGGTTCATGGGTCGAAAGGAAGATCAGGTCCTTGGTGGCGGGCTTATCGCCCAGCTCGTAGAAGCGCTTCAGCGTGTGCACCTCGCCATGCCATAGCGGGTTCTCCAGCTCGTTGTTGGTCTCGGCAATCACGAGCGAAAGGTCCGATTTGCGCAGGATGGCCGCGCCGAAGACCTTGTTGCCGAGGCCGACGCCGCGTTCGGTCATCGGCAGGATATCGTGCTCCATGACATCGAGCAGTCGGGCGGCAATGGTGGTGTCGGACATGATGTTCTCCTTGTTGCCGGCACTCTATCGCCGGCGCCGCGCGAGGCAAACGAGGATTCTTGGCCGCGCCAGAATTTGTCACAGGCTTTGTGCCGCATTGCAGCGTGATTCATCGTGCCACGAGCGCCGCATCGGTGAGTTTTGCTCAAATCATTGACATGCCGGGTAAAACAATACGCGGTCGTAGCGGGTTTGGAATTTATGTTTCTTCATTTGGCTGGTCCGGTGGTGCATATTCCGGCAACTTCGAAATGGATTGATGATGCCTTCCAAGAGTGAGCAACTGTCGGTTTTTCCTGCCTTCGTTCGTGTCGAAGGCAAGATTGCGGCTGTCTTCGGCAATGGCGATGAAGCCTTCGCCAAGGTGCGCCTGCTGTCCAACACCAAGGCCCGGATCGTCGCCTACACGGACCGCCCCGAGGCCGACTATCACGCCCATCTGATCGCCAACCGCGTTGAGACCGTGCGCGCCGCCTTTGCGCCCGAACAGGTTGAGGGCGCGGCGCTTGTCTTCGCGGCCACGGGCGATGCGGCCGCCGATCGCGCCATCGTCGACGCTGCGCGCGCCGCCAAGGTGCCGGCCAATGCCGTCGATCAGCCCGACTACTGCGATTTCTACACCCCGGCGCTCGTCAACCGCGCGCCTGTCGCGGTTGCGATCGGCACGGAAGGGGCAGGGCCTGTTCTCGCGCAGATCATCCGCGCGCAGGTCGATCAGCTGCTGGCGCCGTCGCTCGGTCGCCTCGCGGAGCTGGCTGTCAGCTATCGCGGTCGCGTCGAGCATGCTCTTGAGAAGGGCGCCACGCGCCGTCTCTTCTGGCGTCGCTTCTTCTCCGGTGGTGTGGCCGACGCTGTCTCCAACGAAAACATGCCGCAGGCACAGCGCCTCGCCGACGAACTGTTGCACTCCGCCGACAAGGCCGAGGGCCGCATCTGGTTGGTCGGTGCCGGTCCGGGTGCTGCCGATCTCCTGACGCTGCGCGCCCAGCGCGTGATGATGGAAGCCGATGTCATCGTCTATGACGCATTGGTGCCGCAGGAAATCGTCGACATGGGCCGCCGCGATGCGGAGCGCCTCTCGGTCGGCAAGCGCAAGGGCTGTCATTCCAAGTCGCAGGAAGAGATCAACGACCTGCTGGTCTATCTCGGCCGCGAGGGCAAGCGCGTCGTCCGCCTGAAATCTGGCGATCCGCTGGTCTATGGCCGCGCGGGCGAGGAAATGGCCGCATTGCGCGCTGCCGGCATCGCCTATGAGGTCGTGCCCGGCATCACCTCTGCTTTCGCCGCCGCGGCCGATTTCGAACTGCCGCTGACGCTGCGCGGCGTTGCGTCCTCGCTGGTCTTTACGACGGGCCACGATCTGACCGGCGATGTGCTTCCCGATTGGGCGAGCCTTGCCGTATCCGGCGCCACGATCGCCGTCTACATGGGCCGCACCGTCGCGGCGTCGGTTGCCGAGCGCCTGATGCGCGCCGGAATCGCGCCGGAGACGACGGTCGCCGTCATCGAGAACGCCAGCCGCGCCGATCGCCGGCTGATGCATGGTACGCTGCGCGATCTGCCCGATCTGCAGAACCGTGATGAACTCACCGGACCTGTCATGGTCATCATCGGCGACGCCGTTGCGGGCGCCAATTTCGAACTGTCCGAACCGCTGGTGCGTGCACGCGCCCGGTCCGATGAACTGCTAAGGAGCTGACTATGGGAGACAAGGTTCTGACCGCCAACAGGCTGACCGACGGCATCGCCGTCTGGCTCGATGCCAACGGCACCTGGGTGACGTCGCTGCAGGATGCGCTGGTCGCGCGCCATGCCGAGGCCGTTGCAGCGCTGGAGGCGATCGGCAAGAAGTCCTACGCCGATAATCTGGTCGTTGATGTCGCCGTGGTTGACGTGCAAGAGACCGATGGTGTTCTCTGGCCGCTGCGCCTTCGCGAGCGCATTCGTGCACAGGGTCCGACTATGGAATACGCGCCGGGCTACAAGCCCGCCGATCCCGCATTCATTGCAGTCTGAGGAATACGATGTACCGTTACGACGAATTTGACCACGCCTTTGTCGCCGAGCGCGTCGCGCAGTTCCGCGATCAGGTTGAGCGCCGTCTGTCCGGCGAACTCGCCGAGGATGCGTTCAAGCCGCTGCGCCTGATGAACGGCGTCTATCTTCAGCTGCATGCCTACATGCTGCGTATCGCCATTCCCTATGGCACGCTGAATTCCAAGCAGATGCGGATGCTCGCCCATGTCGCGCGCACCTATGACCGTGGCTACGGCCACTTCACCACCCGCCAGAACCTGCAGTTCAACTGGCCGAAACTATCAGACATGCCCGACGTGCTGGCCGAGCTTGCCACCGTCGAGATGCATGCCATCCAGACCTCTGGCAACTGCATCAGAAACGTCACCGCCGATCATTTCGCCGGTGCCGCCGCCGATGAAGTCGCCGATCCACGTCCTTACGCCGAAATCCTGCGCCAGTGGTCTTCCGTCCATCCGGAATTCTCCTTCCTGCCGCGCAAGTTCAAGATCGCCGTTACCGGTGCCGAGCGGGACCGCGCCGCGATCCAGGTCCACGACATCGGCCTGCACCTGAAGAAGAACGACAAGGGCGAGATCGGCTTTGCCGTCTACGTCGGTGGCGGCCAGGGCCGTACGCCGATGATCGCCAAGCTGATCAAGGACTTCCTGCCGGAAGAGGACCTGCTGTCCTACACCACCGCCGTCATGCGCGTTTATAACCTGCATGGCCGTCGCGACAACAAGTACAAGGCCCGCATCAAGATCCTCGTCCACGAAACGGGCGCCGAGGAACTGGCCCGCCAGGTCGAGGTCGAGTTCGCGGCGCTGAAGGATACCGAGCTGAAGCTCCCGGAAGCTGACGTCGCCGCCATCACCGCCTATTTCGCACCGCCGGCTCTGCCGCAGCGTGCCGAAGGTTGGGAAAACCTTGCGCGCTGGAAGAAGGCCGATCCGGCGTTCTCCCGCTGGGTCCACCAGAACGTCCAGCCGCACAAGAACCCCGACTACGGCATGGTGACGATCTCGCTGAAGCCGATCGGCGGCATTCCGGGCGACGCCTCCGACAGCCAGATGGACGCGGTGGCCGATATCGCCGAGGAATATGCCTTCGACGAAATCCGCGTCAGCCATGAGCAGAACCTCATCCTGCCGCATGTCGCGCTGGCCGATCTCGAAGCCGTCTATCGCGGCCTCGTCGCCATCGGTCTCGCAGAAGCCAATGCCGGCCTGATCACCGACATCATTGCCTGTCCCGGCTTGGACTACTGCGCGCTCGCCAATGCGCGCTCCATCCCGGTCGCGCAGGAAATCTCCAGGCGTTTCGGCAATCCCGAGCGCCAGGCCGAGATCGGTGAGCTGAAGATCAAAATCTCCGGCTGCATCAACGCCTGCGGCCACCACCATGTCGGCCATATCGGCCTCTTGGGCGTCGAGAAGAAGGGTGCGGAACTCTATCAGATCACGCTTGGCGGCTCCGGTGACGAGCACACCTCGATCGGCGAAATCATCGGCCGTGGATTCGAGCCGGAGAAGGTGACGGATGCGATCGAGAAGATCGTCGATACCTATCTCGGCCTGCGCAACGATCCGTCCGAGATCTTCCTCGATGCCTATCGCCGCGTCGGGCCGCAGCCCTTCAAGGATGCGCTCTACGGTGATTCCAAGGCGGAGGCTGCGTGATGACCAGGATCTGGAGAGAAACCGGCTTCGTCGACAACGACCCCTGGGTCATCGAGACCGAGGAAGTGAAGGCGGGCGAGGGGCAGAAGCCTCTGCTCAGCCTAGAGGAACTGGTGGCCAAGGCTGACGAGAGCAACGAAGTCGGCTTCGGCGTGCTGATCAAGCCCGCCGACGACGTGCGCAAGCTCGAGCCCTATCTCTATCGTCTCGAAGTGGTGGCGGTGGCGTTTCCTGCCTTCAACGACGGCCGCTCTTTCAGCCATGCCTCGCTGCTGCGCGAGCGTCTCGGCTACACCAACGAACTGCGCGCCGTCGGCGATGTGCTGATCGACCAGGTGCCATTGATGCTGCGTTGCGGCATCGATAGCTTCGCCGTCACCAACGAGACTGCGATAAAGCGTCTCACGGAGAAGCGCCTGCCTGAGATTCCGCATTATTATCAGCCGACTGCGCGTGACGCGGAGCCGGGCAAGAGCTATAGTTGGCGCCGTCAGGCGAAGCCGGCGGCATAAGGCCGGCTCGCCGTTTCAGAATTTGCGGAACGGTGCAATGAAGACTTTCGAAATCGCGGTGATCGGTGGCGGACTGGCCGGAATGATCGCCGCAATCGCTCTTGGACGCGGCGGACGCAACGTTGCACTCGTTGCGCCGCCGGCACCAAGGGAAGACCGCCGGACGACGGCGCTGATGGATCAGTCGATCCGCTTCATCGACCGGCTGACGCTCTGGGAGCGCCTGCGTCCTTCTTCCGCGCCGCTTTCGACCATGCGCATCATCGACGGCACGAACCGCCTGCTGCGCGCACCGACCGCGACCTTCCGTGCCGCCGAAGTCGGGCTCGAAGCCTTCGGCTACAATTTTCCCAACAAGGCATTGATGGAAGTGCTGGAAGCGGCCGCAGCCGCCGAGGGCAACATCACCCGCTTCACGGCCTTTGCCGATGTGATCGATGTCACCGAAGATGCCGTCTCCATCTCGCTCGACAATGGCGAAACGCTCACCGCCGATTTCGCGATCGGCGCCGATGGCCGCAGGTCGAAGCTGCGCGAGACTGTCGGTATCGACGTCAAGAAATGGTCCTATCCGCAATCGGCCATGGTGCTGAATTTCCAGCATTCCCTGCCGCACGAAAACATCTCCACCGAGTTCCACACGGAAAACGGCCCCTTCACCCAGGTGCCGCTTCCCGGCAATCGCTCAAGCCTCGTCTGGGTGCAGAGCCCGTCGGATGCTCAGACGCGCAGCGAGCTTTCGCTGGCCGAACTCAGCAACGTGGTCGAGGAGCGCATGCAATCGCTGCTCGGCAAGGTGACGGTCGAGGAGGGCGTGCAGATATGGCCGCTGTCCGGCATGATGGCCCACCGCTCGGGCAAGGGCCGGGTGGCGCTGATCGGCGAAGCCGCCCACGTTTTCCCGCCCATCGGCGCGCAGGGGCTGAATCTCAGCTTGCGCGACGTCATGGCGCTGACCGACATCCTCTGCGACCGGCCGGAACTGCCGATATCAAAGGACGCCGGCAGCCAGTTCGACCGCAAGCGCCGCGTCGATATCATGACCCGCACGGCAAGCGTCGATGTGCTGAACCGTTCGCTTCTATCCGATTTCCTGCCGATGCAGGTGCTGCGCGCAGCCGGCCTGCATATCCTGGCCGCCGTACCGCCGTTCCGCAGCATGGTGATGCGTGAGGGTGTCGAGCCCGGACGTGGTCTGCGCGCCATCCCGGATGTGATCAAGGAACATCTACGTCGGAAGAAAGCCTGACTTCATCGCGATCAGGAACAGCGATACGGTCACCACTGACAGCGTCGTGGTGATCAGGATCGTGGCCGACGCCCGCTCCTGCCAGACTCCGTAGAGCTGACCGATGACGAAGACATTGGTTGCCGTCGGCAGGGTGGCGAGCAGGACGGCGGCGTAAATCCACACCGGATCGAAGCCGCCGACCGTTGTCAACGCGAGGTAGACGACGATGGGGTGGATGATCAGCTTGGCCGGAACGATGTAGCTGATTTCAACCGGAATACGCCGCATCGGCCTTAGCGCCAGCGTGACGCCCATGGCAAACAGCGCACACGGGGCAGCGGCCTGCGCGAGATAATCGATAAAGCGCTGGAAGGCCGCCGGCTGCGGTATCTCGAAGCCGGCCGCGACGAAACCAAGTGCGGTCGACAAAATGAACGGATGAAGCGCCACCTTCCGCGCGATATCGAACACCAGCCGTCCGCGTGAACGCTTGTCGTCACCCGACGCCGCCATCATCGCCGGCGCGACGATGAAGTGAAACGCATTTTCGATGCAGACGATCAACGCCACCGGCACGGCAGCCCCTTCGCCGAGCGCCACCAGCGCAAGACCGGGACCCATGTAGCCGATATTGCCGTAGGACCCGGCAAAAGCCTGGATCGTGCTATCGGCAAACGAGTTGCGGCGCAGAAAGCGGCCGATCAGGAACATCGCGATGAAGATCGAATAGGTGGCGGCGAGATCCGTGACGATGAAGTCGATCCGCGTCAGATCCTCGAACGGGGTGCGCGACACCAGCTTGAAATAGAGCGCGGGCAGGGCGGCATAGACGATAAAGGTGTTCAGCCACCCCATCGCCTCGGCCGGTTGCTTGGTCACCTTGGCAGCGATGAAGCCAATGAGGATCAGGCCGAAGAACGGCAGGAGAAGACTGACGATGTCGGCCAAGGGTCATTCCAATGCTGGCGCCGATGTGGCGCTATAGGCGACCAAGACGGCTTGTCGGTGGGAGGAGCCTAGGCTTAGCCGATTTTCATCAGGATTGGAAAGGTCTGCTGGAACCAGATTGCGGCGTCGCTGACAAAACCGAAGATGAAGGCGAGGCCGGTCAGGATCAGGAACACGCCCATGACCTTCTCCACCGTGCCGAGGTGGCGGCGGAAGCGCGTAAGGAAGCCCATGAAGGCGCCGGAAAAGCCGGCGGCGATCCAGAAGGGGATGGCGAGCCCGAGCGAATAGACCGCAAGCAGGCCGGCACCAGAGCCGACCGTTTCGCGCGAGGCGGCAACACCCAGGATGGCACCGAGCACCGGGCCGATGCATGGCGTCCAGCCGAAGGCGAAGGCAAGCCCCATCACATAGGCGCCTGTCAGCGTCGCCGGCTTGCCGCTTCCCTGAAAGCGTGCTTCCCGCGCCAGAACGCCGATGCGGAAGACGCCAAGGAAGTTCAGGCCCATGACGATGATGATCAGCCCGCCGATCTTGGAGAGCAGATCGAGATGCTGCCGCAGCGCCATGCCAATGCTCGACGCGCCGGCCCCGAGCGCCACGAAAACGGTTGCAAAGCCGAGCGTGAAGAACAGCGCCGAAAACAGCACGCCGCGCCGAACATCCGGTGCAACAGCGACCGCCCCGCCGCCCCTGAACTGCTCGACCGATATACCGGCCATGTAACAGAGATAGGGCGGCACCAGCGGCAGCACGCAGGGCGAGAGAAATGACAGGGCGCCGGCAAGCAAGGCACTCAACAGGGAAATATCGGCAATCGACACGCGGTTCTCCGGCGCAGGGCATTCGAGCGCAGTCCTAGCGCAGCGGGTGGCCCGCCGCCAATCACCTTTTTGCGTCTCGCGTCTCGGGAGCTTGCATGGGCCGATACAACCTGTGTTAATTGTCTGGCAATTCGGATGCCCTAATATACCCACATGCGGATCAGCGTCATCACCAACTGGGCCTACGGAGTGACGGTTGTTCTGACCGTGCTGTCGGGCTCCGCCTTCATCCTGTCTGCCACAAGTGCCACCCGCGAACGGATCGCGGTCGAGGAGCATTTGGCGCTGGACGATCTCGCTGACGAGCTGGCGCTCGGCGCTGAAGAGCGCACCGATGAAGCGCGGCTCTATGTCATGCGCGATGATATCAGGCACCTCGATGCCTTCCAGGGCAAGGAAGGCGAGGAGCGTCAGCGCGAACGTGCGATCAAAGGCGTCCGCGATTTGGGCGCCACGCCCATCGAATTGCAGGCGCTCGAGGACGTCGAGAAAAACGCCGACGTTCTCGACAAGATCGAGGAGGAGGCGATTGCCGCGTATCGCAACGGCGATCAGGCGGGCGCCCGCCAGACCTTGTTTGGCCCGGAACATGACCGCCTCCAGACGGCGCTGCTCGCCGCTGTCACGCGCTTTCGCGATCTCGCGAACGCCCGCACCCAGTCGGTAATGCACGACACGCAGGCGCGCAGCGACTGGTGGGGTTTCATCGCCAAGACGCTGCTTGCCGTCACCGCCGCCCTGTTCTTGAGCGTCCTCTATTTCATCCTGAAGCGCCGCGTCGCCATGCCGTTGATGCGTATGACCGGAATCGTCACGCGCCTTGCCAAGCAGGATTACGCCGTCGACGTGCCGCTCGATCGTCGTCGCGACGAGATCGGCGAAATGAACGAGGCCATCCACATCTTCCGCGAAAACGGGCTGGAGCGCGATCGTCTGGACGCCGAGCGCCGGCGCGACCAGCAGACGAAGGACCTGATCCTGCAGATGATGCACCGCCTGCAGGCCTGTCAGGCACAGGAGGAACTGGCCGAAGTCGTGACGCTTTTCGCCCCGCAGATCTTTCCCGATCTCGCCGGCAACCTCTACATCATGAATGAGAGCCGCTCGACATTGTCGCGCATCTCCTCATGGCACGAGCCGCAGCGCTCCGATCAGGTGTTTCCCGCGACGGCCTGTTGGGGCCTTAGGCGCGGCCGTCCGCATGTGAGCTCGCACGAGCACGGCGACATCAGCTGCCAGCATCTCGACCAATCCGATACGATGGGACTGTGCGTCCCGCTGACGGCGCAGGGCGATGTCGTCGGGCTGCTCTATTTCGAGGAGCGGCCGCAGGGCCATATGGAGGCCGAGGCGTCGCGGCTCTATCTGGAACTCATCGCCGAGAACATCGGCCTCGCCGCCGCCAACCTACAGCTGCGCGACAAGCTGACAAACCTCTCCATTCGCGACGCGCTGACCGGGCTCTATAATAGGCGCTCGCTCGACGAGGACATGAACCAGCATGCCCGCGACCGCGAGCTGGAGCAGCTCAGCTGCATGATGGTCGATATCGATCACTTCAAGCGCTTCAACGACGAGTTCGGCCATGACGCCGGCGACGAGGTTATGCGCTACGTCGCGCAGACCATTCTCGACACCATCGGCGACGCCGGCCGCGCCTACCGCTTCGGCGGCGAGGAGTTCACCGTGCTGCTGCCTGATATCGGCGATGCAGAAGGCTTCGAGATCGCGGAGCGGCTGAGGTCCAATATTCGCGGCCTTGCGCTCTCGCATCGCGGCCGCATTCTCGGGCCAATCTCGGTATCGATCGGCGTCGGCTCACTGGCAGAGGGCGCTGCCGTCTCGACATTGCTGACACGTGCTGACGCGGCATTGCTGCAAGCGAAGGCCCAGGGACGCAACAGGACCGTCACGGCCTCGGTGCTGGTGCCGGATAGCAAGCGGCGTGGCTCCGCCTGAAAGGCGAGGTGATCGCTTACTTCTGCGTAGATCCAAGTCGCACGAGGACCTCGTCCGGAATGCCGTAGCGTTGGATAACGTCGCGAGTGTTGCGCAGACCGCAAATCTCGCGCTGAACGAAGAGATCCCATACGGCATCCGCCGCCTTCCTGAGGCGCGCGTCGCGATCGTCCTGGCCATGGCGCGCCGGATCCCAGCCTTTCAGCTCGGCCAATGCCGCCTCGGCCTTCAGACCGCTGCGTCCAAGCGAGTTCGCCCGCTCCGCTCTCAATTCGTATTCAAGAACATTGAACCCGCCCTCGACCGAGAAGGGCTGCCTCAGCGATTGCGGCGGACGAACGGTCATGACCATACCCTCAGGCTCGCGCACAGATAGGCTGCTGGCGAGCGTCGCTCGGTTGACGAATACCGCGATAGAGTAGGGGCGATCGGCTCGCCGGTAAAGACGCTCGCCGAAGCATGCAAGATGCCTTAGCGAGATCTCGTTATCGATCCCAAGACGCAGCTAGCCGCCTTACTTGGCGGCGGCGTTGCCAACCCGGTTGCCCGCATTCTGCGTCGCATCGACGGTGTTGGCCGCATCCTTGCCCATGCCGCGGATCGTATTGCCGCAGGAGTTGAGGGCCAGCATGACGCAAAGAGCAGCCGCGATCTTCGTGGTGATGGAGGAAGTCATGTCACAATCCTTTTCGTGGAACCTGTGACACAACGCATGGAGCGGCTGCTGGTTGCATTCCATGGTCGCTCACGCCTACCTGTCGCGCTATGGCTGCTCGCGCATTCCGGGCGTCGCTTCCCGCTCGTCGGCATCTTCCAGATCCGTCTTCACGATGAAGGCATCGGTATGCTGTCTCGCTGCTTCCCTGAGCGCCTCGAGGTTCGGCACATCATCACCCTCGATCTGGTCGCCGCCATGATTGATCTCATGCTCGGCCTGCGACCAATGCTCCTCATGACGTCCCTCAGGTCTGCCTTCGCGCTCCCAGATGGCATGGGCGCGGTTGCGAATGTCTTTCTCACGGTCTGACATGATGTTCTCCGATGTTTTCCATCGCTAGAACTGGCGGCAGCAGCAAATGTTCCGCATGCGGTCGAGTGGTTTTCCATCCCCCGCAAGAAATGTGCCTAATGCACAGGAAAGGTGGATTTTTCAGTTGACCGCAATGGGGCGTCTGCATATGTTCCGCGCACTTCCAGACGGGGCCTTTCAGAGACGCCTCGTGACACGGGAGAGCGTAGCTCAGCTGGTAGAGCAACTGACTTTTAATCAGTAGGTCATGGGTTCGAGCCCCATCGCTCTCACCATTAAATCAAATAGTTAGAAGATTTGTGGTGTTTTGGTCGCGGGTCGGAAAATCCGCAACTCTCAAATTTGGGATCAACCCGAGTTGCTGGAGCGCCTTCGGCTCAACGATCGCCGCAAATGCACGAGCAGCAATAAAGTTCCCCAAAAATATTTAATAAAATCAATCGGTTCAATCGCGTTCGCGGCTTAACAAATTGATCCCCGACCCTAAATCTCCCTTATACAAGGAGATGACCATGACTAACGTGATCGAACACACCAATAGCCGCAAGGTGCTGCGTGGCCGTGCCTATAGTCTTACGGAGTTCTCGCGCAAATACAGGCTCGGCCAGGATGAAGCCGTTCGCCTGTTCGAGAAATTCGGCCCGTCCGCCACCGAACTCGATCTGCTGATGGCCGCCAAGCGCCGTCCGCCAGTGTCGCTGGAATCACTTGGCGCCTGATCGGCGCCATCCGCGCCCGGCGTAGAATCACGCGGGCGATCAGCGCTCGCGAGCGGTGATGTGCGGCGTAGGCTCCGCCACAAACTCGACTTTCATTACCAAGATTTCATTTCCATTTGACGTTGCTGCGTGCCAATGCGGTCAACTTGCTAATCCTGCGTTCAGCTTCAGATCGTTATTCCCGAAGCTGACAGTCGTATTGGCTGTATCTGACCGAGGCTGCCCGCATGAACGATATGACAACGCCCAATAAACCCCAGAGCAGGAAGCCCCAGAGCACGGCAACTGCCGATCTCGCCGCTGTCCTTGCCGCTTCCCAGCAGAAGCAGAAGGGCCGGTGGTGGAAGCGCTCGTTGGTTTCGCTCGTCGTCGTCGCGGCTTTGGCAGGCGGATTCTATCTGTATTCGCGCCAGGGCGGCAGCGAGGTGAGCTACACCACGCAGCCGGTCAAGAACGGCGACCTGACCGTGCTTGTGACAGCCACCGGATCGGTACAGCCGACCGAGCAGGTTGATATCTCCAGCGAACTGTCAGGTACCGTGCGCGATGTCAATGTCGACTATAACAGCGAGGTGAAGGCCGGCGACGTGCTCGCGGTGCTCGACACGATCAAGGTAGAGGCCGACGTCAAGAGCACGCAGGCGAAGCTCGATTCGGCGAAGGCGAACGTCGTCAAGGCTACCGCGGATCTGGAGTCCGCCAAGAGCTCCTACGATCGGTATCGAAATCTCGTCCAAAGCAACGTGACGACGCAGCAAAGCCTTGAGGACGCGCGCTACAAATACGATTCGGCCGTCGCCACGAAGGAGATCAACGAAGCCGCTGTGCTGTCGGCGGAAGCCGATCTGCAGCTCGCCCAGGTCAATCTCACCAAGTCCAAGATCGTCTCGCCGATCGATGGCGTCATTCTCACACGCTCCGTCGATCCGGGGGCGACGGTGGCGGCCTCGCTGTCCGCGCCTGTTCTCTTCGTCATCGGCGGCGACCTCAGGCAGATGGAGTTGCAGGTCGATGTCGATGAGGCCGATGTTGGCCAGATCGCGGTCGGTCAGAAAGCGACCTTCACGGTCGATGCCTATCCGGATCGCACATTCCCGGCCGAGATCAAGCAGATCCGCTTTGCCTCGGAAACGACGAATAACGTCGTCACCTACAAGGCCATCCTCTCCGTCGACAACGCCGACCTGCTCCTGCGCCCAGGCATGACGGCGACCGCCGACGTCACTGTCGAAGCGGTCAAGAGCACGCTCATGGTGCCGAATGCCGCCTTGCGCTACGCGCCGCCGGCCACGGAAACCAGACGCAACCGCGGCCTGTTCGGCATGTTCGCTCCCCCGCGCATGGGTCCTCGCGGCGGCAATCAGGGTGGTGGCGAGACCTTGACCGGTGCCAAGCGTCGGGTCTGGGTGCTGAAATCCGGCAAGCCGTCGCCCGTTGTCATCCAGGTTGGCTCCTCCGATGGGCAGTTCACCCAGGTGACGTCAGGCGATCTCAAGGAAAACGAAGCGATCATCACCGATTCGACCGAGCGGTCGAGATAGCGGCGCACCATGACCACGCCGCCTCTCATCGAGTTCAGCAAGGTGTCGAAGATCTACGGTCGCGGCGAAGCCTCGATCCGTGCGCTCGATCATGTCGATCTCGCCATCCGCGAGCACGAGTTCGTCGCGATCATGGGGCCATCGGGCTCCGGCAAGTCGACGGCCATGAACATTCTCGGCTGTCTCGATGTCCCAAGCGCCGGCGATTACCTGTTCCAGGGCATCTCGACCACCGGTTTCGACCGCGCGCAATTGACGATGCTGCGCCGTCACATGCTGGGCTTCGTCTTCCAGGGCTTCAACCTTCTGCCGCGCACGTCGGCAGTCGAGAATGTCGAACTGCCGCTGATCTATCGCGGCGTGCCGGCCGCGGAGCGGCACCGGCTGGCGAAGGAAGCGCTCGGCTTGGTCGGCCTTGGCGGCCGTGAACATCACAAGACGCAGGAGCTGTCCGGCGGCCAGCAGCAGCGCGTCGCCATCGCGCGCGCCATCGTCACGCAGCCGTCCCTGCTTCTCGCCGACGAGCCGACAGGCAATCTCGACACCAAGACCAGCATCGAAATCATGGACCTGATGACGCGGCTGAACCGCGAGCAGGGCATCACCATCGTCATGGTTACGCACGAGCCTGACATCGCGGCCTATGCGCAGCG
This sequence comes from Rhizobium sp. Rhizsp42, assembly GCF_047304155.1. Classification (NCBI taxonomy): domain Bacteria; kingdom Pseudomonadati; phylum Pseudomonadota; class Alphaproteobacteria; order Hyphomicrobiales; family Rhizobiaceae; genus Rhizobium; species Rhizobium sp. Rhizsp42. The sequence continues at coordinate 120,561 of NZ_JBGLYS010000001.1, read as the reverse complement.
GCTGCTGCGCTTTGTCGATGGTAAGCTGGAAGCGGAAACAGCGCATCAGGGAAGGGCGGGTCACCATGTTTCTTGAGACGGTCAAGCTCGCGCTGCGCGCCATAAGCCGCAACATGTTGCGGTCGTTCCTGACGGTTCTCGGTGTCGTCATCGGCGTCGCCGCCGTCATCGCGCTGGTCACGATCGGCAACGGCACCACGGCACAGGTCACGTCCGAGCTGTCGCGTCTCGGCACCAACATGCTGTTTGCCCGCCCCGGCCAGTTCGGTCCCGGCCGCGCAAGCTCCGAGGCACGGCGCTTCACCGTGGCAGATGTCGACGCCATCAGCGAGCAGGTGAGCGGGCTGCGGGCCGTGGCGCCGCTCAACCAGACCACAGCGACCGTCATCTATGGGGGGCAGAGCCACTCGACGACGGTGATGGGCACGACCAACGATTATTTCACCGCACAGGACTGGGATATCGCCTCGGGTCGCACTTTCGATGCCGCCGAAGAGCGCGGCCGCGCGCGCTGCATTCTCGGCGAAACCGTCCGTTCGCAGCTCTTCGGGTCCGCCGATCCGATCGGCCAGCAGGTGCGCGTCGGCAAGGTCTCCTGCGGCGTCATCGGCGTTCTGGCCAAGCGCGGACAATCCGGCATGGGCACCGACCAGGACGATGTCGTCATCGTACCGATCAAGGTCTACCAGCGCCGTATCGGCGGCAAGGCCAATGCCAATGTCTCGATGATCCTGATCTCGGCGCGCGATGGCGTTGCCACATCCAAGGTCCAGTCGGACACGGAAAACCTGCTGCGCGAACGCCGCAAGATCATCCCCGGCCGCGAAGACGATTTCAACGTCAACGACATGACCCAGATCGCAGCCGCGATGACCGGCACGACGACGTTGCTCACCAGCCTGCTTGGCGCGGTTGCCGCGATCAGCCTGCTCGTGGGCGGCATCGGCATCATGAACATCATGCTGGTCTCGGTGACCGAGCGCACGCGCGAAATTGGCATTCGCCTGGCGATCGGCGCGCTGGAGCGGCAGGTGTTGATGCAGTTTCTGGTCGAGGCGGTGGCGCTGTCGATATTCGGTGGCATGAGCGGCATTCTGCTCGGGCTGGGGCTCGGCTTCGGCGCCGTCTCCCTACTCAAGGTGCCGTTCGTGGTCAGCCCGACGATGATCATCGTCGCCTTCGCCTTTTCCGCCGCGATCGGCATGATCTTCGGCTATTTCCCTGCAAGGCGAGCCGCCCAGCTCAATCCGATCGATGCGCTGCGGCACGAGTAAGTCGCTGTAAAATAACGGCTCTCGCTGCAGCCTAATATATCATGGCAACCTGCCATTGAATCCGTTAACGCGGGGCTTATGATATATCAGCTCGAATCACGGATCCGCGATGCCGAACTCCTCACAGAGCCATCTTGCCTATCTGGCGCTGGAACATGCCATCGTGACCTTGGCACTGACACCTGGTGCGCTCGTCAATGAAAAGCAGTTGATCGATCTCTCCGGACACGGCCGTACGCCGGTACGCGAGGCGATCCAGAAGCTGGCATGGCAGGGATTGATCGTGGTGAAGCCGCGCGTCGGCCTGCAGATCGCCGAGATCAAGCCGACCGACCACGCCCATGTCATGCAGGTTCGCCGTGAGCTCGAACCGATTGCCGCGGCACTCGTTGCCGAACAGGCGACCGACGGGCAGCGCAACCAGCTGGTCGAATGCGCACGCGCCATGAACAATTGCGCCGTCAGCGGCGATCTCGCGGGCTTCTTCGCAGCCGACAAGGCTTTCGACGAGATCCTTGAAGAGTCCTGTCCCAATGCCTTCATCACTTCGGCGCTCGGCCCGGTGCAGACCCATTCGCGCCGCCTCTGGTATTCGAAGGCGAGCCCGGAGCGCATGGATCGGTCGATTTCGCTGCACGTTGCCGTTATCCGCGCGATCCAGCAGGGCAAGGCGACTGAAGCACGCAAGGCCATGACGACATTGATCGATTATCTCGGCCAGAAATGAAAACGGCCCCGTTTCCGGAGCCGTTGTTCTAAGGATGTGATGGTCGATCAGCCGACGAAGGCGCGCTCGATGACGAACTGCGCCGGCTTGCTGTTCGCGCCTTCTTCAAGGCCAGCCTGCTCAAGCAGTTCCTTGGTGTCCTTCAGCATCGCCGAAGAGCCGCAAATCATGCCGCGGTCGATCTCGGGATCGAGCTTGGGAACGCCGAGGTCGGTGAACAGCTTGCCTGAGGAGATCAGGTCGGTGATCCGGCCGCGATACTCGAAGTCCTCGCGCGTCACCGTTGCGTAGTGCAGCAGCTTGTCGCCGACCACTTCCTGCAAGAGTTCGTCGTTCTGGATCTCGTGAACCAGATCGAAGCCGTATTTCAGTTCGGCTATATTGCGCGTGGTGTGGGTCAGGATGACCTGGTCGAACTTCTCGTAGGTCTCCGGATCGCGGATGAGGCTGGCAAAGGGCGCGATGCCGGTGCCGGTCGAGAACATGTAGAGACGACGGCCGGGCGTCAGCGCGTCGAGCACCAACGTACCCGTCGGCTTCTTGCGCATCAGCACCTGGTCGCCGGGCTTGATGGCCTGCAGGTGCGAGGTCAGCGGACCATCGGGAACCTTGATGGAGAAGAATTCGAGTTCTTCGGCCCAGGCGGGGCTGGCGATCGAGTAGGCGCGGAAGATCGGTTTGCCCTCGACCATGAGACCGATCATCGCGAATTCGCCCGAGCGGAAGCGGAAACCTTCAGGACGCGTCATTGTGAAGCGGAACAGGTTGTCCGTGTAATGCGTGACGCTGAGAACGGTTTCGGCGAATACGCCGGCAGGGATTGGGGCTGCGAATTCTTCGGTCTTTGCAGGGGCGTTCATTGCGGTATCGGATCCCGTAGTTCGTCGATCATCAATTCGATGCGAGCGAGATATTACAAATAGGCGGCGGATTAAAGGTATTCCATTCCCTCTGTGGCGAGTTGCATGAAATATGCATGTTATCGTCAGGTTTGGGAAACCCGATGTGCATCATTCGCTTTTGCTCTGGCGAAGCCTGACAAAGGATGCATATTAGGCCGAAATCGCGCCTCGGGGGTGCGGATTGCTTATGGCAACTCGGGGAAACATGAAGATTTTCAATTACAAGCGCGTACCCTACGCGGAAATGCGCGCATTTTCCGTCCATATTTTGACGGCCTCCGGTTCCTTCCTTGCTTTCCTCGGCGTCGTCGCCGCCGCCGAGCATCGTTTCGTCGACATGTTCTGGTGGCTTGGGCTCGCACTTCTGGTCGATGGTATCGACGGGCCGATCGCGCGCAAGGTCAAGGTCAAGGAAGTGCTGCCGAACTGGTCTGGCGATACGCTCGACAACATCATCGATTACGTCACTTACGTCCTGTTGCCGGCCTTTGCGCTCTATCAGAGTGGCATGATCGGCGAGCCATGGTCCTTCGTGGCCGCCGGCATGATCGTCGTGTCGAGCGCCATCTATTACGCCGACATGGGGATGAAGACGGAGGAGTATTTCTTCTCAGGCTTCCCCGTTGTCTGGAACATGATCGTCTTCACGCTGTTCGTCATGGATGCCAGCGCCACGACGGCGCTCGTCGTCGTCACCGTGTCGGTGATCCTGACCTTCCTGCCGATCAACTTCCTGCATCCGGTGCGCGTCCAGCGCCTGCGTCCGCTCAATCTCGGCATCTTCTTCCTGTGGTCGGCGCTCGGCATCTATGCGCTGCTGATGCATTTCGTCGTGCCGCAATGGGCGCTCGTTCTTTTCGTTCTGAGCGGTATCTATCTCTACTGCATCGGCGCCGTCCTGCAGTTCCTGCCGGCGCTGGGACGCCGCGCTTAGGGGAATTAGGCATAGGAGAGCTGGAATGACGAAGACACAGGCGGTCGTGCTGAATGGGACCGGCGGTCCCGAAGTTCTCGATTATGTCGATATCGACCTGCCGCCGCCCGGCGCCGGCGAAGTTCAGATACGGCACGCGGCGATCGGCCTGAATTTCATCGACGTCTATTTCCGCACCGGCCTCTACAAGGCGCCGCATATGCCCTTCGTTCCGGGCAAGGAAGCTGCCGGCACCGTGACGGCGGTCGGTCCCGGCGTTTCGGATTTCAAGGTCGGCGACCGCGTCGCCTATGCCGGCTCCGACGGCGCCTACAGCATCGAGCGCAACATCGAGACCAGGCATCTGGTCAAAGTGCCCGATGGCATAGGGCTCGATACTGCCGCGGCGATGATGCTGAAGGGCATGACGGCACAGTATCTGCTGAACCGCACCTTCAAGGTCGGCCCTGATACCACGCTGCTCTTCCACGCCGCCGCCGGCGGCGTCGGCCTGATCGCCGGTCAGTGGGCCAAGGCGCTTGGCGCGACTGTCGTCGGTACGGTTGGCTCGGACGCCAAGGCTGAGCTCGCACGCGAGCATGGCTACGACCACGTCATCAACTACAACACCGAGGATTTCGTCGCGCGTGTGTCGGAGATCACGGGCGGCAAGGGCGTCGACGTGGTCTACGATTCGATCGGTCGCGACACCTTCCCGCAATCACTCGACTGCCTGAAACGCTTGGGCATGTTCGTATCCTTCGGCCAGTCATCCGGGCCGATCGAGGATTTCACCCTGGCGTTGCTGGCGCAGAAGGGCTCGCTCTTTGCGACCCGTCCGACGCTTTTCACCTATATCGCCACGAGGGATGAGCTAACTGATTGTGCAAACGCATTATTTGATGTTGTTTTGAGCAACAAAGTGCGTATCAATGTCAATCAGACCTATCCGTTGCGCGAGGTTGGGCGAGCCCATACGGAACTGGAAGCTAGAAAAACGACCGGAGCGACGCTGCTGATCCCAGAATGATCCTGAAGGGGCAGGTCGGCAGTGGGAAATGAGGGGAAAGTGTCGTCATCGACTGTGCCGGCATCAGGCGCGTTATTGTCCGTCCAGAAACTGACAAAGCTCTTCGGCAGCTTTGCTGCCTGCAACCACATAGACCTCGAGATCGCTCCCGGCGAAATCCATGCATTGCTAGGCGAAAACGGCGCGGGAAAATCCACGCTGGTCAAGATGCTGTTCGGCGTCCTTGAGCCGAGCGAGGGCGATATCGTCTGGGAGGGACGTCCGGTCGCGATCAACTCGCCCGGAGCCGCGCGCAAGCTCGGCATCGGCATGGTGTTCCAGCATTTCTCGCTGTTCGAAGCGCTCACCGTTGCCGAAAACATCGCACTCTCTCTCGATGATAGCATCCCGATCGGCAAGATCGCCGAGGAGGCGAGGGCGCTGTCGCAGGCCTATGGCCTGCCGCTCGACCCACACGCCCATGTGGCGGATCTGTCCGTTGGCGAGCGCCAGCGCATCGAGATCGTCCGCGCGCTCTTGCAAAACCCGAAGCTGATCATTCTCGACGAGCCGACCTCGGTGCTGACGCCGCAGGAAGCAGACAAGATGTTCGAGACGCTGTTCAAGCTCAAGGCCGAGGGCCGCTCGGTGCTTTACATCAGCCACCGCCTGGAAGAGGTGCAGCGCATCTGCGACCGCGCCACGGTGCTACGCCATGGCAAGGTCACCGGCGCTTGCGTACCGGCCGATGAAACGCCGGCCTCACTTGCGCGCATGATGGTCGGCAACGACGTGGCTTCCGTCACCCACCCCGATCGCGGCGCCAAGGGTCCCGTCCAGCTTGCCGTCTCCGGCCTCTCCGTCGCCCCGCGCACGCCCTTCGCCATGCCGCTGAAGGACGTGTCGATGACGGTCTGTTCCGGTCAGATCCTTGCGATCGCAGGCGTTGCCGGAAACGGGCAGGGCGAGTTGTTCGATGCGCTCTCGGGCGAGTATCCGGTATCAAAGCCCGAAGCCGTCGTCATCCGCAACAAGCCTGTCGGAAACCAGGGGATCACCGCGCGCCGCCTGCTCGGCGCCGGTTTCGTGCCTGAGGAGCGCCACGGTCACGCCGCCGTCTCCGCGATGAAGCTTTCCGACAACCTCGTGCTCGCCCGCAGCAAATCCGACCGCAAGGCGTTTCTATCGGGCGGCTTCCTCAAGATCATCCGCCGGAGCGCCGTCAAGAACGCCACGAAGCGTATTTCCGAGGAGATGGATGTTCGCAAGAGCGGCGAGGATCCGGCAGCCGGCTCGCTCTCGGGCGGCAACCTGCAGAAATTCATCGTCGGCCGCGAGCTCGACCGCCAGCCGGCCGTCCTCGTCGTCAACCAGCCGACCTGGGGCGTGGACGCCGGTGCAGCCAGCCGCATCCGCCAGGCCCTCGTCGATCTCGCCCGCAACGGTTCGGCGGTTGTCGTCATCAGCCAGGATCTGGACGAGATTTTCGAGGTCGCCACCGAAATCGCCGTCATTTCCGAGGGACGCCTGTCGTCGCCATTCCCTGCGGGCGAGCTGACGCGCGAGAAGATCGGCCTGCTGATGGGCGGCCTGCATGAAAGCAAGACCGCGCCGGAGACCACGCATGCGCATTGAACTCGAAAAGCGTCCGCAAGCGTCGAAGCTCTACGGTCTCGTCTCGCCGCTGCTGGCGCTCATTCTGACGCTGGTTGCCGGCGCGATCATGTTCGAGATTTTGGGCAAGGATCCGATCGAGGCGCTCGACGCCTTCTTCCTGGAGCCGCTGCTCGAAGTCTGGTCGCTGCACGAGCTGGCGATCAAGGCCGCACCTTTGATCATGATCGCCGTCGGCTTGGCCGTCTGTTATCGCTCCAACAACTGGAACATCGGCGCCGAGGGCCAGTTCACCATGGGCGCGATCACCGGCTCGATCCTGCCGATCCTGTTCACCGAGTGGCATTCGCCCCTGGTGTTGCCGCTGATGCTGATCATGGGCGCTCTCGGCGGAGCGCTGTTCGCCGGCATCCCGGCGCTGCTCAAGGCGCACTTCAACACCAATGAAATCCTGACCAGCCTGATGCTGGTCTATATCGCGCAGCTCTTTCTCGACTGGCTGATCCGCGGCGCCTGGCGCAATCCCGCCGGCTTCAACTTCCCCGAAAGCGTCTCATTTCCGCCCGAAGCGGTGCTTCCGGCGATCTGGGAAGAATCCGGCCGCGCCCACTGGGCCTTCGTCTTCGCGATCATTGCCGCGATCCTCGTCTGGTTCATGCTGAAATACACGCTGAAGGGCTTCGAGATCGTCGTCCTCGGACAGTCGGAACGGGCAGGGCGCTTTGCCGGTTTCTCCTCGAAGAAGATGATCTGGTTCAGCTTCCTGTTCTCGGGCGCGCTGGCCGGTCTCGCCGGCATCTCGGAAGTCTCGGGCTCGATCGGCCACCTGCAGCCGGCGATCTCGCCGGGCTACGGCTTCACGGCGATCATCGTCGCCTTCCTCGGACGCCTCAACCCGCTCGGCATCATCGCCTCCGGCCTGGTGCTGGCGCTGACCTATCTCGGCGGCGAGGCGGCGCAGCTGTCGATCGGTGTCTCCGACAAGGTCACCCGCGTTTTCCAGGGGCTGCTGTTGTTCTTCGTCCTGTCCTGCGACACGCTGATCGCCTACAAGATCCGCATCGTCTGGTCGCGTGTCCGGGGAGGCGTCGCATGAGCATTTTCGAAGCCATCCTGCTGACAGTCATCACCGCTTCGACGCCGCTCGTCATCGCCGCCCTCGGCGAACTGGTGACTGAACGTTCCGGCGTGCTGAACCTCGGCGTCGAGGGAATGATGATCATGGGCGCCGTCGCGGCCTTCGCCGGGGCTCAGATATCGGGTTCGCCCTATATCGGGCTTCTCGCCGGTATCGCCATGGGCGCCATCTTCTCGCTGCTCTTCGCCTTCCTGACGCTGACGCTGGTCGCCAACCAGGTGGCAACAGGTCTTGCGCTCACCATCCTCGGCCTCGGCCTGTCGGGCATGCTGGGCGAGGGGTATGTCAGCGTGCCCGGCGTGCGGCTCGCACCGATCGTCGTACCCTACCTCTCCGAACTTCCCTTCGTCGGCTCGGTGCTCTTCAAGCAGGATCTGACCTTCTACCTGTCGCTGGCGCTTCTCTTCGGCGTCAGCTGGTTCCTGTTTCGCAGCCGCGCTGGTCTCAAGCTGCGCGCCATCGGCGACAGCCACGGCTCGGCGCATGCGCTTGGGATTAGCGTCATCCGCACGCGCTATCTCGCGGTGATGTTCGGCGGCGCCTGCGCCGGGCTTGCCGGTGCGCAGCTTTCGCTCGTCTATACGCCGCAATGGGTGGAGAACATGTCATCAGGTCGCGGCTGGATCACGCTGGCGCTGGTCGTCTTCGCCTCCTGGCGTCCGTGGCGGGTCTTCGCCGGCGGCTATCTATTCGGTGCCGTCACCATCCTGCAGCTGCATGCCCAGGCCTTCGGTATCGGTATTCCGGCGCAGTTCCTGTCGATGCTGCCTTATGCGGCCACTATTGTGGTTCTCGTCATCATTTCTCATAATCGGCGCACGACGCTGATCAACACGCCGGCGTCCCTGGGAAAACCATTCGTCCCGGAACGATAGAACAAGAACAAACGAACTCAGAAATTCCAAACCACAGGGGTTACCATGAAAAGACTAGCATTCGCATTTGCCGCTTCGGCAGCTGCCATCCTGAGCGTCGGCTCGGCCGCCCAGGCAGCCGACAAGACCAAGGTCTGCTTCGTCTACGTCGGCTCGCACACCGACGGCGGCTACTCGCAGGCGCACGACCTCGGCCGCCAGCAGATCCAGAAGGAATTCGGCGACAAGATCGACACGCCGTATCTCGAAAACGTTCCTGAAGGCCCGGATGCAGAGCGCGCCATCGAGCGTCTCGCCCGCTCCGGCTGCAAGCTGATCTTTACGACCTCGTTCGGCTTCATGGACGCCACCGTCAAGGTTGCCGCCAAGTTCCCGGATGTGAAGTTCGAGCACGGCACCGGCTACAAGTCCGGCCCGAACCTCGCGACCTACAACTCGCGCTTCTACGAAGGCCGCTACATCCTCGGCCAGATCGCCGCCAAGACCTCGAAGAACCATGGCGCTGCCTACATCGCCTCCTTCCCGATCCCGGAAGTGGTCATGGGCATCAACTCCTTCGAGCAGGGCGCGAAGTCTGTCGATCCTGATTTCAAGCTCAAGGTCATCTGGGTGAACACCTGGTTCGACCCGGGCAAGGAAGCCGACGCCGCCAAGGCCATGGTCGACCAGGGCGTCGACGTCCTGACGCAGCACACCGACACGACGGCCCCGATGCAGGTTGCTGAAGAACGCGGCATCCACGCATTCGGCCAGGCTTCCGACATGATCGCCGCCGGCCCGAAGGCACAGCTGACGGCTATCGTCGACACCTGGGGCAACTACTACTCCAAGCGCGTTCACGCGCTGCTCGATGGCACCTGGAAGTCCGAGCAGAGCTGGGACGGCCTGAAGGACGGCATCCTCAAGATGGCCGACTACACCAACATGCCTGACGACGTGAAGAAGATGGCGCAGGATACCGAAGCCAAGATCAAGTCGGGCGAGATTCACCCCTTCACCGGCCCGATCAACAAGCAGGACGGTACCCCGTGGCTGAAGGCTGGCGAGAAGGCTGACGATGCCACGCTGCTCGGCATGAACTTCTACGTTGAAGGCGTGGACGACAAGCTGCCGAAGTGAGCATTTCTCACTGTTAGCACGTGCGAAAGGGCGCTCGTTTCGGGCGCCCTTTTTGCTGCATTGCATACCAGAAAGTGCATTTACAAAAGTAATACTATATGATTTTCCTAGTGTGTGCCGCGGGAGGCGGCTTTTGGAGGAAATCATGAAATTCAAGACAGCACTCATGAGTGCCACGGTTTTTGCTGCCTGCATGTTCGGCTCGGCACAGGCCGCCGAACTGGTTGTCGGCTTCTCGCAGATCGGTTCGGAATCGGGCTGGCGCGCTGCTGAGACGACCGTCACCAAGGAAGAGGCGAAGAAGCGCGGCATCGACCTGAAGTTCGCCGACGCCCAGCAGAAGCAGGAAAACCAGATCAAGGCGATCCGCTCCTTCATCGCCCAGGGCGTCAACGCCATCCTGCTCGCACCGGTTGTTGAAACCGGCTGGGATGCGGTTCTGAAGGAAGCCAAGGAAGCCGATATCCCGGTCATCCTTCTCGACCGCACGATCAAGGCGCCTGAAGACCTCTACCTGACGGCCGTGACCTCCGACCAGGTTCACGAAGGCAAGGTTGCCGGTGACTGGCTCGTGAAGACCGTTGCCGACAAGAAGTGCAACATCGTCGAGCTCCAGGGCACTACCGGCTCGTCTCCGGCCATCGCCCGCAAGAAGGGCTTCGAGGAAGCCATTGCCGGCAAGTCGAACTTCAAGATCGTTCGCAGCCAGACCGGCGACTTTACCCGCACCAAGGGCAAGGAAGTCATGGAAAGCTTCCTGAAGGCTGAGAACGGCGGCAAGGACATCTGCGCCCTCTACGCCCATAACGACGATATGGCTGTCGGCGGTATCCAGGCGATCAAGGAAGCCGGCCTGAAGCCGGGCAAGGACATCCTCGTCGTCTCGATCGACTCCGTTCCTGATATCTTCAAGGCAATGGAAGCGGGTGAAGCCAATGCGACCGTCGAGCTGACACCGAACATGGCAGGCCCGGCATTCGACGCGCTCGACGCCTACCTCAAGGACAAGAAGGCTCCGGCCAAGTGGATCCAGACCGAATCGAAGCTCTACACCCAGGCTGACGATCCGAAGAAGGTCTACGAGTCCAAGAAGGGTCTCGGCTACTGATCTGACACATGAACCGCACCGGTCCATCATGGACCGGTGCGGAACTGCCGCGAACGCTGCCAGACATCATGTCGGGTTGCTATCAGGCCATGTCGGTCAATATCAGGAAAAGCCCACTTGATGATTCACAATTTCGAGAACGTCCTTGCCGCATCCGGCATATCGAAATTCTTCCCCGGAGCCGTCGCTCTCGACAAGGTCGATTTCACCCTTCGCAAGGGCGAAGTGCACGCGCTGCTCGGTGAAAACGGCGCCGGAAAATCGACGCTGATCAAGTGCATTACCGGTGCTTATCGCCGCGACGAAGGCAGCCTCACGCTTGATGGCGCCGAGATCGATCCGGCTGATACCCTTGCTGCGCAGCGGCTTGGCATCGGCACCGTGTATCAGGAGGTCAATCTCCTTTCCAATTTGAGCGTTGCCGAAAACCTGTTTCTCGGACGCCAGCCGAAGCGCTTCGGCATGATCGACGTTTCCGCCATGAACCGCCAGGCGAGCGAGTTGCTGCGACAATATGGCATGGAGATAGACGTCACCGCGCAGCTCGATCGCTTCTCCGTCGCCGTCCAGCAGGTCGTGGCCATTGCCCGCGCCGTCGATCTCTCCGGCAAGGTGTTGATCCTCGATGAACCGACGGCAAGTCTCGACGCGCAGGAAGTGGCGATGCTCTTCGGCATCTTGCGCGACTTGAAGAAACGCGGCCTCGGCATCGTCTTCATCACCCACTTCCTTGAGCAGGTCTACGACATCAGCGATCGCATCACGGTACTGCGCAATGGCAAGCTCGTCGGCACACGCGAGAAGGCCGAACTGCCGCGCCAAGGCCTGATCTCGATGATGCTCGGCCACGAATTGGCGCATGCCGAAGCCGCCGTGAAGGAACGCAGCGTCGCTGCCGGTCCCGTGAAATACAGCTTCGAGGGATACGGCAAGCGCGGCAAGGTGAAGCCGTTTGACCTGAACGTTCGTGTCGGCGAGGTCGTCGGCGTCGCCGGTCTGCTTGGCTCGGGACGCACGGAAACGGCCGAACTTCTCTTCGGCATCGAGAATGCCGATAGCGGCACCGCCAAGATCGACGGCAAGGCAGTGGCTCTCTCTAACCCGCGCGCCGCGATCCGCGCCGGTTTCGGCTTCTGCCCGGAGGATCGCAAGACCGATGGCATTTTCGGCGATCTCTCGATCCGCGAGAACATCGCGCTGGCGCTGCAGGCGCGCCGAGGATGGGCGCGGCCGCTGTCTCGCGGCGAGCAGAACACGCTTGCCGACCAGTACATCAAGGCGCTCGACATCCGCACCACCGACCGCGAAAAGCCGATCCGTCTGCTGTCAGGCGGCAATCAGCAGAAGGCGATCCTCGCCCGCTGGCTGGCCACCAATCCTGATTTCCTGATCCTGGACGAGCCGACCCGCGGCATCGATGTCGGCGCCCATGCCGAGATCATAAAGCTGATCGAGGAGCTCTGCGAAAGGGGCATGTCTCTGATCGTTATTTCATCGGAATTAGAAGAGCTTATCGCCTACAGTTCACGTATTTTGGTATTGCGGGACCGCGAACATGTGGCGGAGTTGACGGGTGAGAACGTCAGCACGTCGCGCATCGTCCAAGCAATTGCCGCCGTGCAGAAAAAGACGGAGGACGCATGACGTCGTCACAGAAGGCGCTGCTCATTCGCCTGGCACCGCAATTGATCGCGCTAGCCGTCATATTGCTGTTGAACTTCATTATGTTCCCACAGTTTTTTAATGTCACAATTCAAAATGGCCGGCTCTACGGCAGCTTGATCGACGTCTTGAATCGCGGTGCGCCCGTAGCGCTGCTGGCGATCGGCATGACGCTCGTTATCGCCACCAAGGGCATAGACCTCTCCGTCGGCGCGGTCATCGCCATCTGCGGCGCCGTCGCAGCGTCGTCGATCGTCTCAGGCAACTCGCTCGCCTGGACGCTGGTGCTGACGCTGCTGATCGGTCTCGCATGCGGCGTCTGGAACGGCTTCCTTGTGGCTGTCCTCAACATCCAGCCGATCATCGCCACGCTGGTGCTGATGGTGGCCGGTCGCGGCATCGCGCAGCTGATCACCGAGGGCGTGATTATGACCTTCAACGATGACGGTCTGATCTTCTTCGGCAGCGGCTCCTTCGCTTTCATGCCGATGCCCGTCGTCATCTGGCTGGTCGTCGGCGTTCTGGTCACGCTGCTCGTTCGCCGCACCGCGCTCGGCATGCTCGTCGAGGCAACCGGCATCAACCGCCGCGCAAGCACTCTGTCGGGCGTCCGCACGCCGGTGCTGCTGATGGCGGTCTACATGCTGAGCGGACTTTGCGCGGCGATCGCCGGCATCATCGTCGCTGCCGACATCAAGGGCGCCGACGCCAACAATGCCGGCCTCTGGCTCGAGCTCGACGCGATCCTCGCGGTCGTCGTCGGTGGCAACTCGCTGCTCGGCGGCCGCTTCAGCATCGTCGGCTCGCTCATCGGCGCGATGATCATCCAGGCGGTCAACACCGGCATCCTGCTCTCAGGCTTCCCGCCGGAGTTCAACCTGATCATCAAGGCGGTGATTGTTTTGGTCATCCTGGTGATCCAGTCGCCGGCCGTGCAATCGGCAGCCGTCTTTATGGGGCGTCGCTCCGGCCCGAGAGGGGAACTGCAGAAATGAATTCGAAATACCTGCCGCTTCTCGCGACAATCGTGATCTTCATCCTCTCCTACGCCGTCTGCGCCACGCAGTATCCGAGCATGCTGTCGACGCGCGTGGTCGGCAATCTCTTGACCGACAACGCCTTCCTCGGCATTGCCGCCGTCGGCATGACCTTCGTGATCATCTCGGGTGGCATCGACCTGTCGATCGGCTCGGTCATCGCTTTCACGGGCGTGTTCTTAGCCGTCATCCTGCAGAACACCAGCATTCATCCGCTGGTCGCCTTCGCGCTGGTGCTCGTCATCACCACGGCTTTCGGCGCGGCGATGGGCGCCGTGATCCATTATCTGCAGATGCCTGCCTTCATCGTCACGCTTGCCGGCATGTTCCTGGCGCGCGGGATGGCCTTCGTGCTCTCCATCGACAGCATCCCGATCGGCCACGATTATTACAACACGCTGTCAGGCCTCTATTACAAGCTGCCGGGCGGCGGCCGACTCACTTTGATCGGTGCCGTGATGCTCCTGGTCTTCGCCGTCGGCATCTTCATCGCCCACCGCACCCGCTTCGGCACCAACGTTTACGCGCTTGGCGGTGGGGCCCACACGGCGCAGTTGATGGGTGTGCCGGTTGGTCGCACCACAATTCAGATTTATGCGCTTTCCGGCTTCCTTGCCGGCCTGTCCGGAATCGTTTTTTCCCTCTATACGTCCGCCGGCTACTCGTTGGCGGCTGTCGGTGTCGAGCTCGATGCCATCGCGGCGGTTGTCATTGGGGGCACTTTGCTGACGGGTGGAGCGGGATTTGTAGCAGGGACCTTTATCGGGCTCCTGATACAAGGGTTGATTCAGACCTACATCACCTTCGATGGAACACTCTCCAGTTGGTGGACGAAGATACTGATCGGCCTGCTGCTTTTTGCATTCATCCTGATGCAGAAAGCCATCCTGTTCCTCTCGAGTTTGAACAAGAGGTATGCCTGACGGGGGCCGTGGCTTGCGCAATCGAATTCTGGACACCGGGAAGACACAACGCCGATCTCGCACCAGCCACGCACAGGTGGTGGACGAACTCGGCCGCGCCATCGTGGCCGGCACCTATCCCGTCGGGAGCATCCTTCCTGGCGACATCGAACTCGCGCAGCGCTTCAAGGTGTCCCGCACGGTTCTTCGCGAAACGATGAAGACGCTGGCCGCCAAGGGCATGATCGTCGCCAAGGCGCGCGTCGGCACCCGGGTCACCGAAAAGAGCCAGTGGAACATGTTCGACAGCGAAGTGATCGCCTGGCACTTCGATGACGACGTGACCGAGGAATTTCTGCTGCAGCTCTACGATATTCGGCTGGCCGTCGAACCTTTCGCGGCTGGCCTCGCGGCCGAACGGGCAACGCCTGAGGAGATCGCACTCCTGACCGATCTCGCCAAGGAGATGGCCGCGCCCGACCATACGACGGAGAGTCTCGCTATGGCCGATCTCGAGTTCCACCTCGCCGTCGCCGATGCCGCGCACAATCCTTTCATGCATACGCTCGGCAGCCTGATCGAGGCCGCGCTCGTAGGCATGTTCCGCATCAGCACGCCGCCCTCGCAGAGCGGCTTCTCGAACATCGCCGAAACGCACATGCGCATCGTCAAGGCGATCGCGGCAGGCGACGTGCCGGCCGCCCGTTCAGCGATGGAGGCGGTCATCGTCGAGGGCCGCGATCATGTGCATGACGCCTACGCCGGAATGACCAAGGTATCGGCCTAATCCATTTTGATCTTTGTTCCGTGTTCGTCTTGCTGCTATGAGGCGGCAACGCGCCTGTAACGGATTCTTGGGAGCAGACCATGGAACGCACTTGTCTTGCCGTCATTCTCGCTGCGGGTGACAGCACGCGAATGAAATCGTCGAAGTCGAAGGTTCTCCACCCGGTGGCCAACCGCCCGATGATCGCCCATGTCGTCGAAGCCGTGGCCAAGACCGATATCGGCGCTGTGGCGCTCGTGGTCGGCCGTGATGCCGACGAGGTTGCCACGGCGGCTGCTGTCGGCGGCGTCGAGATCGAGGCCTATCTCCAGAAAGAACGCCTTGGCACCGGCCATGCCGTTCTCGCCGCACGCGACGCAATTGCGCGCGGTTATGACGATGTGATCGTCACCTATGGCGACGTTCCCCTGCAGACGGAAGCGCCTCTGAAGGCGGCACGCCAGGCGCTGGCTGATGGTAGTGATATCGTCGTCATCGGCTTTCACACCGACAAGCCGACCGGCTACGGCCGCCTGCTGGTCAAGGATGGTGAGCTGATCGCCATACGCGAGGAAAAGGACGCGACCGACGCCGAGCGCGCCGTCACCTGGTGCAACAGCGGCCTGATGGCCATCAACGGCCGCAAGGCGCTGGAGCTTCTGGCGCTGATCGGCAACAACAATGCCAAGGGCGAGTATTATCTGACCGACCTCGTTGAGATCGCCCGCTCGCAGGGCGGCCGCGTCACTGCGGTCGATGCCCCCGAGGTCGAAATGACCGGCACCAACAACCGCGCCGAGCTCGCCGTCATCGAGCGGCTCTGGCAGGAGCGTCGTCGCCACGAACTGATGATCTCGGGCGTCACCATGGTCGCCCCCGAAACCGTCTTCCTGTCCTACGACACCGTCATCGGCCAGGATGCGTTGATCGAACCGAACGTCGTCTTTGGCCCCGGTGTGGTGATCGACGGCGGCGCCGTCATCCATGCCTTCTCGCACATCGAGGGCGCACATGTCAGCGTCGGCGCGACGGTCGGCCCGTTCGCGCGCCTGCGGCCGGGCGCCGATCTCGCCGAGGGATCGAAGGTCGGCAATTTCTGCGAGGTGAAGAACGGCAAGGTGGGCGAGGGCGCCAAGGTCAATCACCTGACCTATATCGGCGACGCGCGCATTGGCGCCGGCGCGAATATCGGCGCGGGCACGATCACCTGCAACTATGATGGCGTCAACAAGAGCGAAACGATCATCGGCGCAAACGCTTTCGTCGGTTCGAACTCCTCGCTGGTGGCGCCCATAAGCATTGGCGACAACGCCTACATCGCCTCAGGCAGCGTCATCACCAATGACGTTCCGGCTGATGCGCTTGCCTTCGGACGCGCGCGCCAGGAGATCAAGCCCGGCCGCGCCACCATCTTGCGCGAACTGGCGCTTGCGAAGAAGGCCGCCAAGAAGGCGAAAGGCTGATTGTCTTCGTAACGCGCGGTCACCGAAAGTGACCGCCGGGCCGATTGAGTAAAAAGCGAAAATTGTTACGACTGCCTGCAATTGATTGCTGGCTCTGGGGATTTCTTTATGTGTGGTATTGTTGGTATCGTTGGTAATAGCCCTGTGGCGGTGCGTCTGGTCGATGCGCTGAAGCGGCTCGAATATCGCGGTTATGATTCCGCCGGCGTTGCCACCATCCACGATGGCGCCATGGACCGCCGTCGCGCCGAAGGCAAACTCTTCAATCTTGAAAAACGCCTCGATAGCGAGCCGCTGGCCGGCACGACCGGTATCGCGCACACCCGCTGGGCAACGCATGGCGTTCCCAACGAAACCAACGCCCACCCGCATTTCGTCAAGGGCGTCGCCGTCGTACACAACGGCATCATCGAGAACTTCTCCGAACTGCGCGACGAACTGACCGCCGAGGGCGCCGTCTTCGAAACGCAGACCGACACAGAAGTCGTGGCGCACCTGGTTGCGAAGTATCTCGGCGAAGGCCTCGAGCCGCGCGCGGCGATGATGAAGATGCTGAACCGCGTCACCGGCGCCTACGCACTGGCCGTCATGCTGCAGAAGGACCCCGACACGATCATGGCGGCGCGCTCCGGCCCGCCGCTCGCCGTCGGCTACGGCAAGGGCGAGATGTTCCTGGGCTCGGATGCCATCGCGCTGTCGCCCTTCACCAGCGAGATCACCTATCTCGTCGACGGCGACTGGGCGGTTCTGACCAAGGACGGCGCGACCATTCTCGATTTCGACGGCAACGAAGTTTCGCGTCCGCGCCAGATCTCGCAGACGACGGCCTATGTCGTCGACAAGGGCAACCATCGCCACTTCATGGAAAAGGAAATCTACGAGCAGCCCGAGGTCATCTCCCACGCGCTCAGCCAGTATGTGGATTTCGCCAGCAACACGATCAGCGCCAACGCGGCGGCGATCGATTTCAAGTCGGTGACGGGTCTCGCCATCTCCGCATGCGGCACCGCCTATCTCGCCGGTCTCGTCGGCAAATACTGGTTCGAGCGCTATGCGCGCCTGCCGGTTGAGATCGACGTTGCCTCGGAGTTCCGCTACCGCGAAATGCCGCTGTCGCCGACGCAGGCAGCGCTCTTCATCTCGCAATCAGGCGAGACCGCCGATACGCTGGCCTCGCTGCGCTACTGCAAGGACAATGGCCTGAAGATCGGAGCGGTCGTCAACGTCAAGGAATCGACGATCGCCCGTGAATCGGACGCGATCTTCCCGATCATGGCGGGCCCCGAAATCGGCGTCGCCTCCACCAAGGCCTTCACCTGCCAGCTCGCCGTTCTGGCATCGCTGGCGCTCGGCGCCGGCAAGGCGAGGGGCACGATCGGCCCGGATCAGGAAAAGGAGTTGGTGCGCCATCTCGCCGAGATGCCGCGCATCATGAGCCGCGTGCTCAACGCCATTCAGCCGCAGATGGAAACCTTGTCGCGTGAACTGTCGAAGTGCAAGGACGTGCTCTATCTCGGTCGTGGCACGAGCTATCCGCTTGCCATGGAAGGTGCGCTGAAGCTCAAGGAAATCTCCTATATCCACGCCGAAGGCTATGCGGCCGGCGAGTTGAAGCATGGCCCGATCGCGCTGATCGACGAGAACATGCCCGTCATCGTCATCGCGCCCTACGACCGCTTCTTCGAAAAGACCGTGTCGAACATGCAGGAAGTGGCAGCCCGCGGCGGTCGTATCATCTTCATCACCGATGAAGCGGGTGCCGCGCATTCCAAGCTGCCGACCATGGCGACGATCGTTCTTCCCAATGTCGACGAAATCATCGCGCCGATGATCTTTTCACTGCCGATCCAGCTTCTGGCCTATCACACGGCGGTCTTCATGGGCACCGATGTGGATCAGCCGCGCAATCTCGCCAAGTCGGTCACGGTCGAGTGAGTCCGACCGACCGAGGCTTGTGCGGGGCGGCGAATTCTGGCAGTTTTTGGCACGGAAAGCACGGGGGCACTGATTTCCGATCGCAGCTAAACTCAACGGAGTTCGTCGGCATACGATGACGGAAAAACTGCCCCGATTGTCGGTCGCGACGCGCATCAGAAACAACTTTCTGGCGGGCATCATCATCTGCGCGCCGATCGCCATCACGCTGTGGCTGACATGGTCGGTGGTGCGCTGGGCCGATAGCTGGGTGAAACCCTACCTTCCGGCGCGCTACGACCCCGACAACTACCTGAATTTCGCCGTTCCGGGCTCCGGCCTGCTGATCGGCCTGATCATCATCACCATCATCGGCTTTCTCGGCAAGAACCTGATCGGCCAGCAGATCGTGATGTTCAGCGAGTCTCTCGTGCGCCGCGTACCGCTGGTCCGCGTCATCTACAAGAGCGTTAAGCAGATTTTCGAGACGGTGCTCAAGGAGCGCAGCAACTCCTTCAAGAAGGTCGGGCTGATCGAGTATCCGAGCCAAGGCCTCTGGGCGATGGTCTTTATCGCGACGGATGCGAAGGGCGAGATCGCCTCGAAGTTCAATGCCATGGGCCACGACATGGTCAGCGTCTTCCTGCCGCCGACCCCGGTGCCGACGGCGGGCTTCCTGATTTTCGTGCCGCGCGAAAAGATCGTGCTGCTCGACATGTCGCCGGAAGACGCCGCGAAGCTCTTGATCTCTGGCGGCCTCGTAACCCCGGAAGAACTGGCCTCGCAGATCGCGGCACCTGAGCCTGCGCGCAAGCCGCTGCCTGCGCCGGTTGAGATGTAATCCAGCCGGTTCAGCCGCCGGCCTTCTCCCACTTCTTCACCAACCGGTCGCGCTTCAGCTTCGACAGTCGCTGTAGCCAGAAAATCCCGTCGAGCTGGTCGACCTCGTGCTGGATGCAGATGGCAAGGAAGCCCTCCGCGTCCGCCTCGTGCGTGTGTCCATCAACATCCTGATAGCGAAACCGGATCGCGTTCGGTCGGATCACCTCGTCGGTAGCCCCAGGCATCGAGACGCTGCCCTCGGTATTGCGGCTGGTCTCCCCGGATGCGCTGACGATCTCGGGATTGACGTAAACCCGCACCCCATCCTCACGACTAAGCTCGATGACGGTCACGCGCTCGAACACGCCGATATGCGCCGCGGTGATGCCGACACCAGGGGCCGCACGCATCGTGTCGAGGAGATCGGCGACAAGCGTGCGGAGCCTGTCGTCGAAGGCTGTCACCGGTGCGCAGGGCGTTTTGAGACCGGGGTGAGGGAAGCGTAGAATGGGGCGGACGGTCACGAAAACCTCTCCTGATTTCAGATGCGTCGAAACTATCTTCCGACTGGCGAATTGTCATCCGTATGAACGGTTTAACGCTGGACGTTCCCATGTCTTTCGGCTAGCACGGGTTGAATTCCGGCGTATCGAAGCGTTCTAAACTTCGAAAGAGATGCGAGGGCGGCAAAGATGACGAACGACGCAGAAGAGCTCGTCCGCACGCGTCCGGAGGACAGCGAAGCCGACCTCTACGACGAGAATGGAAACGTCCGCAGCGACTTCCTGGCGCTGGTCGGCGCGGCAATCGCCGACCGCGATACGATCTTCCTCAGACAGCATGTCGCGCGCCTGCACGAATCGGAACTGGGCGATCTGCTGGAATCGATCCAGCCCGATCAGCGCTTAGCGCTCGTTCGCCTGCTCGGCGACCAGTTCGACATGACGGCGCTGACCGAGGTCGACGAGGCGATCCGCCGCGAGATCGTCGACCAGATGCCGAACGAGCAGATCGCAGCCGCGATCGGCGAACTCGATTCGGACGACGCCGTCTACATTCTGGAAGATCTCGACCAGGAAGACCGCGACGAGATCCTGGCGCAGCTGCCCTTCACCGAGCGCGTTCGCCTGCGCCGGGCGCTCGACTATCCTGAGAGCTCCGCCGGCCGCCGCATGCAGACGGAGTTCGTCGCCGTGCCGCCGTTCTGGACGGTCGGACAGACGATTGACTACATGCGCGACGAGGAGAACCTGCCGGATTCCTTCTCGCAGATCTTCGTCATCGACCCGACGTTCAAACTGCTCGGCGCCATCGATCTCGACAAGATCCTGCGCACCAAGCGGCAGAACAAGATCGAAACGATCATGCGCGAGACCAACCACCCGATCCCGGCCGAGATGGACCAGGAAGAGGCGGCGCAGCTCTTCGAGCAATACGACCTTCTCTCCGCCGCCGTCGTCGACGAGAACGACCGGCTGGTCGGCGTGCTCACCATCGATGATGTCGTCGACGTCATCCACGAAGAGGCCGACGAGGACATCAAGCGCCTCGGCGGTGTCGGCGATGAAGAGCTGTCGGACAACGTCTTCTCGACGGTCAAATCGCGTTTCCTGTGGCTGGTGATCAATCTTGGCACAGCACTTCTATCGGCCAGCGTCATCGGCCTGTTCGACGGCTCGATCGAGAAGATGATCGCGCTGGCCGTGCTGATGCCGATCGTGGCCTCCATGGGCGGCAATGCCGGGACGCAGACCATGACCGTGACCGTGCGCGCGCTCGCGACCGGCGATCTCGATATATACAATGCAGGCCGCGTCATCCGAAGGGAAGTGGCGGTCGGCCTTGCCAATGGCGCCATGTTCTCCGTGATCATGGGCACCATCGCCGCCACATGGTTTCATGACTACCAGCTTGGCTTCGTCATCGGCTCCGCGATGATCATCAATCTCTTCGCCGCAGCCGTCGCCGGCATTCTTTTGCCGTTGTTGCTGGATAAGGTCGGCGCCGATCCCGCCATTGCCTCGTCGGTTTTCGTGACCACGGTCACCGATTGCACCGGCTTCTTCGCTTTTCTGGGGATCGCCACCTGGTGGTTTGGCATATAGGCAACTCGCAGCCGGGTTGCACAAATTGACTATTACGTAAAAGTCAATATTATGGTTCCTGAATATCGAGGGATCCATGCCGGTAAGCAAATATTACAGTATCACGGAGTTGACGCGCGAATTCGGAGTTTCGACGCGCACGCTTCGCTTTTATGAAGACGAAGGCCTCATTCACCCGGAGCGTCGTGGCCGCACGCGGCTGTTTCGCCCGACCGATCGGCGCCTGATCCAGGAAATCCTGCGCGGTCGCCGCATCGGCTTCACCATCGCCGAAATTCGCGAAATCATTCAGGTCTACAAGGAGCCGCCGGGCGAGCTCGGACAGCTGAAGCTGCTGATGAAGCGCGTCGACGAAAAGCGCGAGGACCTGCGCCAGAAGCGCAAGGATATCGACGACACGCTTGCCGAACTCGACAATATCGAAGAATCCTGCCTCGGCCGCCTCGCAGAAATCGGCGTCGGCACCTGATCAGCCAATGCGCCCCTTATTGGGGCGCTGCGCTGCATTCGCTGGCAAGGCTGAGGATGCGACCATCATCGGCCTTGACCTCGCCGGATTGAAACGGCGTGAACAGCTTCTGTTCCTGCAGTTTATCGAGCGTGCACTGGCAGAAACTGCGACACAATGCTTCGCCTTCCTGCAGGCTGCAGGACGTGTTGCATTGCTGCAGGTAGGTTTGCACGGGATCGGGCTTGGCCGGCGGCACGATGTATGCCAGGGCAAACGCAATCGAGATCAGCACCGGCTGGTGGATGAGGTAGAAGGCGAGGCTGTGCCGGCCCAGCCGCGCAAGCAGGCTCGATCCAGTCCCTAGACCGGCGAGCTTCGCCGGCAGCTTGGTGCGCAAAGCGATCGCAGCACTCGTCAGGCCAAGCAGAAACGGCACCATCCACGGAAACAACGGAACATAGTCGTTGGAGCGTTGCGGCATTTCCGCAAAGCCGATCCAGGCGAAGTAGCGCGGGTCGAAGAACGGCGAGCGCAGGATACCCGGCGACACCCATGTATCGGCGATCCAGCCGACGACCGCCACGATGGTGACGGCGACGATCGCGGGCAGGGGCAACCGCAACAGCAGCACGCCAACCACGCTCAGCACGGCGATGCAGTGCAGGATCCCAAAGAAGATCCACTCTCCGGGCATGAAGAAATAGGTCGCCACGGAGATGGCCACCGACGCGGCGGCGATCATCGCGAACCGCTTCCAGAACGAAGTCCAGCGCGTCTCCGGCGTATTGGCGAGAACCAGGCTGACGCCGACGATGAACAGGAAGGTCGAGGCGATGGCGCGGGCATAGAGCTTCAGCCAGCCGGTCTCGGCCGTGCCCGGCGCAAGATAGCCGACGAACTCCATGTCCCAGGTGAAATGATAAGTCGCCATCGCGATCAGCGCTGCGCCACGCAGCGTGTCGAGCAGGCCGATGCGCGGCGGCTTTGGCGCCGCTGCGTTCTCCGTCGCCGGAACAGTCATTCACAATCCCCCAGATGAGTCGTTTCCGTCGGCTGACGGATTGCTGCGGGGAATAGGAGAAAGGTGGAGATTTGATGACGGCTCGCGATCCATGATCGCCAGCCGCGCCTCCGAGAAGAACTGCCGCCGCGTCAGGACGACGATGACGATCGTGGTCGTCAGCATGAAGACGTAGGGGTTTATGAACCAGCCGAGATAGCCGATCGACAGGAAGATCGCCCTGAGCCCCTCGTTAAAGTGGCCGCCGGCGATGATGTTCATGCGGATGACCCGCTCAGCCGCGCGCTCCGCCGCCAGAACGTCGTTTTCCGTGTCGCGCATCATCGGGATGCCGCCGAACAGGATGGTGCAGTAGTTGAACAGGCGATAGGACCAGCCGAACTTGAAGAAGGCATAGCCGAACAGCGCCGCCAGACCGCCGACCTTCATCTCGAACACCGCGTGGCCGCTATGGAGAACCAGCGGCAGATCTGCGAACACCGCATCCACCTTTTCCGTCGCGCCGAGCAGCGCGAAGCAGCTGCCGACCGCGAAGATCGAGGTGGAGGCGAAGAAGGCCGTGCCGTTCTGCAGGCCGGCCATGATCTGCGTATCGATCATCTTCAGGTCGCGGCGCAGGGAATTGTAGATCCACTCGCGCCGCCGCTCGATCATCGCATGCGTAAGGCTGGTGCGGCCGAAGAGGCTTGCGCTGCGCAACAGTCGCGCATAGCCGAACCACATGAGCGCGAAGAAGCACAGGGCGATGTAATCTGGTGTCGTCATCATTATATTGATTCAGTCCCTCTCCACGCGCCCACTCTATAGATAGAAGCGCTGACCGCAACAACGGGCGGAAGTGGAACCTTTCACAGGATGATGTCGCACGCGTGAAATGCTATGTCGGTGGACCGAACGGATCGCAAGCCGCGCTGGCGTAGCTTGATTAAGTAAATTCTCAACAGGACGCACAAATGTTCCTTTCTGTTTTCGACGTATTCAAGATCGGCGTCGGCCCTTCCAGTTCCCACACGATGGGGCCGATGACGGCGGCGACCCGCTTTCTCGATCTGATTCTGTCGGATGAATGGCCGCGCCCGTCGTCGGGTGCCAATGTCGCGGCGATCAAGGTCAGCCTGCACGGCTCGCTCGCCCACACCGGCATCGGCCACGGGACGGGCAGGGCCGTCATCCTCGGCCTGATGGGCGAGCAGCCTGACAGCGTCGATCCCGATCAGATGGACGGCATTATCGACAAGGTCGAGCGCTCCGGCCGTATTACGCCACCCGGACACCCGGCCTATCAGTTCCAGCCGAAGACCGATCTGGTGTTCGACAAGAAGCAGCCGCTTCCGGGCCACGCCAACGGCATGTCCTTCTCCGCCTTCGACAAGGACGGTCGAATGCTCGTCCGTCGCATCTACTATTCCGTCGGCGGCGGCTTCGTCGTGACCGACACGGAACTGGAGACAATGCGCGCCAAGAAGAAGATGCCGTCGGATGGCGTCAAGGTGCCGTATCCCTTCTCCACCGCCAAGCAGATGCTCGACATGGCGGCGCGCTCCGGCATCTCGATCGCACAGATGAAGCGCGCCAACGAGGAAAGCCAGCGCAGCCGCGAGGAGCTCGACGAGGGCCTCGACCGGATTTGGGAAGCGATGCGCTCCTGCATCGAACGCGGCCTCAAGGTCGATGGCATCATGCCGGGTGGCCTCAATGTCCGCCGCCGCGCTCGTTCCATCCACGACAAGCTGCAGGAAGAGTGGCGCAGCAACCGCATCAATCCGCTGCTCGCCAACGACTGGCTGAGCGTCTACGCCATGGCCGTCAACGAGGAGAACGCTGCGGGCGGCCGCGTGGTCACCGCGCCGACCAACGGTGCGGCCGGCGTCATCCCGGCGACGATCCGCTATTACGAACACTTTCACGACGATTGGGATCAGAACGGCATCCGAGACTACCTGCTGACGGCAGCGGCCGTCGGCGGCATCATCAAGCACAACGCCTCGATCTCGGGCGCCGAAGTCGGCTGTCAGGGCGAAGTCGGCTCGGCTGCCGCAATGGCCGCCGCCGGTCTCGCCGCCGTCATGGGCGGAACACCGGAGCAGATCGAGAATGCAGCCGAGATCGCGCTGGAACACCATCTCGGCATGAGCTGCGATCCTGTCGCCGGTCTCGTTCAGGTTCCCTGCATCGAACGCAATGCGCTTGGCGCCGTGAAGGCCGTGACCGCCGCATCGCTGGCGATCAAGGGTGACGGTCGCCACTTCGTTCCGCTCGACGCTTGTATCGAGACCATGCGCCAGACCGGCTACGACATGAGCGAGAAGTACAAGGAAACCTCGACCGGCGGCCTCGCGGTCAACGTCGTGGAGTGTTGATAGGCTGGGCCGGCTATCGCGGTCTGGACGGCATATCACACTGTGATTGGAAAACCGGCGGCTATGGGCCGCCGGTGCCTTCAAGCCGCTTGACGCTGCCGCGCAAAAGGATTTGAACGGCGGTATGGCATTGCATCTTATCAAACTCTGCGTCGGCGCCGACTCGATCGACGACCTGCGCGAATGGGTGGCCGAACGCTCCTTGAGGGCGATTGCGGCCGGCATGGAACCGCACTCCGTCCATACGACCCGAATGGTCCCGAAGCGCGTCGAAGAGCTGCTCGACGGCGGCTCGCTGTATTGGGTGATCAAGGGCCAGGTTCAGGCGCGGCAGAAGCTGCTCGATATTCAAAGCTTTACCGATGGCGAGGGCATTGGCCGCTGCCATCTGGTGCTTGGCCCCGAGGTCATCGAAACGGCGGTTCAGCCGAAACGTGCCTTTCAGGGCTGGCGCTATTATCCAGAGGAAGATCGCCCGCGTGATCTCGATACGCTCGGCGAGGGCGTTGCTGAGATGCCCGCGGACCTGCGCCGCGAGCTCTCCGAACTCGGCCTTCTCTGACGAAACGCATCACGTCAGAGAAAGACCCGTTCGTTTCGGCTCAGCGGAGCCGCATCGTCACCGGCGCCCGGCCTTCCGGGTTGGTGACGTGAAGATGGATACTTGCTTCGGGCTGCGAGTAGCGCCAGGCGCGCGCGCCATGCGACAAGAGCAGATTGATCAGGTCCTTGGTCTTGGCCGTCTTCGCCTTCGGCCGCGGCATGCCAATCTCGGCAAGACGCATCGCCGCTTCGTGAAGCGGATGCAGAACCGAGCGCGGATTCTTGCCAGTCAACCGACCTTCGGCCGGAAATTCCGGAACATTCTCGTTGATCGCCATAATTATCCCCGTACGCAATACAAATCAGGTCTAGGAAGGTCGGCCCTGTCGCGAACACCGATCAAGGCCGAATTCCGGGCCGCCGCCTGAACGTGATAGGCGGCGGTCGTCTTCATCACTGGGCGGATGCCCAGCACTTCACGCCGGCACGCTTCAGCGTGTTGCAGGCGTTGACGGCTTGCTTCTGGTCGTCGAAGCCACCGAAACGTGCGCGATAGCTGCCGGCATAGGCGACGGCGAAGGGCTTCGCGGAACGCAGTGCCTTGCCGCCCTTGCTCTTGGCGCCATCGAGCAGATCCATGGCTGCTTCGCGGCTGGCCGAGACGCCGATCTGCACGACCCAACCTTCCGGCTGCGCCTGCTTGGTGGATGCGGTCGTGACGCTATCGACCGAGGTATCACCCTGTTCCGGCGGAACATAGGCGGTGGTCGGCGTGGGAACCGGAGCGGCTGCGGCCTGCTTGATCGGCTGCGTCTTCACCTTCGTCGGCTGCGGCATTTCCTGCAGAAGCGGATTGTCGGACTTGGACGACGACGTGCCGGCATAGGCGACCTGCGCCGAGGCAACCTCGGTGCGGCTGACCGGCAGCGGATGCGTCGGCGGCAGTTCCGCGACTTCCTGCTTGGCAACGGTTACCGGAATGACGGTTTCGGACGAAATCTTCGGCGCCTGGGCAACCAGCGCGGATCCGCCACGGGTCGAAGCCTTCGGCAGGTACGACGCAATCAGGTTGCGCATCTGTGTGTCGCGGGCAGGCGTGGAGGCGCCACCGAGAACGACGCCGACGATCGACTTGCCATCGACCTGAACCGAGCTCACGAGATTGAAGCCGGCAGCGCGGGTGTAACCGGTCTTGATGCCGTCAACGCCGCGCACCGAACCGACCAGGCGGTTGTGGCTGCGGATGATGCGGTTGCCGAACTTGAAGCTCTGCGTGGAGAAATAGCCATAATACTGCGGGAAATGCTGGCGCAGCGCGATGCCGAGACGGGCCTGGTCGCGCGCCGTCGTCATCTGCGCGGTGTTCGGCAGGCCGTTGGCATTGCGGTAGGTCGTGCGCGTCATGCCGAGTGCATGGGCTTTCGCAGTCATGATCTGCGCGAAACGGTCTTCCGAGCCGCCGAGCAGTTCGCCAAGCGCGGTCGAGGCATCGTTGGCGGAAAGGGTGACGAGGCCGAGAATTGCCTGCTCGACCGAAATCGTGGCGCCCGGGCGAACGCCGAGTTTGGTCGGTGCCTGGCCGGATGCATGAGCGGAAAAGGGAACGGCGCTATCGAGACGGATGCGGCCCTGCTCGAGCGCTTCGAACGTCAGATAGAGCGTCATCATCTTGGTCAGCGAAGCCGGATACTGCAAGCGATCGGCGTTTTCGCTGTAGAGGACATTGCCGGTATTGGCGTCGACGACGATGCCGGCATACTTCGAATTGGCAGCTTCCGCGTCGGAATTGACCGTATCCAGACCGAGCAAACCGACTGCCATGGACAGCGCAACGATCGCCTTGATCAGGAAATTGCTGGAGCGGGACGGGGAAGCGGAAGAAGCTGACCTTGACACTATTTCACTCTTTGCTTGGCTTGCAGTTTAGAAGAATCGGGACCGCGCTTCGCCCGCACGATCAACCTCATCGAAGGTAGCTCTTCGGGGTTACCAATCCGTTTATGATTAATCGTTTGTTTCACCGTTTCGGACCATTCTACCTGGATGTCGCGGAACGGTTCACGAGGCGCGTTTCCACAAATTGGGCAATAGCGGCATCAATATGTTCCCACTCCGCCAAATGACGGCTGGAGAAGCGGTAAAGCACACTTAAATCGCGCCCGACCTTGATATCACGCTGGCAGTCGCCGCTGGTCGTCAGCTCCGGGCTCGCCGGCAGCAGGCAGCGCACGACGTAGTCGGGACCACCCTTTCGCGGCGCCGTCAGCAGCACTTCGTCGCCATATCCGGTATCGGCCCGAAGCTTGTGAAGCGTCATTCCATTGGCGAAGGGATGTGGGGTCGGGTCGATCAGATGCGAGTAGATCGGCTCGAACCGGCCCGACATGTCACGCGACATGGTGGCCTGCGTGACCTGCAGGAAAATCAGGTCCGGGGATTTGGCGATATCGTCGAAGCGATCGCGATTCTCGCTCGAATAGCCCTGCATCTGCGGCCAAGCAAGATAGAGGTCGGCGCGCTCGGTGGTGCCGCTGTGCCGCTGGCTGGGGAAGCGAATCGTGTTTTCCTGGAGCTGCAGTGTGTCCTGGCCGATCGTCAGCGTCACCGGCGCCGTGCTGTCGGTATTTCCGGCGAGCGAGACGCGCGCGCCAAACCATCGGCCGCCGACGCTGATGGCAACGGTAAGCACCGCCAGAAGCGCGATGACAATGGTTGTGCGGATGAGAAAGCCAGTCGATAGGAGAGGGGATTCCTCGACCTCTGTGGAGCTCTGAATGGCCTGGCGCATGACGGCTTTCGAGTATCTGACCGTCGCAGGAAAAACGTGAGCCGCCGGTGTCGCTGATCTATGGCGTGATGATCGGGCTTGCGTGGTTAATTAAGCGTTAAGCAAGAGCGTCGGGCTCATGCCGGTGGCCCATAAAAAGCGAGCCGCTCCTGGGACAGCAGGAGCGGCTCTTGAGACGCCGGTCTGGACGTGCATGCGGGGACGGGACCAGGCGCCTTGCTTGCCCGCCGGATTGCTCCGGCGGATGGAATTACTTGACGCTACCGACAGCCACGGCGCGGCCGTCCTGAAGCTTGACCCAGCGGGTCGGATCGCTGGACGACTGGCGCTTCAGATAGGTGTACTCGGTATCGGCCCAGAGCATGACCTTGTTGCGCATGTTGTCGAGAATGAAGTCGCCGCGATCGGTGCGAACGGTCAGCACGGCATGGCCATCGCCATTCGGCTGCAGCACGACGGTCATCAGGAGGTTCGACGGCGAGAAGCCGGCTTCGATCAGCATTTTGCGCTTCAGAAGCGCATAGTCTTCGCAGTCGCCTGCGGTCTTCGGATAGGCCCAGCGTTCCTCGACGCCGTAGATCTCCATGTCGGTCATCGGCGTGATCTCGGAGTTGACCTGGTAGTTGATCTTTAGGATCGTCTTCCAGCTGTCTTCGGTCAGCACCATCGTGCCCTGATCGCCGGCTGCGTTCTTGCAGTCCTCAGGAATTTCCTTGCAGAACTGATAGGCGCCGATCGGCGGGCTGGTGTTGCCGAGAACGGTCATGCTCTGGTAGCCGGCCTGTCCGACGCCTGCCATCGACATGAGCATCGCAGCAGCGGCGAAGCCGCCCTTGATGAAGTTTGTTATCGTCATTGGTATGTCCCCGTTTGTGAGGAGACATTGCCAGACGTGTTTTTACTCGACGCAAAATTCAGAAGCAAAATTAAAGGCTTAGTTGATTCAAAAGCGCGTCGAATTCGACTAAAATCAACATCGAATTTTACCGGAATTCGAAGGCAATTTTTACCAAGATTGCTTCAACTTTTATCTTTCTCAAAAAGCCTCGCCGCCATCGGGTGGCTCGTTTCGAGGCAAAAGATTAACGCGGGCGGTTAGGTCGCCATTTCGGTAATATTGCGTTCATCATGTGGCTTGGAGGGAATCGGTGCTCTCTCGACCGTCGAACCGTCGGATTCGCGCGCAAATGGCGCGTTTTGAGCCGCTTTTTAAGGTGATGCGTCGAAAATTATTTTTGAGAAATTTCGCAGAATCTGTCGGTCGCGGCGATAATTGCGCGCGCCATGCCGTCGTGATCGGGTGCATGAGCAGCGTTTTCGACGATGATGAGCTCGCTTCCCGGCCACGCCCGCGCCAATTCCCATGCCGTGGTCAATGGCGCCTCCAGATCGAGCCGTCCCTGAACGAGAACGCCGGGGATCGAGGCCAGCTTTCCGGCGTCCCGCAATAGCGCACCTTCCTCGAGCCATGCCGCGTGGCTGAAATAGTGGGTTATGATCCGGGCACGAGTGAGCAGGTAGTCAGGATTTCGCCAGCGTCGCGGATAGCCGTCGGGGTTGGCAAGCAGGATGGATGCCGCCTCCCAATCGTGCCAGTCCCGCGCCGCCTTGAGGCGCACGTCGAGATCGGGCCCATTGAGCAATTTTCGATAAGCTTCGACTACGCCCTTGGCTCTCATATCACCGGGAAGGGATGCGTTGAGCCGATGCCATTCCTCGGGAAACAGCGCGGCCATGCCCTGGGTCAACCATTCGATTTCCGATCGGCGCGTCGTCGTCACACCGGCAAGAACCACAGCCGCGACGCGGGCCGGGTGGGTCTGCGCATAGGCGAGCGCAAGCGTGGATCCCCAGGATGTCCCGAACAGTACCCAATCCGTCACCCCAAGGTGACAACGGAGCTTCTCAATGTCGTCGATCAGGTGCCAGGTCGTGTTGGCGGAAAGATCCGTCCCCATCTCGGCGGCATTGGGAAGGCTGCGGCCGCAATTTCTCTGGTCGAACAGGATGATCCGATAGGCGGATGAGTCGAAATAGCGTGCCGCCGAGGGCGATGCGCCGGAGCCCGGCCCGCCATGCAGATAGAGCGCCGGCCGTCCATACGGATTGCCGTAGCTTTCCCAATGGATGAGGTTGCCGTCTCCGACATCGAGGAGGCCGTGGTCGTAAGCTTCAATCTCTGGGAAAAGAATCGACATCGGGCGCGCCTCCTAAAGAGGCGCTTCAATCCATCAGCTTTGTGAAGCCGCGATGACGACGGTCAGAGAAATTCGCGTAGCGTGTCGCGCGATTGAAGCGACAGGAACTCGATCGCGACGCCTTCGACGAAGTGACGCACCACGCGGCCGCGCATGTTGCCGAGACGAAGCGCTGTGCCGATCGCCGGGCGAACCTCGACGTCGACGGCAGCACCCGAGAGCGACAAGTCCATGATCCGGCACATATACTGCGTACCGTCTTCAAGCGTGATTTCCGTCTGCGTCTCGCGCGGCATCAGACGATCGTGACGACGATCTTCCGGCAGGCCGAGCTCGTGCTTGTTGGCAAGCCACGTCAGCTGCGCGGCAAGCTTCTCGCGCTTGCGCTCGGTGGCGTGGATGGACATGTTGAAGCCGCGGCTGTCGATCGTCTGGACATAGCCTTCGACGCGACCGAGGTGATCGATATAGGCAACGACGCGTTCGTTGACGCGCGGGCGGCCCTGGCAGGTCACATACATGTCGCCGGGCGACATATCGATGACCAGACACTCGAATTCCTCGTAGTTTGCCAGCATCAGGCGGCCCTGCATATTGATGGGCACGCGCTGGAATGCACCTTGTTCAAGGCGAGGCGCAGTTTTTTGCGTCTGAGCTTGCTGGAAAGCGTGCATTAAAGGGCTTCTTTTACAAATAGCTTTGGCGCCAAGCTTTACTCGCAATCCATTAACAGAAGGTTGTTCAGGCGAGGGGGTTTTACCGCTCAGCGGTAGTGCCGAAATGGTGCATCCTGTTTCACGGGTTCATCCATCAGGCTGGACATCAGACGACGCACCGTATCGGCGATCGAGCGGCTGCCGCTGGTCGCCGCGCGAGGCTCGTTCGCGCCGCTTGGCGTGCTCTCCGCCGGGTCGAGCTGCTCATGCAGCAAACGGCTGCGGTCGAGCGCCAGGAACTGCAGCGGAACGACCTCCAGCCAGCTCGCGGTCGTGGCCGGTGCGATCGCGCCGAGCAGCTTGTCGCATTCCCCCTCGGCATTGCGCAGCGGCAGAAGAATGATCTCGAAGGCGGCGCGATGACCGGCGGTGCTGTATCCGGTGGCGTTCAACAGCGCCGGGATGCCGTGCTCCATGACGCCGACGGCAGTCTTTTCGATATCCTCGTGACCGTGCGCCCAGAGCTCCGACAAACAGCTGCCGCCGAGGTCGTGGCCGAAGAGATCGCAGATGCGGGTACCGGCGAGACGGAAGGTGACGCGGCTCGTCTCGGACGTTTCGAGCATGAAGAGGCTGGAGAGAAGCTGGCTGATATCGCGTGGTTCCACCTGCGTCCGCAGGGGAGCGATCTCGCTGCCGCGTAGCTTGTTCCAGTAGTCGAAGATCTGGATGGTGGTGTTGAGGCGCATGGGACTGCCGATCTGTTTCATTTCGGTTCAAACGGCGGCCATCATGGCCACCTTGCCCTATGCCATGCGGATTTCATGCCAGATCCGGCCGGTTAAGGTTAAGGAAGGGTTTCGATTGTCTGTGACGGCCCGTCGTGCCACTATCTTTTCATTGCTTCCGGTATTGGAAGTTCAGCATGAATTGCTCGGGCGCGAGGTCATTCTCGGGGGACGCTCAGCAAGCCGTTCGGTAGATTGCCGGACGGCTTTTTTTTTGACCTGTCGTCCTGTAAGCCAGTGCACGCGAAGTGAACGAGGAATGCAATGGACGATACGAACGAGCCGCACCAGCCGACCGAGCCCGCCGCCAAGCCGCCGCGTACGCCCATTTTCAATCTTCCAGGCGCCATTGTCGCAACGATCGGCCTCCTTGCGGCGATCTATGCGGTGCAGGCGATTTTCCTGACCGAAAGCGGCGTCGATATGCTGTTCTTCGATTTCGGCTTCATCCCGCTACGCTACATCACGCCCTTGGCCGAGCAGGGGCCGCAATTGTTCTGGACGCCGCTCACCTATTCGCTGCTGCACGGCAATATCGAACACATCCTGTTCAACGGGCTATGGTTGATGGCGTTCGGCGCGCCGGTCGCCCGACGCATCGGCTGGGTTCGCTACACGGTCTTTTGGGTGCTCGCAGCTGTTGCCTCGGCCGCGCTTCACGCCGTGCTGAATTGGGGGCAGGCCACGGTTCTGATCGGCGCATCCGGCGTCGTTTCGGCCTTGATGGGCGCAGCCTGCCGCTTTGCGTTCCCGTCGGAGCGCCGCGTCGCGCTTCCCGCCCATCTCAATCCGCGGCTCTCGATCGCGGAAACCTTCCGCAGCCGCACCGTCGTCATGTTCATGCTCTTCTGGTTCGTCGGCAACATCCTGATCGCCGTCGGCATTCCACTGATCGGTGACACCGGCGCGCCGATTGCCTGGGACGCCCATATCGGCGGCTTTCTCTTCGGCTTCGTGCTGTTTTCGCTCTTCGACCGCCCGCCGCCCGAACTTCCCTCTATTTCAGAGGATGCGGATATATTGCATTCCTGAGCTTTGAAGTGCACCATTCGAACTGATCCGCGTTGGGAGGAGAGACCGCCGCGGATGCCTGTGATCAGCTGAAGTGTCTCACTTTCGACATAGGAGGTTCAAATGTCCAATACAGTCAAAGCCATACTGGATGCCAAGGGCAGGGACGTCGTCACCGCCGGCCCGAACACGACCGTTTCCGAAGCAGCCGCGATTCTGAGCAAGAAGAAGATCGGCGCCATCGTCATCGTCGGTATGGAAAACAAGATCGCCGGGATTTTTACCGAGCGCGACGTGGTTCACGCGATCGCCAAGTCCGGCCCCGCCTGTCTTGATAGCTCCGTGGCATCGGTGATGACGGCGAAGGTCTATCGCTGCAACGAGGCAACGACCGTTAACGAGCTGATGGAACTGATGACCAGCCGGCGCTTCCGCCATGTGCCGGTCGAAACCTCGGGAAAGCTTGCGGGCATCATCTCGATCGGTGACGTGGTCAAGACCCGTATCGCCGAGGTCGAACGCGAGGCCGAAGACATCAAGGCCTATATCGCAGGCTGAATGAAGGCGCGCCGCATTGCTCAGCTGGAGCCGGCAAACAACTCCTGCATGCGCCTCAACTCGGGAAGCCGCGCCGTGGCTTCCTGATAGCCGCGCTCGATCGCTTCGCCGGCGCGATGAAATTCCGAGAGACCGATATCGCTCAATCTTGGTTGAAGCGAGATATCTGGCGGATCGCCCGCCAGACGCGCGCGCGCGATGCGGTCCTGGATGATATTGAACGCCTGCACCATCACCCCAGTCATACCGAGCTTGGCATAAGGCGCATGTTCCTGCTTCTGCACCTCCGACGGTGTCAGGCTGGCGCTGTGGCGCACGACGGCCGAGCGGCCATAGATGTCGTAGTTCAGGTTGACGGCGACGACTAGCGGCTGCTCGTAGGCACGGCAGACCGAGACGGGGACAGGATTGACCAGCGCGCCGTCGACCAGCGTCCGGTGATTGCTGCGCACCGGCTCGAAAATGCCGGGCAGGGCGTAGGAAGCCCTGAGTGCCGTGATCAGCGAGCCATTGGCGATCCAGACCTCGTGGCCGCTATTGACCTCGGCCGACACCGCGACGAACGGGCGGTCGAGATCCTCGACATTCAACCCTTCCAGGTGTTCCTGCATGCGCTTGGTGAGCCGCATGCCGCCGAATAGGCCGCTGCCGCCGATGGTCAGATCAAGCAGGCTGGCGATCCGGCGCATGGTCAGCGACCGGGCGAAACTCTCGAGTTCATCAAGCTTGCCCGCCAGATAGCAACCGCCGACCAGCGCGCCAATCGAGGTGCCAGCGATCATGCCGATCTCGATGCCCGCTTCGTCAAGTGCACGCAGTACGCCGATATGCGCCCAGCCGCGCGCAGCGCCGCCGCCAAGGGCAAGCGCCAGCTTCGGCTTTTTCGGTGTGGGGGCGGGAAGCTTGATGTCGGAGGGCGAGGCGATGCCAGCGTCGGAACCGACGGCTTCGGAGCCTTGACGGATCAAACTCCAGCTCACCATGGCAAACCTCCCCCTGGCACGACGCGCAGGCAAATATTAGTGCGCCGCCACCCTTTCGAATTGGTATATGGCCGCCCCTCCTGACCCAAAAAGATACGGTAGGCCGTTGTTACGGCTCTTTTCCGTAGACTTCGTGAGGATCGAACTGGCGCTCGTCGTCGGCGATCTCGAGCATCGGCTTGCCGTCTTCCAGGCTCACCGTCCGATAGAAGCAGGATCGGCGGCCAGTGTGGCAGGTCGCGTCGTGACCGGCAACTTCGACCTTTAGCCAAATTGCATCCTGGTCGCAGTCGGTGCGGATTTCCTTCACCGTCTGGATGTTGCCCGAGGTTTCGCCCTTCAGCCAGAGCTTGCCGCGCGAGCGGCTGAAATAGTGGGCCTGGCCGGTCTGGATCGTCAGCGCCAATGCCTTGGCGTTCATATGCGCCACCATCAGCAGCTCGCCGTCATGGGCGTCCGTCACGATCGCCGTGATCAGGCCGCGGTCATCGAACCGCGGCGTGAAATCACCGGCATCCTCGAGCTCGGACTTGTCTTCGGACGGCGCATTGAAGGCAAATGGCATCATCGCGGCTTTCTGAAATGAAGCCGGTCAGCGGCTCCGCACCATGGAAATAAACCGGGCTTGGTCAGCCGGCTCAGTTTTAAATGTGCCGGTGAAGGTTGTCGTCAATGTGGTCGAGCCCTGTTTCTGAACACCGCGCATAGCCATGCACATATGTTCGGCCTCGATCATCACGGCGACGCCGCGGGGAGCGAGCGTTTCGTCGATCGAGCGGGCGATCTGGGCGGTCATGGTTTCCTGCGTTTGCAGGCGGCGGCCATAGATTTCAACCACGCGCGCGATCTTCGACAGGCCGAGAACCTTGCCGTCGGGCATGTAGGCCACATGCGCCTTGCCGATGATCGGAACCATGTGGTGTTCGCAATGCGAGAAGAAGGGAATGTCCTTCACCAGCACCATGTCGTCATAGCCCGCGACCTCTTCGAAGGTCCGGCCAAGCACCTCTTGCGCATCCATCTCATAGCCGGCGAAAAGCTCGCGATAGGCTTTCGCGACACGCGCCGGCGTATCCAGCAAACCCTCGCGCGCAGGGTCGTCACCGGCCCAGCGGAGCAGCGTGCGCACCGCATCTTCGGCTTCCTTCTGGCTTGGGCGATTGGATTCTGGCGTGGTCTGCGGAAAGTTCTTTACGATGGCGTCCATCTGCAACTGTCTCCTGATCCGCAATGCGGACCGTATTTCGGACTAGCCACTGGCAATCCCATTCGGGAATAGTGCACCTTTGGCAGGCTCCGGGGCTTTCAGGGCAAAAATCTGCGGCCCATCCGGCACGGTTTCCCATTCAAACTTACACGAGGCCATTGCATTTCCATGGCCTTCGAACGACATACATATAGGAAAACGGCATCGCTATGTAAGTCTTCCAGCGTGACACGGTGTGTTTTTGTTTGGGTGACGATCAACAATGAGCCGTCTATCCGCATGAAATATGGAGCGGAATACCCGATGGACGACATCTACAACAGCAAAATTCTCGAATTTGCCGGTAATATTCCGCTGATCGGCGCTCTTGAGGAACCCGACGCCAGCGCCCAGGCGCACTCCAAGCTCTGCGGCTCGAAGGTCAGGATCTGGCTGAAGATGGACGGCGACACGGTCTCGGCCTTTGCCCATGACGTCAAGGCCTGTGCGCTCGGCCAAGCCTCTTCCTCGATCATGGCCCGCCACGTGGTCGGCGCGACGGCACAGGAGCTGCGCCAGGCGCGTTCGGACATGCTCGCCATGCTGAAGGAAGACGGTGAGGGCCCATCGGGGCGTTTCGAGGATATGCGCTATCTGCGGCCCGTTCGCGACTACAAGGCCCGCCACGCCTCCACCATGCTGACCTTCGACGCCGTGGTCGATGCGATCGGACAGGTCGAGGCCAAGCGCGCCGAGACCGTGGAGGCCTGAGCGGATCACCATGTGCCAGTTCTGCTCGCTGAACCATGATCACGACGAGGACGAAGGCGGCGCGGCCGCGTCGCCCAGGAAGAAGCCGGTTCATCGCTCACGCAATTACGCCGGCCCCTTCCGCAAGACACCGGATCGCCTGTTCGGCATGGGCCTTATCCGGCTCTACCAACTGACCCTATCCGGCTTCATCGGCAACTCCTGCCGACACATCCCGACATGTTCCGAGTACGGCTACGAGGCCATCGCCCGCCATGGCCTCTGGAGCGGCGGATGGATGACGCTGTTTCGCGTCGGCCGCTGCGGCCCTGGCGGCACCAGCGGCCTCGACCGTGTGCCGGAAACGCTGGGTGACCGTTTCCACTGGTGGACGCCGTGGCGCTATCTCGCGTTCGGCCGCAAGCCGACGTGACCGCTTACGTCGCGCTTCTCCATAGCATCGTCCTGGCACCAGGCCGCAGAGTGATCATGTCCGACCTGCGCGACATGGCCACGTCGCTCGGCTATCGCAACCCGCGCACGCTCGTTTCAACAGGCAACATCGTCTTCGAAGCGCCGTCGTCACCGATCGGAGACATAGAGGCGCGGCTGGAGCAGGCGTTCTGCGTGCGCTTCGGAAAACCGGTCGATATCCTCGTTCGCACGGCCGAGGATTGGCGCAAGATCGCCGCCGCCAACCCGTTCCCCGATGGCGATGGCAGCCAGGTCATTCTGCGCGTGATGCGAAAGCCGCTCGACCGCACCGTCATCGAGCGGCTGCAGCCTCATGCCCAGCCGACCCAGCGTCTTGCCTTGATCGGTGGCGATCTCTGGATCGATTTCGCCGGCAAGCCCAGCGAATGGAAGCTGCTCTCCGCTCTGACGACCAAACGCATGGGCGTCGGCACGCTGCGCAACTGGAACACCGTTCGCCGCCTCGCCGAAATGGTCGCACAGGATCCCGGCATTCAGCCTCGGGTCTAGAGTTCGGGCGATCCGTAGCAAATGAAGGCCAGCTTGTTGCCGTCGGGGTCCCTGATATAGGCGGCGTAAGGCGCGCCGCTGTAATGAGCCCGGTAGCCGGGTGCCCCATCGTCCGATCCGCCGCCGGTAAGCGCGATTTCATGCAGGCGATCGACCCGGGCAGGCTCGTCGATACGAAACGCCGTCATCGTTCCGTTGCCGGCGGTTGAATATCCTTTCAACGGGTAGCCGACAGAGAAGCGTGAAACCGTTTCGTCATCCTTGCGCCCCCAGGACGCGGAGGTGCCATCGAGAAAGCACTGCTCAAGGCCCATCTCACGAAACAGTGCATCGTAGAAACCGACCGATCGTGGGAGGTCGTTTGTTCCAACGGTGGTGTAAAGGATCATGCGCCACCTTGCGTTGCTGTTTCTGTCACTTTGCCATCGGCCGGGCCATTGTCAATGTGACGATACCGTTGACGCGTCGGATCGGCTTTTCCTTTACTGCGACGGCAAATCCCGGTATCAGGCGGCGGCGTATTCGTGATCCGAAACGCGTCATTGCAACCACCCGCATTCGTTGGCGGGACTGGACAAGGAGAAGTCTAAAGTGTCCCAATCCGTTTCCCTGACATTCCCCGATGGTTCCGTGCGCAGCTACGATGCTGGCGCAACCGGCAAGGATGTCGCTGAATCCATTTCCAAGTCGCTTGCCAAGAAGGCCGTCGCGATTGCGATCGACGGCGCCGTGCGCGACCTTTCCGATCCCGTCGTCGACGGCACGATCGAGATCATCACCCGCACCGATCCCCGTGCGCTGGAACTCATCCGCCACGACGCGGCCCACGTCATGGCCGAAGCCGTGCAGGAACTCTGGCCCGGCACGCAGGTCACGATCGGTCCGGTGATCGAGAACGGCTTCTATTACGACTTCGCCAAGAACGAACCCTTCACGCCTGACGATCTGCCGAAGATCGAAAAGAAGATGAAGGAGATCATCTCGCGCAACGCTGCCTTCACCAAGCAGATCTGGTCGCGCGAGAAGGCCAAGGAAGTCTTCGCCGCCAAGGGCGAAAGCTACAAGGTCGAACTCGTCGATGCGATTCCTGAAGGCCAGGACCTGAAGATCTACAATCAGGGCGAATGGTTCGACCTCTGCCGTGGCCCGCATATGGCCTCCACCGGCCAGATCGGCACGGCCTTCAAGCTGATGAAGGTAGCCGGCGCTTACTGGCGTGGCGACAGCAACAACGCCATGCTCTCGCGCATCTACGGCACGGCATGGGCCGAGCAGGCGGATCTCGACAACTACCTGCACATGCTGGCGGAAGCCGAAAAGCGCGATCACCGCAAGCTTGGCCGCGAGATGGACCTGTTCCATTTCCAGGAAGAGGGCCCCGGCGTCGTCTTCTGGCATGGCAAGGGCTGGCGGATGTTCCAGGCGCTGACCTCCTACATGCGCCGCCGCCTCGCCGGCACCTATGAAGAGGTCAACGCCCCGCAGGTTCTCGATGCCTCGCTCTGGGAGACCTCGGGTCACTGGGGCTGGTACCAGGAGAACATGTTCGCGGTGAAGTCGGCCTATGCCTTCACGCATCCGGAAGACAAGGAAGCCGACAACCGCGTCTTCGCGCTGAAGCCGATGAACTGCCCGGGTCACGTGCAGATCTTCAAGCATGGCCTGAAGTCCTATCGCGAGCTGCCGATCCGTCTGGCCGAATTCGGCACGGTGCACCGTTACGAAGCCTCCGGCGCGCTGCACGGCCTGATGCGCGTTCGCGGCTTCACCCAGGACGACGCGCACGTCTTCTGCACGGAAGAGCAGATGGCGGCCGAATGCCTGCGGATCAACGATCTCATCCTGTCGGTCTATGAAGACTTCGGCTTCAAGGAAATCGTCGTCAAGCTCTCGACCCGCCCTGAAAAGCGCGTCGGCTCCGACGCTCTGTGGGATCGCGCCGAGGCCGTCATGACCGAGGTGCTGAAGACGATCGAGGAACAGTCGGAAGGCCGTATCAAGACCGGCATTCTGCCGGGCGAGGGCGCGTTCTACGGTCCGAAGTTCGAATATACGCTGAAGGACGCGATCGGCCGTGAATGGCAGTGCGGCACCACGCAGGTCGACTTCAACCTGCCGGAACGATTCGGCGCCTTCTATATCGACAGCAACTCCGAAAAGACGCAGCCGGTGATGATCCATCGCGCCATCTGCGGCTCGATGGAGCGCTTCCTGGGTATCCTGATCGAGAACTTCGCCGGCCACCTGCCGCTGTGGATGTCGCCGCTGCAGATCGTCGTCGCGACGATCACGTCGGAAGCCGACGCTTACGGCGAAGAAGTGGCCGAGGCGCTGCGCGAAGCCGGCCTCCACGTCGAGACCGATTTCCGCAACGAGAAGATCAACTACAAGGTCCGCGAACACTCGGTCACCAAGGTGCCCGTGATCATCGTTTGCGGCAAGAAGGAAGCCGAAGAGCGCACGGTCAACATCCGCCGTCTCGGCAGCCAGGAGCAAAGCTCGATGTCGCTCGACGACGCGATCGCTGCCCTGACGCACGAAGCGACACCGCCGGATGTGCTGCGCAAGGCCGCTGCCAGGAAGGCGAAGGCCGCTTGAGGCCTTGGTGATCCCGGACTGAAAAACGAAAACGCCCGGTCAACAATGACCGGGCGTTTTGCGTTGAAAGCGATGTAGGATGCGTCAGTCGGAATCGACACCACCTGCGGCGGCTCCGCTTTGCAACTGCTCGAACGAGGGCAGCGGCTGCGCGGCGTGAGATTGTTCCGTCGGGGTCTGCTGCTCCGGCGGCAGCTGCTGCAATGTCGTGGCGGCCGGTCCCTGGTCCGGCTGCACGTCCTTCATAAGGACTTCGACATCGGTGTTCTTGCCGGCTTCGACCTTGAATTCGCGCTGATAGATCTTGTCCTTGTTGCGCGCGACGGCCGAATATTCGCCTTCGGCAAGCACCATGGTCGGAAACGCGCTGACACTTTCGCCGACGCTGTCGCCTGCGGCCGTCAGGATCGACCAGGCCGTATCGGCGATCGCTTCGCCGCCCTTGTCGGAAACCAGCTTGAAGGTGATCTGCGCCGCCTTGTGCTGGATCGTGGCTTCGGTGAGCTTGCCCGCTTCCACCTGGATGTCGGCGCGCACCGACGCGTTGGTCTCGCCGTAATCTGAGACGACGTGATAGGTGCCGGCGTTGAGCCGTACGACTGTGTTCGGCGGCACATCGGCCATCACCAGACCACGCTCGCCGTCATCGCGCACATCGGCGGAATAGATCGAGAAGCTCAGCTGATCCGGCCGGATTTTCACATCCGATCCCGAGACGGCATTGAGCAGCAGGCCACCGGCTTCCAGAACCATCGTCTGCTTTTCAAGCGCACCGTCCTCGGGCACCGAGAGCTTGCGCGTCACGCCCGCGCGGCCGAAGGACACGTTGACGAAATAATCGCCCGGCGCCAGCTGGAAGTCAGCCGAACCGCCCTGGGAGCTGGCGATCAGCGGCAGCTTGCCGTCGCTGCCTGCGACCGGGCTGAACACATACCAGGAGAGCCCGTCCTTGACGGCGTCGCCCGATGCCGTGAGCTTCGCCTCGAGCGCGACGGAATGCAGCTTCGCGCCCTGCGGCGTTGTGCCGGGTGCGATGAAGGCGTTGAGCTTGGGCATCTTCGTCGTGGTGTCGAGCTGCTTGAACTCCTTGAAGGCATCCTGCGCGCCGGCGCCGGCGGGGATCAAGGCAAGGAGGGCTACGGCAACACTCCAGCGCGCGTATGGCAAAATGCCGAGCATGTGTTTTGCGAACCAATTGACAACTGAAATGACAGAGGCCACTTCAAGACCAACCGGATGGCAAATTCAAGACCCATCCCCGATACCGCAATGAAAATGAGAGTTTCTTGCCTATGAGATCCGATATCAAGCTGATCGACTACCTCGGCGTCCGCCGTTCCATCCCCGCCTTCCAGATGTCCGAGCCCGGTCCCGAAAAGCCCGAGATCGAGGAAATCCTGCGCCTTGCCTCGCGCGTACCGGATCACGGCAAGCTCGCGCCCTGGCGTTTCATCGTCTATCGCGGCGAGGAACGCGCCCGCATCGGCGAGGAGCTTTTGAAGCTTGCCTTGGAAAAGAAGCCCGATCTCTCCGAAGAGATGATCCAGGTCGAGCGCAGCCGCTTCACCCGCGCGCCGGTCGTCGTCGCGGTCGTCAGCAAGGCCGGCCCGCACATCAAGATCCCGGAATGGGAACAGCTGATGTCGGCGGGCGCCGTCTGCCTCAACATCATCTTCGCAGCCAATGCCCATGGCTGGGTCGCCAATTGGCTGACCGAGTGGTTCGCCTATGACGAGCGCGCCTATCCGCTGCTGGGCGTCGAGGAAGGCGAAAAGGTCGCGGGCTTTATCCACATGGGCTCGACGACGTTCCCGCCCGTCGAACGCCCACGCCCCGAGCTTTCCGAGACGGTCACCTGGGTCGGCGGGGAAGGCTGATGTTCTACACGACGGATCAGAACCGGCACGGCCTTGCGCACGATCCCTTCAAGGCGATCGTGTCGCCAAGGCCGATCGGCTGGATCGGCAGCAAGGGCAGGGATGGCACGCTCAACCTCGCGCCGTACTCCTTCTTCAACGCCGTGTCGGATCGTCCGAAGCTCGTGATGTTCTCGTCGAGCGGTCGCAAGGACAGCTACCGAAACGCCAGCGAAACCGGCGAGTTCACCTGCAACTTCGTGAGCCGCAACCTGATCGACAAGATGAACATGTCCTCGGCAGCCGTCACCTATGACGTCGACGAGTTCGCTTTGTCCGGCCTGACGCCGAAAAAGGGCGAGCTCGTCGATGCTCCCTATGTGGCCGAAGCCTTCGCGGTGCTGGAGTGCAAGGTCACCGAGATCATCGAGCCGAAGTCGCTGAGCGGTGAGCCGTCGGAGAATGTGATGATCTTCGGCCAGGTCGTCGGTATCCATATCGACGAGGCGATCCTGCGCGATGGCCGTATCGACATGGGTCTGGCGAGACCCGTCGCGCGCCTCGGCTACATGGATTACAGCGAGAGCAGCGACGTGTTCGAGCTCTTCCGACCCAAGGCCTGACCGTCCGTCAGTCCTGCTGAACGGTTAAAGTATATGGTGAACCAATCATAAACTTTTTGCCGCTACCGTCATCCTCAACACTTGGGGTGCGAGAGAATCGCACTTGAGGATTGGGGTTCGCGGTGATCGTAGAGGCATTTCTTCGTTGGGTTGAGACTGCCAAGGTTGGAGACCGGGCGAGGGCGGCGAGCGCGCTCGGCCGGGCCTACCTGCAGTCTGAAATGTCTCTGGAAGAGCGCAAGGCCGCCGAGATGGCGATGACCTTCCTGCTCGACGACCCGTCGCCGAAGGTTCGCCTTGCCATGGCCGAAGCGATCGCCTGGTCGCCGGACGCGCCTCGTGCCATCGTCCTGTCTCTGGCTGGTGATCAGGCCGAGATCGCCTGCCACGCCATCACCTTCTCGCCGCTTCTGTCGGACGCCGATCTTGTCGATCTCGCCGCACGCGGCAGCGCCGTCACCCGCATGCTGATCGCCGCCCGTTCCAGCATCTCGCGCTCGGTCGCAGCCGCGCTTGCCGAGATTGGCGGCGCGGAAGACGTGCTGTGCCTGCTTGAAAACGAAGGGGCCGCAATTGCACCGCAGGCGCTGAAGCGCATTGCCGAACGGCTGGGCGACGACTGCGAAGTCCGCAACCTCCTGCTCGATCGCCCGGACCTGCCCGCCGATGCCCGCCAACTCTTGACGCAGCACGTCAGCGACGCCCTGATCAATCTGCCGCTGGCGCAGGCCGCGATCGGCACCGGCCGGCTGCAGCGCGTGGCCCGCGAGGCGACGGAAACCGCGATCGTCGCCATCGCCGGCGAGATCACGCCGCGCGAAGTTGCCGATCTGGTCGAGCATCTGCGCGTCAGCGGGCGCCTGACGCCATCCTTCCTCATGCACACGCTCTGCTCCGGCAAGATCGAGTTCTTCGCCGGCGCCATCGTCAATCTCACAGGCTGCGACGAGCGACGGGTGCGTTCGATCCTGGCGACCGGCCGCATGCACGCCGTACGCGCCCTTTGCGAGTCCGCTGGCCTTGCCCGCGATATCAGCGTGATCTTCGTCGAAGCCACCTTGCTGTGGCGCGAGGCGTCGAAATCCACATCAGGCACGATGCTGGCCAATGTTTGCGGCCGGTTGCTGCAGAGCTTCCGCAGCCGTAGCACCACGCATGGCGCGGTGCAGGAACTGCTGGAGATGGTCGAGAAGCTGCATGTCGCCGAGCAGCGACAGTCGGCACGCGGCTACGCGTATATGACGGCGCTCGCCGCTGCTTGAGGCTAATTGCTCAAGCGCCTGACGACCCAGGAATAGCTTCCTGTTACGAAGTGCACGGGCGTTGCGAGCG
The DNA here is from genome assembly GCF_047304155.1 of Rhizobium sp. Rhizsp42. Classification (NCBI taxonomy): domain Bacteria; kingdom Pseudomonadati; phylum Pseudomonadota; class Alphaproteobacteria; order Hyphomicrobiales; family Rhizobiaceae; genus Rhizobium; species Rhizobium sp. Rhizsp42. The sequence goes on along the minus strand of NZ_JBGLYS010000001.1, from coordinate 76,525 downwards.
CGGATTTCATCGAATGGCCAGAGGGAAGGTGCGTGCGTACCTCTGCCGCCATTCTGGACGCTAGCCCGGAAACCCCGCTCTCCGGTTTTTCCTCGATAACGGCAGGCGCTGGTACTGGCGCTGCGGCGACCACCTTGGGCTCAGGCGGTAGCGGCGGATGCGGAGGCTCGCAGACGGCGATGACCGTCGGGTAGCTGATGCTGGAATAATGCTTCAACTGCCGTTCGGAATCGGCATCGCACATCGCCACCGTCTCAAAGTGCTTTCCAACCGTCGCCACGTAATTGCACTGCGTGACCGAGTCGTTGCAGCCGAGGATGGTCATGGCGATGAGGACAGCTTGCATGGGGGCGCTTTCGATATTGAACCGCTCCCCTTAGACGCAGCAATTTCAACCAAATGAAGGCCGCTTTCCGGCATCCATACGGAGCAAGATTACAATCAGGAAAGGTGACGCCGTCGATGAGCCTTCGGCGACGGGCCCGATCAGCCTTCGGCGACCCTGGGTGGCGGCGGAGCTTGCTCGTCGATCAGCACCTGAGGCCCGAGATCCGGCTTTTCGGCCGTGCGAACCTCATGCATCCATTCGCGCCAGATCGCCACCAGAAGCGCCATCAGCACCGGGCCGATGAAGAGCCCGAGGAAGCCCATGGTCTTCACGCCGCCGATCAGACCGAAGAAGGTCGGCAGGAACGGCAGCTTGATCGGGCCGCCCACGAGCTTGGGGCGCAGCGTCTTGTCGACGATGAAGAGTTCGACGGTGCCCCAGACGAACAGGCTGACGCCGGCAACGGGCGAGCCGCTGGCAAGCAGGTACAGCGACACCAACGTGAACGACAGCGGTGCACCGCCGGGGATTAGCGCCATGATGCCGGTGATGACGCCGAGCGTCACGGGCGAGGGCACGCCCGCCACCCAATAAGCGACGCCGAGCACGATGCCTTCGCCGATGGCGATCAGCGTCATGCCCATCACGGTCGAGCTGATCGTGGCAGGCACCACGCGCGAAATCCGTTCCCAGCGATTGGGCAGGATGCGTTCGCCGAGCATGTCGATCTGGCGGGAGAAATCCGCGCCGTCGCGATAGACGAAGAACAGTGCGATCAGCATGAAGAGCAGCGTCAGCAGCAGATGGAAAGCACCGCCACCGGCTGCGAGCACCGCGCGATAGATATTGCCGATATGCGCGCCGCTGACCGCCTGGATCACTTCGCCCATGCTGCCGGGGCTGCCGATATACTTGACCCAGAGCTCGTCGAGGTAGGGCCCGACAAATGGAAAGGCCGAAATCCACTGCGGCGTCGGTTCGCCAAAGCGGTTCACATGGATAAGCCAGCCGACCCATTCGCGCACTTCGCCCGTGGTATAGGTGACGGCAAGCACGATCGGCGTGATGAGAAAGGTGACGATGAGCACGATCGCGATAGTCGCCGCAACCGTCGTGTTGCCGCCGACCCTTTGCAGCAGCCGGCGATAAAGCGGCCAGCTTGCAAATCCGATGACAAGCGCGGCCAGTACCGGCACGACGAAGCCGTAGAAGAAATAGACGCCGGCGGCCACGACGAGGATCAGAAGCCAGCGCGCCGCGGAGATCGAAGGGATGAGCGGCGTACGTGCGGGAGAGGATGGACCGATCCACCGCGACTCGCGCTGCATATTGTTGTTCGGAAGGCTCACGTCGTCCTTTTCCCCCTTATTTCACCTAAGGATATGGGCCATGCATCCTTTGCACGCAAGCGCCATCACCGATTTAAGCCCGATGACGCCCCCGCCGCCGGTCCATCGGCCTGATCCGCAGGCTTCATAACCTTACATCACGCAATCATTAAGACAGAAACCCTTCGACATCCTTGTCATGGATCACGCTCGGTCTGCGCGATCGGCGATTTTCGCCGAGATCGCGCCTGTTTCGACCGATATTGGAACGAACTACCGTGATCTGACGGAAATGTGATCCCGCAATTTTGGCTGCCGCACGCCTTCGAAGCTTCAGCGGCTTTCCGCCGGCTGACCCAATCCCACAACAAGCTCTTGCAGCGATGATGCGCCTCGTCTACTTTGGATCCATGGATACAAATGGAATCATCACATCGCTTCGACGCGATATCGAAGCCGGACATCTCGGCGCCGGCACGGTGCTCAAACAGGAACAACTGGCGGAGCGCTTCGGGGTCAGTCGCCAGCCCATCAGGCAGGCGCTGGACAGGCTGTTGGCATCAGGTCTCCTCATGCGCCGACCGGATCGCAGCCTTGCCGTGTCGGGTCTCAACGAAGAGCAAGCGCGTGAGCTCGCCGAAATTCGCCTGTCTCTGGAGACGACCGCGCTGCTGGCATCGATTAAGGCGCTGACCGACGGCGATTTGCGCAAGGCGCGACGGCTGAACGAGGATCTGCTCGATGAAGAAGACCCGCAACAGCTTGAGGAACTCGACCTCGCGTTTCACCGCACGCTCTACGGCCGCTGCGGGAATGCGAGATTGCTCGACATAATCGACACATTCCGCCGTGAATCGCGTCGGGCCTATGCGTGGCAACCGAAAGGCTCGGAGGCCCGCCCGACGCTTCATGGCGAGCATCAGGCGATCATCGAGGCATGCGCCAAGCGAGACGCCGATCTGGCGCGCCAGGCGCTTGCGCAACATCTGCAATTGACGACCGCAAGGCTTACCCGCGAAGGAGAAGAAGGATGACGACGTTTTCGGCACAGGTGGCGTGGAAGCTGGGCGAGGGCAGCTTTGTCGACGGACGCTACAGCCGTGGCCACACCTGGAGCTTCGACGGCGGCATCACGGTGCCGGCCTCCGCATCACCGCACAATGTGCCGTTGCCCTATGCCGTCGAAGAGAATGTCGATCCTGAGGAAGCCTATGTCGCGGCGCTCTCCAGCTGCCATATGCTGTTCTATCTTTGGATCGCCTCGAAGAAGCGCATCGGCATCGACAGCTATGTCGATGATGCGGTGGGCGTCATGGAGAAAGTCGATGGCCGGATGATGGTCAGCCGCGTCGAACTACGCCCGAAAGTCGGCTACACGGATGAAGTTCCGAGCCGTGACCTCGAGGAACAGATGCACCATCAGGCGCACGAACTCTGCTTCCTCGCCAATTCGGTAAAGACTGTGATCGAGATCAGGCTCGACTGAGCCTGATCCTGAACCTCAGATGTCGAGGTTTTCCGCGAATGCGGCGCGATCCTGGATGAAGCGGAAGCGGGCTTCCGGCTTTGTGCCCATGAGATCGTCGACCGCCGTGCGCGTGCCCTCGAAATCCACCTCGTCGATCAGCACGCGCAACATGGTGCGCTTGCTCGGATCCATGGTGGTTTCCTTGAGCTGCGCCGGCAGCATTTCACCGAGACCTTTGAAGCGGCTGATCTCGACCTTTGCCTTGCCCTTGAACTCCGTCTCCATCAGCTCGGCGCGGTGACGGTCGTCACGCGCATAGGCCGATTTCGCGCCCTGCGTGATCTTGTAGAGCGGCGGCACGGCGAGGAACAGGTGTCCGCCGCGCACGAGCTCGGGCATCTCCTGATAGAAGAAGGTGATGAGCAGCGATGCGATATGCGCGCCGTCGACGTCGGCATCGGTCATGACGATGATGCGTTCGTAGCGAAGATCTTCCTCGCGATACTTCGAGCGCGTGCCGCAGCCGAGCGCCTGGACGAGATCGGAGAGCTGCTGGTTGGCGCCAAGCTTTTCGCGACCGGCGCTGGCAACGTTGAGGATCTTGCCGCGCAAGGGCAGGATCGCCTGGTTGGCGCGGTTGCGCGCCTGCTTGGCGGAGCCACCGGCCGAATCCCCTTCGACGATGAAGAGCTCAGCGCCCTGGGCGGTGTTCTGAGAGCAATCGGCAAGCTTGCCGGGCAGGCGCAGCTTGCGCACGGCGGTCTTGCGGTTGACTTCCTTTTCCTTGCGGCGGCGCAGGCGCTCTTCCGCGCGCTCGATCACCCAGTCGAGCAGCTTGGCCGTTTCGTTCGGATTGTCGGCGAGATAATGGTCGAAGGGATCGCGCAGCGCGTTCTCGACGATGCGCTGGGCTTCGACGGTCGCAAGCTTGTCCTTCGTCTGGCCGACGAATTCAGGTTCGCGGATGAAGACCGACAGCATGCCGACGGCCGAGATCATCACGTCGTCGGTGGTGATCTGCGCGGCCCGCTTGTTCTGCGTCAGCTCGCCATAGGCCTTGAGGCCCTTGGTCAGCGCGATGCGCAGGCCGGCCTCGTGAGTGCCGCCTTCGGGTGTCGGAATGGTGTTGCAATAGGAGTGAACCTGCGGGTCGCCGCCGTACCAGGTTATCGCCCATTCGAGCGAACCATGGCCGCTGGTCTTCTCCGTCTTGCCGGCGAAGATCTCGCGGGTAACGGTGAACTCCTTGCCCATCGTCGCCTGCAGATAGTCCTTCAGGCCGCCGGGGAAGTGGAAAACCGCCTTATCGGGGATCTCGCCGCCTTCCTGCACGACACCAGGGTCGCAGCTCCAGCGGATCTCGACGCCGCCGAACAGATAGGCCTTGGACCGCGCCATGCGGAACACCCGGCCGGCATCGAACTTGGCGTGATCGCCGAAGATCTGCGGGTCGGGATGAAAGCGGACGCGCGTGCCGCGGCGGTTGTGAACGTCGCCCAGCTCTTCGAGGCCACCCTGCGGTATGCCGCGCGAAAAGCGCTGGCGGTAGAGCTTGCGATTGCGCGCAACCTCGACTTCGAGAACGTCCGAGAGCGCGTTGACGACGGAAACGCCGACGCCGTGCAGGCCGCCTGATGTCTCGTAGGCCTTGCCGTCGAACTTACCGCCGGCGTGCAGCTTGGTCATGATGACTTCGAGCGTCGACTTGCCGGGAACCTGCGGATGGTTCTCGACCGGAATACCACGGCCGTTGTCGCTGACGGTGAGGAAACCCATCGCGTCGAGATGCACTTCGATGAAATTGGCGTGGCCGGCCACCGCTTCGTCCATCGAGTTGTCGATGACTTCGGCGAAGAGGTGGTGCAGCGCCTTCTCGTCGGTGCCGCCGATATACATGCCGGGACGCATGCGCACCGGCTCCAGGCCTTCGAGAACGCGGATCGACGACGCGCCGTAATCCTCGGACGTGGAACTCGCCGGCGGCGCCTGCCGTGGCGCGGCAGTGGCGGCAGCGCTCGGCGCAGCCGAAGCGGCGACGGGCGCGGGGGCTACCGCGGCCGGCTTGGGCGCATCCTCCTGCTTCTTGGTCAGGGGCATTCCGGAAAAGAGGTCGTTGCTATCGTCCATGGAGCCGTTCAGATCTTCATCTTCTCGTGGGGTGGCCGCTTGCGCTTGAGCCTGACCCAAAATCACCGCAATTCATGTCACGTTTGCGAATCAGGCAGAGTCTGCCAGAAAGCACCTCGATACGCGACGCCACCTCATCGGGCGGACTTTCATTAAGAAATGATTTGCGTCCTGGGTCGCCGAATGGCAAGCGGCCAGACGCCTCAGGGAACCTTGCGCATGCGAATGTCCACAAGTCATTGCATAACTATCACAGCAATTGCGGCCTTTTTCATGGTCGCATCGGCTGATCTTAGTGCTGCCGACACCTTGCCACCCTTCAAGGACGACCTGTTTTCCGCGCAGACGACGCTTCAGACCGACAATGGCGGCGCCTTCGATGTCATCGACTACGACGAGATGCGCGATATCAACGGCCGCGACCAGATCCCGGAAAAGCGCACGCAGCAAAAATACGTCTCGCTCGGCATCCGCAAGCTTCAGAACAACGAAACGCTGTCGCTCGATGGCATCAAGCTGGACGTCGCGAGGGTAGGGCCGAGCGCCGGTGCCGCCTTCACGGTCATCTTCATCCACGGCCGAAACGGCGACCGCCGCCTCGGCGTCAACGACTATACCTTCGGCGGCAATTTCAACCGGCTGAAAAACCTCGTCGCCGGCAATGGCGGCGTCTATTACGCGCCTTCGGTCAAGACCTTCGACAGCGATGGCGTGACCGCTGTCGCCGGTCTCATCCGCTACGCCAGCGCCCAGGCGCCGGGCCGCCCGATCATCCTGACCTGCGCCTCCATGGGCAGCCAGATCTGCTGGGGGGCGACGCGCGACGCCGAGACGGTCAAGCGTCTCAAGGGCATGGTGATCATGAGCGGCGTCGCCGATCCCGATTTTACGAAGAGCGCCTTCTACAAGGCCAAGCTGCCGCTCTGGTTCGCCCATGGCAGCCGCGACCCGACCTACGCGGCCGCCGACCAGCAGGCGCTGTTCGAAACACTGATCAAATCGCGCTACCCGACGCATTTCACGCTGTACCAGACGGGCAATCACGGGACGCCGATCCGCATGATCGATTGGCGCCAGACGTTGAACTGGATACTGGCCTCCTAGAATTGAGGGGGCTAGCCATAGTTTAGGCAACACGGCTGACAAATTTTAAGCATTTGCGCCGCAAAACGCCGCAATTTCCCTTACGTAAGCGTCCCAAACCTTTTCATTCCCGCATGCTTTTGCTAAGGCGCGTGCTGACGGAGAAATGGGGAAGGCCGGCATGACACCTGACGTGCGACCGCTTGTGGCGGGAAACTGGAAAATGAACGGCACGCGTGCCTCGCTGGATCAGATCAAGGCGATCGCTTCGGGTGTCCAGGGTCTTCTTTCCAACAAGGTGGAAGCGCTGATTTGCCCGCCGGCGACTTTGCTTTACGTAGCGACCGCGCTCTGCACCGATAGCCCGCTCGCCATCGGCGCGCAGGATTGCCACCAGAACCCCGAAGGCGCCCATACAGGCGATATCTCGGCTGAAATGATCGCCGATTGCTTCGGCACCTATGTCATCGTCGGCCATTCCGAACGCCGCACAGATCATGCCGAGACGGACCATCTGGTGCGCGCCAAGGCCGAAGCCGCCGCTGCCGCCGACCTGACGGCGATCGTCTGCATCGGCGAGACCGCCGCCGAGCGCCAGGCCGGCCAGGCACTCGATATCATCAAGCGGCAGCTGTCGGCCTCCGTGCCGGAGAACGCCACACCTGAAACCACCGTGATTGCCTATGAACCGGTATGGGCGATCGGCACCGGTGTCACGCCGACCGTCGAGGACGTCGAGAAGGCGCATGCCTTCATGCGCGCCGAGCTCGTCGCCCGCTTCGGCGACAACGGCCGCAAGTTCCGCATCCTCTATGGTGGCTCGGTCAAGCCGGGTAACGCCAGGGAATTGATGGGCGTTGCCAATGTCGACGGCGCGCTGATCGGCGGCGCGAGCTTGAAAGCAACCGATTTCCTCGCCATCTACGGCGCATACGAGGCGTTGCTCTCTTGAGATGCGTGTATATTCCGGGCTGAAGGGCTTGGAATAGCGGATCACCTCATGTAAAGAGCGCCAGAATTTTACTTTATGCCCGCTTCGCGCCGGCAGGACTGGACCCATGCAGACCGTATTGATTGTCATTCATCTCATGATCGTGCTGGCGCTTGTCGGCGTTGTGCTTATCCAGCGCTCCGAAGGCGGTGGCCTCGGTATCGGCGGCGGTTCGGGCTTCATGTCGGCGCGCGGCACGGCCAATGCGCTGACCCGCACGACCGCGATCCTCGCAGCACTCTTCTTCATCACCTCGCTCGGCCTCGGCGTATTGAACCGCTACGAAAGCCGTCCGACTGACATCCTGAACCGCATTCCGGCAACGAGCGGGCAGGGCAACGGCATTCTCGATTCGCTCGGCGGCCAGCAGCAGAACGGCGCCGCCGCTCCGGCTGCACCTGCGGCTCCTGCCGGCAACGGCGTTCCGACCGGTGGCGACGCACCTGCGGCTCCGGCTGCTCAGGCACCTGCCGCGACCGCTCCGGCTGCGCCTGCAGCCACCGCACCGGCTCCCGCCGCGACCACGCCGGCCCCGGCAGCGACTGAAACTGCTCCGGCAGCACCGCAGGCCACCACGCCTGCCGCTCCGGCCCCGGCGACTGCTCCCAGCGGACAGTAAGCCGAACGACGCATAAACCGCCGGCAGGCCCCAGGGTCTGCCGGTTTTCTTTTGTCTTGAAGTCACCGACAGCGATCGCGCGGCAAGCGCGTGAAGAATGCTGTTAAATTAGAGCCCTAAAATTCAGGAAATGAATTTTAGGGCTGGTGGAATCGTTTTTGAAAAGGTAACCGGTAGCTCCCATGGCGCGATACGTATTCATCACTGGCGGCGTGGTTTCCTCTCTCGGTAAAGGAATTGCGGCCGCCGCTCTCGGAGCGTTGCTGCAGGCCCGTGGTTACCGGGTGCGGCTGCGCAAACTCGACCCCTATTTGAACGTGGATCCGGGCACCATGAGCCCGACCCAGCACGGCGAAGTCTTCGTCACCGACGATGGCGCGGAAACCGATCTCGATCTTGGCCACTACGAGCGCTTCACCGGCCGCTCGGCAACCAAGACCGACAACATCACCACCGGCCGCATCTACAAGAACATCATCGACAAGGAACGCCGCGGCGACTACCTCGGCGCGACCGTGCAGGTCATCCCGCACGTCACCAACGAGATCAAGGATTTCGTGATCGAGGGCAATGACGAGTACGACTTCGTCATCTGCGAAATCGGCGGCACCGTTGGCGATATCGAAGCGATGCCCTTCATGGAAGCCATCCGCCAGCTCGGCAACGACCTGCCGCGCGGCACGGCCGTCTACGTCCACCTGACGCTGATGCCCTATATCCCGGCAGCCGGCGAACTGAAGACCAAGCCGACCCAGCATTCCGTCAAGGAGCTGCAGGCGCTCGGTATTCACCCCGATATCCTGCTGGTTCGTGCCGATCGCGAAATCCCGGAAGCTGAGCGCCGCAAGCTCTCGCTGTTCTGTAACGTCCGCGAGAGCGCCGTCATCCAGGCGCTCGACGTTGCCAACATCTACGATGTGCCGATCGCCTACCACAAGGAAGGCCTCGACAACGAAGTCCTGGCAGCCTTCGGCATCGAGCCGGCGCCGAAGCCGCGCCTCGATTCCTGGGAAGAGGTCTGCAATCGCATTCGCACGCCTGAGGGTGAGGTCACGATCGCGATCGTCGGCAAGTACACCGGCCTCAAGGACGCCTACAAGTCGCTGATCGAAGCGCTGCACCATGGTGGTATCGCCAACCGTGTGAAGGTCAATCTCGAGTGGATCGAATCGGAAGTCTTCGAAAAGGAAGACCCGGCGCCCTATCTCGAAAAGGTCCATGGTATCCTCGTACCCGGCGGTTTCGGCGAGCGCGGCTCGGAAGGCAAGATCCTTGCTGCCCAGTTCGCCCGCGAGCGCAACGTTCCCTATTTCGGTATCTGCTTCGGCATGCAGATGGCAGTCGTTGAAGCCGCCCGTCATCTGGCCGGCATCGAGAAGGCCTCGTCGACCGAGTTCGGCAAGACCGACGAGCCGGTGGTCGGCCTGATGACCGAATGGGTCAAGGGCAACGAGCTGCAGAAGCGCACCTCTGCCGGCGACCTCGGCGGCACCATGCGCCTCGGCGCCTACAAGGCCGCGCTCAAGAAGGACACCAAGATCGCCGAGATCTACGGCTCGACCGACATCTCCGAGCGCCACCGCCACCGCTACGAAGTCAACATCGACTACAAGGACCGCCTGGAAAACTGCGGCCTCGTCTTCTCCGGCATGTCACCGGATGGCGTGCTGCCCGAGACCGTCGAATACCCTGACCATCCCTGGTTCATCGGCGTCCAGTACCACCCTGAACTGAAGTCCCGCCCGCTTGAGCCGCACCCGCTGTTCAAGAGCTTCATCGAAGCGGCGACCGAGCAGAGCCGGTTGGTTTAAGACATCTCGCAAGACGATAGAGAAGGCCGCTTTCGAGAGCGGCCTTTTTGCTTTTCTGGTCAAGGACTTGGGTTGGCCGAGGTCCTGTGACAAGCACGGAAATGAATGCGGAGTGGACGAAGTTGACGCCCAGTCGTAGGGTGAACGCAAGCTTAACGAACTCAGGAGCCGACGATGGTGTCTGTAGTGCGCAAGGGGCGTGAAGCGCCCAAGGTCGCCGGCATGCGCCCCATCCGGATTTGGGTGCCTGACACACGGCAGCCCGGATTTGTCGAGGAGTGCCGTCGCCAATCACTCCTGACAGCGCAGGCGGATAAGGCCGATAGCGACCTCGGATCCTTTATGGATGACGCGCTTGCCGACCTAGATCACAAATAATGAGGCAAGGTGATTTCGTTGCGGAGCCACCGCCGGGATATTCCCGAAACAACAAAAGCCGCCGACATCCAAAGATGCGGCGGCTCTTTCATTCCCAAATTTACGACGCGCCGCCTCAGGCCGCGCGTTGTCCCCGCGCAGGGACACCTGCTTCCGTCCCCTGATCGCGGATCATGCCGCGCCGGTTAAGCTTGAAGTGGTTGACCAACTCAGCCAGCAGCGCCGCACCCGATGCAAGCTCCGAGCTGATGCCCGTCGTGCGCTCCACCATGCCGGCATTTTGCTGTGTCATGCGGTCGATTTGCGAGACGGCGTTGTTGATTTCCGAAAGGCCGGTCGATTGCTCGGCGGCGGCGGTCGCCAGCGCGGTCATGTTGGTGTCGATCGATTCGACGAAGGTCTCGATCTCGTTGAGCGCCGTGCCGGTCGCGTCGACGAGGCGAACGCCTTCGTTGACTTCCTTGCCGGAGTTTTCGATCAGACCCTTGATCTCCTTGGCGGCCTTGGCCGAGCGCTGTGCCAGTTCGCGCACTTCCTGGGCGACCACGGCAAAGCCCTTGCCGGCTTCGCCGGCACGCGCCGCCTCGACACCTGCGTTCAGCGCCAGAAGGTTGGTCTGGAAAGCGATCTCGTCGATGACGCCGATGATCTGGCCTATTTCCTTCGAAGCCGAGGCGATCCGCTGCATGGCGGTGATCGTCTCACGCACGACGGCAGCGGAGGTCGAGGCCGAGGCGCGCGCGCTCTGCACCAGCTTGCGCGTCGCCTGCGTGTTTTCCGTCGAGGACTTGACCGTCGCCGTCACCGTCTCAAGCGCGGCGGACGTCTCCTCGAGCGAGACCGCCTGTTCCCTTGTCCGCGCGGAGAGCTGCTCGGCGGCGTCGCGCATTTCCTGGCTGTTGCCGTTCAGTGCGTTGGTCTGCTGCAGCACCTTCACCAGCGTTGCCTGGAACGCGCCGATCGAGGTGTTGAAATCGCGGCGCAAGGTCTCGAATTCGCCGACGAAGGGCTCGTCGATGGTCTGGCGGATATTGCATTCGGAGAGACGGGCAAGACCGGCGCCGAGATCGTTGACGACCTTCATCCGCTCGGTGACATCGGTCGCGAACTTCACGACCTTGAAGACGCGGCCCGACGCATCGATGATCGGATTGTAGGACGCCTGGATATAGATCTCGCGCCCGCCCTTTGCGATCCGTTTGAACTGGTCGGCGGCGAACTCGCCGGCGGCCAGTTTCGCCCAGAAGGTCTTGTATTCCGCGGAGCGGCTGTAATCCGCTTCGCAGAACATCGCGTGATGCTTGCCGACGATCTCGGACAGGGAATAGCCGAGCGTCGCCAGGAAATTCTCGTTGGCCGTGATGATGTTGCCCTCAGGCGTGAACTCGATGACTGCCTGTGCGCGTGAGAGCGCTTCGAGCTTGCCCTTGTCCTCGGCCGCCTGCTTCTTGGCGGCGGTGATGTCGGTCGCGAATTTCATCACCTTGTATGGCTTGTTGCCGCGATAGATCGGATTGTACGTCGCCTCGATCCAGATCTCGCGGCCGCCCTTGGCGATGCGTCGATATTGGCGCTGGTCGAACTTGCCTTCGCCAAGCCGCGCCCAGAAATCCGCATAATCCCTGGAGTTCGCCTCGGCCGGATCGACGAACATCCGGTGATGCTTGCCGACGATCTCGCTGAGCTCGTAGCCGACCGCCTTGCAGAAATTCTCGTTGGCCGTCAGAATCTTTCCGGTGAGGTCGAATTCGATGATTGCCTGCGACTTGTTCAACGCGTCCAGCACAGCGCTGCTGGAAGAGCTGATGCTTGATAGAAATCCGACCATGGACAAACCCCGATATGCCAAGCGTGCCAAAATGCACGCCGGGCAAATCTATGGGATTTGAGTAAATATTCGCTAAATCTCTATTAGTGTTGAGTTTTTCGGATTATGCGACCTTTGGTAGAGGGCCGGTATAGATCGAGCGGGGGCGGATCAATCGGCCGTTGAGTGCCTGCTCCCGGGCATGGGCGATCCAGCCCACAGTGCGCCCGATTGCGAAGATGCCGGTAAAGGCCTGCCGCTCGAAACCAAGCGATTCGAGAAGCAATGCCGTGTAGAACTCGACATTGACGTCGAGCGGCCGATCCGGCTTCCGCTCCCTGAGGATGGCAAGTGCCAATCGCTCGACGGACGCGGCCAGCGCCATCCGTTCACGATCGACCTGGCCTGATCGGACCAGAGGCGAGAGCGCATTCTTCAGCGCGTCGGCTCTCGGATCGCGAACACGATAGATCCGGTGCCCGAACCCCATCAGCCGCTCTCCGTGATCAAGTGCCGCCGTCAGCCATGCATGGGCGTTGGCTTCAGTTCCGATCGCATCCAGCATATCAAGTACCGGGCCGGGCGCGCCGCCATGAAGCGGTCCTTTCAGAGCGCCGATGGCGGCCAGTGCCGAGGATGTCAGCCCAGCCTGGGTGGAGGCGACGACGCGCGAAGCGAAGGTCGAGGCGTTCAATCCATGGTCCGAGATCGTCACCAGATAGGCGTTCAGCGCCGCGGTCTGCTCCGCGCTCGGCATCCTGTCGGTCAACATCCGCAATATGTCCGCTGATTGCGACAGCGACGCATCCGGCGCCACCGGCCGCTGGCCGGCTTGCAGCCTGAGGATGGCGGGCAGAAACACGGCGGGCGCTGCCATCAGGCGCAGAGCCGTGTCGAGATCCTGCCCATCGGCAAGGCGTGCGATCATGGCGCGCATGGCGTCGACAGGTGGCAGCGCCAGAAGCCCTTCGTCCAGATGCGCGACGTGCGAATAGAGGTCGACCCTCGCGGCGGCGAGCAGCGACCGCAATGTCGTCGCATCGACCGGACGCTCCATCAGTCCGTCGAGCAGCAGTGCTGCGACACCCTCATATGTCTCACCGGGAACGAGATCATCAAGCGAGACGCCGCGTATCACCAGGCGTCCGCGTTCACCGTCCACATCGGACAGTTGGGTTTCCGCTGCGATCACATCTTCCAAGCCGTTCTTCATTGCGTTTCTCCTTTACGCTTGGAAAGATCGGACCTAGATAGATTGACGTCAATCTTGATGAATAAGATCAATGTAAGAGGCTCTCATGACGTGGCTGACGGCCGAGGAAGCGTTGGAACGGCTCGGCACGAAGCCGCAGACGCTTTATGCCAATGTCAGCCGCGGTCGCATCCGCGCGAAGCCCGATGCCGCCGATAGCCGCCGGAGCCTCTATCATTCCGAGGACGTCGCGCGTCTGGCCAAGCGCCATGCGGGCAGGCGAAAGGCGGAGGCAATAGCCGCCGAGACGATCGACTGGGGCGAGCCGGTCCTGCCGACCGCGATTTCGATGATCGCGTATGGCCGGCTTTACTATCGCGGTCGCGAGGCGGTCGCCTTGTCCGAAAGGGCGACGTTCGAGCAGGTCGCGGCCGTGTTATGGGAGAGCCCGGCAGCCATATCCCCGCCAATCGAGTTGCCCACAGGCGAGCCATCAAGGATATCAGGCGCTTTCGTTTTGTTGGCGAGGAGAGCGGCGGCGGATCTGCCGGCTTTGGGCCGTGCGCCTGCCGCGTTGAAGACGGAGGCGGGGCAGGTGCTTGCGACAGTGGCAGCCGAACTTGCTCCAAGCCAGATGCCCGACTTGCCGCTGCACGAGCGCCTTGCACAGAGTTGGGATCGGCCGGAGGCGGCGGAGCCGATCAGACGGGCACTTGTGCTCGCCGCAGAACACGAACTCAACGTTTCCGCATTCGCGGCACGCGTCACCGCCTCATCGGGGGCTTCACTGGCCGCAGCCACGCTATCCGGCCTCTCGACGCTGACCGGCCCTCGTCACGGTGGGGCTTGGCAGGGCGCCGTGCGGCTGATGGATTTGTCGCGGGAAATCGGCGCGCGCGAGGCGATCAGGACCATGTTGGCGACGGAAGGCGTGGTGCGGGCCTTTGGCCATAAGCTCTATCCAGACGGCGATCCGCGCGCGGCGGCGATCATGCGTTCGTTCGAGATGCCGAAGCGCTACGCCGAGATTGCCGCTCTTGGCGCCGAGCTGTTGGGCGAGCCCGCGAATATCGATTTCGCGCTGGCGGCGATGGCCGGGCATTTCGACCTTCCCGACGACGCGCCGCTTATCATCTTTGCGCTTTCCCGCACCGCCGGCTGGCTCGCGCACGCCATCGAACAGGTGACCAGTGGAACTATGATCCGCCCGCGTGCCCGCTATATTGGACCATCGCCGGAGGCGCTTTGATGGAACGCGGGATGGTCTCATCGCCTGTGTAACTGCCGCCAAGCGCATTGCGGTGCCGGGCGAGGCGGGGTTAGAGTGCGCTATTCAGTCGTGGGGCGGAAATTGCTACAGGGGGATATCATGGAGACAGTATCGTACGGTCGTCCTTGTCTGGCCACCGCCATCGCCGCGACGACATTGCTTTGGGCGGGCCTCTGGGCTGGCTTGGCATCGGCACAGTCAGCCGGCTGCACGCTTGAACGCGTCGCCGGCACGTCGCGCCAGATCATGCGCTGCGCCGATGGCGTGACCGTCACTGCCGAAGGTGGTGCGCGGTTCCAGCTTGTCGACAGCAACGGCGACGGTCGTCCCGATTCTGTGTCGCTGCGTAGCAAGGCGGTCCTCGTCGATGTCGATAGCGCCAGACGCAGCGGTGGCTTTCAGGTAGTCACACCTCAGGCGATCGCCGCAGTGCGCGGCACGCGTTGGGCCGTCGACGTCAAGAATGGCACAACGTCGGTCTTCGTCGTACGTGGGCGTGTGGCTGTGGGCAGGCCATCGGCGGGGCCGAGGGTCGTGCTGGCGCCGGGCGAGGGCGTGGATGTGTCGCGCACGAGCGGCGCGCTCACTGTTCGGCGCTGGCCGCAGCCGCGCGCGGCGGCGCTTCTTACGCGGCTGGGCCAGTAGTCGCCCATGCAGGCCAGACGGCTTCTGATAACCATATCGCTGATCGCGGCCGCCCTTTGGGGCGGCGCGCTCGGCTATCTCCACATGCAGGGCAATGCCGGCTTTCTCGATCGCATGGAAGCATCGCTGGCGGACCTCAGAAGCCATCTCATTGGGCCAAGCAGCGCGCCTTCGGTTGTCACCATCGTCGCGATCGATGACCAGACGGCGACCGCCAACGGATATCCCCTGAGCAGGGCGACGCTCGCGCGGCTGGTGGAAACCATCGGCGCGCTGAAGCCGAAGGTCATTGCGCTGGACTTGCTGCTCGTTGATCCCGGACCGGAGGAGGGTGATCAGGCGCTCGTCGATGCGCTGAAGGGCGTTCCGACTGTCATCGCTGCGGCCGGCGTCTTCCCGTCAAGTCTTCAGTCGGTGACATCGAGTGCCGAGGATCCGCTAGCGACCATTCCGGTGGCTGATCGGATGATGTTGCCGATCGCCCGTTTCGCCGATTCAGCCGCGATCGGCGTCGTCAACGTGTCGACCGATCAGGGTGGGACGCCGCGTTATATTCCGCTGATCTCGCGCGGCGCGCAGCGCGTCGATGCCTCGTTTCCGCTGCGGGTGGCATCGGTGGCGCTCGGCGTCAATCCGGCCTTTACGCCGGCCGCTCTTGCCTTGGGCGAACTGCGCCTGCCGACCGATATCGGCCAGCGCCTGCCGCTGGCCTTCTACGGACCGCGCGGAACGATCCCCACCTTCAGCGCCGCCGATGCGCTTGCCGGCAAGATCGACGCCAAGATGGTGGAGGGCAGGGTGGTCGTGATCGGCTCGACGGTAACCGGCGGCGGCGACGTCTTTCCGACGCCGTTCGATCCGGTGCTTCCGGGCGTCGAGGTCATGTCCACAGCCATTACCCGGCTGATTGCAGGCGACAATATCGTGCGCGACGGCAATGTGCGCTCGTTCGATGCGCTGCTCGGGGTCGCTCTGCCGGTGCTGATCATCAGCCTGCTCGGCTGGCGCCGCAGCGCCGTGGCCTATAGCGCCATCGCAGCCGCCGTGCTGGCGTGGCTCACGTTCAACATCGTCGCCTTCTCGCATGGCTATTGGTTCAGCGCCGCGCTGCCAATCGCCGCGACCCTGCCGCCGGTGCTGCTGTTCGGCGCGATGGAGCTGTGGCTTGACCGCCGCCGCGCCACCCACTTTGCGGCGCAGAGCGACCTGCTGCAGCGAATCGAGGCGCCGGGCCTCGGCGAATGGCTGGCCCGCGATTCCACTTTCCTGTCACGCCCGGTGCGTCAGGAAGCCGCGGCGGTGTTCGTCGACCTGTCGGGCTTCACCGGATTGAGCGAGGCGATCGGTGCTGCGCGCGTGCAAGAGGTGCTGAGCGGCTTCTTCGAGCTGGTCGATGACGAGGCGCGCGCCCATGGCGGCGCGATCACCAGCTTCATGGGCGATGGCGCGATGATCCTCTTCGGTCTGCCGCGACCGGCCGATGACGACGCCTTGCGGGCGGCTGCCTGCGCCGTTGGGCTCGGCAATCGCTTGAGGGCCTGGCTTTCAGCAGATCCCGGGCTTTCCGTCCGCAAGATCGGCTTCAAGGTCGGCGCCCATTGCGGCACGGTCGTGGCCTCGCGGCTTGGCACCGGCACACGCCAGCAGATCACCGCGACCGGCGATACCGTCAATGTCGCAAGCCGCCTCATGGAAGTGGCGGCAAGCCGCGGTTTCGAGCTCGCGCTGAGTGCCGCCTTGATGAATGCGGCGGGGGCGGAGGCAGCGCCCAACCATCAAGGGCATATCGAAGGACCGGTCTCAGCCAAGATCAGGGGCCGCGCCGAAAGCATCGATGTCTTCCTGTGGCGCGGACATCCGCTTTGACATTTGTCGTTTGACGCAGTAGGAACAGCCCAACTTTTCAACCGGCAAGTTCCGGACGGCGCACCGTGCGCCCGATTATTCCGAAAGACAGACAAAATGACAGAGATAAGCGGCGTCGTTCCGGCGATCGGCAAGGCGTTGGCGAAGCGCGGTTATTCCGAGCTCACCCCCGTTCAGCAATCCATGCTCGATCCGGCGCTTGCCGCATCCGACGCGCTGGTCTCGGCGCAGACCGGCTCCGGCAAGACGGTTGCCTTCGGCCTCGCCATGGCGCCCACCCTGCTTGGCGACGACGATCGCTTCGAGCCGGCCGCCACCCCGCTGGCCCTCGTCATCGCGCCGACCCGCGAGCTTGCGCTGCAGGTCAAGCGCGAGCTGGAATGGCTCTATGAGCTGACCGGCGCCGTCATCGTCAGCTGCGTCGGCGGCATGGATATCCGCAGCGAGCGCCGTGCGCTTGAGCGTGGCGCCCACATCGTCGTTGGTACGCCCGGCCGTCTCTGCGACCACATCCGTCGCCGCGCGCTCGACATGTCCGATCTGAAGGCCGTCGTTCTCGACGAAGCCGACGAGATGCTCGACCTGGGCTTCCGCGAAGACCTCGAATTCATTCTTGATGCGTCCCCGGAAGATCGCCGTACGCTGATGTTCTCGGCAACCGTGCCGGCCGCT
This sequence comes from Rhizobium sp. Rhizsp42, assembly GCF_047304155.1. Classification (NCBI taxonomy): domain Bacteria; kingdom Pseudomonadati; phylum Pseudomonadota; class Alphaproteobacteria; order Hyphomicrobiales; family Rhizobiaceae; genus Rhizobium; species Rhizobium sp. Rhizsp42. The sequence goes on along the minus strand of NZ_JBGLYS010000001.1, from coordinate 58,940 downwards.
ATCGCCAAGCTCGCCAAGAGCTACCAGAAGAACGCCGTGCGCATCGCCACCACGACGGAAGAAAAGCAGCACGTCGATATCGAATACCGTGCGCTGGCCGTCGCCCCGAGCGACCGCGAAAACGCCATCATCAACGTGTTGCGCTATTACGAGGCGACCAACGCCATCGTCTTCTGCTCGACCCGCGCCGCCGTCAACCATCTGACCGCCCGCTTCCATAACCGCAATTTCGACGTCGTCGCGCTCTCTGGTGAACTGACGCAGAACGAGCGCAGCCATGCGCTGCAGGCAATGCGCGATGGCCGCGCCCGCGTCTGCATCGCGACCGACGTCGCCGCCCGCGGCATCGACCTTCCAGGCCTCGATCTCGTCATCCATGCCGACCTGCCGACCAATCCGGAAACCCTGCTCCATCGCTCGGGCCGTACCGGCCGCGCCGGTCGCAAGGGCGTCAGCGCCATGATCGTGCCGCTCAACGCCCGCCGCAAGGCCGAACGTTTGCTCGACAACGCCGGCATCGCCGCCACATGGGCACTGCCGCCGTCGGCTGAGGAAGTTATTGCTCGCGACGAGGAACGTCTGCTCGCCGATCCGATCTTCGAGGAGGCTCCGCGCGAGGAAGAGCAGGACATCGTCAAGCGCCTGCTGGACGCGCATGGCGCCGAGAAACTCGCAAACGCCTTCGTCAATCTCTATCGCGCCAAGCAGTCGGCGCCGGAGGATCTGATGGAGATCAGCCTGCAGGCCGGTCCGCGCAAGCCACGCGACAACGCCGATGGCCCTCGTGACACAAGCCCGCGTGGCCCGCGCGACGATTTCGGCCCAAGCGTCTGGTTCTCGCTGTCCGTCGGCCGCAAGCAGAACGCCGAGCCGCGCTGGCTGATCCCGATGATCTGCCGCAACGGCAACCTCACTAAGCGCGATATCGGCGCCATCAAGATGCAGCCTGAAGAGACCTTCGTCGAGATCGCAGCCGGCAGCGCCGACGCCTTCCTCGCCGCGACCGGTCCGAACAAGACGATGGAACGCGGCATCCGCGTCAGCCGTCTGCCCGGTACGCCGGAATTCGGTCGCCAGGATTATGGCAAGTCGGATTTCAACAAGTCCGGCCCGAAGCCTTACGCCGCCAAGAAGAGCTACGACGATCGCCCGCGCGACGGCGGCTTCAAGAAGGGACCGCGCAGCGATGCGGCTCCGTCTGGCGAGCGCGACAGCAAGCCGTGGAGCAAGCCCGGCAAGCCGAAATTCGAGGGCAAGCCGAAATACGAAGGCAAGCCGAAGTTCGACGGCAACGGCCCGAAGCCGAAGTTCTCCAAGAAGAAGGGCTGAGGCCCAAAGCGTGACGGCGAGGATCGCATGCGCCGCCTGTCGTTCGGATGGTTCTGATTTTCAGGACCCCACTCGACCTGGCAGCCATGCCTCGCCGTCTTTCATTTCTGGCAATCGCGAAACGCTGAATTCGCGATTGCTGATCCGGACCAGGCGACGACATGCGCGATAAGACCGAGAGCATGACATCCGTTTCCGCTGCCGATGGTGCCCACGCGCAGAAGCGCACATCCTCCTTCGACGTCAGCGCCTTCATCGCCAGGAATCTCCAGCTTCTACCGGTGCCCGGCCTTCAGGATATCCAGCTCTACACCGCGCATTCTGGCAGCCGCCTGTCACGGCTCGGCGGCACTGATCCCGACGCGCCGGCGCCTTACTGGGCTTATGGCTGGGGCGGCGGAGCGGTGCTGGCACGTCATATCGCCGAGAACCCGCATCTCGTCCGCGACCGGCGCGTTCTCGACCTCGGCACTGGCTCCGGCCTCGTCGCAATCATCGCCGCCAGGGCTGGTGCCACATCCGTGGTCGCCGCCGACATCGACGAAAACGCCATCGCCGCCGCCCGCCTCAATGCGGCCGCCAATGGCGTAGAGCTCGATCTCCTGCGTGCCGACCTCCTCGACGGTCCGCCGCCTTCGGTCGATATGGTTCTGGCCGGTGACCTCTTCTATGACGAAGCGCTGGCAAAACGCGCGCTGGCGTTTCTCGAAACCTGCCGCGCCGCCGGCATCGACGTCCTGATCGGCGATCCCTATCGCGCGCCATTGCCAAAGGAGAGGCTGCACTGCATTTCCGAGTTTTCCGTGCCGGATTTCGGCCTTGGTGGTGACGGGAGCGAGGCGCGCGCCGGTGTCTTCAGCTTGGCCACGGTTCCGGACCTCTAGCCAATTCCACGCGCTCCAGCGTCAGCCCGCCGCCGCCTGCAGCTCCAGCAGCACCCGCATGGCCTCTTCGGCGTCGGCCGTTGGCACGAAGACGTGGTCGTGATGATAGGCGGCGACCATGTTGCAGGAGATGTCGTGACTGGCGAGAGCGGTGGCGACGGCGGCCGTCAGCCCAACACCTTCAAGAGAGGAGAAGACGGTGAGGGTGATCCGCCGCATGATGAGCGCGGTGTCGAAGCCCAGCCGTTGCGCATCGCCGGCCAGCAGTATCAAGGACACGCCTTCGGCTTCGCGAAACCAGCCAAGCGACAAAGGCGCAGCCTGCATGGCTAGCTGCTCGTCTTCCGTCGTGCAAAACACATAGTCTGCGGCGTCAAGGCTCGGCGTCATGCCACGCAGCATGGCCTTCGTATCGCGAACCGGCTCGATGGTCATGATCAGGCGTCCCAGCTATGAGTGAAGTGCGCCGAGTGTGGAACAAGCGCGGTATCCGCACAAGCCACCGCAATGACAGCAATCAGTCGGCAGGCGCGCCCGATCGAGCGTTCAGCCGAGCAGCTCCGGACGGATCAGCATGACCTCGCACGCCTCTCCCTCGGCAAGCTCCGGCGCGTGCGGCGGTCGTATGATCAGGCAGTCGGCTTCCGCGAAAATCTTCATCATCGACGAATCCTGCTTGCCGAATGGCTCGACCTTCAAGGCGCCAGATGGGGAATGCACCACTCTTGCCCTGACATAATCCTGCCGCTGGTCGTTGGCCTTCATGCTCACGCCAACTTCCGCCGTAGCGCTCCGCTTGACCGGAGGCAGCGACGCGAGCTTGTGGATCAGTGGCTCAAGAAACAGCAGGCCGCAAACGAGGCTGGAGACCGGGTTGCCAGGCAGGCCGAGCACATGGGTATCGCCGAAATTGCCGACCATCAGTGGCTTTCCCGGCCGCATGGCGATCCGCCAGAAATCGAGCTCCATGCCCGCGGCAAGCAGCGTTGCCTGCACGAGATCGTGGTCGCCGACCGATGCGCCGCCCAGTGTGACGATCACATCGACCTTGGCTTGCCGCGCTCTCTCGACGGCAGCCGTGATCGCCGCCTTGTCATCGGCAACGATACCGAGATCGAGCACCTCGGCGCCGGCCTTGCGCGCCAGTGCCGCAATCCCGAACGTACTGGAGGCGATGATCTGCGAAGGGCCGGGCTGTTGTCCTGGCGTCACCAGTTCGTCGCCGGTGGCAAGCAGCGCCACCAGAGGCTTGCGCCGGACATCGAGCGTCGCGTGGTTCATGCCGGCGGCAACGGTCAGTCGCGAGAAATCGATCACCGCGCCTGCCATCAGAACGGGCTCGCCCTCACGAAAGTCCTGCCCGCGTGGCCGCACATGCTGGCCGAGCCGCACGGGATAGGTGGTGCGGATGCCGTTGTCCGTCTTTTCAGCGTCTTCCTGCAGCAACACGCTGTCGGCGCCCTCGGGAACCGGCGCGCCGGTGAAGATCCGCACAGTCTCGCCGGCGCCGATCGTGCCGTCAAAGGCATGCCCCGCGGACGACGTCCCAATCACCCGCAGTTCACTGCCGGGCTCAAGGGCGTCCTCGCCGCGCAAGGCGTAGCCGTCCATCGCCGATGAATTGAAGGGCGGCTGTGTCAGCCGCGCCGCGACGTCGGTGGCGAGAACACGCCCCTCGGCCTCAGCCAGGGGAACGGTTTCGAGCGCCATGACCGGCTTTGCCCGCGACAGCAGGCGTTCCTGCGCTTCGGCAACGGGCAGCAGGCTCATTTCGCATGCTCCGGATGTCTGAAGTCGCCAGACTTCCCGCCCGATTTCTCAAGCAGGCGGATGCCGCCGATCTCCATCGCCTTGTCGGCGGCCTTGGCCATGTCGTAGATCGTGAGGCATGCGACAGACACGGCCGTCAGCGCTTCCATCTCGACGCCGGTCTTGCCGGTGAGCTTGGCGGTCGCCGTGACGCGCAGGCCGGGAAGGGCGCTATCCTCGGCAATCTCGACGGAAACCTTCGTCAGCATCAGCGGATGGCAGAGCGGGATGAGATTGCTGGTCTGCTTGGCGGCCATGATGCCGGCTAGCCGCGCCGTGCCGATCACGTCGCCTTTCTTGGCGTTGCCCTCGAGGATCAGTTGAAGCGTCGCCGGTGCCATCTTCACATGGCCCTCAGCGGTCGCGATGCGGGTCGTGTCGGCCTTGTCGCCGACATCGACCATATGCGCTTCGCCGGCCGCGTCGATATGGGTCAGACCCGCCTTCTCGCCACTCATCTTATTCGGCCGCCAGCGAGGCCTGGCCGAACAGCAGCGCCTGCGTGGCCGCCGTCACATCGTCCTTGCGCATCAGGCTCTCGCCAACCAGGAAAGTGTTGATGCCGAAAGCCTGCAGCCGCTTGCAATCCTCATGCGTGAAGATGCCGCTCTCGCCGACCAGCAGCCGGTCATCCGGCACCATGGCCGACAGTTCCTCGCTGACCGTGAGGCTGACCTCGAAGGTCCTCAGGTTGCGGTTGTTGATTCCGACCAGCGGCGAGGAGAGCTTCAGCGCCCGTTCCATCTCTTCGGCGTCGTGTACCTCGACGAGCACATCCATGCCGAGCCCGAAAGCCTCGTCCTGCAGCCGCTCCGCATCGCTGTCGGAGAGCGAAGCCATGATCAGGAGAATGCAATCCGCGCCCCAGGCACGGGCTTCCTGCACCTGATAGGTCTCGAACATGAAATCCTTGCGCAGGGCCGGCAGCTTGCACGCCGCCCGCGCTGCCATCAGAAACTCGGGCGCGCCCTGAAAGCTCGGCGTGTCCGTGAGTACCGACAGACAAGCCGCGCCGCCAAGCTCGTAAGCCTTTGCCAGAGCCGGCGGATCGAAATCCGGACGGATCAGTCCCTTGGACGGGCTTGCCTTCTTGATCTCGGCAATCAGGCCGAACTGGCCCGCATCGCGCTTGGAGACCAGCGCCTTGTAAAAACCGCGCGGCGCGGTCTGGTCCTGCTGCATCGCCTTCAGATCGGCGAGCGAAACCTTGGCCTTTGCCGCCGCGATCTCTTCGCGCTTGTAGAGTTCGATCTTCTGCAGAATGTCGGTCATGTCGCAATCCTAGTCGAGGTCGTTGGATACGGCGACAAGTTTGTCGAGCGCACCCGCGGTGGCGCCGCTGTCGAGCGACTGCGCGGCAAGCCGCATGCCGTCGTGCAGTGTTTCCGCCTTGCCGGCGATCACGAGCGATGCGGCGGCGTTGGCAAGCGCGATATCGCGGTAGGCGTTCTTCGCGCCGCTCAGCACATCGCGCAGCGCAGCCGCGTTTACGATCCCATCGCCGCCCTTGATCGCCTGAAGCTCGACAGTCTCGACGCCGAAGTCGCTAGGCGACAGCTCGAAGCTTCTGATCTTGCCGTTCTCAAGCGCCGCGACGCTGGTCTTGCCGGTGGTGGTGATTTCATCGAGGCCGTCGCCGTGCACGACCCAGACGCTCTCGGAGCCGAGATCGCGCATCACTTCGGCAATCGGCATGACGAGCTGCGACGAGTAGACGCCGAGCAGCTGGCGGCGAACGCCGGCCGGATTGGAGAGCGGGCCGAGAACGTTGAAGATCGTGCGCGTGCCGAGTTCGACGCGCGACGGGCCGACATGGCGCATCGCCGAATGGTGCTGCTGCGCGAACATGAAGCCAACGCCGGCTTCGCGAATGCAGCGCGAGATGACCTCGGGCGTAACGTCGAGCTTGACGCCCAGCGCGGCAAGGCTGTCGGCAGCACCCGATTTGGAGCTGAGCGCCCGGTTGCCGTGCTTGGCAACGGGCACACCGGCGCCGGCGACGATCAGGGCCGCCAGCGTCGAGATGTTGTAGGTGCCGCTGGCGTCACCGCCGGTGCCGACAATGTCGATGGCATCGGCTGGCGCTTCCACCGTCAGCATCTTCGAGCGCATGGTCGTGACGGCGCCGACGATCTCGTCGACCGTCTCGCCGCGAACGCGCAGCGCCATCAGAAAGCCGCCGATCTGAGAGGGCGTCGCCTGGCCGGACATCAGGATGTCGAAGGCCTCGCGGGCCTCCTCACGTGTCAGAGGTTCGCGGCTTGCGGCCTTCGCCAGGAGCGGCTTCAGATCGGTCATGCGTTCATCTTCCCCTTAGCGCGAGGCTGCCTGTTCGGCGAGCTGCTGGTTGATCGACACGCCATACTGCGTCTGCAGCAGGGAGACCATCTGGTCCAGGATGTCGTCGCCGGCGGCGTTCGCGATCGCGTTGATCTGCTGGTCCTGGTTAGCAAGCACGTCGCCTGTTGGCTCGGTGTTCACTTCGGTCACCTTCATCAGGATCTGTGTCGTCGGATCGGCGCCGATAGCGGTCGCGATCGTGTCGATCGGGCCGGAGAAGGAGGCGTTGACGCCACCAGTGCCAAGAACCACGTCGTCCATGCCGCGGGTGATCCCGCTCTTGCTCTCGACCTGAATGCCAAGCGGTGCGGCGATATCAGCGAGCGAGGTACCCTTCTGGGCCTGCTGCTTCAGCTCGTCCGCCTTCTTGGCGAGTTCCATCTTCTGCTGTTCGGCGGTCCAGTCGGCAACGGCCTTGTCGTGAACTTCGGCAAGCGGACGGTCGCGCTCGGGCGTGATGTCGCCGAGAGCAAACCACAGATAGCCATCCGTACCGATCGACAGCGACGGGATATCAGCGCCAGCTTCGGCACGGAACACCGCGCCCAGCACCTGCTGCTTTTCCGGGATGTCCTTGACCTCGTTGCCGGCCTTGTCCAGGCCCGTTGCATCGACGGCGTCGATGGTCACGGCCCTGAGCTTCAGCTGCGTGGCGATCTGGTCGAGCGTCGAGCCGGAGCTGCGCAGGTCTTCGATCTGATCGTGAACGGTGATCATCTGCTGCGATGCATTGGCGACGGCGAGCTGCTTGCGCAGGTCTTCCTTGACCTCGTCGAAGCTCTTGGCGCTCTCCGACTTGATGTTGGTGATACGTAGGATAACCGGGCCGAAGCTGCCGTCGACGACGGGCGAGGTGCCGCCGTTGCGGGAAACCGCGAAGGCCGCGTCGGCAACGGACTGGTCGGGAACCTTGTCCTTGGTGAATTCGCCGAGCATGACGTCGTTGGCCGTCTTGCCCTGGTCGGTCACCAGCTGGTCGAAGGTCGTGCCTGTCTTCAGCGCATTGGCGGCCGCGTTGGCGAGATCCTTGTTCTGGAAGGTCAGCTGCTCGATCGTGCGGCTTTCCGGCGTGCGATAGGCGTCCTTGCGCTTCTCGAAGTCTTCGCGGATCTGATCGTCGGTCACCGTTCCGGCATCGGCGATGTCGGCCGGCTGCAGTTTCAGATAGGTGAACTTGCGATACTCGGGCGCACGATAGCGCGCCTTGGCGCCTTCGAACCACTTTGCGAGAACGTCGTCAGCCGGCGCCTTGATCGGCTCGATATTGGCGTTGGTCAGCAGCAGGTAGTCGATGCCGCGGCTTTCCTGGCGGTAGAGCTTCAGCGAATCGACCAGCGTCTTCGGAGGCGTGAAGCCGTTCGAGATCGCGTCGACGATCTGGCTGCGGACCGCGACCTTGCTGCGCTCCTTGATATAGTCGTCTTCGCGGATGCCGGCATTGCGCAGGCGTGAGGTAAACAGCGAACGGTCGAACTGGCCGTTGACGGCCTTGAACGCCGGATCGTCACCGATCAGCTGGGCAAGACGATCCTCGGAGAGGCCGAGCCCCATGTCGGCGGCGAGCTGGTCGAGCGAAGCGCCGGCCACCAACTGCGAGATCACCTGCTGCTCGACGCCAAAGGCGCGGGCCTGATCAGGTGTCAGGCGCATGCCGAACTGCTGGCTGAGGTTGGAGACCTGACGCTGATAGGCGAGGCGGAACTCGTTGACGTCGACCTGCTGGTCGCCGACCGTAACCACGGTCGTGCTGTTGCTGCCGGTCAGTAGGGAGTGTGACACACCCCAAATGCCGAAAGAGGCGACCAGGAGCAGCATCAGGAGCTTGGCCGCCCAGGTCCGGGCAGCTCTACGCAGAAGATCGAACATCGAAACGCAAACCTCGCATTATATTCGCCCGTTCGCGGGCAAAGCATTGGACGTTCCTTAGAGCAAACGCATGAGGAATTGAAGGGTTATCGCGCGAAAACATCTGCGCTATACCAGCCGTGTTTCGCGACGCCGATCGAAGACAAAAGATGCTCGCCTGCGGAACCTTTGGCAGCGCTATTTCGTTGAGCAGCATCCCCAAGAAACAGGAGCAAACAATGGCCGACATGAAAACCGCCTCCGCACAGTCCACAGCCGCGCGCGTCAAGGCGGAGATTGCAACGGACGACCTGTCCGCGCAGGTCGCCGCATTGCGGGAAGATTTGGCGCGTTTGTCCGAGAGCGTTGTCGCGCTGGGGCAGGGTGCAAAGACCGCCGTTGCAGATGAGGCCTCAGTTTTGACCGAGCGCGTTCGCGACAAGGTGCGCGAAGAGCCGATCCTTGCCATCGCGGTGACCGCCGGCGTGGCATACCTGTTTGGCCTGATGAGCCGCAGATAGAATTTTCTGAAATGAGATCGAAAGGGCCGGGCTGTGGAGCTCGGCCCTTTTTGCATCCGATTTTCGGCACGCCGAATTCGCCAAAGAAGACGCTTGTGAGAACTGTGCTTTGGTTGACCGATCATCTTACCCGGATGGTCGCCATGAGGCAGGAAATCACGCAAATGTGAAATACAACCACCGGGGGATTTTTATGAAATTACTCGACACATTGTGGAGTGATTGGACGTGGCGCACGCCTCGATGAGCGGAAGCCTCTCGCATGATGATCCATTTTGGTCGCAATGTTATTTTGGTGCCGCTTTATGGTTTATATAAAATCAACCTTTAGACGAATTTAGCAGGATACATAGAGTCAAAATATGTTCGAATATAAAAGCGGAAATATGGTAGCGATGTGATCTCGATTGTCTCGGATAATACTATGTAGAACTTTGACGGGGCGATAGATGTTGCTTGGTTGTTTTGTCGATGCCGAAGTATGCTTCATCATTTTCAATGATGTATCGCCAACTATGGAACATATTTATCACCCCATTCGCATCACTTTCGGTCAGGTTGCATGACTGATCGCTTTAGGCGAGTGTCGTTGAAAAACCTCATCCGCTGGCAAAATTTAGGTTTTGATCAGCAATCCCTTGCTCAACCTGCAATCTATGTCATGGTACAGCCTTGGACATGAGGGGTAACAGAGATGATCAATCTTCAGTCAGCTCGCAGTGACACCAACCACGACCAGCGTTTGCTCGATTGCCGCGCCGACGTCGAACCAGCACTCCACCAGATTATCAGAGAAGCGCAGAAGAACGGCTGGGCGGCGGCCGAGGTGGCCATGGCGATCGCCGATGCCGCCGACGATTACATTCTTCTGCTGGCAAACCGCAAAACCACCGCACACTGATCGTCTTTTCCTTCGCTCATCCGACGTCTTCGCTCGTGCTCCAGCGCCATTATGCGAGATCACGGCGCGAAGACGCGGCCGGGCTGGTTGACGGTGCCGACGAAGCAGCTTAAAGCCTTCGAAACCTGATTTGGTGACACCCAAGGTGCGCGCATTTTGCCGCCGGGCCATCAGATTGGTGCGCTGGATGGGTGGCCGAGTGGTTTAAGGCAACGGTCTTGAAAACCGTCGTGCGGGGAACCGTACCGTGGGTTCGAATCCCACCCCATCCGCCAATTTCGCTTTGGTCCGACCCGGACGCGCGGCTAAACTCCGTACCGAATACATAGGTGGCAACCTCGTCCCTTGTTGCCGATCACGTGCGCAGACCGGCTCTCGGGCGGGCTTGGTCTTGCACTGAGCATAGCTTTCAGGTGGCCGTCAGGCTCATTCATCAAAGTCCCGCTCGCACTTTGATGAATGAGGTTTGTCGTCATGCGTTTCGCCGCCAGTCGGAAGAAGATCCTATTGAGAGCCGCCGCCTGCGTGTTGTTCGCAGGCGCCCTGTTCGGAGGCTATATCGGCTATCTGCAATTGAGCGGGAATTTTCACAGCGTCGTTCATGGAGAGTTTTACCGATCGGCGCAGCTCTCTCCAGCGCAGCTTGAGCGCCACGTCCGCGATCACGGCATCAAGACGATCATCAACCTGCGCGGCGAGAATGTGAACGCGCAGTGGTACAATGCCGAGGTCGAAACGGCGGCGCGGCTTGGTGTCCAGCACATCGATTTCGCAATGTCGTCCGGTACCGTCCTGACACCCGAACGGGCGGACCAGTTGGTCGCCATCATGAAGGCGGCGCCGAAGCCGATCCTCGTGCACTGCCAGAGTGGTGCCGATCGAACCGGCCTGGTGTCGGTCATCTATAGCCAGCAGATCGCGGGCGTCGGCGAAGATGTCGCTGAGCGCCAACTGTCTGTGCGTTACGGCCATGTCGCCATACCGCATGTTTCGTCCGTCTACGCGATGGATGTCAGCTGGGATCGGTTGGAAACGCATTATGGCCTCAAGGGCTAAGGGCAAAGCTGACTCGGGCTAGGGGCTGCAAGCTGTATTTTGTGTCTGCGTAGGAGGGGAGATGCAGGAAATACTCACCATTTCCAAACCTCTCCGGCGCCTGCAGGCGCACGGAGCGGCCTCCGTTGATCGCATATAGCCTGGAAGCATTCAGGCTTGTGTCAGAAAAGAAAGGCATTCCGTCACGCATTGGCGGGATAAGGCCATCGCTTTGACGGTGTCCCGCGCCAGCTATTGCGGAGACATCGAATTGAACGACAGTAATGATCGAGCCGGACCACGCTTTTTTCGTCCGGAAATTGGAAGCATCACGCTCTGCCTGCTGACGACCGCTTATCTTCTGGCCGTCACCAACCAAACCTTCTGGTCCAAGGCCTTCGGCTATTTTGCTGCCGATCGCTTCGGCTTCTCGATCTTCGTGATCGGCATCGCGGCGGCGAGCCTCGGCGTAGTCACCTTCTTCTCCGCGAAATACATCACCAAGCCGTTCCTGATCTTCTTCGTGATCGTGGCGTCCGCCGCATCGTGGTTTACCGATTCGTTCGGCGTCATTGTTGACAAGGAAATGATCCGCAACGCCGTCGTGTCGACCGGTGCCGAAGCTGGGCACCTGATTACCGGCCGGTTTGCATGGCATATCTTTCTGACCGGTATCGTGCCGTCGCTGCTCATCCTTTGGGTCCGCATTCGGCACCGGCCGATCCTCGGGAAGCTGGCGCACAACACGGCCGTTATCCTTGCCTGCACGGCCGTTTTCGCGGCAATCGGCATTGGTGACTACCGGACCTTCGCGGGCGTCGGGCGCGCTCACAAGGATATTCTCGACACGCTCAACCCGTTTGTGCCGATCACCAGCGCCGTGCGCTTCGCAATTTCGTCGGGGCAGGACGCCAACATCGTCGCGCAGCCGCTTGGCGCGGATGCCCATCGTGTCAACACGACCGCAACCACCAAGCCGCGGGTCCTCATCATGGTCGCCGGCGAAACGGCCCGTGCCCAGGATTTTGCGCTCGGCGGCTATACGCGCGATACCAATCCCGAGCTGGCGAAGCAGAATGTCGTCTATTTCCCCAACACGAGCAGCTGTGGAACCGCAACGGCGATCTCGATCCCATGCCTGTTTTCTGTGTATCCGAGAACGGCCTACACGCATCGCAAGGGGCTGGAGACGGAGAATGTTCTCGACGTTCTCGGACATGCGAACGTTTCCGTTTCATGGCTCGACAACGACACCGGCAGCTACCACGTCACCGACCGGGTACCCTACGAATTCCTGCCGGATTCGGCCGATCCGAGATTCTGCAAGGACGGCGAATGCCTCGATGCGATCCTCCTGGACAAGATTGACGGCTGGCTCGACAAGGTAAAGGGCGATAGCGTGCTGGTGCTTCATCAGCTCGGCAGTCATGGCCCGGCATATTATGCCCGCTATCCCGAGGAGTTCCGCCGCTTCCAGCCGGATTGCCGCGCCAACGATTTCGGAAGCTGCTCGCCGGAAGAGATCCGCAATGCCTATGACAATACGGTCCTTTACACGGATCATATCGTGTCGACGGTTATCGATAAGCTGAAGAAGCGGTCCGATACCGTTGCGGGCTCCGTGGTCTACGTCTCCGACCATGGTGAATCGCTGGGCGAGAATGGGCTCTATCTGCACGGTACGCCCTATGTCGTTGCGCCGATCCAGCAGACCCACGTGCCATTTCTGGTATGGCTCTCCGACGATCTCCAGGCGTCGGCTGGCTTCGACATGGCGTGCCTGGCGAGCAACGCCAACAAGACGACCTCGCACGACAATATCTTCCATAGCCTGCTCGGCCTGATGGATGTTTCGACCAAGGTGTATGACCCCGCGCTGGACGTGTTTTCCAGTTGCCGGAAGGGGGATTCCCATGTCGCCAGTGTGAGCTCCGCGGTCGGCGTCAACTGAAATCAGATCGTTTTTGATAACCGGGGCTGAAAGGCCCCGGTCGCATGTTATGCGCGACCTTGGCCGCGCGTCCGCGTCTTCTTCGCCGGCGAACCGCCGATGTCGCAATAATGTCATTTCCGCTTCAGGTTGTTGTCAGCAGCCCAAGCCATAGAGCAACTCTCTTCGATATTACTTAGGAGATACTCTTGCGCGCACTGAAGCGAGTCCGGATCGCCCGCCCTGTAAAGATTTTCGGCGGCCTGATACTTTTGACGGGCCTGACACTCGCCGGCTATGTCGGTTATCTCCAGTTTACCGGGAATTTTCATACTGTCGTGGCTGGCCAGTTCTACCGTTCGGCGCAGCCATCTCCGTCTCAGCTGGAACGCTATATCCGCGAGCACGGCATCAAGACCGTGATCAACTTGCGCGGTGACAGCGGACACGCGAAATGGTGGGCGGAAGAAGTCGCCGTGTCGGAGCGGCTGGGTGTTGAGCATATCGATTTCGGTATGTCGGCATCCAGAATTCTCACCACCGAAAAGGCGGACCGCCTCGTCGCCATCATGCGCGACGCTCCAAAACCGATCCTGGTCCACTGCCTTTCCGGTGCCGACAGGACCGGCTTGGCCTCCGTGCTCTATAGCCAGCAGATTGCCAACGTGAAGGAAGATGTCGCCGAGCGCCAGCTGTCCTTCGCGTTCGGGCATGTGGGCATTCCCAAGCTGTCGTCGGCCTATGCCATGGACCAGAGCTGGACGAACCTCGAGAAGCACTACGGGCTCGACAAGGTACCGGCTCCAATTCCGGCGCCGGTTCGCGACGCCCAGGCGGAAAGCACCCAGATCACTGGTGGCGCTGGCTAGGCGGAAGGCGCGCGGTCATGAATGTGTTGTTGGTCGAAGATAACGCGATCCTCGGAGATGCCGTTTGCGACCATGTTTCGGCAAATGGCTATTCGGTGGAATGGTGCCTGACGCTTGCCGACGCGACCCGCGCCGTCGATAGCGGCGAATACGGCCTGGTCCTGCTCGATTTGCGCCTTCCCGATGGCAGCGGACTGTCTTTGCTGCGCCGCTTGCGCGGCCGTGCCAACAATGTCCCGATCATCATTCTTACCGCGCATGATCAGGTCTCCGATCAGGTCGAGGGCTTTACTTGCGGTGCTACGGACTATCTGGTGAAGCCCTTCGGCCTGTCTGATCTTGATCTGCGCATTCAGTCCGTTACCCGCAGCCACCCTATGGCCGAGCGACGTCCGGCTTGATTCTGATCGAATCCTTGGAACGCCGAGCCTTGGGCCGAGTGCGTTCGCGCGACACGCATCTTCTCCATCACGCCGCCAATTGAATAGGCATGGCCACGCCCCTTGGTCTCCAGCGGCGCTGCGGCGATTTGTGCTTACCGATCGACCTGAACAGCAAGGCCCACGCAAGCAACCAGGCACAAAAGTGAACTCGAATATTTGCCAACCGGTGATGTCGCGGTGAGTCACGCCGCGGTCGATCAAGCCGGTTCATATGGAGTTGATGCCCGTGAAAACTGCCGCCGCCCAGATCCACGAACTTGAAGACCTGCACGCAATAGCTGGCAAGGCGGCGATCGTTCGCACGGTCTATGAGGGCAAGGACATCTCGCCTTATTGGGATGCGCTGATGGCGCGGGTATCCGCCGATGTCTCCGATGCGGGCGCCTTCATGGATCTCGCGATTATCCTGCAAACGCTAGGCAAGAGCCACGAAGCCGCCATCACCCAGAAGGGCGCGCTGGAGATGAGCCGCAAATACCATATTCGCAACGGCAGCGGGTCGGGCCTTCGCGTCCTCGTGATCGCCACCCGCGGCGACTTCATGGCCAACACGCCGATCGAGTTCCTGCTGGAGAGCTCCAATGCGAACATCCTCCTCCACTACGTCGATGAGTTGACGGCTGATCTGAACGATATGCCGGAGCATGACGTGGCCTTCGTCGCGGTCGGCGAGTCGCCCGAAAATCTGGCCGTGCTGGAAAACCTTGAGCGACTGCTGGCAAGCTGGACCGGCCCAATCGTGAACAATGCGCCGCGCCGGGTCATCGACCTGTCGCGCGAGGGCGTGGCCGAAGCCTTCCGCAACGAGCCCGCCATTCTCGCTCCGCTGACGACGCGCATCGCTCGTCAGACGCTCGTTGATCTCTCAGCGGGGTTGCTCTCGATCAATTTGATCGACGGACTGACATCCTTCCCGATCATCCTTCGCCCGATCGGCACCCACGCCGGTCACGGAATGGACAAGATCGGCTCTGCCGATGAGATTGCCGCTTATCTCACCAGCCGCCCGGAAGCCGAGTTCTACATTGCCCCCTTCATCGATTACAGCGACGAGGACGGCAAGTTTCGCAAGCAGCGCATCGCGGTCATCGATGGCAAGCCCTATGCGAGCCACCTCGCGATTTCCGATCACTGGATGGTGCACTATCTCAGCGCCGGCATGGCGGAGCATGCGGAGCGTCGGCTGGAGGAGGCGTCGTGGATGGCGGATTTCCAGACCGATTTCGCCGTAAGGCACGCCGACGCGTTTGCAGCGCTGCACCGCCGCCTGGGCCTCGACTACTTCGCCATCGATTGCGCCGAGCTATCGGACGGACGCCTGCTGCTGTTTGAGGCAGACGTGGCGATGATCGTCCATTCGATGGATTCCGAGACCGTCTTTCCCTACAAGAAACAGGCAATGGCAACGCTATTTGCGGCGTTCGAAGATGCGCTGGGCAGCCGCGCCGGGCAGGCCAAACCTCTACGAGGCCAGCAGGCGCACGGCTCCAATCAGGCAGGCGCCGTGTCGCTTGTGGAAGCGCTGTGATCGCAGCATCGAGGGCCACCAGATCCGGAGACGACATATTCGCTGCCAGGACGATGTCCGAACTTGTTCCTGATTACCGGCACAAGCTGGGCGCGGCCAGTATCGACCACACGCTGTCGCTTCTGTTCGCGGCCGGCGGCGACAGCCGTATCTGGCCGAATGCAGCAACCGGCCGTAATCGATACGGAACCCGCACCACTGCGGCCAAGGACGAGATTTCCTTCGCGTCCACGACCGCGAGCAACGTCTCGCCGCAGGGCGTCACCGCTGCTGGACACCAGCTGAAGCGGCTGTTCGGCGTGGACGGCGCCACCGCTGTCGCCATCGACGAATGGTTCGCCGAAATCCGTGGCCGTATCGGCCGCAACATCGGATGCGACGAGAGCGGCATTGTGCTTGCTGCATCCGGAACGGATGTGGAGCTTCTCGCGCTCGGCCTGATGCTTTCGCTGTCGCCACGCCCGATCACCAACATCCTCATCGCGCCTGAAGAAACCGGAAGCGGCGTACCGCGCGCCGCCGGTGGAAGCCATTTTGCGAATGTGACGGCGCTGGGGCACACGGTCAGTGCGGGCGAGATGCTCGCCGGCATCACCGCCGATCGCGTCGAAGTGCAGACGGTGGCGATCCGCAACGCGACGGGCCAGGCGCGAAACCCCGACGACGTCGATGCCGACGTCATATCGCTTGCCGAGGACGCGCTGAAGCGCGACAGGGATGTTCTCGTCCATGTTCTTGATACGTCGAAGACAGGCCTGACCGGCGTCTCGCGACAGGCTGCTCGGTATATATCAGCGCGCGCGCCCGGACGTGTTCGTATTCTTGTCGATGCCTGCCAGTTTCGCTGCAGCGCCGCCACGCTCGCCAGGGATATCGCCGACGGTTTTCTCGTCGCGGTGACCGGCTCGAAGTTCCTAGCCGGACCGCCCTTCGCGGGCGCGCTTGCTGTACCGCCGGCGCTTGTCGAGGAACTTGCCACGAAACAGGCACTTGCGCCGGGGCTATCCGACTACACGGCCCTTCATGATTGGCCGGCGCGTCTGCGCGGCGGCAATGACCAGCAATTCGGATCACACTTCAATCTTGGTCTGGGCCTGAGGTGGGTTGCCGCGCTCGAGCAGCTGGAACCGTTGGCCGCAATCGATGCCGCCGTTCAGCGCCGGATCAAGCAGGCCTTCGCCGACCTCGTACGCGCCCGCGCCGAGCATGTTGAAGGCGTCTTGATCCATCCCGATGACGAAGGCGACCACATCGTCGATCGCGCCATCTTCCCCTTGACCATGACTGCCGACGACAATGGCTTCGCGTCGCTTGCGCAGGCGCAAAGGATCCATCTGGCGCTCCGCGAGAACGACATTGGACCGGTCTGCCACGTCGGGCAGGCGGTCAATCTCGGTGCCCGCACGATCCTTAGGGTCGCGGCCTCGGCGATCGATATCAATGCCGTGTCCGATAGATTGGCCGGCGGCGACACCATGGAAAAGGCGATGCGTCCGATCGCCGACGATCTCGACGTCGTGTTCGAGAAATGGGCCGCCGTCTCCCGGGCTGATCGAGAGCTGTGATGTCACGGATTGCGAAGACGGACATGCCGGAAGGGCCGGATCTGGAGAAATCGACGAGCCTAGACCCCACGGACTGGCAGGCGTTTCGCGAAGCAGCCCACCGCATGCTCGACGACACCATCGATCATATCGCCAACGTCAGACAAAAGCCGGTCTGGCAGCCGATGCCATCAGACACGCGTGCCAGGTTCGCCCGCGCGCTGCCGGATGACCCCCGTGCGCTCGACGATGTGCTCGACGATGTCCGTACGCATGTCTTCCCCCACGCCACTGGCAACCTGCACCCGCTGTTCATGGGCTGGGTCCATGGCGCGGGCACACCCGTCGGCATGGTGGCGGAGATGGTCGCGGCCGGCTTGAACATGAATTGCGGCGGCCGCGATCATGTTGGCATCGAGGTTGAAAAGCAGATCGCCCTATGGATGGCGCAAGTGCTTGGCTATCCCTCATCGGCAAGCGGCCTTTTCGTCACCGGTTCATCGATGGCCAATTTCCTGGCACTGACCATCGCCCGCACCGAGGCCCTGAGCCGAAGCGTGCGGCGGGACGGATTGCGCAAGGCCGACCGACAGTTGGTGGCCTACACATCCTCGCAAGCGCATGTCTGCATCGCGCAGGCCATGGAGCTGTCCGGCATTGGCTCGGCGAACCTGAGATCTATCGCGGTCGACGAAGCCGGTCGCATGAGCGTCGAGGCGCTGGCCTTAGCGATCGCGCAAGACCGCGCACAAGGCTTGCTCCCGTTTCTGGTGGTCGGCACGGCAGGCACGGTGAACACCGGTGCGATCGATCCTCTCCTGGAGATATCGAAGCTCGCCGAAGCGGAAAATATCTGGTTCCATGTCGACGGAGCGATCGGCGCGCTGGCCATGCTGTCGCCCGAGATGCGCCAGCTGTTTTCGGGCATCGAGCGGTCTGCCTCTATCGCGCTCGACTTCCACAAATGGGGGCACGTGCCCTACGACGCCGGCTTCCTGCTGGTTCGCGACAGCGCCGCGCATAAGCGCGCATTCGCCCAACCGGCCGCGTATTTGCAACGGTCGGGCAGGGGGCTTGCCGCCGGCGAGACATGGCCTTGCGACCTCGGCCCCGATCTGTCGAGAGGCTTCCGGGCGCTGAAGACCTGGATGACGATCGAAACGCTGGGCGCGGAGCGAATGGGAAATGCCATCGCGCGCACCTGCGAACTCGCCCGCTATCTCGCCGCAAGCCTCAAGCGCGATCCGCGCTTCGAGATAAAGGCCCCCGTTGGCCTCAACATCGTCTGCTTCGGCATTCGTGGCGCTGACGACGATTTCATCCGCGACCTCGTGCTTGATCTTCACGAGCAGGGACTGGCCGTGCCCTCCTGGACAACGCTGCAGGGCGAACTGGTGGTGCGCTGCGCGATCGTCAATCACCGCACGACCAGCGAGGATATCGACGTCTTTCTCAAGATCCTGACGGATTACCTCGACCGATATCCGCGAGCCTGAGCCGAGGCGTCGGCAGCGTAGCCACGCGGGCACTGTTGTCTTCCAGACACGACGCAGCAAATGAATCAGACGAGCGGTGCTACTGAAATAGCCCTGTTACAAACGGCGGCGAATATCCCGGCCATCGCAACCCGGGGACCACTCATGCGCCGCGCATTCCGCCTCTCCACATACGCACTCGTTACCGCTGCCTGTCTCTACGCTCCGGCAAAGGCCGAGGATCTGCAGTTCTCCGTCTATGGTGGCTACCAGACGGCACCGCACAGCGGCGTGGATGTCTCCGACGGCACGCATTTCAATGCCGGCTGGGAAGGCAAGTCCTTCGGCTCGCCGCCCTATTACGGCGCGCGCGTCACCTGGTGGCTCGAGAACCTCAATCACCCCAACCTCGGCCTCTCCATCGATTACACCCACGATAAGGTCTATGCCGACGAAAAGACGCTGGCGACATCCGGCTGGTCGCACTTCGAATTCACCGATGGGCTGAACCTCTTGACGGCGAACGCCCTCTATCGCTTCCCGATCGAAGGCCAGCGCTGGACGCCCTATGTCGGCGCCGGCGTCGGCGTCAACATTCCACACGTGGAAGTAACACGCCCGCAGGGCAAGACCTTCGATTACGAGTTCGGCGGCGTGACGTTCCAGGCCCAGGCCGGTGTGGATTTCCGCATCACCGACCGTTGGTCGACCTTCGTCGAGTACAAGGGAACATATTCCCGCGTGAACGTGCCAATCGATAGCGGCGACAGTCTGAAGACCAACATCATCACGAACGCCGTTAACCTGGGTGTCTCGTTTCACTTCTGATGGTCCGGCCGGCAGCCAGTCCGCGCTGTCGCAGAGGTCATGGATGTGCTGGATCGCTTCATTAATTTAGCGATCCATTAACCATATTCATTAGAATTGTCTCTATCTCGGCGAAAGCTTTCGCAAATTCGCCGCGAAGGTCGCATGATTAAAGTCTCGTTAGGTTGATGGCGGTACGGCTTGTTTTGCCTGAATAGGCGGACTTTAAGCCATAACGGTCTTGAGCGGCGTGGGACATATGAGACGAGACTTCGGGGCGGCGGCACTTGCGACACCAATGCGGTGGGTAGGCTTGTCGCTTATCTGTGCGACGGTGACCGCTTGCGGAACGGCACCCACGACGACGGCCAAGCGCACACACGGCAAGGAATATTTTGCCGAGTCGGAATATGGCGTCAAGGCGAGCCCGCGCGTCGCCACCGGCAACAATATTCCGAAGGGCGGCGGTCGCTACATCGTTGGCAATCCCTATGTCGTCAAGGGCAAGACCTATTTCCCGAAAGAGGATTTCTCCTACAACAAGGTCGGCATCGCTTCCTGGTACGGCTCGGCTTTCCACGGCCGCCTGACGGCCAATGGTGAAGTCTACGATCAGATGCACATTTCCGCCGCGCATCCGACATTTCCGCTGCCGAGCTATGCGCGCGTCACCAACGTCGAAAACGGCTCGTCCATCATCGTGCGCGTCAACGACCGCGGTCCTTATCATGAAGGTCGCATCATCGACCTCTCGAACAAGACGGCCGATCTGCTCGATCTCCAGCACAGCGGTACCGGCAATGTGCGCGTGCAGTATGTCGGCAAGGCCCGCATGGATGGCCACGACATGCCGTATCTGATGGCCTCCTACGTGCCGAAGGGCAGCCGCATTCCTGGCGTCTATCCGGGCGAGGGCCAGATCGCCACCGGCGTCATGGTTGCCTCCAACAGCAAGCGCATCACGCGCGACGAGATCCAGAGCTTCGGCGGCTTCACGCCGCCTGCGGCCGATAGCGTACCGGTTCCGCGCTCCGCGACCTCCTATGCCGGCTCGACTCCGAGCGCGCCTTACAACGCCGCTCCGGTTCCGACACCGCTGCGCGCACCGTCCTTCGACAATGCTGCGCCGGCCTCGTTTGGCGAGATGGTCGTGCTGCCCGAGATCGGACCCTATCCCTACGAGCGCCCCTATGGCTGGCAGCAGGGATCGATGGCCATGGGCTACCAGGAAGAGGGCGTAAAGACCGTGACGGTCGATCTCGCCTTTGACGCGGTCATGGTTCGCAATGACGGCTTGACCGAAGACAGCATTTTGGCATCATTCAAGCGTCAGAAGGCAGCAAAGGCTGCGCTGAAGTAAGTGTTTCCGAGGTCCTTCGGGGCCGGATCGATGAGGGTTTCGATGCTGAAACATATGCTTCGTCTCTGTGTCTGCCTGTTGCCGCTGGCTCAGGCCGTTGCGACCGATGCCATGGCAGCGCCCGCCGACACCAATCAGTCGTTCGTCACCAAGGCCGCGCAGGCCTATATGGTCGAAGCATCGACCGGCACGGTCCTGCTTGCCAAGAACGAACACCAGACATTCTCGCCGGCCTCGCTTGCCAAGCTGATGACGGTCGAGCTCGTCTTCGATGCGTTGACCAGCAAGCAGATCACGCTCGATACCCAATATCCCGTCTCCGAATTTGCCTGGCGCACCGGCGGCGCGCCGTCGCGCACCGCGACCATGTTCGCGGCGCTGAAATCCAATGTGCGTGTCGAGGATCTGGTGCGCGGGATC
Source organism: Rhizobium sp. Rhizsp42 (assembly GCF_047304155.1). Lineage (NCBI taxonomy): Bacteria > Pseudomonadati > Pseudomonadota > Alphaproteobacteria > Hyphomicrobiales > Rhizobiaceae > Rhizobium > Rhizobium sp. Rhizsp42. The sequence goes on along the minus strand of NZ_JBGLYS010000001.1, from coordinate 37,900 downwards.
GCCATCCAGGGCGCCAACGACAGCTGCATCATTCTCGCCGAAGGCATGAGCGGCGGCGAGCCGGCTTTCGCTGAGAGCATGACGCGACGCGCGAAGACGCTCGGCATGCAGCACTCGCTCTTCGCCAACTCCACCGGACTTCCCGACGGCAAGAGCAAGACCACGGCCTTCGATATGGTCGCGCTGGCCGAGCGCCTGCAACAGGGCTACCCGGCATATTATCCCTACTTCGCGCAGCCGGATTTCGAGTGGAACAAGATTTTCCAGCGTAACCGCAACCCGCTGCTCGGCTTTGGTCTCGGCGTCGACGGTCTGGCGACAGGCTTTGCCGAAGGCGAGGGCTATTCGATCGTTGCGTCGGCCGAGCGCAACGGCCGTCGCCTGTTCATGACGCTCGGCGGTATCGGATCCGACAAGGAGCGTACCGAGGAAGCCAAGCGCGTGCTCGAATGGGGCCTCAGTGCTTTCGAAATCCGCCAGCTTTTCGCGGAAAACGAAGTCATCGGCACCGCGAGCGTCTATGGCGGCGCATCGCGCAGCGTCGAGCTTGTCGCGAAAAGCCCGATCAGCGTTTACATCCCGGTCAACAATCCCGACCGGCTTGCCGCCCGCATCGTCTATCACTGGCCGCTGCCGGCACCGGTCGAAGCGGACCGCGAAGTCGGCACGCTGCGCCTTTTCGCCGGCAGCAGATTGCTGCGTGAAGTGCCGCTCTACACCAAGGCCGCGGTCGAGGAGGGCACTCTCAGCAGTCGCGCTGTCGACGCCGTGCTGGAGCTCGGCGAAACGCTGCTGTTTTCCTGGCTCTGGGATAAGCCGGCCGAGCCCACATGATCGCCATAGTCGCGTTTCACCTTGTGACAAAGCCGAGAGATCGACGCGAAGCGGTTCCGCTCGCCGTCATCTTCGGCTAGATGTACGGACGAGGTGCCGCTGGCGCCGATTGAGTGCAGGCCAAGATCGCAGGAACATATTGTTGTCATCCGCTACCGGATTGTTCGTTACGTTTGAAGGCGGTGAGGGCGCTGGTAAGTCCACCCAGATCCGTCGGCTGGCCGATGCCTTGCGCGCCAAGGGCCATGAGGTCGTGGTCACGCGCGAGCCGGGCGGTTCGCCGGGTGCGGAAGCCGTACGCCACGTGCTGCTCTCGGGTGCCGCCGAATCCTTTGGAACGCGCATGGAAGCGATTCTCTTTGCGGCTGCCCGCAACGATCATGTCGAAGAAATCATCCGTCCGGCTCTTGGCCAGGGCAAGGTCGTGCTCTGTGATCGCTTCATGGATTCTTCGCGCGTCTACCAGGGCGTGACGGGCAATCTGGAGCCCGATTTCATCGAAACGCTGCAACGCGTCGCGATCAACGGCGTCGTTCCCGATTGCACGCTGATGCTCGACCTGCCGGCGAAAGCTGGTCTCGAGCGCGCCAAGCGCCGGGGTGCTGCCGGCGACGTGGCGCCCGATCGCTTCGAGAAGGAAGAGATCGAAACCCACGAAAAGCGCCGCGAAGCTTTCCTCGACATAGCCTCGCGCGAGCCCGAGCGCTGCCACGTCGTCAACGCCATGCAGACCGAGGAGGCGATCGCAGCGGAGATCGTCTCGATCGTCGGCCAGTTGCTGGCGCCTGCGGACGACCCCAAGGTCGCCGAGCCGGCGATGAGTGCGATCGATGAGTGACGAGCACCCGAGCCTTCTCGACGGCGCGATCTGGCCGCCCGAAAACACCAAGCTCTTCGGTCATGAAGACGCCGAAGCCTTCCTCGCGCAGTCCTACCGTTCCGGCAAGGGGCACCACGCCCTGCTGATGGAAGGGCCGTCGGGGATCGGCAAGGCGACGCTCGCCTTTCGTTTCGCCAATCATGTCCTGTCGCATCCGGACCCGGAGCGCGCGCCTGACGTCCTCGCCGATCCCGATCCGAATTCCTCCGTCAGCCGCCAAATCAACTCGGGCGCCTCGCACAACCTGCTGCATCTCGCCCGCCCGGTGGACGAGAAAACAGGCAAGGTGAAATCGGCGATTACCGTCGATGAAGTGCGCCGCGCCGGCCGCTTCTTTTCGCAGACATCGGGCACCGGCAACTGGCGCATCGTCATCATCGATCCCGCCGACGACATGAACCGAAGTGCCGCCAACGCCATCCTGAAGATTCTCGAGGAGCCGCCAAAGCGTGCGCTGTTCCTGTTGATCTCGCATGCGCCGGGCAAGCTGCTCCCCACCATCCGCTCCCGCTGCCTGCCGCTCAAACTGTCGCCGCTCGGTGACGAGGCGCTGCGCTCGGCTCTAGGGCATCTCGGCGTGGACGCGAACGACCCATCGCTGCTGGCGTCGGCCAATGGCAGTGTCGGTGAAGCGCTGAAGCTGGTGAACTACGGCGGCGGCGAGATCATTTCGGCCTACAACGAGGTTCTGACTTTGCAGGGGCCATCGGCGCGCAAGGCCATGCACCGTCTGGCCGACGCGCTGTCTGGCAAGGAAAGCGACACGATCTTCGAGTTCTTCGCGGGCCATCTCGGCGACGACCTGATGGGCAAGGCGAAGGCTGCGGCGATGGCGGGGCAGGTGGCCCAGGCCGAACGCTTGTCACGCCTACACAGCGATATCATCGAGCGCCTGACGGTCTCCGACGCCTACAATCTCGACCGCAAGCAGACGATTCTGAGCATTCTCGGCGATATCAAGCAGCCCGGACCTTGATCCGTTAAGTCCCTGATCAGGAAGTCAGAAGCTTGTAAGCGACGACGGCCAGTGTTGCAGCCAGCACCAGGCGGATGGTCCGCTCATGCAGCTTCGGCGCAAGCAGGCTGCCCGCGATGATCCCCGGGATCGAGCCGACGAGCAGCGCCGCAAGCATGATCCAATCGATCTCGCCGATCATCCAGTAGCCCATGCCGCCGATCAACGTCAGCGGCACCGCATGGACGATGTCGGAACCGACGATCTCGCGCACATCGAGCCTGGGATAAAGCACCAGCAGGATGGTGACGCCAAGCGCGCCTGCTCCGACCGACGTCAACGTGACGAGAATACCGAGCGCCAGCCCGAGCACGACGGTGAGAATGCCACGCGTCGCCGGCCGCAGAGTCCGTCGCTCGCCTGTGGAACGCTGCGCGAACGCCAGCACCTGTTTGCGAAACACCAGCATGAAGGCCGTCATGACGAGCAGCCAGCCAAGCGCCGTCGTGATCGTATGCGCGACTTCGATGCTCTTGCGGTCGACGCCCGACAGCAGCCACAGCATGATCAGCGCCGCCGGCACGCTGCCGGCGGCAAGACAGCCGACGATCCGCCAGTTGATGCGCCCGTGCATCCCGTGAACCGCGGTGCCGGCGCTCTTGGTGACGGCCGCGTAGAGCAGGTCGGTCCCGACGGCGGTCGCCGGATGGACGCCGAACAGAAGCACCAGCAACGGCGTCATCAGTGAGCCGCCACCGACGCCGGTGATGCCGACAAGCGCGCCGACGAAGAAACCCGAGAGCGAATAAAGCGGATCGAAATGGGAGAACATCAAATCGCAGGCCCCAAGCCTGCATGCAATAAGCCTACGTGGAAGCGGTAGGCGCGGGGGACGGCTGATGTCACGTTTGCGGAACCCTGTTCGATGGTTCCCTTGGGTAGAATGTGGAAAAAAACGAGTCAAGCGCGCGGCGGTCACGAAGATTGCACTGCTGCGTGTTGGAGGCGTCGCTTTCCAAACTTACTGTTTCGCTTCGCCGCCACATGCGCTAAGGAGCGGCATATAGATTTCAAAGAATAAGCCGCACGAGAATGGCCGCCATGACAGACAAGACACCCTTCTACATCACCACCGCGATTTCCTACCCGAACGGCAAGCCGCACATCGGCCACGCCTACGAGCTGATCGCGACGGATGCCATGGCGCGCTACCAGCGCCTCGACGGTAAGGACGTGTTCTTCCTGACCGGCACCGACGAGCACGGCCAGAAGATGCAGCAGACGGCCCGCGCCGAAGGCATCACCGCGCAGGAACTCGCCGACCGTAACTCCGGCGAATTCCAGGCGATGGCCAAGCTCCTCAACGCCTCGAACGACGACTTCATCCGCACCACGCAGGAGCGTCACCACGAGACGTCGCGAAACATCTGGAACCTGATGGCCGATGCCGGCGACATCTACAAGGACAGCTATGCGGGCTGGTACTCGGTACGCGACGAGGCCTATTACCAGGAAAACGAGACCGAGCTGCGCGCCGATGGCGTGCGCTACGGACCGCAGGGCACGCCTGTCGAGTGGGTGGAAGAGGCAAGCTACTTCTTCAAGCTCTCAGAATATCAGGATAAGCTGCTGGCGCTCTATGAAGCCGAGCCCGATTTCATCGGTCCGGCCGAACGCCGCAACGAGGTGATCTCCTTCGTCAAGTCCGGCCTCAAGGATCTGTCGATCTCGCGCACCACCTTCGACTGGGGCATCAAGGTGCCGAATGATCCGGAACACGTCATGTACGTCTGGGTCGACGCGCTGACCAATTATCTCACAGCCACCGGCTACCTCGAGGACAAGAACGGCCCGCGCGCCAAGTATTGGCCGGCCGACGTCCACATCATCGGCAAGGACATCATTCGTTTCCATGCCGTTTACTGGCCTGCCTTCCTGATGTCGGCCAAGCTGCCGCTGCCCAAGCGCGTCTTCGCGCATGGCTTCGTGCTGGCCAAGGGCGGCGAGAAGATGTCGAAGTCGCTCGGCAACGTGCTCGATCCGTTCGAGCTGATCGAGCATTTCGGCCTCGACGCGATACGCTACTTCCTGATGCGCGAAATCTCCTTTGGCCATGACGGCAATTGCAGCGAAGAGGCGATCGGCACCCGCATCAACGCCGACCTCGCCAACGGTATCGGCAACCTCGCCAGCCGCTCGCTGTCGATGATCGTCAAGAACTGCGACGGCAAGATCCCCGTCTGCGGTCCGCTGACCGACGAAGACAAGGCGATGCTGGCAGCCGCCGATGCGCTACTCGCCTCGACGCGCGAGGACATGGACAAGCAGCTCATCCATCGCGCGCTGACGTCGATCATCGCAGTCGTGTCCGAGACCGACCGCTATTTTGCCGGCCAGCAGCCCTGGGCGCTGAAGAAGACCGATCCAGCCCGCATGGAGACCGTGCTTTACGTTACGGCCGAGGTCGTTCGTCAGATCGCCATCCTGCTGCAGCCATTCGTTCCGGGCTCCGCTGAAAAGATGCTCGACCTCGTGGGTGCCGCCGCCGACAAACGCGACTTTACGGCTCTCGGTGAAGCGGGCCGCCTGGTTTCGGGCACGCCGCTGGAAGCGCCGACGCCGGTCTTCCCGCGCTACGTCGCGCCGCAGGCGTGAGGCTGAGATGCTGATCGATACCCATTGCCACCTGGATTTCGCCGACTTCGAGGAGGAGCGCGACGAGATCGTCAAGCGCGCTCACGACAGTGGCGTCAAGCAGATGGTGACGATCTCCACGCGTGTCCGCAAGCTGGACGGTCTGCTCGCGATCACCGAGAAGTATCCGTCCGTCTTCTGCTCCGTCGGCACGCATCCCAACAGTGCCGACGAAGAGCTGGATATCCAGGCCGAAGACCTGATCCGTCTGGCGAATGCGCATGAAAAAGTCGTGGCGATCGGCGAGGCGGGTCTCGATTACTTCTACGACACGCAGAAGCCCGAGGACCAGAAGACCGGTTTTCTGCGCCACATCGAGGCGGCCCGCGAAACGAAGTTGCCGCTGGTCATCCACAGCCGCAGCGCCGACGAGGATATGGCCGCGATCCTGACCGAGGAAACGGGCAAGGGCGCCTTCCCCTTCATCCTGCACTGCTTCTCGGCGGGTGCCGATCTTGCGCGCGTTGGCGTCGAGCTCGGCGGCTACATCTCGTTTTCCGGCATCCTGACCTTCCCGAAGTCGCAGGAGCTGCGCGACATCGCCGCCACCATCCCGCACGATCGCCTGCTGGTCGAGACCGACGCGCCCTATCTCGCGCCGAAGCGCTGGCGCGGCAAGCGCAACGAGCCGTCCTATGTCGTCAACACGGCCGAAGTCTTGGCCGAGACGCTTGGGTTTAGCTACGCCGAGATGGCCGCGATCACGACGGACAATGCCTTCCGCTGCTTCTCCAAGATGCCGAGGATCTGACACGGTGGGCTACAGGCGGCGGTTCACCATTCTCGGCTGCTCGTCGTCTCCAGGCGTTCCGCGCATCACCGGCGACTGGGGCGCCTGCAATCCCGACAATCCGAAAAACAGGCGCACCCGCGCCTCGTTCATGATCCAGCAATATGACGCCAACGGCGGCGTCACCACTGTCGTCATCGATACCGGACCGGATTTTCGCGAGCAGATGATTGCGGCCAAGGTCGGGCATATCGACGCCGTGATGTACACGCATCCGCACGCCGATCATATTCACGGGCTGGACGACCTGCGCGGTTACTATTTCGGTGCGCAGCAGCGCGTGCCGATCTATGCCGACGAAGCGACCATGGACCGCATCCGCCAGGGCTTCGGCTATTGCCTGGAAACACCACCCGGCAGCAACTATCCGCCGATCGTCGAGGCAAGAGTGATCCGCGATCTCGACAAGCCTGTTCATATCACCGGCGCGGGCGGTGCGATCTCATTGCGCCCGCACGTACAGCAGCACGGCGACATCACCTCGCTCGGCTTCCGCATCGGCGATGTCGCTTATTGCAGCGATATCAGCGACTTCCCACCGGAAACCGTGCCGAAGCTGCAAGGCCTCGATGTCTTGATCATCGACGCGCTGCAATACCGCTACCACCCGAGCCATCTGTCGCTGGAGCAATCGCTGGAATGGATCGGCCGCCTGCAGCCGAAGCGCGCCATCCTCACCCACATGCACACGCCGCTCGACTACGACACCGTCATGACCGAGACGCCTGAACATGTCGTTCCGGCCTACGACCAGATGAGCTTCGAGATCGAGCTGGAAAGCCTGGAGCGCGGGGCCTAAGCCCACGCGCTTCAACGCGCGATATCATCGCGCGCCGCCGGCCTTCTGCTGCGATCCTGCCTCGACGTAGCTGCGCCAGCCGCCATAGGCGGTGATATCGGCCGCGCCGGAGATCGCCGCCGCCTCGACCAGAAACCCCTTCAATTCGGTCCCGTCCGAAAGCGAAATGCTGCCGATCCCGAGCGGCGAGGGAATGGCGGCCACGAAGCGGCCGAAGGCATCCGGCGTCAACCGCCACACCTCTACATCGATTGCGCCTCCGGTGCCGGCTTCGACACGGATAAGCCCCGGCTTGGCGGGAACCTGGCCTGCGAGCGCATAAAGGCGGTAGCCATCCGTCGTCCGCGCCTCGCGCATGAAGCTTGCGTTGAGCTCGCGCAGCTGACCGTTGAGCGGCATCCCCGAGAGATGCGCCCCGACCACGACGATGTCGATCCCGGGCTCAATCTCCGCATCCGGCTGCCCGGCACTCGGCAACGACCAACCGGTTGCGCCCATCGTCAGGCCGGAGGCGCGGTGGATGTCGCGGGCGAGCGACGCCGTCAGCCCGTCCCGCCCGAAAGGCGCGAGCAGCGTGACACTCGCCGGCAGGCCGTCCGAACGTTTGCCGGTGGGAACCGCGATGCCGCACATGTCGAGCAGGTTGACGAAGTTGGTATAGGTGCCCAACCGCGAATTTTCGCGGATCGGCTCGGCGGCGAGATCGGCGAGCGTATAGTGGCTTGGAGCCGTCGGCACGCAGAAGAGATCGACGGAGGCAATCACGGGCGCGAGCTTCCGCTTCATCGCCTGCAGCGCATAAAATCCGTTGAACGCATCCGCCGCCGTCAGCGTCTTCGCCGCGCCATAGATCTTGCGGGTAACCGGGTGGAAGCTTGCTTCACTCGTATCGAAGAAATCCTTCACCGCCGCATAACGCTCCGCCACCCAGGCGCCCTCGTAAAGCAGGTTGGCAACATCGTAGAAATCGACGAACGGCACTTCGACGATCCGATGACCAAGACCTTGAAGCATGTCGAGCGCATCCTCGTAGGAGGCCTCCATGACAGCGTCGCCAAAGAAACGCAGATCCGCCTTCGCGGGCACGCCGATCGAAAGCATCGGCGGCAACCGTCCGTAACCCGTCGCCGGCACCGCGCGCGAATAGGCGTCATCGCCATCCTCCCGGGCGGCGACGCTGAAGACGTGCCAGGCGTCATCGACGGAAAGTGCGAAGATCGACACGCAGTCCAGCGTCCGGCAGGCGGGAATGACGCCAGTCGTCGACAGAGCGCCGACGCTTGGCTTCAGCCCGACGATATTGTTGAGCCCGGCCGGAATGCGGCCGGAGCCGGCGGTATCCGTCCCCAGCGCGAAGCTGACGATCCCCTGAGCGGTGGCCACCGCCGAGCCGGAGCTGGAACCACCAGGCACCAGCGTCGGATCGATCGCATTGCGCGGTATCGGATAGGGCGAACGAACACCGACAAGGCCGGTTGCGAACTGGTCGAGATTGGTTTTGCCGACAATAAGCGCTCCTGCTTCCCTGAGCAGCCGCACCACGGTCGCGTCACGGGTCGCGTGATAGGCATAATCGGGGCAGGCGGCCGTCGTCGGCATGCCGGCCACGTCGATGTTGTCCTTCACAGCGAAGGGAATGCCCCAAAGCGGCTTTGTCACCGGATCGAAGGTTCCGAGCGCGGCCGCTTCCGCCAGCAGCGATTGGCGATCGGCGAGATGTAAAAAGATACCGGGATCATCGACGGCGGCGATCCGCGCGAACACCTGACCGATGATCTCAGCCACCGTGCCACCGCCGGCATAGAAGGCGTGCAGCGAAGCGATATCGAACGCGGGCGTGCTCATGCTACGGCCTCCTCGAGGATTTTCACCGGCCGATCCCACTGGATGAGCACCACACAGCCCGTGTCGCTCCAGACCGAATGCTCGGTGCCGATAGCATTGACCACATAGCTCCCCTTGCCATAGTCGCCAGCCTCGTCCGACTGGACGCCGTCAAGCACCAGGATCGTCTCCAGCCCCTCATGCCGATGCCGAGGCACGGAAGCGCCGGCCTCGTATTTCAACAGTGCCACGCCCGGCTGGTCGCCCTCGAAAGGCTTGATCCAATGAATGGTCACGCCATCGCGAAACGGTCCGAAGGCTAGGTCCTTCCACCCACCCGATGTCAGCAGTTCGCGCGTTGTCTCAGGCATGGCTGATCGTCTCCAATATGTCATCGATATCGGCCGTCCATCCGACGATCGCCCCTTGGGCGCGGATCATCGCGATGGCGGCTTCCTTGAATTCCGGAAAATAGCTTTCCGTCGCCTGCTCGCAGAGCAGGCATTCGTAACCGCGGTCGTTGGCCTCGCGCATCGTCGTCTGCACACAGACCTCGGTCGTCACGCCCGCAAACACCAGCTGCGTGATGCCTTTTTCCCTCAGCACATCGCCGAGTTCGGTCGCGTAGAAGGCACCTTTGCCCGGCTTCTCGATGACGGCTTCGCCATCAACAGGCGCGAGTTCCGGCAGGATCGCCGTGCCCGGCTCGCCCGCGATCAGGATGCGCCCCATCGGCCCCTCGTCGCCGATCCTCAGGCTCGGCTTGCCCCGGTTGCGCTTGGCGATGGGCAGGTCCGAGAGGTCAGGCCGGTGGCACTCCATCGTGTGAATGACCGGCAGCCCGGCATCGCGGAACCCTTGGATCAGTCGCTTGACGTCGGGGATGATCCTGGTGATGGGACCGACATCGTTGCCGAGACTGGCGCCGAAGCCGCCGGGCTCGGCGAAATCGCGCTGCATGTCGATGACGACGAGCGCGATCTCCTGTTTTCGGAAAGGAAAATCAAACGGTTGCGCCTTGATCTCAGCCATCAGTGATGCCCCGCCATATGCGCGCCGATCACGGAGATGTCGGCAGCCAGCGCCGGCGTCTCGTAGACCAGCTTGCCCTCCGAGATCACCATGATCCGGTCGGACATCTCCAGCAGTTCATCGAGATCCTCGGACAGCAGCAGCACGGCCGCACCCGAATTGCGCGCCCGCATGATCCGCGCGCGGATCTCCGCCACGGCCGAGAAATCGAGGCCGAAGCAAGGGTTGGACACAATCAGCAGATCGACCTCGCCGGTGAGTTCCCGCGCCAGCACCGCCCGCTGCACGTTACCGCCGGAGAGCGCCGCGATCGGCGAGGAGGACGATGCGGTCTTGACCTTGAAATCGGCGATCAGGTCGCTGGCGCGTTTGCGCATCTTGCCCTTGCTGAGCCAGATCGCATCCTTGCCGTCGGCCTTCAGATCGAAGGTGCGGAAGGCGAGGTTTTCGCTGACCGTCATCTTCGGCGCGCAAGCGTTCTGCAGCGGCTCCTCGGGGATGAAGCGCACATTGTTGCGCCGCGTTTCCGGCCGCGTCGCGCCATAGGCGTCACCATTGACCTCAACCGTGCCCGCATCGGTTGGCCGCTGGCCGGCGAGGATTTCGGTCAGCTCCTTCTGGCCATTGCCCGAAATGCCGGCGATCCCAACGATCTCACCGGATCGCACCGTCAGGTTGTCGATCTCGATCGTCTTCAGCCCGGACCGATCCGGCGCCTTCACCTTCTCGACCTTGAGAACCGGCTTGGCGGCGGAAGACACTGGCACGCGCGTGTCGAGCTCCGCAAGTTTCACGTCGCCGATCATCATCGCCGCCATATCAGCCGTCGAGAGTTCACCGACCTTGCCTGATCCCACCAGCTTGCCGCGCCGGAGAATGGAGACGGCATCCGCGAACTTGGTGACTTCGTGGAATTTGTGCGAGATCATCAGCACGGTCAGTTCACCGCGTTCGGTCATCCCGCGCACTAGCCCGAGCATCTCGTCGGCCTCGGCAGGCGTCAGCACCGAGGTCGGCTCGTCGAGCACCAGGAAGGAGCGGCCGAGATAGAGCTGTTTGACGATCTCCAGCTTCTGCTTCTCACCGGCCGCCAGTTCGCTCACCGGCCTGTCGAGCGGGATCTTGAATGGCATCCGCTCCATGAAGGCCGCAAGGTCCTTGCGCTCCTTGCCCCAGTTGATGATCGCGGGCACTGCGGCGCGGCTGATGACGAGGTTCTCGGCGCCCGTCAGCGACGGCACCAGCGTAAAGTGCTGGTAGACCATGCCGAGCCCATAAGTCGCCGCATCCTTGGGCGAGGCGACCGCCACCTCGCGGCCATCCACCGAGAGCGAGCCGGAGGTCTGATGGTAGAAACCCATGATGCATTTCACCAGCGTCGACTTGCCGGCGCCGTTCTCGCCGAGCAGCGCATGGAAGCTGCCGGCCGGGATGTCGACCGAGACATGGTCGAGTGCCGTGAAACTGCCGAAGCGCATGGTCATGTCGAGGGTCTGGATGCCGACGGCCTTGCCGGCCTGCGGAAGAGGCGTGTCGCGGACTATGCTCACTTCAGGTCTCCTTTTCGACGATGATTGCCACGGGACCGCCACCCGGCGGCCCCTGATGCTCGGCGCCACCCGAGACGTAGAGATCGGTCATCCCGAACACGCCAGAGAGCACGCCGCCGACGAAGGCGCGGGCATGGCGTGTGCCGGATATGTCGGAATCGCCGAGCATGGTGTGCCGGTTGCCGCGCACCTGACCGCTCGGATCCGGCTCCGCCTTGGCCAGCACCGCCGCGAGCTTGCCCGCAGGTAGCCGCGCATAGGCTGCCTTGACCGATTGCACATCGATTGCATCGCGCATGACAGCATGGTCAATCTGGAACGGACCGGACCACTTGGAGCTCATGCCGAGCACGACGATCTCGTGATCCAAAAGCTCGACGCCAGCCGACGCCGAGGCGCAGCGCGAATAAAGCTCCTGGCGCGTGCCGATATCCCCATCGGTGATCTCGTCCGCGTCGAGCTCGCCGAGCGCCACCGCGACGCCCAGCGCAGAGGCACCGCGCGAAAGCCCCATGGATTTCAGCGTGTCGCGCGTGGCGACCGTCTTGCCTGACGCTTCCACCATGGCGATCCGCTGCGTGGTAAGCAGCGGGCACTTGATCTGCACGAAATGCACGTCCGCCATATCCTCGATCCCGGCATCCTGGATCGCGGTCTTCACGGCATCGGCCACCATCAGCACCTGTGCACGACGCCCGAGATCATGCGAGGGTAGGGCAGGCGTCCGGGCCACCCCGATCGCCAGCGACCGCGTTGCCGGCGCTTCGGTCTCCTCGCGGGCAAACACCGTCCAGTGCGGCGAAAGCGCTCCTTCCGTGCCGCCGGACATGACGATCGACACGCCCTCGACGCCGTGGCGGCGAAACAGCGCCTCGAAGCTCGATGTCGCGTAGCCGCGGGTGAAATCGTTGACGCACCCGTTGCCTTCGGTCTTCCCGAGGATGGCGACCACACTTTCCGGCTTCAGGCCGGCAGCAAACAGCGCCTCGACGCCGGAGACATCATCCGGCCCGTCGGCCGGCACGCGAAAGACCTGGGCACGCATCGATGGCATCAGACGAGCGCCTCGATCAGAGCCTTGGAATTGGAAACCGAGCCGAACACGCCGCCCTGCATCTTCACCATATTGATGGCGGCGAGGTGGTTGTTATAGTCGGTAGCGCCGCAGCAATCCTCCAGCAGCAGGCATTCGAAGCCGCGATCATTGGCCTCGCGCATGGTGGTGGAGACGCAGACGTCGGTGGTGATCCCGGTGAGGATGATGTTCTCGATGCGCTTCTGGTTGAGGATCAGTTCCAGATCCGTGGCGCAGAAAGAGCCCTTGCCCGGCTTGTCGATAATCACTTCGCCGTCGAGAGGATAGAGTTCCGGAATGATATCCCAGCCCGGCTCTCCGCGCACCAGGATGCGGCCGCAAGGCCCGGCGTCGCCGATGCCCGCGCCGATCCGCTGCGAGCGCCAGCGCTTGTTGGCCGGCAGGTCGGCGAGGTCAGGCCGGTGGCCTTCGCGGGTGTGGATGATGTGATAACCTTTGGCGCGCATCGCCGTCAGCACCGCCTTGATCGGCTCGATCGGCGCCTGCACGAGCGCGAGGTCGTAGCCCATGTGATCGACATAGCCGCCCTTGCCGCAGAAGTCGGTCTGCATGTCGATGATGATGAGCGCCGTGTTGTCGGGCCTCAACGCGCCGTTATAGGGCCAGGGGTAGGGATCGGCCTTGACGTAGTGCTCTTTTGCCTCGGTCATCATGTCCATCGTCCGTCTCCTCTATTCGCCCGCAAGCTTGAATGTTTCGCCATAGCGCCTCGCCGGCTTGTCGAAGCCACAGGAGGTGCCGTCGGTGATCTTGATGTCCGCCTCCCAGGGCAGCTTGTATTGGCCAGCGATCAGGTCGTGCATGTAGCTGTAGGGCGCGTCACCCGCGCCGCCCTCGACAGCGACATAGCCGCGATGGCCAAACTGGTAGATGTTGTTCTCCACGCCCCAGCCGAGCCGCGCCTCGCGCACCAGGTCGGGACGCACTTCGGCGGTGATGATCTCGTTGACGCGGCCGGATGTGCCGTGGGCGATGATCGAGCCGTCGAAATTGCAGATCATGCCTTCGCCCATGCTGTCGAAGGTGCCGTCCGAGCCGCACATGCACACGCTCGCTGTGACCATGAGGTTGCAGAAGGCGTTGGACTGGTTGGTGAACTTCCAGCTGTCGCGGATCGGCGCGGTATAGCCCGCCGTGCGGATCATGATCTCGGCGCCCTTGTAGGCGCATTCCCGCGCCATCTCGGGAAACATGCCGTCATGGCAGATGATCAGCGCCAGCTTGGCGCCCTTTGGGCCATCGATGACGGGAATGCCAAGATTGCCCGGCTCCCACGGCTCGACAGGCACCCAGGGATGCATCTTGCGATAATAGAGCTTCAACTCGCCCGTGTCGTCGATGACGATGCCGGAATTATAGGGCATGCCGCCGGGGTTGAATTCCATGATCGAGAAGCAGCCCCAGATCCGGTTGTCCAGGCACGCCTTCTTGAACGCCGCGACCTCAGGCCCATCCAGCCGGCACATGATCTCGGGGTTGATATCCATCGACAGCCCGTGCAGCGCATATTCGGGGAACACGACGAGATCCATGCCCGGCTGGTTGCGCCGCGCCTTGGCCACGAGATCGACGATCACCTGCGTTTGCCGCGCCAGATCCTCCTTGGTGACGGTTACCGGAAGCTGGAGCTGCACGAGGCCGATGCCGACGCCGTGTTCGGATTTGTTGAGGCCGCCGAGACCGTTCATGGCTAAATCCCTATTTCAAAACAGAATTACTGGGTGAGTGACTTATTTCGTCAGTGACAGGGCGCCCGGCGCACCCGCAAGCGAGCGGGTGGGCGAGGAGGTGGCGATCAGGATGGCGAGCGTCAGCACGTAGGGCGCCGCGTAAAACAGGTAGTAGCCCTGTGTGACACCGACCGATTGCAGGGCGGGGCCAAGCGCGCCGGCACCGCCGAAGAGCAGCGCGGCCAGGAAGCAGCCGATCGGGTTCCAGCGCGCGAAGATGACAAGCGCCACCGCCATCAGACCCTGGCCGGATGAAATGCCCTCGTTCCAGGAGCCAGGATAGTAGAGCGAGAGATAGGCCCCGCCGACGGCGGCCAGCGATCCGCCGGCAGCTGTGGCAAGCAAGCGGACACGATCCGGATCGATACCCATGGCCCGTGCCGCATCCGTGCTGTCGCCGACGACGCGCAGGATCAACCCGACGCGGGTATTCTTGAACGCCCACCACAGCGCCACCGCCAGCAGCGCGCCGATGACGAATAGCACATTGATGTTCAAGGCAGCCTGTACCTGCGGCAGGCTCGACCAGCCGCCGAGCGGGATCGAGGGCAGATGCGGCGCCACCGGCTTGATGAAGGGCTTGCCGAGGAAGAAGGCCATCCCCAGGCCGAACTGCATCATGGCGATGCCGATCGCGATGTCGTTGACCTTCGGCCACTTGCAGATCCAGCCGTGCACTAGGCCGAAGACAGCCCCTGCCGCCATTGCCGCCAGCACGCCGAGCCAGGCCGACCCGCTCATGACAGCCACCGCGTAGGCGGTCATCGCACCGAACACGAGCGTTCCCTCAAGTCCGATATTGATGCGCCCCGATCGCTCGGTGATCGTCTCGCCGAGGCTGACAAAGATGAAAGGCGTGGAGACACGGATGGCGCCGGCGAGGATCGCCAGCGGTACACCCCATATGCCGATACCGGTCTCGTCCATCACGGGTTCCTCTTCCAAAGGTCGGGGTTGAAGATCTTGAAGCGGCCGTAGAACGTCTCGAACAGCAGGATGACGACGAAGAGCGTCCCCTGCAGAACCAGCACGGTCGCATCCGGCAGGCCCATGCGCCGCTGGATCAACCCGCCCGAGGCATCGATGCCGCCGAGAAGGATGGCCACGGGAATGATCGCCAGCGGATTGTGTCGCGCCAGGAAGGCAACGAGGATGCCGGTATAGCCGTAGCCGGCCGCGATCGAAGCATTGGCGCTGCCCTGGACGGCGGCGACCTCGATCATGCCCGCAAGCCCGGCGAAGCTGCCGGCAATCGCCGTGAAGCCGACGATCAGTCGCCCCACCGGCAAGCCCTGGATCTGCGCAGCGCGCACATTGCCGCCGGCGATGCGGGCGGCGAAGCCGTAGCTCGTCACCTCGATCAGGATCCAGGAGACAATGCAGGCAACGACACCGATCACCAGACCCCAGTGCACGTCCATGCCCGGTATCTTGCCCATCATGTACTCCGCCGGCAGCGGCGCGGTAGAGGGCTTGTTGAGGCTGGCTGGATCGCGCAGCGGCCCCTCGACGAATTGGTTCATCAGCGCGATCGCGATATAGGCGAGCAGCAGCGAGGAGATCGTCTCGTTCACCCCGCGATAGTGCCGCAGGAAGCCCGCGAAGCCGATCCAGATGCCGCCGACCACCATGGCCGCCGCTGCCATCAGAAGCAGCACCAGAATGGCGGGCAGGGTGCCGATGAAGGGAAGGGCGATTGCCGCGGCCGCAACGCCACCAAGCACGACGGCTCCCTCGCCGCCGATGATGGTCAGGCCCAGCCGCGCCGGCAGCGCCACGCAGAGCGCGGTCAGGAGCAGCGGCGCGGAACGGCTGAGGCTATTCTGCACCGAAAACCAGCTGCCGAAGCCGCCGGTATACATGAGCTGGAAAAGCACGGCCGGCGATTTGCCGACCGCCATGATGAAGAGCGAGAAAAGCGCCAGACCGACCAGGATCGCGCCGAGGCTGATGACGACGGGTTCCGCCCGCCGCGCCAGCCATGCCAGCAACGGCCCCAGGAAGGACCGCGCCGGCGTATCGGAGATTGCAGGCGATAGGGATGGATTGTTCGCCTCGATTGTCATGACGCTTCTCCCTCTGGCTTAAGCCGTGGATCCGACGACGCCCTCGACCAGATAGTCCATGCTCTCGAGCTCGATCGCGTCCTCGGCGAGCGCCTTGTCGGCCGCGACGATGACGTTGCCCTTGTTGTCCTTCATCGGTCCCTTGAAGACCGAGAACTTGCCGCTCATGATCTCGGCATGGACGGCCTCGAACTTGGTGCGGGCTTCGGCCGAAACGGCCGGCCCGAGCGGGCTCATCTTGACGAAGCCGTCCTTCAGGCCGCCGCGCACGAAATTGCCGAGCTTCTCGCCGGCCTGCGCCTTCTTGACGAAATCGGTGTAGACGTTGCCCCAGGCCCATTCGGCGCCGGTGAGGTACTTCTCGGGCGCCAGCGGGCTCTGGTTGGCGTGGTAGCCGCAGACGAAGGCGCCGCGACCGGCCGCGGTTTCGACCACCACCTTCGGGCTGTCCACATGGCAGGTGATGACGTCGGCGCCCTGGTCGACCAGCGCATTGGTGGCTTCGGCTTCCTTGACGGCCAGCGACCATTCGCCGGTGAAGATCACCTGGCAGGTGATGGCGGGATCGACAGAGCGCGCGCCGAGCAGGAAGGAATTGATGTTCTGCAGCACCTGCGGGATTGGCTTGGCGGCGACAAAGCCGATCTTCTTGCTCTTCGAGGCGTAACCGGCAGCGATCCCGTTCAGATACTGGCCCTGGCCGATATAGCCGAAATAGGAGCCGGTATTCATCGGGTTCTTGCCCTCCTGCCAGAGGCCACCGCAATGGCGGAACTGGATGTCGGGATATTTCGCGGCCATGGCCAGCATGTGGGGGTCGAAATAGCCGAACGAGGTCGGGAAGAGCAGGGTCGCGCCATCGAGATTGATCATCGATTCCATCGTCTTCTGGACATCGACGGTTTCAGGCACATTTTCTTCTTCGACGACCGTGACGCCTTCGAGCGCCTTGACGGCGGCGGCACCCTCGGCGTGCGCCTGGTTATAGCCGTAGTCGTCCTTCGGGCCGACATAGATGAAGCCGACGGTGAGCGCGGTCTGCGCCATGGCGCGACCCGCCATCAGGCCCGGTGTCATCGCCAGCGCACCGGCGGCGGAAGCCTGGAGGAAATGGCGGCGATTCATGGAAAGGAGCTTGGTCATTGCGATTCTCCCTGCGGCAAGGCCGCGTCAAACAAATGGTTGCGGGAAAAAGTGCATGCAATGGCCGTGCCAGATTTTAACCCATTGTTATTGCCTGCTTTTCAAAAGAGGGGAGGAGGCAGCGCGTAAACTGTATGCAGATTGCAATCCGGATGTGATTAAAAATGCATCCATGTCTGAAAAGTCATCGTATGTATCTGATAATAACGAAAAAATGCTGCACGGCGACGTTCAGATAAGTCCATAAGATACTGCAAATATATAATTATTTGACTTTCTGTGTTTCGCCGTTCATCTGTATGCAATGTGAAATACAGAGTTTGGAAGTGAAGCAGATCAGGCGCAAACAGATCATACGCACAGGCACCACCGTCGAGCAGATGGTGCGCGCCATCGCGGACATGATCGTCACCGGCGTCATGCATCCCGGCGAACGGCTGGATGAACTCTCCCTTGCTGTCCGTTTCGACGTCTCCAGAACGCCGGTGCGCGAGGCCTTGCGCGAATTGGGCGCCATGGGCCTTGTCGATCGCGAGCCCAACCGCAGCGCCGTGGTCGCCAATGTCACGGAAGCCTATCTGCACTCCATGTTCGAGGCCATGTCGGAGCTGGAAGCCATTTGCGCACGGCTGGCCGCGGAGCGCATGACTGTCGATGAGCGCCACGCGCTCGAGCTCGAACATCGCGCATCGGCCAGATTGGTCCACGCCAACGCCCAGGAAGACTACGCCGCCCACAATACGGAGTTTCACACCCGCCTCTATCGCGGCGCCCACAACGACCATATCTACGAAATGGTGACCCAGACCCGGGCACGCCTGGCACCGTTTCGTCGGGCGCAATTCCGGCTCCCCGGGCGCCTCGCCAAGTCCTATGACGAGCACGACGTCATCGTCACGGCGATCATGCGCGGCGACGCTGCCGCAGCCAGCCAGGCCGCCTTTTCGCATGTTGCCATCGTCAGCGATGCCAGTATTGTATTCGCGTCCGACAAGGCGGAGTGATCTTCCCGTTGGATATCAGCAATGCACCATAAATAATTGTGAAATATAGGTTTTCATGAAGAACGCGATCAATCCCCCATCTGTTCGCAAGCCCTTCGGCAACTACAATCACGGCCTCCTCGTGCCGCCAGGGGCTTCGCTACTGGTAACCTCAGGCCAGCTCGGTATCGCCGTTGACGACACCATTCCCGAAGGCGTCACCGCCCAGGCGGAACTCTGCTTCAAGGCGATCGGCGCGATCCTGGAGGAGGCCGGCATGACCTATGCGGACGTGATCCGCATCTCCGGCTTCGTGACCCGCCGCGAGGACTTCCCGGCCTACATGGCCGTGCGCGACCGCTACACGCTCGACCCCAAGCCCGTCTCCACGTTGCTCGTCGTCGGCGGCTTTACGCGGGCGGAGTTTCTGGTCGAGGTCGAGGTGACGGCGGCGAAGGTGGCATAAAAATTTTCGGTCCATATTGGCTGCACCACAACCATCGATTACCTTAGATCTGTGGACTTGACGGAAGGAAGCCATCATGTCGAAAAAAGGTCAGCATGTCGTTCCTAATGGCGAGAAATGGAGTGTTCGAAAGGCTGGGGCATCCCGTGCTTCCGGCACTTACGACACCCAGCGAGAGGCTGTCGATAAGGCCCGCGAGATAGCGCGCAATCAGCAGACCGAGCTTTACATCCATGGCCGGGATGGGCGTATCAGAGAGCGCAATTCTTACGGAAGCGACCCATTTCCCCCAAAAGGTTGAACTCATATGGAGCCACCACCTTTTGACAAAAGCATATTTGTAAATTGCCCTTTTGATGAAGACTATGAACCCATCTTGCAGGCGGTGATGTTCTGCATGGTCTACCTCGGATTTACACCCCGGCTGGCGACCGAACGTAATGATGGCGCCGAAAATCGATTGATGAAGATCCTGGGGCTAATCGAAGGTTCGAAATATTCGGTCCACGACCTCAGCCGATCTCAGGCAAAGATCGTCGGAGAGCATTATCGGCTGAACATGCCCTTCGAACTCGGCATCGATTACGGCTGCCGGCAGTATTTTGGTCAGGGGCGCGAACAGAAAAAGATCCTGATCCTGGAAGAGAAAAGATACAGGCACTAGGTGTCGATTTCCGATCTTGCCGGTTGCGATATCGACATACACGATGGGGACTATCAGAAGGCCGTCAGGAAGGTTCGCAATTGGCTGGCCAGCGAAGCAGAAATCGATGCACCAGGGGCGAAGAAGATCCTCGGTGCATATGTCGACTTTCAGGAGTGGAACTACGAGCGGCAACTGGCCGCCGGCTTTTCGGACGATGATATTCAAGACTATCCGACAAAGGAACTTCTTGGTTCGATGAGCCTGTGGGTCGAGCAGGGCAAGCCACTGTAAGCGGCGCAGCTTGACTAGAACCGCCCCATCGCCGTCCCGACCTTCCCCATGAACGCCGCCCTCGTTTCTTCCGTGCAGTTGTTCATGTCGTAGTGTGCGAGAAAGGTCACCGGGCGCACGGGGTTGATCTGCGCCCTCAGCACCCGCTTGACGATCTTCTTCGGCGGATTGCCGGCGACGAAGGCGCGGAACGGGGTGGCTCCATAGGTCAGCACCGCGCCGAGCTTGCGGATATGCCGCAGACGGGATTCGACCTTCCCGTCCACCAGTTCGAAGGACACGCCCGGCAGCCAGACGCGGTCGAAATAGCCCTTGAGGATTGCCGGAAAGCCGAAGTTCCAGATCGGGGTGACGATAACCAGTCCCTCCGCACGCTTCAGCCGCTGGACATGGTCTTTCACTAGCTCGGTATTCTCGGGATAGTCGTGGTAGACCAACCGGTCATGCCGCGACAGAACCGGATCGAACTCCTCGGCGTAGAGGTCGCAGGCATCGACCTCGTGACCGGCCGCCTTCAGGCTCTCCAGCGTCTTTTGATAGAGCGCCTTGCCGTAGCTCGATTCCACCGGATGCGAGTGAAGGACGAGAACCCTCATGCGCTCTCCATCACCGAGGCCAGGCCCGGGAACAGATAGTTCTGGCCGGCGGAGAAATCGAAATCGGGGTTCTCCCAGGCGATCATCTTGCCGGGGTTCAGCAGACCCTTCGGATCGGTCTCATGCTTGAAGGCGAGTTGCACCTTGTCCGTCTGCTTCATGCCGCCTTCCTCGAGCGTATAGCGGTGCGGATTGAAGATCGGGCAGCCATGGTCCTGGTGGATCTTGATGATCTCCTCCAGCCGCTCCTCCGTCGTGTAGCGCACCAGCGGCAGGCCCGAGCACTGGATCTGCCCGTCGAACTTGATGAATTCGAGATGGCCGGGCACCTCGTCGCCGAAGATCTCGACCATCTTGGCGACCTTCGCCACATGATCGGGGCCGGGGTACTGGACCTGCAGATAGGTGTATTCGGGATCGACCTTGAGCGCGCGCAGCGTCGTGTGGTTCCAGGCGAGCTCATAGGCATGCGGAATGCCCTTCATGCTCTCGACCTTGTCGGAGCGGAAGATGATCTCGCCCTTCTGCGAGGCCGTGAACGCGGCGAAGGCGTCGATCGAATGCGGTGCCACCATCACCACCACGACGGACTGCCCTTCGCGGATATAGGGCTTGTGGCGGGTGAAGTAGCTGTAGGGGATGGGGGCCGCGATCGGGGCGATCTCCTTGGTCAGGATGCCGTTGCACTTCGCCAGCGCATCGGCGTAGCGCAGGCCGTCCATGAACTGGTCGTATCCAACCAGTACGTCGACCCAGTCGTAGGCGGGAGCCAGCGGCATCTCGATCTCGGTGATGATACCGTTGGTGCCATAGGCGTGGCTGACCTTCTGCAGGTCCCAACCGGTGAGCTCCAGCACGCGCGGCTCGGCCTCCATGGTCACCACCCGCAGCCGGATGATGTTGCCGATATCGCGCAGGCCACCCCAGGTGATCGACCCCACACCGCCGGAACCGCCGGCAATGAAACCGCCGATCGTCGCCGTCTGCGCCGTCGATGGGTGGAAGCGCAGCTCCTGGCCGGAATGCGCCTTGGTCTGCTTGTCGAGCTGGGCGATGATGATCCCGGGCTCGCAGATCACCCGGCCCGGGTGGATTTGCTTGATCTGGTCCATGGCCGCCAGATTGAGAACGATACCGCCGGAGAGCGGCATGGCCTGGCCGTAATTGCCGGTGCCGGCACCGCGCGGGGTGACCGGAACGCCATGGGCGAACGCCACCTTCAGCGTCTGGATGACCTCCGCCTCGTTCTTCGGCGTGACCACCAGATCGGCGGTGACGCCGTCGAGCTGCGCCTTCAGCACGGGGGAGTACCAATAGAAGTCCCGGCTCTTCTGGCGCACCAGCGCCGGATTGTCCTCGATGGCGATGCCTTCGAGTTCCTGTTTGATCTTCTGGTAATCCGGCATGTCAGGCTCCAATGACGCTATCGAGTTCACGGTAATCCGGCAGGCTGCGGTCGATGACCTTGCCGCGGCGTAGCACCACGCGGTCGGCTTGCGGACGGGATAGAAATTCGCTCCAGCGCCGGGCGCTGAAAAGCACGAGATCGGCGGGCAGGCCGACAGCGATGCGGCCCATGTTAGGGCGCCCTGCGATATCGGCGGCCGATGTGGTCACGACGCGCGCGGCGCTGTCGAGCGGGTGATCGAGCTGCAGGATGCGCACCGCCTCGCGGAACACCTCGACCGGATCGAGATCGCCATAGGCATAGAAGGGATCGCGCGTATTGTCGGAGGCGACGGCCGTCAGCACCCCGGCGGCATCGAGCTCCTTGAACAGCGTCACCCCACGCCAGCGCGGCGTGCGATCAGGATAACGGTCCTGAAGGTACATGTTGCACATCGGCAGGGAAATGATTGCAATTCCTGCCTTTTGCACCAGGTCGATGGTGCGCTTGGCGAGCTCGTCGTCCTGCCGCGCGAGCGAGCAGCAATGCCCGGCCGTCACCTTGCCGGTGAAACCATTGCGCAGCACCGCCTCGGCGATCGCCTTCAGCGTCTCGGCACCAGGATCGTCGGTCTCATCGACATGCAGGTCGACGTCGAGCCCATTGTCGGCGGCGGCCTTCAGCAGCGTGTCGAGCTGCCAGGTGAGATCCGCACTCATCTTCGTCACGCCGCCGAGCAGGCAGCCGGTGTCGCGAACGATTTGGACAAGTTCGGCGAAGTAGGCCTCGTTGACCATGTCGTCCATTGGAAACAGGGCCGCCGCCTGCAGCGCGATCTTGTCCTTCCAGGCGTCGCGCACCTCGGCGAAGACCTCGAACGAGATGCGATGCTGCGGAGAGGGCGAATCCAGATGCGTGCGGATCAGGCTGGTGCCGTGCGCGTATGCCGAGCGCAGCGAAAACTCCATCCGCTTGCGCACATCGGCGGCATTCCAGTGCGTCGCGCGGTCGACGCCGACTGAGGTCAGCGCGCCCATGAAGGTGCCATCTGGATTGCTGTTGCGCGCCCAGATATGACCCTTGTCGAGATGCGTGTGGACATCGGCGAAACATGGCCAGATCATGCCGTCGCGCATGTCGGATTTCGCCAACTCCTGCGGCGCCGAACCGGGCGGCAGGATCGCGGCGATCAGCCCGTCCTCGATGACGAGATCGGCCTTCACCAGCCCCTCGACTGAGACACCCTCGTAACCCTCGACGGCGATATCGGGCAGCGTCGCATGGCTGAGCACGAAGCGTGCGGAATTGGGCGGCGACATGAAGGAATAAGTCATCAGTTTTCCCGCTTCAGGCTGCTCTCATGCCAGCGGTGCAGGCTGAGCCAGGAGATGAATGAGGTGACCGCGAAGATCGCCACGCCAAGCAGCGATAGCATGAGCAGGGCGGCGAAGAGGCGAGGGATGTTCATGCGGTATTGAGCCTCGAGCAGGCGGAAGGCCAACCCCGATCCGGCACCCGCCGAGCCCGCCGCGAATTCGGCAACGACGGCTGCGATCAGCGCCAGTCCGCCGCCGATCCTGAGGCCCGTCATGAAATAGGGCTGGGCGGCCGGCAGCTTCAGATAGAGCAGAGTCTGCCAGCGCGAGGCGCCATAGAGTTCGAAGAGGTTGATCAGGTTGTGATCGACGCTCTTCAGCCCCTGCACCATGTTCGACAGGATCGGGAAGAAGGCGACGAGAAAGGCGCAGATGAGCAGCGCCACCTGTGTCGACGGGGCATAGATCAGGATCAGCGGCGAGATCGCCACGACAGGGGTTACCTGGAGGATGACCGCCAGCGGATAGAACGCGATCTCGATCCAGCGCGACTGGACCAAAAAGACGGCGAAGCCGACGCCGCCGATCAGTGCCAGGATCAACGACATAAAGGTGATCTTGGTGGTGACCCAAAGGGCAGGGGCGAGCGTTCCCCAATCGCTGACGAAGGCACTGGCGACCGCCGCCGGACCCGGCAGGATATAGGGCGGCACGCCAGACAGCTTGACATAGAGCCACCAGATCACGACCAGCGCCGCAACCGTCAACACCGGAACGAGGATCCGCAGCGCCAGATCGCGGCGGCGCGCATTGAGCGGCTTGGCAACCTCGATGGCGGGTGTCTCAGCGATATCGGCCATCAGTGGTCTTCCTTCGCGGCGTTGATCGCGCCGATCAGCGAGTGCGAGACCGTCTCGCAAGCCTGGCGGTATTCCTCGGAGGTGCGGTAATGCGCATCGCGCTCGAGGCTGGTGACGAGCGGCAGATCGGCATGCACCCGTCCCGGCCGCGCCTTCATGACGACGATGCGGTTGGAAAGGTAGGCGGATTCGAACACCGAATGCGTGACGAAGATCACCGTGATGCCGGTCTCCTTCCAGAGCCGCAGCACGTCGTCGTTCAGCTTCTGCCGGGTTATTTCATCAAGCGCCGCGAAGGGCTCATCCATCAGAAGCAGCTTTGGCTTCGTCACCAGCGCGCGTGCGATCGACACGCGCATCTTCATGCCGCCCGAGAGCTCGCGCGGATAGGCCTCGGCGAAATCCTGCAGCCCGACGGTCGCAAGCACCGCCATGATCTCGGCCCGCGCCGCAGCTTTCGATACACCGCGCAGCTTCAACGGCAGGTGCACATTGTCGAACACGTTCTTCCAGGGCATCAGCGTCGGCTCCTGGAACACGAAGCTGATATCGCCCTCCGGCAGGCCGCGCGAATTGATGCGCGAGCTCGGCCAGTCGATCGTCCCGGATGACACGTCGCCGAGCCCGGCCATGATCCGCAGCGCCGTCGACTTGCCGCAGCCGGATGGCCCGAGCAGGCTAATGAATTCACCGCTTTCGACCGTCAAGCTCATGCCGGAAAGCGCGACCGTGCCGCTGGAAAAGATTTTCGAGACCTGCTTCATCGCAACGAGCGGCCGCCTGCGCGCTTCGGCTGGTGTCGCTGACGGGTTGGGCTGCGATGAAGTCATGAGGTCCGTTCGTTTCCTGGGTATGCAATGGGCCTCGTCTCCACACAGGAGAGGAGGAAGCCCGACTTACTTCTTCAACGCCATGCCCACGCCCTTGCAGACGTATTTGGTCGTGAACGCCTTGGTGTAATCCGTGTCGGCCTTCAGCACCTTGATGCCGACCATCTCGTCGAAGAATTTCTTGTAGTGCGCGTCGGTCATACAGCCGATGCCCTTGTCCAGCGCCTCGCCGGACTCGACGATCCCGTATTCCTTCATCTTGGCGATGGAATAGGCGATCTGACCATCGGTCATCTCGGGATTGTCTTTCTTGATCAACTCGTTGGCCTTGGCATTGTCGCCATAGAGATAATTGTACCAGCCCTCGATCGAGGCGTCGACGAAGCGCTGCACCACGTCGGATTTGCCGTCGATCATCGCCTGCGTCGTGGTGATCGCCGTGGAGTAGGGGCTGTAGCCGTTGTCGGCGAGCAGGAAGACCTTCGGCTCCCAGCCCGTCTGCTTCTGGATCTCGTAGGGCTCGGATGTCAGATAACCCTGCTGCGCCGAGGACTTGTCGGCGATGAAGGGGCCGGGGTTGAAATTGTACGGCTTATACTGCTCGTCCTTGAAGCCGGAATAGTTGGCCTTCATCCACTCGAAGAAGGTCAGATAGCCATCCTTGCCGAGAAACAGCGCGTTGAGCTTGGCGAGATCCTCGAACTTCTCGACGCCGGCATCGGGATGCGCGATCAGCACCTGCGGATCCTTCTGGAAGATCGCCGCGACATCGACCAGCGGAATACCCTGCTCGACGGCCGTCAGTTCACCCTGCGAACTGCCCATGTAAAAGTCGATCTTGCCGGAGATCAGCAGCGCCGAGTTGGCCGCATTCGGCCCACCCTGAACGATCGTCACATCGAGACCGTGCTTGGCGTAAGTGCCGTCCGCGACCGCCTGGTAGAAGCCGCCATGTTCTGCCTGCGCCAGCCAGTTGGTCCCGTAGCTCACCTTGTCGAGCGCGTAGGAAGGAGCGGCCGCGCAAAGCGCCGTTCCGAGACCGAGCAGCGTCGTAAAAGCCATCGTCTTCAATGCATTGGACATGTCAGCCATTCCCCTTTGAGGCCAGGGAGCGTCTTCGACAGCGCTCCATTTCTTTCATTTGAGCGATTGCTTTGCTGTTTGAAAAGCATCAAAATTCGTGCGCAACGATGCCTTTTTGGCATCTCATGAAGCGTCTGTTTCTAATTTGTGCGCGGCGCTTAAAATAGATGCACCGAGGGTCGAATGCTGCACTCCAGAAAGCTCCAATACATCGACGAGATCGCCCGCTCCGGCTCGATCCGCAAGGCGGCCGCGCGCCTCAACGTCGCATCCTCGGCCATCAACCGGCAGATCCTGGCGCTCGAGGAGGAAATCGGAGCGCCGCTTTTCGAGCGCCTGCCGCGCGGGCTGAGACTGACGGCCGCAGGCGAGCTGTGCATCGAGCATATCCGCGAGGTGCTTAAGAATTACGATCGCCTGGAAGGTCGCATCCGCAGCCTGAAGATGCAACAGGCCGGCAAGGTGCGACTGGTGACGACGGTGGGGCTTGCATCGGGGCCGCTTGCGGAAATCATCGCGCGCTTCCAGACCGAACATCCGCGCGTCTATTTCCAGATCAGGAACGACGCCGGCACGACGACGGTCAATCCGGTGCTTTCAGGCGAGGTCGACATCGGCCTCGGTTTCAACATTCCGGCCACGCCAGGCATTCGCTCGCTCGGAAGCTTCGACATCCCGATCGGCATCGTCCTGCCGCCCGGCCACCGGCTGATCGGTGACGGACCGATCAATCTCGGCGATGTCGTCCAGGAGCGGCTGCTGCTGGCGCAGCAGGGCACCAGTCTGCGCGATGTCATCAATCTCGCGCTGGCGCGGCTTGATGTGTCCGTCGAACCGGTGCTTGAGAGCAACGCCTCGGAAATGCTGAAGAAACTGGTGAAATGCGGGGCAGGGCTGACCATGCTCAACCCGCTCGACGTGGTAACCGAATGCCGTGCCGGCGAACTGGTGTTCCGCCCGATCGCCGAACCGCATGCCCGCCATCAGCCGATGAAGCTCTTCGCCCGCGCCCGCGCGCCGCTGGACGCCGCCACCAGCCTGTTCGTCGAATATCTCCTGGCCGAGCTCGCCGGGCTGGTTCAAGAACTGCAGGACAAGGGCCACATCGCGCCCGACAGATCAGCCGCCACGTGATGATAGGTCCGGCCGGGCCGCAGCCTATTTGCTGTAGAGATTGGAGAGCGGATAGCGCTTGAGGTCCTCAAGCATCTCGACGAAGCCCTTGACCTGATGCTTGCAGATCGCCTTGCCCTTTTCGGCGGTGCCGCGCGAGGCATCGCCGACCACGCCGTTCGGATTGAGATCATGGGCGATCCAGGCAAGGGAATGCGGCGGCAGTGGTTGGATGAACTTCGACTGTTCGCGCATCCATTCGGCCTTCGAGGTGAAGTTCTCGGCCTTCTCCATTCGCACCAGATCCGGCCGGAAATGCAGCATCAGCGAGGTCTCGACCTCGCCGCCGTGAATGCCGTAGCGCGTCTCATGCTCGCTGATCATTCCGTCGGGATGGCCAAAGCGGCCCCACTGCGTGGAAACCACGGCCATCTGATAGCGCACTCTAAGCTCACGCGCGACGATGCTCATGATATCGACATTGCCGCCGTGCGAATTGACGATCACCATCTTGCGCAGGCCGGCTTCCGCCACCTTCGCGCCGATCGCGGTCCAGACGGGAATGAGCAGTTCCGCGCTGAGAGACAGCGTGCCCGGGCCATAGACATGCTCGTTGGCCTTGCCGATTTCCTGCGTCGGCAGCACCAATATGTCGAGATCGTCGGGCCGCTGGCGGCGCAGTTCCTGCAGCATGCCGTTGGCAATGGCGACATCGGTCGCAACAGGCAGATGCGGCCCATGCTGCTCGGTGGACGCGATAGGCAGGATCGCGATCGTGGTGTCGGCGGACAGCCCGGCAAAATCGTAGGTGTTGAGCTCGTTCCAGTAAAATGGGGTTGCCATCGCCGTGTCCTCTTCGATCTGATGGGACATTGACTAGGCCTTAAGCCGGCATGCGAAAAGCATCAATTTGCGTTCGTGCCGATGCCTTTTTGCGAGAGATCTGCACGACCGGGACGGAGGAGGGCGCGCTACAGCACAGATGCCGGGCAGGGCGCCCCGCCCCGCTTCTACCGCTCGGGACGCGGCATGCGCAGCACATACCAACCGAAATGCCGCTGGATGGTCGGCGTCACCAGAAACACGATCAGCGACACCATGACGGGCGTGATGACCAGCGTGCGGTGCCACGTCTCCCAGCTGCTGGTGAGCGGCATCAGAATATAGAGAAGCGCGGTAATCAGCGGATAGACGGCGATGATCAGCAGGAAGGACAGGCGAAATCGGCACGGTCTGGGCAGCCGGTGCGGCGGCGTCGTGCCCGTATCGCCAGAAGATGCGGTATCGTTATGGTCGGCGCTCATGGTTTTCCCCTCTTATAAGAACGCATCGTTTCGATGAGACCATAACGAAACGATACGTTTCATTCAAGTCTGCGTTGTGCTACGAAAGTCAGGGATAACGGAGGAGTTTCATGACATCGACACTGACGTCCGAGCGACGCACCTCGATCGGCGCGCAGCGCAATCCGGCGAGCCAGGAAGCGATCCTGAAGGCCGCCGCCGATATTCTGCGTGAGACAGGATTGAGCGGCTTCTCCATCGAGGCCGTCGCCAGACGCGCACACGCCGGAAAGCCGACGATCTATCGCTGGTGGTCATCGCGCGCAGCACTTCTGCTCGACGTCTATCATGATCAGAAGCACGTCGAGCCGGTTCCGGATACAGGATCGATCGAAAGCGACCTGTTCGCCTTCGTCACCGCGCTCTTCGATTACTGGCGCGACAGCGAAGCTGGCTCGATCTTCCGCTTCGTCATCGCCGAAGCCCAAAGCGACGCCACGACATCCGCTGCGCTCAGAACCTACATGGCCGAACGCATCGACCAGACCGCCGAACTCGTGCGCCGCGCAACGCGCCGAGGCGAGATCGACGCCGACGTCGATCCGGAACTCACCATCGAACTTCTGGCCGGCTTCGCCTGGAGCCGCTTGCTGAGCGGCCGGCTGGACGTCGATCCTCAGCAGCTTCACAAACTCATTGGCCAGATGATCAGGGGATTGCGCAGCGGCGGTGATCGAGGTGGGGAGCGATGAGGTAAGCAGCGGGCGGCTTGCTGAGCATTCGGAGTCAGTAGCTTTACGTATCCGCGTACATCTGATAGTTCCAAAGAGTGCGGTTTCGGCTTTGAAGCTGGGTGAGTGAGTGAACGAGAAGCTTTGCGGAGCGAGGGCTTCCGCGTTCCAGCGGTGAGAAGGGGTGTTGCCGCACTGGTTTCCCGGTGTTTGTTGCTTTTTCCTGCGCATGGAATTGCAACATCCTTTGATGATGTTGCCGAGTCCAAACTAGCCTTCTGTTGCTTTATTCTTCGTCGAACCGAAGAGCGGTGTTCCGCTGCAGGCTTGCGGGAGCGGCCTCGATGATCTCGTTGATCAGATCGATGTCTCCAACGAGGACTACAGTCTCTATGCCGCGAGTTATCGCGGTGTAGAGCATCGTCCGGTCCAGCAGCTTCGACCGGACGACGGGGATAATGACCCGCTTGAAGGCCGACCCCTGAGCCTTGTGGACGCTGATCGCCCAGCCATGGGTAAGCTTCTCAAGGTCGGCCGTGGTGATCACGTCTTCAGCGCCGTCGTCGAACCGCACCCAGGCACCTTTGGGGTGCGGCTTGGTGACGACGCCCAGAGAGCCGTTCATGAAGCCTGCACAGATCGGATCGCCAGTCACCTTATCGACAACAGGTTTCCCGTCGGCGTCGAGCTGAGGAGCCTTCGAGTAATCGTTCTTCAGCCACATGATCTTCGAGCCGAGGCTGAGGCCCCAATCCTCGACGTTGGGCTGCTTGCCCATGTATTCGACTTCGATGGCGCGGTTCAGGTCCTTCGATCCAGCGGGGCCGTTCTTCACCTGCGTGAGTATCTGGACGTCCATCTCGTGCAGGGCGGCCGTCTTGCCATAGGCCGGAATCCGCCCGCACATTGCGCGGAACGCGGCTATAGTCTTCGCGGCCACGTCGTCTTTCGACGCCGGGAAGAGGTAGACACCAGGTGTCAGGGCGACGTTCGGATCGAAGCGCCGGAGACCGACCGCTTTTCCTGTCCGCACGGCGGATGCGACGGCAGGAATGCCGGTGGCGTCATCCTGCCTGTGAACCACGTCGAGGGTGACCGATGGAATGCTCGCCGCCTTCACCATGGTGTGGAAGGGCAGGCCGGGACCGATGGGCGGAAGCTGGCCGGGGTCGCCGATGAAGATCAGGTTGACTTCAATGGGCAACTGGGCGAGCACCCGGTAGATCGACGGGGTATCAAGCATGGAAGATTCGTCGAAGATGACCGTCCCCGCCTCGATACGACGACCGGCATCCTCGATGTCGTGCACCAAGCGCGATAGGGTACTCGCTGGGCGACCTGTCGCCTCGCTGATCCGCCTGACGGCGCGGCCCGCGAGAGCCACTTGCAGGTGTTCTACGCCATGGCGCTGCGATACTGGCAGATGGTCACGGATGGCCTCCAAGGCGGCGAGGATCGCCCGGACGACTGTCGTCTTGCCAGTGCCCGCGCCGCCGCTGATCACGCAGACGCCGCAGGTCGTGGCCATGAAGACCGCCTCGCGCTGCGCATCGGTTAGAGCGTAGCCGATCTCCGCCTCGACACTAGCCATGGCGTCGACCACGAGTTTGCCATCGAATCCCGGAACCTCACGGCCGATGCGTTCGTCGATGTGTCGGGCGACCTCTTCCTCCATGAACCGGCAGGCTCGGGACTGAAGAAGATCAAGTGACGGCGACACAACGCGACCGTTTGCCAAGGCCAGATCGATGGCAATCGCCGGATCGCCGGACCAAGGTGCGAGCAGACGTTTCACGAGAGGCTTCAGAACCGGGGAAGGGGAGGCCATGTTCCCTGCCCGGAAGCGGATGGCCAATGCCTCCTCGACGGTGGCCGTCAACCGCCTCGGGTCGTCGAGGGCTAGGCCCAGCCGCAACGCTCTCGCGTCGACGTCCTTCCACGGCTCCAGCAATGTCATCCCGAACGGATCGGCCTTGATGCGGGCGATGGCCCCAAGACCCCAGACGCGGGCGGCAGCACCAGCCACACGAGGCGAGACGCCATATCGGTCCAGCCAGCGGAAGATTTCGACCTCCTCAGCATGCATGCCGAAGCCGTCGACGATGGCAATTGCCCGATCCGCCCCCACGACCTCCGCGAGCGCCTTCAAGTCGCGGTCCCTGATGATGTCGTAGATGGTCTCTCCGAAGCGCTCCCAGACCCTCTCTGCCGTCGCCCAGCCGATATTTACGAACCGCTTGTCGGTCGCCAGATGGCGAATGATAGCCCGTCCTTTGGTGACAAGGGGCATGGCCACTTCGGCATGGAGCTGCGGACCATACTCGGGATGGAGTTGGATAGAGCCTGTGATACGCCACGTCTCGCCGACGGCCGGATCACGCGGCGACCGCTTGGCAAGAACGAGGGCACGCCGGAGATGCTCGGTCTCGTCGCGGCCGATGATGACATGGTCGCCGAACCGGCTGGCATGGACTGACGTGATGGACAGCTCCCAGGAAGACTGCTCAGAACGCTCACCAAGGACCAGGAACGTCTGATCCTCAGAGCCACCCCGTCGTTGATTGGCCCCTGCCATGGGCTCTGGCTCTCCGTTCACTGCGGCCACCCACGACGGGACGTCGCGGGTCCCTGTGCCTCATTCACTGCGATCCAGCTCCCACGGCCTGTCGGGGCCACGACGGCGCGGCTCCGAGGACCAGACTTCAAACACCCAATCATGGAAGTCTCCCAGTCTCGGCGATCACCGCGCTCAACCGCTTCATGCGGTCAAGGTCGCGGCGCAGCGAGGCGTTCTCCGCCTTCAGCCGAAGGTTCTCTTCCTCCAAGGCCATCTGGTTGCCATCGACCTTGGCCTTCTGCTCGCGGTCCGCCTCTGCCTGTTCGAGGCGGGTCAGGTTGGTCTTGCGATCACGGTCGTCGGCGCTGCTCAGGATTTCGGCACAACGGGGATTGCTACGGAAGACCTGACGGTCGAAGCCGCAGGCCTTGGCGATGGCACTCTTGTTCAGCTCGACGCCGCCGTAACGGGGCAGCGGCTGGTCACCGAGGTTCTCCAGATACGCTTCCAGGGCATCGACATGTTCTTGAGCGACCTCGACGCCGCTCTTACCCGTTCCTCGCGCCATCAGGATTTCCTCGGCGGAAGGGTTACGACTTCACCGGTTGGGATCGCATCCATGCTATGAAGCTTGTTGATAGCTACGTCGTACTCCTCGAAGAACTGCTTCCATTTAGAGCGTCCGCCCATTTGAGCAACAGCATGGATCATCATGCGGTGGGATGAGATCAGCAGCTCCCGGTCGGCCTTGAGCTGACCGATGTCATCATTCTTCACCTCGACAAGCCGCTCCAGTTCGGAGCGGGACTTCTTGCTGCTCCGGTCGATGGCAGCCCGTATCGTCTCCTGTCTGAGCTGCGCTGCCTCAAACTTGGCACGACGGTCGACATTCCGGGTGATGTCGGTAGCGTTCTTGAAGACGTCCCCGCTCCGCCGGACGATAGCCCTTGCTGTGATGGTTTCGTTTTCGGCGATCATCGCCTCAAGCAATTCCTCAAGACGGGCGTTCTTATCAATCATCGAGGTCTCTCAGGCGGCTCATGGTGTCGATGATGGTGTTGCCGAACTTCTGCTCGGGCGTCACGGACAAGTCCGTGCCATCGGGGAAGGGACGTTCACCGGGCTCTGTCGTGAGCGCCTTGCCGATGTTCTCGTAGCGGATACGCGCGTGGGCGATCTGGTTCGCCCATCCGGCATATCGACGGCCTTCTGGCACGGATTCCAACTGGATGATGATCTTCGCAAATCGGTCACGCAGCTTTTCGAGATGATCGTGCTCCTCTACGACGTCGGTCCGGGCCAGATGGAGGCAGCCGTTGAAGCATTCAAGGTGTTTCGGACAAGGATCGCTGGTGAAGCTGTTCACGCATAGCCCGTAGGGAGTGACGTGGAGGCCGTCGGCCTCTGCATTGAGGTAGTCGAAGGCTGCGTCGTCGCCATACTCGCGTTGGACACGCCGGAACTCGTCGACGATAGGTCCACGCACCTTGTTGGCGGCGATCATCTTGTAGACCTGAAGCGCCTTGTCGCCGAGAGAATCTTCGGCTTCCGGAGGAACGTCGATATGTTCGATATCCTCATGAAGGCTTCGGTGATCGTACTCGTAGCTCTGCTGGACGCTACGGCGGCCGAACTTCTTGGTGATCATCGTGTCGGCGACCCCTAGACGGAACAGCTCTGTGTTCTGCAGGTGCCGCAAGGAATGAGAGGTCAGCGTCAGCGCACGATCCTCGGCGGTCTGGCCGTAACGCTGGAAGAGGGTTTCGCCGCTTGCCTTGCCGCTCAAGGAGCCGTTCAGCGGGCCTTTGTCCAGAATGCCGACGGCCGAGTACATAGTTATGTCGAGAAGGCCGTTGTTGCGCCCCTCGATGAGGTTTCTGATCGGCATCAAGAACAAGAGTTCATGAGGATAGAACTTGGAACCATCCGTGAGAATGGTCGGTGTCGTGTCCGACACCTTCGTCCCGATATGTTCGTGGACATAACTCTCTACGTCACCTACGCGCACCAGCGCCTCGCGCCACTTAACGTTACCGATCATGGGATTACCGAAGGCGTCCCTTATAGGCACTGAAGCTAGTTCTCCACGGAACCAATATTGGGGCAGGCCTTTGGGACGCCCCTGCAAGTGGATTTCGCGCATATCCTGGAGTAACTGGGGATCGTAGCTCTCGCGGTATTGCCGGATCAGCTCCGGCGGAACCTCTACGTCCGAGAAGACGGCATTTCCTGTCATGCGGACATACATCTCCCACGCGGGAACGAGCGCGTCCTCGGCATATTCGGGAAAGATACGGCCCGTCTCGGCCTGCCGTTTCAATCGCTCCCGCAGCGGGGCGGTGATGGTGGCGATGTGGTCGAGCGTCTCTACCAAAATTTCCTCGAACATCGGTGGGACGTGCTGGATGTTCTCGTAAAGGGCCAAGCCCTCGGCGAGGTCGTCCTCTTCCTGCTTTTCGGCGAAGTACCTGATGATCAGCGAGCGGGAGAGCCCACCATGCTCTCCGGCCGGTCGGCCGTCGGCGTCCAGATATTCGCGCCAACGTTTCCAATCCAACGGTAGTAGGGCCGCCTCTCCGATCCGGAAGCCCATGATGATCTGAACCTTGAATGCCGCAAACCGGATCGCATCCGAGAAGGACAGGGGCGTCTCGGTGAAGACAATCCGCACCAGTTCCCAGAAGGCCTTCTCATCCGGAAGCTTCGACGCCGACTTCCGTTCAGCCAGGCTGCGCCTAAGGCTCTTGCGGCCACCATGAGCGTTTTGACGGTCCTTAACCGCATCGGCCCGCTGCTGCGCTGTCAATGCTTCCTTGCTGGCATATGGCTGACAGAACCGGGCCAGAGCAGGGATATCGGCAAGCTTCTGCTTGTCGATGACGTTCCTGACCATCGTCACGAAGTCGAGCGCTTGCTTGCCGGATTCCGATGACCGAAGAACGGCGTTATAGGCCTGCTGGATTTGATCAGGGGTAACTGCCCAGGGCGGAGAATCCTCTGCTGCAGGTGCCAGCCGTCGAATGCCAACGCCCACTTGAACGGCGCTTCCGGGCTTCGTCTGACCAAGGAGGAGCTGGTGGATCAAAACGGCCTGGAAGAAGTCCAGCCAGTGAGGCGACATGGGCTTTGGCAGCAGGAGACCTTGCCCCATTTCGACTCTGATCTCGTTTAGTTTCTCGAACGGCGCGGTGTCGACCCCGACCTGCCCGAGCCATTGGACCGGTTTGGAGAGCCCGCCCCTCAGCTCCGTCAGGTTCCACCTTGTCTCCTTGCTGACCTTGCCATCACCGTCAAAGACCAGGTTCCAGCTCAGGCCGCGCTCTTCGGCCAGCCTCTTTGCCGTGGTGATAAATTCGGCATAGAATGGATTCATACCTCTTCCTCACCATCGGATTTCAGTTCCTCGGCAACACGTCTTGCGGCGTCGAGGGTGCTCTTCAACTGAGCGTAAGCGGGCGATTGCTGGTTGTTGCGGGATACGGCGGCGAACTCAGTAACGACCGGGCGAAGGCTCTCCACGACGTCCTGATGGATTTCAGGATCATTGAGCGGCATGAACTGGGAGCAGGTGTAGCAAGCTACCACCGGGTTCTTCATGCAGAGGTTTTGACCCAGGTTGCAACCTCCTATCCCCGCAATAGGAATCCCGTGAGGCACGCCCCCGATCTGCTTCTCGGCCGGGAGGCCCAGAAGCATTTCCTTGTCGATGGTCCTCGTCGTCGCAATCTTGGCTACGTTTTTGTAGATTGGTGAGATCGCAAGCGCATCATTGATACGCTTGGCCTGTGGTGGAGATGCGTCGAAGTAGACGTTGGCTACGCGGTCGCTGGAGTGTCCCATGAACTCCGACAGACCGGCGTGCGAGATGCCGCCGTCCGCGAGGCGTTGCGCCGCCGTATGTCTCAGGTTAGTTGGAGACCAGGCTTCTCCTGTCAAGTCCGACGTAAGCTCAAGAATGACCCGGCTAACACCGGACGGTGTGAGGCCGAAGAGGAGGCGAGGGGGCACGCCCTCCTCTATCATGACGCTTCCTGCGTCCCGGCGCTTCACGAACTCATTGAAGAGCGGCCCCCACTCTCGCTTGATCCGCCGGGTTTCTCGAATGCGCTTGCGGTGATCCTTCTGCTTGATCCGGGTGACCGCCACATGCACCGCACCAGTCGAGTACAGCCGAACATCGGCCGTCTCGATCCGTGCTATCTGACCCGGACGGAAGGCATACTGGTATGACGTGACCAAGATGCACACGTCCCGCAACGCTTCGTCATCAATCGACTGGGGATCATTCGATAGCGCGGCGCACATCGCATCGATGTGGTCGACAATCAGGCTTTGGTGATCCAGTGGCAGGAAGCAATCACCGATGCGAACGACGCGATACTTGTCGGTCTTTGGGCTCTTCAGAGCTCGAATGATCGATGCCGCCGTGGGCGTCCAATGACCAATGTTGAGCCGACAGAGGGAATGAAGAATGGCTCTTAGCGAGTAGCTTTCTCTGGCGCTTACCTCTGCAAGAACGAATGTGTTCCAATGGGATCGAGCATCGAATGGCTGTGACACCAATAGCTCGATGAGAGAGGGGACGCCGCGACGTGCGAGATAGCTCAGGGTGCTGCCAAACAGGATCGTCACGTAGTGAAGGTCGTGTTCGCCAAGCCATTCGGCGAACACATGTTTCATTACCTGCGTTGCGGGACCAAACGCATGGAACGATATTGAATGCTGGCGGCCGTCCACGGCAAGGAAGACTTGGTCGGTTTCGGATAGGTCTCGGACGGAGCATATCTCGTTCGCAAAATCATCATAGTATTTAACCACCGCAGGCAGCGGCGGCAATCTCGATGTCAGGCGATCAATAGCGGCGGCGAGGCGGTCGTTCTGATGCGTGACGGCGGCTTTCAATGGGATGTCTCCGGAACAGTGCGTCGAAGAGCATCCACAAAGTGGTCAAATTTTTCGCCCCAGACTTCGTCCAGGCTGGTTTCGAAGTAGGCCTTGGCATAGAGGCGCGGCATATCCGACTTCTTCGACCACCCAAAAAATGTCCGCAGCTTCTCCTGAGCCTTGTCCAGATCATTGCCCGTGTCCTGATACCGACGCATCCTAACGACAGCGGATGTATGGCGGAGATCGTGACAAGAGACGCCTTTAAGTCCTTGCTTTTTCAGAGACTGCTTAGCTTCGTCGGACAGCGCCTTCGTCGCAACCTCGAAGATTTCACTGAGGGATCGCAGCGAAAGTGGCAGGCCTTTTTGAGAGATCAGAAGGTGTGGGTGGTTTACCCGTCCGCGATAGTTGCGGATGTAGAACCTGACGAGTTCAACGATCTCTTCCTGTAACGGAAGCTGGCGTCGCGAGGTCTCCGTCTTCAGTCCAGGCTGTTCGTACCGTGGGTCCGGATCATCGACTTCCTCGACATCCAACCAGTGAACGGTCTTGCGAGCGACTGGATCGAAGTCCTCCTTAAACGAGGAAGCGTACAGCAACGCGCCTTCACCACGCCGAAGCCCAAGGCGCAACAGCAACATGAAGACCAAGAGGTTGCGCCAGCGCAGCGCTTCAGTCTTGAAGGGGTTTCGCGTCGAATCCGGCCTGAAGATTTCGTACAGGTCCTCGATTACGAGCGGCGGAAGTGCCCGGATCGGCGGCGGCGGCTTCTGGGGGTTCGGAACTAGGTTGCGGTAGAAGGTCTCAAGGCGATGTACCTTTGCCTGGATTTCGTTCGCCCGCGTACCGGCCGTGCTACCGGCCTGGCGAAGCATTTCCGTCGCGAAGTCGAGCGCAAACTTCCAAGTAGACGACTTGTCCGCATTTTCGATGACTGCCTCGTTTCTGAGCTGAGCGAAGAAGCCAAGGAGACATTCTTCCAAGGCATCGCCATCAGCATCAGCAATGAGGCGGTCCAGACAATCGACACCATGTTGTTCGGAGACTGCCTCGTAGAGACGGTCGATGGCCGTCAAATATTTCTGGCGGCTCGACGGCTCCAGTCTTGGGTTCAGGATGTCGCTCCATATGGTTGCCCAGAACCGTGGTAGGCCAAGCGAGTTGACAATGATGAGGCCGCGTGCGGCCGGTGGTAGCTCTTCACTTCGGATATTGATAACTGGCATGAAGGCTCGCATATTTGCAACGAGTGCAAACATGCCATCGGCGCAAGAGAACGCAACAGCGGAAACCGCAAGATAGGCCGTTTTCCACAGTCGAGGAAAAAGCGGTTTGGGCACGAAATGCAACACGCACCAAAC
Organism: Rhizobium sp. Rhizsp42; assembly: GCF_047304155.1. Classification (NCBI taxonomy): domain Bacteria; kingdom Pseudomonadati; phylum Pseudomonadota; class Alphaproteobacteria; order Hyphomicrobiales; family Rhizobiaceae; genus Rhizobium; species Rhizobium sp. Rhizsp42. The sequence continues at coordinate 117 of NZ_JBGLYS010000001.1, read as the reverse complement.
CGCCCAGATGTTCCATAATCTATCTTATGCGATAACTGTGTGTAGCCGCAAAGTTAGAATGTCCTAATTTAGCAAAGTTAGAGTGTCACACTCCCCGCGTTTGATAACGCGGAGACG